>NZ_QEPO01000001.1 GCF_003252725.1 Haemophilus parainfluenzae
ATAGCGGAGCAGAGAGAAATAGAAAAGTTATTAAAGGAATAATCCTGGCGGCGATAGAGCGGTGGTCCCACCTGACCCCATACCGAACTCAGAAGTGAAACGCCGATGCGCCGATGGTAGTGTGGGGCTTCCCCATGTGAGAGTAGGACACCGCCAGGTACTGAATGTAGAACCCCGAGCTGAATGGCTTGGGGTTTTTGTTTATGGAGTTTTGTTAAAGATTACTTTGACAATATAAGTGCGGTCAAAATCAGAAGAGTTTTATTAAAAGATGTTTAAATCTTTTAATGAGAAAATATAGGTGGAATGGTACAATCACCAAAATTTTTTATAGGATAAATAACACAAATGGCTCGTAAAAAGAAAAGTCGTAAAATTAGCGATATTATGCCAATTCGTAAATCGGATAAGAAACCTGAAGCACCGAAGTTATCAGGTAAGAAATTAACACGTTATGAATTAGATGCTAAAGCAAGAGAAGATAAGAAAAAACGTAAACATAAAGGTTTAGCATCGGGTTCTCGTCATAGTAACGCTGAGCAAAATAAGCATAATCAAGTCGTTGAACAAAAAGATCCGCGTATTGGCAGTCGTAAAAAGGTTCCACTGATTGTTGAATTTGTGAATAACCCTGAGAAAGGGATGACAATTCCAGCAGTCAAAGAACCGAAAAAACTTGCGCCTGAAGTTGAATTAGAACGCTTAGAAAATAATGAAATTCTAAATGAATTGTTGGATGCCTTAGATGAAGGTAAAACGATTAGTAAAGCAGATCAACAATTTGTGGATGAATGCTTAGATCGTATTGCTCAGTTAATGGAAGAATTGGGTATTCAAGATGAAGAAGAAACAGAGGATGACCTCTATCTAACCTTCGAGAAAATTGATATCAACCAATTCAGATAATTGTCATGTGGCCGATTATTTTAAGTATCATTGCCTTGGGAATTATTGCTGGCGTATCATTTTATGCTTTCAAATTACTTAGGAAGTTACGCCATCAAAACACTATCATTAAACAGGCTAAAATAGCGCGTACAAAACGCCTAAAAGAGAGTATGGTAATTATCGCTAAAGCGATGCAAAATGGAGATTGTAACCATTCAGAAGGGGTGATTCGTTTATCAATGCTTTTACTCCCTTTTGGACAATCTTTGCAGCCATATCAAGCGATGTATGCACTTTATAATATTGTAAAAGAAATGCCTACGCATGAAGCTCGGAAAGCATTGTTAAAAAAAGAAAGAATGAAACTCGATCTTGAGCGAGAAAGTGCAGAAGCAAAATTTGAAGAAGAAATTATGTTGGAGTTACGTCAGTTTTTAAATGATGTAGAAAAATTTGGGGAAGCTTAATGTCTGAAATTATTTGGGATCTTGCGTTAATTCAAAAATATAACCAATCAGGACCTCGTTATACATCTTATCCAACTGCATTAGAATTTAATGAAAGTTACACAAACGAAGATTTTATTGCAGCGGCTAATCGTTATCCGGAAAGACCACTTTCCCTTTACGTACACATTCCGTTTTGTCACAAACTTTGCTATTTCTGTGGCTGTAATAAGGTGATTACTCGTCATCAACATAAGGCGGATATTTATCTTGATTACCTTGAAAAAGAAATCAAAGTGCGCTCAGAATTATTCAAAAATCGTGTTACGACTCAAGTGCATTGGGGCGGTGGTACACCGACTTATTTGACAGAGGAACAATCAGCTCGTTTGATGACGATGCTTAAAGACCATTTTACGATTGCGGATAATGCAGAAGTCAGTATTGAAATGGACCCACGCGAGATTGAACTCGACATGCTTGATCATTTACGCAATATTGGTTTTAACCGAATCAGTATGGGCGTACAAGATTTCAATAAAGCGGTTCAAAAAGCGGTAAACCGTGAACAAGATGAAGAGTTTGTGAATGCATTGCTTGTTCGTGCTCGTGAGTTAGGTTTTCAATCGACGAACCTTGATTTAATTTATGGATTACCACTTCAAAATGTGGAAAGTTTTATGTTTACATTGCATAAAGTGATTGAATTAAATCCAGATCGTTTAAGTATCTTTAACTATGCTCATTTACCAAGTCGATTTGCGGGACAAGCAAAAATTAAAGAAGATCAATTACCGGCACCGGAAACAAAATTAGAAATCTTACAGAAAACGATCGAAACCTTAGGCAATGCAGGCTATAAGTTTATCGGTATGGATCACTTTGCTAAACCAGATGATGAATTAGCAATTGCTCAAGAGAAAGGTGTATTACACCGAAATTTCCAAGGCTATACCACGCAAGAAGAATGTGATTTGCTCGGTTTAGGTGTGTCAGCCATTAGTTTATTGGGTGATACGTATGCTCAAAACCAAAAAGAATTAAAACATTATTATCATGATGTGGAAAATTCAGGAATTGCATTACATAAAGGTTTAGCGATGACAGAAGAGGATTGCTTACGCCGTGATGTGATTAAGCAGTTGATTTGTAACTTTAAGCTTGATTTTGCACCAATTGAAAATCAATATAATATTGATTTCAAAAAGCACTTTGCTGAAGATTTACAGTTATTAAAACCATTACTTGAAGATGGATTAATTTCTGAAACGGAAACAGGCTTACAAGTTTCGCCTAAGGGTCGCTTATTAATCCGTAATATTTGTTTATGCTTTGATACCTATTCAAGAGCAGCGGCAAAACGACAACAGTTCTCTCGAATTATTTAGTTATACAAAAAACGGTCAAGATGTAAGCCTCGACCGTTTTTTATTTCTATCTGTTTATTTTGCAATACTTTCTAGAGCCCATAATTCACTGAGGCTTTCTCTGCGACGAATTAAATGAGCTTTCTCTCCATCCACTAGTACTTCTGCCGTACGTGGACGAGAATTATAGTTTGAAGACATGCTTGCACCATAAGCTCCAGCAGAGCGTTGAGCAATATAATCCCCTTCAGCAATGGCGAGCTCACGCTGTTTACCTAAGAAATCAGAGGTTTCACATACAGGGCCTACAACATCATAAATGGCTTTTTCACGCTCTAAAGTGCGATCAATTTCAATGATGTTCATATAAGCTTCATAGAGCGCTGGACGAATCATATCGTTCATGCCAGTATCGGTAATCGCGAAGTTACGGCTTTCATTACTTTTTAAGTATTGAACTTTAGCCACTAAAATACCCGCATTCGCCGCAATCGCTCGACCAGGTTCTAGAATAATTTCGAGATCTTCATAATCTTTTAATTTATTCAGCAGCGCAGTCGCATAATCACTTGGATGAGGTGGCGTTTCATCAGTATAAGTTACGCCTAAACCACCACCGAGATCTAAGTGTTTTAACGTGATGCCATCTTCTTTTAATTGTTCCATTAAACGAATAAGGCGATCAGTTGCATCTAAGAAGGGTTGTAATTCAGTCAGCTGAGAGCCAATATGGCAATCCATACCCGTAATTTTTACATGAAGTAAGGTTGCAGCTAATTTATAGACTTCACGTGCTTCATCTACGCTCACACCAAATTTATTTTCCTTTAATCCCGTAGAAATGTAAGGGTGAGTATGGGCATCAACATCGGGGTTCACGCGTAAAGAAATAGGGGCTACTTTACCCATTTCACCCGCAATTTGGTTGATATGGTGTAGTTCCGCAATAGATTCCACATTAAAACAACGAATGCCCACTTCTAACGCACGCATAATTTCGGCACGAGATTTTGCCACGCCAGAAAAAACCACTTTTGAAGCCTCTCCGCCAGCTGCTAAGACTCGTTCTAATTCGCCCTGTGAAACAATATCAAAGCCTGAGCCTAATTTTGCCATTACATTCAATATACCAATATTAGAATTAGCTTTTACGGCATAGCAAATTAAGTGTGGATGCTCTCCTAAGGCTGAGTCAAAGGCATGCCAATGGCGCTCAAGCGTAGCGCGCGAATAAATATAAAGCGGTGTGCCGAATTCTTCAGCGAGTTGTTTGACGGGCAAATCTTCAACATAAAGTTGCTCGTTTTTATATTGGAAAAAATCCATGAGGAATCCTTTAAGTGCGGTCAGTTTTTATTGTGTTTTTTGCGTGTTTTGCGGTTGTTCTTTTTCAGGAAAATATAATGGCCCTTTTACACCACAACCTGTCACTAAAGTACAGAATGCACTGAGTAATAAAATAGAAAGTAATTTTTTCATTTTTCAATCTCTCTAATAAGTAAAATCTGCCTTTGCCAACGAGGCGAAAGGCTTTATAATTCACGGCATTCTATCAGATTTAATCGGAAAATTTTATGAATGTTGCAGAATTTCACCAAAATATTGAACAGGTTTGGCAAAAAATTGAAGAAGAGCTAGAGAATCAAGGTTGTGATGTAGATTGCGAAACGCAAGGTTCGGTATTTACCATTACATTTGATGATCGTTCACAAATTGTTATCAATAAGCAAGAACCACTTCTTGAACTTTGGCTTGCGAGCCGTTTGGGCGGATTCCATTTTGCCTATAAAAATAATGATTGGGTGGCAAATGATGGTAAACACTTTTGGGATTCGTTAACCGAGGCGGTTGCTGCTCACGGA
The DNA here is from genome assembly GCF_003252725.1 of Haemophilus parainfluenzae. Lineage (GTDB taxonomy): Bacteria > Pseudomonadota > Gammaproteobacteria > Enterobacterales > Pasteurellaceae > Haemophilus_D > Haemophilus_D parainfluenzae_L. The sequence goes on from NZ_QEPO01000001.1 coordinate 4,564, forward strand.
GAAACGGTAACATTCTAATGACCGAACTCGCGGAACATGCCCCGCAAAAAACAGACTTAAAAACGACCGCACTTAATACGTTGCGGTCTGTTTTTGGTTACCAATCTTTCCGCAAAGGGCAGGAAGAAGTGATTCACGCTGCGTTAAGCGGTCAGGATGCCTTAGTGGTGATGGCCACAGGAAATGGAAAATCCTTGTGTTATCAAATTCCAGCACTTTGTTTTCCCGGTCTCACATTAGTGATTTCGCCTTTGATCTCTTTAATGAAAGATCAGGTGGATCAACTCCAAGCAAACGGTATTGAAGCCGATTTTCTAAATTCTAGTCAGACGCCAGAACAACAACAGCAAGTTGAAAATAAGCTGATTTCAGGACAATTAAAATTATTATATGTTTCGCCTGAAAAAGTGATGACAAACAGCTTTTTTCAGCTGATTTCTTATGCTCAAATTTCCTTTATCGCCATTGATGAAGCACATTGTATTTCACAGTGGGGGCATGATTTTCGCCCTGAATATACCCAACTTGGCGGGTTAAAAGCAGCGTTTCCAAATGCGCCAATTATGGCATTAACGGCGACAGCGGATTACGCGACGAGACAGGATATTCTCACTCATCTTAAATTAGACAATCCTCACAAATACATAGGCAGTTTTGATCGTCCGAATATTCGTTATACGTTGGAAGAAAAGTTTAAGCCGATGGAGCAGCTTACGCGTTTTGTGTTAGCTCAAAAAGGAAAAAGCGGCATTGTGTATTGCAATAGCCGTTCGAAGGTGGAACGTATAGCAGAAACTTTGCGAAATAAAGGCGTCTCGGCTGCAGCGTATCATGCGGGAATGGAAACTGCACTACGTGAACGCGTTCAGCAAGATTTCCAACGAGACAATGTTCAAGTTGTGGTTGCAACGATTGCGTTTGGCATGGGGATTAATAAATCTAACGTACGTTTTGTTGCCCATTTTGATTTGCCGAGAAGCATTGAATCATATTATCAAGAGACCGGTCGTGCGGGGCGAGATGATTTACCTGCGGAAGCAGTACTTTTCTACGAACCGGCTGATTATGCTTGGTTACAGAAAATTCTGCTTGAAAAGCCAGAGACGCCACAACGTCAAATTGAGCAACATAAATTAGAAGCTATTGGTGAATTTGCTGAAAGTCAGACTTGTCGTCGTTTAGTGTTACTCAATTATTTTGGTGAATATCGTCAAACGCCTTGTCAAAACTGCGATATTTGTCTTGACCCGCCAAAGAAATATGATGGCTTAATTGATGCGCAAAAAGTGATGTCAACGATTTATCGTGTGGGTCAATGTTTCGGTGTGCAATATGTGATTGCGGTATTGCGAGGGATGCATAATCAAAAAATTGTAGAACGCCAACATGATAAGTTAAGTGTTTATGGCATTGGTAAAGATAAAAGCAAAGAACATTGGCAATCCGTGATTCGCCAACTGATTCATCTTGGTTTTATTCAACAAGTGATCGGTGAGTTTAATAGTGCAACGCTTCAGCTCACAGAAAGCGCACGTCCTGTTTTAAAAGGTGAAGTGCCGCTTGAATTAGCGATGCCACGCATTTCATCTATTAATAAAATTGTGCATACGTCTCATAAAAATACGGTAGCAAATTACGATAAAGATCTGTTTGCTCGCTTGCGTTTCTTACGGAAGCAGCTAGCGGATAAGGAAAATATTCCACCTTATATTGTCTTTAACGATGCGACGTTGCAGGAAATGGCACAATACATGCCAACAAGTAATATTGAAATGTTACAAATTAATGGGGTGGGTGCGATCAAATTGGAACGCTTTGGACAGCCGTTTATGGCATTGATTCGAGAGCACAAAGCAATTTTAGAAAAGGCAGAAAAAGAATAAGTGCGGTCAAAAAAAACAAAGAATTTTTCGACCGCACTTTTTTTCTAGCTGGCACTTACATCTTGTTCATCGCGTAATTGACGGTCAAAGACTTGTGCGCAATCATCGGTGCCAGCGCCATACCAAGTCGTATCGCGCAATGCTACTTCACCTTTACGGTATTTTTCCACTTCGCTTTTCTTCACCAAATAGCCCGTTACACGAATCAAATCGGTGTTTTTAAGGTAAGTGGTGATATAGCGGTAACCTTGAGCAAATGAACCATCGATAATATCAACAACGGCATCTAAATGATCCACATAGGTTTGGTCAAAGGCAAACAAATCTCCCGTACCTGATGGGAAGTATTTATGGAATGGCGCCGATTGTTTCAAATGAGCCAGTAACGTTGGTTCTTCACCCACACGAATGCGATGTGCTGGCGCATTACGTTTATCTTCTTCATGATTGCTTGCGCCTACTTGAGCATGTAATAAATAACGATTGCCCGTGCGTTCAGCATACACTCCTTCATGGTTATCCGTGACTTCTTTTAATTTATCCATAATCAAGGTTGCAATTTCATCACCGCGTTGGCTTTTACCAAAGGTTTCGTTTAAGCCTTCTTGTTGCAATAAATGATTTGTCGCATCTGCAAGTCCTACAATGGCAAACATCCCCGTAAAATTAGTCCGTTTGATAAAACCTTCTTTTTCGAGGAATGAGGTATTAAAGAAGTTGCTTTCTTCTACTACAAATTTATGGCGTTTATCCATTGTGGAGAGCGCACATTTTGCTACACGAGGTAAAAGCTCATTGACCATTTCATCCACAGTTTTACAGGCGCGAGCGATAGTCCCTAAGCGCAAGCGAGTGAGGGTATAAGCCCCGCCGCATTCGGGCAGTGCGTTATAGCAACTTGCAATACCATATTGTTCGCCTAAGTCAGAAATGTAGTAAGCATCATTGGCAAAAGACGGTTTAGAAACTAATAAGCACGCTTTTGCCGCTAATTCTGCAAATTCACGACTTGTTTTACTTTTATCGTAACGAATGGTCATATTGGGTGTTGGTGCTTCTAGCTCAATCACCGCTTTTAAAATCAAACGCCCTGCTTTGGTGTCATAAGGGCCAATATTGGCATGACAGAATGAATCTGGCACAGTTTTATCCACATGATTTAAGAAACGTTTAATTTTGATGTAGTCTTGTTCTTCATCGGTAATAAACGGATCAAGTAGCATGTCTAAACGCCCAATATAAACCGGAAATGTGGTAATTGATGGCACATGAGAATATAAAATCAATAAGCCATCTAATGCTTCATCAAGATCTTTTGGCGCGGGCAATTCAAGGAATTCACAGCCTTTTTTAATATACACATTGTAATCCGGCAAAATATAACGTGGGCGATAAATCGCATAGCCTTCATTTAAATCACAGATCATTTGATTTTGAAGGAATTGCCATTCTTCATCCGTGTAACCTAATAATTCACGAGGGTCAAATAATCGCTCGGCAATATTGCCTAAACACATGAGTTTTTGTTGATAGGTGAGCGTGTTGGATTTTACGGTATCCAAAATATCTTGAAGAGATGCAAGCATAATAATGTCCTGATTAAAAAGGGTAGCTTATTTTAAGTCAGTGAATGAGTGATGACAATTTTGACAATGTGATCTGCATCACATTTATGATATTTATCAGTCAATTCGGTTATATCATATGACGTTAAAATGTTTGGGTTTTATTGGGTTTCCCATTATGATGTCGGCGTTAAACATAAACAGGAATAATATGAAAAAAGCACGGGTGATTCCCCACACCAGTTGGGCAGCCAAATCGCTATGGTCAGTCGAAGGTAAAACGATGTCGATGCTCTTATTTGCATTGGCAATACTGGGCATTGGAGATGGCTTGATTGTGCTTGCTAATTTGGGTTCTTCACCTTGGACCGTGCTTTCTCAAGGTGTGGCATTACAAGCTAAAGTGAGTATCGGTTGGTCATCATTTTGGATTAGCTGTTTGGTGATGTTAGCCTGGATTCCCCTCAAATTAAGGCTTGGGCTTGGCACTATTCTGAATATCATTGTGATTGCCTTTTTCCTTGGCTTAACCACGAAAATTGTGCCGGAACCAACCGCACTTTTTAGCCGAATTTTATTTGGTGGAATTGGGCTTTTACTCTATGGATTAGGGACGGCATTGTATTTAACCTGTCATCAGGGGGCAGGCCCGCGGGATGGTTTAATGGTGGGGCTTTGTCAACGTCTTCATTTAAAAGTGGGGATTGTGAGAACAAGCCTTGAAGTGTCGGTTTGTGTATTAGGTTATATTCTCGGCGGCACAGTCGGGATTGGTACCGTTGTTTTTGCCGCCGCAATAGGTTGGATTGTGCAGTTATGCTTAAACTCAATTGCTCGCTTGCCACATCTTTCGCACGAAGGGGATAATGTCCACTAAGGCATCATCAATAGAAATCAAACCTAAGTTCATTTCGTCTTTCCCTTTTGGCGGGCAGAAAGCAAGGTGTTTGTCTGCATCGTTAATCGGTTTCCAACGACGAGGCTGAGATGAGCGACTATTTGGATAGAATCCGATTGTTGGCACATTGAATGCACTGCTTAAATGCAATGGTCCAGTTGAGCCTGCAATGAATAAATCCGCACAAGCCAGAGAATGTGCAAAATCAACCAATCCTTTATTCTTATCGTAAACAACCACATTTTGGCTGTCGATTTTTGCCGCTAACTCATGGGCTTTTTCACTTTCACCAGGTCCTGCTGTTAAGATAATCTGGCAATCAAATTCACTTAACAAACCTTGTATCAATTGAGCATATTGTGTCAACGAAAGACTTGTTGCTGAACCACCTGTTCCGCTATGCACAAATACCCATTTTTTATCTGCCGATAAACCGAATTGTTCTTGAAGAAAAACACGTTGATTTTTAACCGCACTTTCAGGAAGTGAAAGGTAAGGTGGTTTGGGTTCCACAATCGGCATGTTATGTTTCTTTAAGAACGTTCGAGCCAGATCTTGATTGTATTCTGCTTCAGATTTTTCTGAGCGTGAACGGCGTTGTGTTAAACGATGGTTATAAAGGATTTGCACCCATTTTGTCGCAGGCGCAAGACGATAAGGAATCCCACTTTTCCAGGCTAATTTACCGTTATGGGTATTGGAAAAGAAGCTAATCATGCCATCAAATTGCTGCTCTTTGATTTCTTTAACAAGCCGATTGAAATCCGCTTTGTCGTTCTTGGCACTATCAATGATGACATCATCTAAATAGGGGCAAATTTGGGCGAGCGGGGCAGTATAAGCCGGCACAAGTGCGGTCAGTTTTAGCTCGGGATTGGAGGCTTTCAACATCGCAAAAGCAGGGAATGCTTGAACAAAGTCGCCTAGTTTATCGTTGCGAATGACTAAAATTTTCATTATTCTGCCTTCTGATGTGTTCGTATTGCAGCATAAAATACAATCGTTAAGAAAAAGTAAAAAATAGTACCTGAATTATGAACTAAGAAACCTTGGCTTAAGCCATAAATCATCACAGATAAAATATGGGCAACGCCTAACGTTGCAATTAGCTTGATCTCATTATTTGCTGTTTTCAGGTTTTTCATAAAGGTACATAGAGGGATAAATAAAACAGCAAGCAAGGCGAGTAACCCAACAATTCCTCGTTTGGATAGGTCATCTAAATATTGGTTATGGGCATGAGTAAATTGCCCAATGTTACCTGTGGCAATTTTTTCTTTTGTTTCTTGTTTACGTTTTTCTGTTGCCCCTTGAATGCCCCAACCAAATAAAGGCTTTTCTTTTGCCATTGCAATCGCACTTTTCCACATTTCAAAACGAGCGCCTAGAGAGGTGTTTCCATTATTTTTGTCTAGATAAAGTTGGATATCTTTTTGAGCAACATTAATTCGTTCCATGATGCGGTTATTTGGCATTTGGCTAATGCCAACGCTTGCTATAGCAATGATTCCAAAGAAAGTCAGGAAAAAACGTTTTGAAAGAGAATGGCGATAAATATAAAGGATAACAATAAGTAAGACGGGAAGTGCCACCCACCCGCCTCGAGCGGTAGAAAGCAAACTTCCTACGATGCCACATAAACCACCAATCACACTAAGGGCGGTCAGTTTTACGTCTTTTTTCTGATGGGCATAGAGAGCAATAATTAGGCTCAAAATGCCTAATGACATCGAAATATCACCACCTTGAATATGCATAATTCGAGGGTTTTGCTCCGGACGTAGATTCAAGATAAATTTATCATAAAGTGCTACGCAAAGGGAAATAATGCTACCAAGCGGAATAGAGTAACTTAAAACGCAAGTTTTGATAGGGTATTTTAATAATAAAAGTAAAACAGGAACAAAGAAAACAACGCGGCTTGCAGTATCAAGATCGCGCATTTTCCCCCCATTAATGCAGAGAGAAAGTACAAATGTAAGAAAATAAAAAAGGTAGCTATAAATTAACCATTTATCAACTTTCGATAAGTTTAAAAGTGGTTTCTTGATCAAAGCATAAACGCCATAACCTAAACCGATTAACATCAATAGAGCAGGCGCAGCATTATATCCACCTTTGACAATAAATATCGAAAGAAAGAAAAGCGTTACCGCAAAGTTTATTAGGGTGGCTAACCAATTTTGTTTTGTTATTTGCATAGATAATGGCCGATGTTTAGATTATGTAAAACTAAAAAACCGCACTAACAAAGTGCGGTTTCATTTTAGTCTATTTTTATGGATTATAAAACATCAACGCAGTTTAAGTCTTCGAAAGATTGTTCTAAGCGTTTAGACATTGACTCTTCCATTTTACGTAACCAAACACGTGGGTCGTAGTATTTTTTGTTTGGTACATCAGGACCTTCAGGGTTACCTAATTGACCTTGGAGGTATGCTTCGTTTGCTTTATAGAAACTTAAGATACCATTCCATGCAGCCCATTGAGTATCCGTATCGATATTCATTTTGATTGCACCGTAGCTAATTGCTTCGCGGATTTCTTCGCGGCTAGAACCTGAACCACCGTGGAAGACGAAGTTGATTGGTTTAGCAGGAAGATTGCGTTCTTTTGCAACGAACTCTTGTGACGCACCTAAAATAGATGGTTTTAATTTTACGTTACCTGGTTTGTAAACACCATGTACGTTACCGAATGCTGCAGCAACGGTAAAATTAGGGCTTACAGGGTTTAATTGGTCGTAAACATAAAGCACATCAGATGGTTGAGTGTATAAGCGAGATTCATCGACATCTGAGTTATCCACGCCGTCTTCTTCCCCACCGGTAATACCGATTTCGATTTCAAGGGTCATACCTAACTTGTCCATACGAGCAAGGTATTCACGGCAGATTGCCATGTTTTCTTCCATTGGCTCTTCAGATAAATCAAGCATGTGAGAAGAGAATAATGGACGGCCAGTTTCTGCAAAGTGTTTTTCACCCGCTTCAAGTAAGCCATCGATCCATGGAAGTAATTTTTTCGCCGCGTGGTCGGTATGAAGAATAACTGGAACACCGTATTCTTTGGCTAAAGTATGAACGTGTTTCGCACCTGCGATTGCACCTAAAACGTCTGGACGTGCACCGCTTGTTGGTTTGATACCTTTACCTGCGTAGAAAGCTGCACCACCGTTTGAGAATTGGATAATTACTGGCGCTTTCACACGTGCAGCAGTTTCCAATACAGCATTTACGGAGTCAGAGCCCACGCAGTTTACTGCAGGGATCGCGAAGTTGTTTGCTTTGGCATAAGCAAAGATTTTTTGAACATCTTCACCTGTTACTACGCCAGGTTTTACGATATCTAATAATTTAGCCATTTTTACTTTTTCCTTATATGTTTGGGAGGATTAAATCCATCATTGACGTTTGTGAGAAGGTGATCACTTTTTAAACATAGGTCGCTTAAGATAAATACGCTCCATTGTCTTGTCAGAATGCCATTTAGCAGATCTTGGACACTTAGCTAAATAACCTTGAGAGGTGCCTGTATTTTGATCTGCAATATTATGAATACATTCCAACTGTGCTTGTCGCTCCAAACTGGAGCCAGATAAGTGCCTTGTATTGTAGACACTGGAACTTCCATCACTACAAGCAGTTAATAATATAACACTAACTAATAGACAGGGAGCTGAGGCTTTAGGCTTATTTATCATAAACTAGACCTTAGATTAGCAATTTTTTCCAATTAACCGTTCGCACGTTTTTCAAGAATTTCTACTGCAGGTAATACTTTACCTTCAACGAATTCTAAGAATGCACCGCCACCGGTAGAGATGTAAGAGATTTTATCTGCAATACCGAATAAATCGATAGCCGCTAAAGTATCACCGCCACCTGCGATAGAGAATGCATCGCTGTTTGCAATCGCGTGAGAAATGATTTCAGTCCCTTTACGGAAGTTAGGGAATTCAAACACGCCAACTGGACCATTCCATAAAACAGTTTTTGCATTTTTGATGATTTCAGCTAATTGTTCAGCAGATTTGTCACCGATATCGAAGATAGATTCATCATCTTTCACTTCAGTCACTGATTTTTCTGTTGCAGGTGCAGTTTCAGAGAATTCAGTACCTACACGTACATCAACTGGTACTGGAATGTCAGTGCTTGCTGCTAATTCTTTTGCTACAGGGATTAAATCTGCTTCATATAAAGATTTACCCACATTGTGGCCTGCTGCCGCGATGAACGTATTTGCAATACCACCGCCTACGATAATTTGGTCAGCAATTTTTGAAAGAGAGTTTAATACTTCTAATTTAGTGGAAACTTTGGAACCGCCTACGATCGCAACCATCGGGCGAGCAGGTTCTTTTAATGCTTTACCTAACGCATCTAATTCTGCTGCAAGTAATGGACCTGCACAAGCAACCGGTGCAAACTCCGCTACGCCGTAAGTTGATGCTTGCGCACGGTGAGCTGTACCGAATGCATCCATCACGAATACATCGCAAAGTGCGGCATATTTTTTACCTAATTCAGGATCGTTTTTCTTCTCACCTTTGTTCACACGTACGTTTTCTAAAACAACGATTTCGCCTTCTTTAACATCCACACCGTTTAAGTAGTCTTGCACTAAACGCACATTGAAACCTGCATCTTTTAAGTAATCAACAACTGGTTGTAAAGAATCTTCAGGTTTGAATTCCCCTTCAGTTGGACGACCTAAGTGAGAGGTAACCATCACTTTTGCGCCTTTCTCTAAAGCCAGTTTTAACGTCGGGATAGTCGCACGAATACGCGCATCAGATGTTACTTTGCCATCTTTTACTGGCACGTTTAAGTCCGCGCGAATAAATACACGTTTACCTTTTAAATCTAAGTCGGTCATTTTGATTACTGACATAAGCTTTCCTCTTGGGTTAGTTAAAATTAAACGGGGACATTATACCTAGTTCTGACTAGGTTGTAACGATGTAGATCAAATAAAAAAGCGAATTATGCTTATTTTTGGCAATCGATTACTTCCCACTGGCGATTGTAACAAATGAATAGTTCATTATGGCTCGCCCCTAAATAAGCGCCTTTTAATTGCGGATTATGTTGCTTCATCCATTGAAATAATTCTTTACGGCTTAATTGTTCGTTTGGCAAGGAAAGCGATTCAAATAATGCTTTCTCTTGTTTGAAATAAGCTTCTGCTGAATCAAACGCGCAGCTACCGTGTTTTTCCCATTCGCCTTGCAATAATTTTGCGCCTGGCGAGATTGAAAGGTAAGGCTCGAGCGTTTCAATTGGAAGCGGCGCTAAATCACCCTTACAAAAACGAGGGTGATCTGTAACAGAGCGTGCATTCGCATTTTGAGGCCATAAGCCATGCACTACCCAGCCAAATTGATTTTTTGTACTACATTGATATTGCGCTGAATCGGGTAAATTATTGCCATATTGCGCACGTTGTTTTTCACAGAATGCCGGCGACCAAGATAAGGCTAACATATAGTAATCAACTGGGGCATTTTTATTTTGTCCAATGGCATCATCACGCATGATGACATCATAATTACCAAAATCTTGGGTATTTTTGACCGCACTTTGGCTTTGTTGTTGTGTGGTTGTTGGGACGGGTTTTGTGTCTTTTTTGTGTTCAGTGAAATATTGCCAAATACTAAATGCGGCAAGGGCAATAAGGGAAAGAGTGGAAACCTGTTTTTTCATAAAAATCCTGTTTAAATTTTGTCAATTTTGCTTTTGTCGGCTATAATTCGCCGCTTTCTCATATAAAGGAATAGTATGGCGTTACTGATCACAAACAAATGCACAAACTGCGATATGTGTCTCCCCGAATGTCCGAATGAAGCAATTTCAATCGGCGAGGAGATCTATGTGATCGATCCTGTACTTTGTACGGAATGTGTTGGTCATTATGACACGCCAACTTGCCAAAAAGTTTGCCCGATTACAAACTGCATCAAGCCAGATCCTGAGCACCAAGAAAGCGAAGAGCAGCTTTGGGAACGTTTTGTGATGATTCACCATTCAGATAAGTTGTAGAATTTACCTGATCTTTTTCTTTTCGTCCAATGACTATGAATAAAACAAAGTTAATTAAAATCGTCATCATTCTGATTTATCTGTTCAGTCCCATTGATATTTTGCCTGAAGCGGTGCTTGGCCCATTAGGTTTAGTCGATGATGCGGCAGCGATTGCCTTATTAATTCGAATTTTATTGAAAAAATAAAAAGTTGAATAAAATCAACCGCACTTTACTTTTCTTATTCTTGCAAAATTCCTTTAATTTCTCTAAACTACGCGTCGGAAAATTTCTTTCCTCATTATTTCACTTTAAACGCTACCCGTGAGTAGCAAAAGGAACCTCAATCATGACAAACGTCAATCAATATGGCTGGAAAGCCTTGGTTGGATCAGCTGTCGGCTATGCGATGGATGGATTCGATCTTCTTATTCTTGGATTTATGCTTAGTGCCATTTCGGCAGATCTTAATTTAACTCCCGCACAATCTGGCTCATTAGTTACCTGGACTCTTATTGGTGCCGTGGTGGGCGGTATTGTATTTGGTGCATTAAGCGATCGTTATGGGCGTGTACGCGTGCTGACTTGGACAATCGTCCTCTTCGCTGTATTCACCGGTTTATGTGCAATCGCACAAGGCTATTGGGATTTATTAATTTATCGCACCATTGCGGGTATCGGTTTGGGCGGTGAATTTGGTATCGGTATGGCATTAGCCATTGAAGCGTGGCCAGCAAAACACCGTGCAAAAGCAGCGTCTTATGTGGCATTAGGTTGGCAAGTTGGTGTGTTAGCGGCTGCGTTACTCACCCCAGTATTGCTTCCACATATTGGCTGGCGCGGCATGTTCGTTGTTGGTATCTTCCCAGCGTTTGTGGCCTGGTATTTACGTACCCGTTTACACGAACCTGAAATTTTCTCACGAAAACAGACCGCACTTTCTATCCAAAAAATATCCAAATTGGAATCTTTCCAACTCTTAGTAAAAGACAAAGCAACCACAAAAGTGAGCCTAGGTGTAGTAGTGTTAACTTCCGTACAAAACTTTGGTTACTACGGCATTATGATTTGGATGCCAAACTTCTTATCTAAACAACTTGGCTTTAGTTTAACGAAATCAGGTTTATGGACGGCGGTGACCGTATGCGGCATGATGGCAGGGATTTGGATTTTTGGTCGCTTAGCCGATAGAATCGGACGTAAACCAAGTTTCTTATTATTCCAACTTGGTGCAGTGATCAGCATCATCACTTACTCTCAATTAACTGACCCAACGGCAATGTTAGTGGCCGGTGCCTTCTTGGGGATGTTTGTAAACGGCATGATGGGCGGTTATGGCGCGTTAATGGCTGAAGCCTATCCGACAGAAGCGCGTGCAACGGCACAAAATGTGTTATTTAACTTAGGTCGTGCTGTTGGTGGTTTTGGACCAGTTGTTGTCGGGGCGATTGTCTCTGCGTACTCATTCAGTATTGCAATTGCTTTCTTGGCGGTAATTTATGTTATCGACATGGTGGCGACAGTCTTCTTAGTGCCAGAATTAAAAGGCAAAGAATTAAGCTAAGTGCGGTCAAAAAAATTCAAGTTTTTGAAAACATCGGGGTTAAAGCCGATGTTTTTTATTTGTGAAAAATCAGCCAATTTCAACCGCACTTTGTGCTAAACTATGGTCACTTTTTCCAATTTTGAAGAATTATCGTGTACGCTAAACGTTCAGTTTCTACCCGTATTGCTAAATATTTATTTGTGGTCATTATCTTCATGGGCATTATTAGCTCATTGAGTTTTATCGTGATGGCCAGTAATAAATCGGATGCGGAAGCCATTAATATTTCCGGTTCTTTGCGTATGCAAAGTTATCGGCTATTAACGGAAATGGAACGTTCGCTGGATACGGTAGAACAAAATTTAGTGCGTTATCAACGCAGTCTCAATGCCGATGCTTTGCTGACAGTGCAAAATCAGCTTTTTGCGCCATCAGGTGTGAGAGAGTCCTATCAAGAAATCCTTAAACGCTGGACGGTGATGTCCGATTTTGCGCGTAGCCATCAAATTGAAAAATATCACGCCGAACTAAAAAGTTATGTACAAGATGTCGATGATTTCGTGTTGGAATTACAACGCTTTGCTGAACTAAAATGGATTATTGCGGTTTCGGTATTGTGTGTTTCTATGCTATTGATTCTTGCGATGGTGTCTTATGTGATTTGGTATATGAAGCGCGAAGTCGTGAAGCCTTTAGAGCAGATGACCAAAGCCAGCATGCAAGTACAAATGGGGCAGTTTAACCATATCCAGCTTGATACAGAAAGCAATAATGAACTGGGTATTTTAGCGAAAGTGTTTACGCAAATGTCTTCTGAGTTAGGGCGACTTTATTCGCGTTTAGAAGATGCGGTAAATGAGCAAACGCAAAAGTTGCGTCAAACCAACCGCTCTTTAACAACACTTTATCAAAGCTCACAGTTACTTACGCCCACGAAGATTAATGATAAAATTCTCAGCCAAGTGCTCAATCATATTCGTGTCAGCGAACATTTACGCTACATTGAGTTAGAAATTTTCGGATCAGAACATTGGGAAATTTCTTTTGGTCAAAAAGATCCTAAACAATCACTTCAAGTCGAAGAACTTTCCATTGAAAATGAAAACTTAGCAGTGCTCTCATGGCAAGCCGGTTTACCTTGTCCCGATCCGCGAATGATGAAAAACCTAGGACAAATGGTGGCAAAAGCGTTGTATTCACACAAAACGCAACGTCAACAAGAGCAACTCTTATTAATGGAAGAGCGGTCAATTATTGCACGGGAATTACATGACTCGTTGGCTCAAGTATTGTCTTTCTTACAAATTCAATTAACGCTGTTAAAGCATAATTTGAAGAAAGAAGACGAGGAATCAAAAGAAAAAAGTATTGCCATCATTGGTGAATTTGAACAAGCCTTATCAGATGGTTATTCTCAATTACGAGAATTATTGGCGACCTTCCGTTTAACGGTGCAAGAAGCCAATTTACAGGTTGCCTTGGAACAAGTTATCGAAAGTTTGCGCTCACAAACGAAGATGCAAATGACCGTAGAATGCAGTTTGCCCTCACAAAGTTTAAATCCACAAGAATTAGTGCACGTTCTGCAAATTGTACGTGAGGCAACGTTAAATGCGATTAAACACTCAAAAGGCACGCTGATTGAAGTGAAAGCCCATATTAATGCCGAGGGTGAATATGAAATTCTTGTGCAAGATAATGGTGTCGGGATTCCGACATTAGACGAGCCAGAAGGGCATTATGGTTTAAATATCATGACTGAGCGCAGTCGACAATTAAATGCTCAGTTCAGTATTTCAAAAGGGGAGCAAGGTGGTACTATCGTTAAAATCACGCTTCCTCACACGTTTTTTTAAGGAAAGTTAATGCAAAGTTTACAGCCGTTTCACACCTTCAATATTCCGGCAAATGCACGTGAAATTATTGAAGCCACATCGATTGAACAAATCCAACAAGCTTGGCAAAAAGCACAAGCTGAAAATCTACCTGTCTTATTTTTAGGACAAGGCAGCAATATGCTGTTTTTAGACGATTTCCAAGGTGTTGTAATTGTTAACCGTTTATCAGGTATTCAACATACAGAAGATAGTGATTACCATTATTTGCATGTTAATGGTGGCGAAAATTGGCATCAGTTAGTGGAATGGTCGCTCTCTCAAGGGATTGACGGCTTAGAAAATCTCGCACTCATTCCCGGCTGTGCCGGCTCAGCGCCGATTCAAAATATTGGAGCGTATGGCGTAGAATTTAAAGATGTGTGCGATTACGTGGATGTATTGAATCTCAACACGGGCGAACAATTCCGTTTACAGGCGAACGAATGTGAATTTGGTTATCGTGAAAGTATTTTTAAGCATCGCTATGCACAAGGTTATGTGATTACAGCGGTTGGATTGAAATTAGCCAAAAATTGGCAACCAATTTTAAAATATGGCTCATTAGTGAATTTTGATCCTCAAACTGTAACGGCAAAACAAGTGTTTGATGAAGTGTGCCATATTCGCCGCAGTAAATTGCCCGATCCAAAAGAATTTGGCAACGCGGGCAGTTTCTTCAAAAATCCTGTAGTGAGTGCAGAGCAATTTGTGAAAATCCAAAAACAGGTCGAAAATCTACCGCACTTTCCACAACCGGATGGCTCTGTGAAACTTGCAGCAGGTTGGTTAATCGATCAATGCCATTTAAAAGGTTTTCAAATCGGTGGCGCAGCCGTTCATCAACAGCAGGCTTTAGTGCTGATTAATAAAGACAATGCCACTGGGCAGGATGTTGTTAAGTTAGCACATCATATCCGCCAAACCGTGGCAGATAAATTTGGTGTATATTTACAGCCTGAAGTACGCTTTATGGGCGAGAATGGCGAAGTGAATTCAGAGCAAGCCATTAGTTAATTTATAGAGGAAACCAATCATGAACTTTAAAGACATTTTAGAGACTTTACCCACCATTGATCATCTAACAGGTTTAGACGTATTAAACGATGAAACCGTGATTCATCATATTCCTGCTGCACCAGGCAAGTTAGGTTCACTTCGTCTTTATAATGCACTGGCAGAAAAATTTAACGGAAAATTAGACCGCATTTCAGCGCAGCAAGGCATAGAATGGTTTGCAGAGCATGTTGAAGATGCCAAACAAAATCCAGGCAAGCACCCTAACATCGACTTATTGTTTAAAGTCGTCGCGGAAGAATTGAATTATTCACTCATTCCATTAAAATAGTTTAATAAATTTTTTGTAATAAATTTGAACTTTTAATCGCTAAAAACTGTCAAATAGAACAAATTAAAGCTACAATAATTTTAAATATTGTGCTATAACTAGACGATTAATAAGTTGGAGCTTAGCTCCGCATGCTGTGAGGAGAAGAATGAATAAAGAAACTCAAATGATGTTAGTACCTCAAGGTAGCATCGAAGGTTATATTCGAGCAGCAAACGAATATCCGATGCTGACTGCAGAGGAAGAAAAAAGCTTAGCAGAACGTTTGTATTATGAAGGTGATATTGAAGCAGCGAAAAAGTTAGTTTTATCACACTTACGTTTTGTTATTCATGTTGCGCGTGGTTATTCAGGTTATGGATTACCGCAAGCAGATTTAATTCAAGAAGGTAATATCGGATTAATGAAAGCGGTAAAACGTTTTAATCCGGAAGTGGGTGTTCGCCTTGTGTCCTTTGCGGTGCATTGGATCAAAGCTGAAATCCATGAATATGTCCTTCGCAACTGGCGTATTGTGAAAGTCGCGACCACGAAAGCACAACGTAAATTGTTCTTTAACCTACGTAAAACTAAACAACGTTTAGGTTGGTTCAATGAAAACGAAGTGGATATGGTGGCGAATGAGCTTGGTGTGTCAAAAGAAGATGTCATCGAAATGGAATCCCGTATGACAGGGGCTGATGTAGGCTTTGATTTGCCAACAGACGATGATGACGAAGCTTATGCACCTTCTTTATATTTAGAAGATAAAAGCTCAAACTTTGCGGCAGAACTTGAAAGCGAAAACTTTGAAGAACAAGCAACAGAAAAGTTAGGAACAGCTTTAGCAAATCTTGACGAACGTAGCCAAGATATTATCAAAGCGCGTTGGTTAGATGATGATAAAGCCACCCTTCATGATCTTGCAGCAAAATATAATGTGTCTGCAGAACGTATTCGTCAGCTTGAAGCAAACGCACTGAAAAAACTTAAAAGTGCGGTTGATTTCTAAGCCATTTTGATAAAAAGAAAACCTGTCGATTATCGACAGGTTTTTTTATTTATTTCTTTTTGGATTTTCCCCACATTTTATCTTCTTGGCCTCGCCATAAGCGCTGAATATTGTCGTGGTGACGATAAATCAGCAAACAGCAAACTAAGGCAACGGGGAAGGTAAATTCCGGTTTAAGCCACCAAACATAAAACGGTACAAGAAGTGCAGTGATAACCGCACTTAATGAAGAATAGCGACTAATTAAGAAGACTAACAACCACGTACCTAGTGTTGAGCCAGCGACGCCCCAAGAGATGGGTGCAATGGCACCGAATGCAGTCGCTACACCTTTCCCGCCTTTAAACTGAAAGAAAATAGGGAAGATATGTCCTAAACACGCACCCAAGGCAACCATGCCTAATTCAAATTGCGTGAGCCCTAAATAATAACCCGCCCAAACAGGTAACATCCCTTTTAAAATATCGCAAATTAATACTGCGAGCGCTGCCCAACGTCCGCCAATACGCAATACATTGGTCGCACCAGGGTTATGAGAGCCGTTTTTTCGTGGGTCAGGCAAGCCTGCTACCTTACAAATCAAAATTGCACTGGAAATTGAACCCAGTAAATAAGCAAAAATCATATAAAAAAGGGCAAATAGGCTCATTTTGTGCTCCACAATCTTGATTGTATTTGAAAAACTTGTTCGTTATTTTAACCAAACTTGATAGCATAAGCCCACTATATTTTTACAGGAATGAGAGATGGATCGTATTTTTATTGAAGAATTAGTGGTCTTCGCACAAATCGGCGTATATGACTGGGAGCAACAAATCAAGCAAAAGCTTGTTTTTGATTTGGAAATGGCATGGGATTGTCAAAAAGCTGCAGAAACGGATGATGTACAATACTGCCTCAATTATGCCGAAGTCAGTCAATTTATTTTAGACTATGTGCAAGCTAAGCCATTTTTATTGATTGAGCGAGTGGCTTATGAAGTAGCAGAACAATTACAACAACGTTTCGGGATTTCATGGTTACGTCTTAAATTAAGCAAACCGAAAGCCGTTGCTCAAGCAAGTAATGTGGGGATCATTGTAGAGCGCGGTGAGTTGAAATAATCGCTGAAAATTGACCGCACTTTGGAAATATCAAACCAAAGTGCGGTTAATTTTTTAAGTGTTTTTTAATGCCAAGCGAAATGCTCCAATTCCGCTTTTTAGCACAAGAATACTCAATATCATACTTGCCAATGGGTCAACCCATAACCATCCCAGAAAATAGGTACTGAGACCCGAAAGTATAGCAATAATGGAACCAAATAAATCGGTGAGTACATGTAGATACGCTGCTTTAATATTGAGATTATCATGATCGCTGTTCAACATTATCTTTGCAACGAAAAGATTCACCAATAATCCTAGAGATGCCACGCCAAGCATTGGTAATGCCATCATCTCGATGGGATTTTGCCAGCGTTGAATGGCTTCAACTAAAATCATCAATGCCACAACAATCAATGAGCCGCTATTAAGTAGGGCAATGTATCTTTGTTTTTGAGTAGATAGAAACAACGCTAGCAAGGCTAAAAATAACGATAAACTATCATTTGCCATGTGTCCCGCATCAGCCATGAGTGCCAAGCTGTTAAACCAATACCCCCCAAGAAATTCAATGATCATAAAGCCTGTAATGACGATAAAACTGAATGCCAAAATTTTTTTATTTTGTGGAATATGGTCGTGATACTCATGAGCGTGCTCGTGATGTTCATGAGAATGATGGTGAGACATATTGCTCCTCATTGTGTCTTTGATTAACTTGGGATAAAGTATAAAGTCCGTAGTAACTACAAGGTCAAGGCTTGATTTTAAAAAAATGAAAATTAATGAACTCAGCAAACAAAGCGGTATTCATTTAGAAACGATTCGGTATTATGAAAAAATGGGCTTAATGCCGGAGCCTAAACGGCTGGCAAATGGTTATCGAGATTATGATGAAGCCAGTTTGAAACAATTAAAGTTTATTAAAACCTGCCGAGCGTTAGATTTTAGCTTGGCCGAAATTAAATTTTTTAATGAGATGAAAACGCAACAATCTCAACATTGTGAAGTGGATAGTATGTTGGCAAAACATTTGGTTTCAGTCGAAGAAAAAATTGCCGAGCTGACTGAAATTAAACATTTCCTACAAAGTTTAATTACCGAAGATGATCATCAAGCTGCAGATTGTAAAGCCATGGCACAATTAAAAGCCTATTAAGTGCGGTCTAAAAAATATCAAAAATCCGCACGTTGATGTGCGGATTGGTCACTATTCCGGATCATCCGTAAAGGCATTGTTTCGGAATATCGGCACAAAGGTTGCGAGATACAGTACAAACACGATAGCAATTAAAATAGCCGGAATCGCGATAAAAAACAGCTCGTCCACATACATTAAACAAGCTCGCGAAAGCGCTGCGGTAAAAAGACAAAGCACGGCAAGGCGACAGAGTTTTGGGTAATCCAGTTTCGTAAAGCCACTATGCCATAATCCCGCAGTGAGCCAAATCATCATCATACTGCCGAGAATACCGCCGAGTGTCACCATGTGTAATGGATCGGCAGTAGGTTCATCAATTAATTTATTTATGCCAATCCATAAATAACCAATCGCGGCGAACAGTTGAAGGAAATAATAAGTGCGTACATAATGTTTACGTAGCAGTTCGTGATGATGTAATTCGCGTAACTTGGCAAGCAAGATAAAGCCAACGGCAAAGGCTGTAAACGCGGCTGTTTGCGCAGGCAACCAAAGCTCTGCTGCCGCATGAAGTAATAAAAATGTAATCGCGATATTTTTATACACGACATTCGGGATAAATACAGGATCTTTCAATGTACTTTCTTTCAGTGCCTCTGCGCCTAATAGAATGCTGACTCGAATTGATACAAACATCACTGCCGCCATATTCAAATGCACCTGTGCCCGCAATAATTTCAGACTATCAGTCATGGCGTAAGCTGTCTGACAAACCATAAATGCTGCAAGTAACATCAGTAAAGTAAAATTGTCGGTATTGCGATCCAACCAAAACAGCCAAGCACAAAAGAGTAACAACGCGAGCCAATAAGCAGCCACTAAAAACGAGGCGGTTTGCGGGGAAAATGGCAATAACATCAATCCTGCAAGCAAGAGCACTGCTAATATTGTCGCAATAGGTTTTAAATTGCCTTTGTAATTTGTCCATTCGAGCATGGAAGCCGTCAGAAAGCCGCCGTATGCGGCTGGTAGCATAAATTCTAAGAAAATTTTGCGGTGTAGGATGAGATCATCGGGGCTGATGAAAAAGCTCAAAGCACCAACAATCGCAAGAATGGCAGCACCAACAAAGAAGGGTCGCATCGGATGGGTAAAGAAATTATTCATAATAATGGATTCCTTGAAATTCGCATGCGACTACGGTTTCTTCAAAGGCTGAGTTACGTTCGGATAATGGCGTTGGCAAGGTAATCACATTTTGCACATCCATCCCTTTTGGAGAAAGCTGCATAATCTCTCGGCTTAATCGAGCTGCTTCAAAACGATCGTGCGTCACTAAAATGCAAGCCATGCCTTGCTGCTCAATTTTTTCCACTAACATAGCGGCTAAAATATCACGTAAATCACGATCCAAACCGACAAAAGGTTCGTCCAATAAGGCTAAATCACAGCCACATAGCAATAGACGCAAAAATGCCACGCGTTTTGCCATACCGCCCGATAATTCGGTCGGGTATTTATTCAAATCACCCGAAGAAAGCCCGATCTTTTCTGCCAGCGCAATGATTTCATTTTCATTAGGATTATCCATAAAAATGGCGATATTCTGCATGGCAGTGAGATTTTCTAATAGACGATTTTCTTGAAATAGAAACCCCGTTTTACGGAATGTATTATGGATTTCGCCTGATTTTGGTGTTTCTAAACCTGAAATTAAACGCAGTACCGTAGTTTTACCACAACCGCTTGGGCCGAATAAAGTTTTCACTTCGCCCGGTTGTAAATCCATACTGAAATCGCGCACGATGGGATCGCGGAGAATTTCAAAACGCACATTTTTTAAACTCAGCATTATCTTCTCCACGGCATAAATAGGATTTCCAATGGCTTGGTAATCAAATATTCAAAGAGTGAAACAAATACAATCACCAACAGCACATAAGCCATGACCGTTGACGTATCTAACATGGCTCTGGCATCGGCAATCTGTGCTCCCACCCCCTCATTGGCACCCAAAAGCTCTGCCATAATTACCACTTTTACGCCCATCGCAACCGCGACGCCAATGCTGGAAATTACATAGCCCGTGAGATGGGGAACATATAAATAGCGGATTTTTTTCCACAATCCGAGCTTGTACGCATCAAACAATTCTTCATGTTGTTTGTTTACACTTGCCATGCCCATGGCTGCACTGGCAAAGGTCAGCGGGGCGACTAATACGATAATGGTAAATAGTACACTTGGGTTGCCAAAGCCAAACCAAAATAATGCCATCACGACCCAAATAATTGGCGGCATAGCTAACAAAATCGTAATTACGGGTTTAAGCAATGCCATAGCCGTTTTAAAGCTGCCTGCAATCAACCCTGCGGCTAAGCCTGCGACTAATGCAATGGCAATACCCACCACAGAACGCCATAATGAAATACCGATTTCGTTTTGTTGGAAATGATCGAGCAAATCAAGGGCTTTTTGAAAAACATCCGCGGGAGCAGGCAGCATAAATTCACCAAATACTGAGCTGCCCCAAGCCCACAAGGCAACAACCATCATCGCCACACTCAAGCCAGTAAAGCCGCTCCAGAGGTAGTCGATGATGTAAAACAGGACAGGTTGTGGTTTACGGATTTTGTCAGTTTTAATCATGTTATGTGATTCAGTTTCCAATTAAGCCAAGAAGAATTTATCATCTGGTAATTTACCACCTAAGAGTTTTGGATTGAACTCCATCAAGGTTTCATAGAATTGCATGATTTCATTTTTCAGTTCACTGGCTTTAGTCACCGTTAAGCGCGCACCGTCTAAGCCCATTTCAATAGCGGCTTCTGGAGCAGGAAGATAATTAGCGCCAATTTCAGCCGCACTTTTGCGGTTAGCCATAATCCAGTTTAACGCATCACTTAAATCTTGGTGAAGTAGATCAAACTCCGCCTTGTGTGCGTGGAAGTATTCTTCGTTAGCAATAATGCCCGCCATTGGAATAAGTGGTTTAGTGTTAAATGCCTGTCCCCATTCTTTCACTAAATCAAAGCCACGTACAATCTCCGTACCGACAATTTTAGCTTTCTGCACAACGGCGCTCGCCATCGGTTCTGGCAAGATAGCCGTATGGAAATCTTTCAGTAAGAACAAACCAATTGCCTCAGTTGGCGTTGCTGCATAGGTGATATCCACTTTATTAATATCAATATTCAATTTTTTCAGTAAAGCTTGCAATACGATGTCAGGCATATCGTTTTTAAATGGCACTAGGATTTTTTTACCCACCAATTCTTGCGGTGAAGTAATAGCCCCACCTTTACACATCAACTGCGTAATCCCATTGGTGAGAATATTCACCATGCCAACTTGTTGCCCTTGATTGCGTAAATTCACGCCCACATTACTTGGGCTCATCATCACTTTAAATTGCCCACTAGCCACACCCGCACGCAGCTGATCAGGCGAACGCCAAATTTCCAATGCTACATCCGCTTGTTTGGCTAATTTACCTTGTGCTGCCGCCACCGCAATGGTCACGCTTGGCATCGCGGGTGCACCATAAATGGTAAATTGTTCTTTTGTTGCTGCAAAGAGAGAGGGCGACATGCCTGCTGCCGTAAGTGCTGCGCTCATTCTTAAAAAATCACGTCTATTCATTGTCATGGTTATCTCCTTATAATGAAACAAGTCTAATACTTGTATTTTGATAATAGTTTTCATTAATTATCTTACTAGCTGTGACTAAAGTAAAGAAAGACAAAAGTGCGGTTAGATTTTTAGGTGTTTTTAAATTCTTCTACTTTGTTAAGTCGTAGCTCCAATCCAACAACTTGAAGATTTCCTCTATTTCTACGCCATGATCTAACATAATCGTTAGCCAGTGAGTTTTGTTCATGTGGTAGGCGGGCAAGAAATTAGGTGATTGTCGCAAAATACTCACCATATCGGGTGGACATTTGAGATTGATAAAATCAGTCTCTCCTTCTTCTTTTAAACCAAGTTTAGTTTTACTGATCTTGCCAATAAGCGCATACCATTTCCCTTTGGCATTACCATGGCGCAAGATGGCATATTCGGGGTATTTTTCCCAAAGATATTCTGGCTGTGTCGCATATTGATTAGCCGCATAATCAAAGATTTGTTGTGCTTGGTGCATGGGTTACTCCTTGAATGATGAATGGAGTTATTATCAGTCGTAAAGCAGA
This sequence comes from Haemophilus parainfluenzae, assembly GCF_003252725.1. GTDB lineage: Bacteria > Pseudomonadota > Gammaproteobacteria > Enterobacterales > Pasteurellaceae > Haemophilus_D > Haemophilus_D parainfluenzae_L. Next base: position 27,110 of record NZ_QEPO01000001.1, read on the forward strand.
GAAAAGAAAGACCGTCTGAAAATTGAATTTCAGACAGTCCTTGCTTTAGCCTTAAAAGAGCACACATATAAGTGCGATCGTTTCGTTGTCTATTTTTAACTACTCAGTCACATGGAAAACTTGTTTTTCAAATTCGTGTTTACCGATTTTGACAGTCAGCACATATTTGCCGATTGGATCTCGGTGGTCGAATGTCCAGCAGTTCATCATGTATTTACCATTTTCTAATGTTGGTCTGGTATAAGTGATAGTATGGAGTTTTTTATTTGGTGATGACACCACTTTTGCATTCTCAATCGAACTAGTGAATTCACTTTGGGCTTGAGCTTTAAAGGTTTCACTTACCGTTGCTTTTTTACCAAAATTCCCCGTTGCTACCCAACATACTTTCTCAGTTTTATTAGAACGAGAGGTTTCTTTTTTATTTAAATCAGGTGATGGCTCCTGAGTTCTATCAAACACCGAGAGATAAATAGTGGGCTCATTTGCAGTATCTTTAGCTGTGTCTTTTGATTCTGGTGCTACAGCAAATGTGCCAGTTGAGAATAAGGTCGCAATTAAAGCGAATGTTGAGATTTTTTTCATGTTAGATTCCTTTTTATATCATTATTTTATTGAACAATCATTATACCAAGGCATCCCATATCTGCCAGCATTAAATTGGATGAGCCAAATAAGAATGGATGAGTATTTGACGAAGGTTGTTCAAATTTTACTAAAATTTGTACTTTCTTTTTCACCCAAACCGTGTCTTTCCAGGCTAGCTCCGACACATCAACGTTGACATCATCTTGGCTTTCAATAACAAATTTAGCGCCTTGAATGGTGAAGCCCACAGGCAGCGAGCTGTTGATAATCCAACGTTCGACGGTGCCGACTTTAGCCGAAACATCAACACGACGCGGGTCAAAACGTTGTTTATTGATTAAGCCATTCGTGACATCCAATTCAAAGGTGCGTTCTTGGGCGATTTTACTTTCGAGCATAGCCGTGGCATCAGTATTAAATTGCTCATTCATTTTTTTACTGAATGCGGAGATTTCACCTTGTGGTCGAAGTTCTAAAACGGTGTTATCTGCAAAATCATTACCTGAACTGAACACATTTTTGATTTTGTCAAAGATACCACGTTTAGCACCGGAGATAAGCGATACACCTTCTCCTTCGCTTAAATTGACTAACACTTCGGCACGTTCTCCCGGTGCAAGAATGAGAGAATTAATCGCTTTACCTTGAGGTAGAAAACCTAAATCTTTCGCAATAAGTAACATCTCTTGCTCATTATCTAAACGGAGATCATAGGCTCTTGCTAATGAAGCATTGAGCAAACGCAAACGCACCCAGCCTCGAGGGACATCAAGATAAGGCGCTTCTTGACCATTAACGAGGAGACGATTACCGACAAAGTGCGGTTGATTTTGCTTAAATAATTGTAATCCGTCGCCGTTAAATTCCATATCTTGCAAGATTAATGGAATATCGTCCACACCATATTTGTGAGGAAGTTGTGATTTTAGGCTTTGATCATCTTCAATCAACCACATTCCCACAATGCCGCGATAGGTTTGATAAGCCGAGTTCGCCAGGGTCGCAGAGCGATACCAGCAAGTCGCGGCAGGTTGGTCAATTGGGATAATGGGTGCCCAAGATTCCCCTTTTTTGAGGACTTTTGCAGCACCACCAAATAATTCACCACTGGCTTGTAATCCCTGAATAGAGAGAGCAATACTTTGTGGCAAATTGTTGTGATAATTGAGTTTTGCAAAGGAACCCGATTTGATGCGAATAGTGGGGCCAAGATAATTGCCGTTAAAGCCCCATACACTGACACTATGGGAGCCATCTAACTTGTAGCCGGTTTCTTCCATGTTGAGAATAATTGGGCGGCCACGTTTTGTTTCCATCAACGGAGGAATGGTTAATTTTTCACGGGATGCTGCTAATACCGATTGAGGTGTGGCAGCAAGTGCGGTTGAAATTGCGGTAGTTTTTAATAATTGGCGACGAGAAAGACGCAACATATTATTTTCCTTGTGCAACTTCAGCATCGAGTTCGGCGATGCGTTTTTCCATTAAATCGTGGCAGTAAGAAGCGAGTTCGCGCACATTGTCTTTTGTGTATGCTGACACATCAATTGGCTCCATCATTTCACAAATCACTTTACCGTTATCCCAACGATTTAAATCAATTTTGTTATGCGTCGTCGAACACACAACAGGCACGATTGGTACGCCAGCTGCAATCGCTGCATGGAATGCTCCTGTTTTGAATGGCAATAAACCACGACCACGGCTACGTGTACCTTCAGGGAACATCCAAATTGACAGGTTGTCTTTATTGATACGACGAGCAAGTTCAGTCATGGTGCTGTGTGCTTTAGAACGATTTTCACGATCTAGGAGAATATTGCCGGTTACCCAATATAAAATGCCGAAAAAAGGAATCCAAATTAGGCTTTTTTTACCTACACTTACCGTACGAGGTAATACCATGTAAGAGATGGTCACCATATCGAAATTATTTTGGTGGTTACCGATATAAATACAACGCGGCATATTCTCTTTATTTTGTGGAAAGCGGTGTTCTACTTCTAAGCCAAATAAAGGGTATAAACGACCAAACCAGCGAGCCATAACGCCCACATTGCTTGGGTTTTTGAAACGAATAAAGGAATAGATCGTACCGAGCACACAAATTAAAATACAGCAAAGTGCAACGATGAGAATTCTGGCGATTTTTAACATAGAAAATACCTAATTAAAATTTTTGGAAAGTATAGCAAATTACACAAAAATGTGTGCTAATCTAATGAAAAAAATGACGGAATAGTTATGAAACCCATTTATTTTATTGCAGATCTTCATTTGAGCGAAACCCAGCCAGAATTAACCGCACTTTTTAACGATTTTATGCAAAACAAAGCACAAGAAGCGCAAGCGGTTTATATTTTGGGGGATCTTTTTGATTTTTGGATTGGTGACGATGAAACTTCACCTTTAATTTCACAAGTTAAGCAGCGAATTAAAAATCTTACAGAAAAAGGCATTGCTTGTTATTTCATTCATGGCAATCGAGATTTTTTAGTGGGAAAAAAATTTGCTCAAGATTGTGGTTTAACGTTATTGCCTGACTATTATTGTGTTGATCTTTATGGCGTGAAAACCTTAATTTGTCATGGCGATACCTTATGTGTTGATGATGTGAAATATCAACAATTTCGCCGAAAAGTGCATCAAAAATGGCGACAAAGATTGTTTTTATGTTTGCCATTAAAAGTGCGGTTAAAAATTGCAGAAAAAATCCGCGCGAAGAGTAAACAGGATAAGCAATATAAGGCGCTGGATATCATGGATGTGAATTTAGCGTTTACGGCACAAACAGTGAAAGAATTTGGCGTTAATCGGTTAATTCACGGCCATACACATCGAGAAGCCATTCATCAGGAGGAAACATACACGCGAATTGTGTTAGGCGATTGGCGAAAGGATTATGCCTCAATTTTGGAAGTGACAAAAAACGGTTATCGGTTTATTTAAACAAAAAGCACAGGATTAAACCTGTGCTTTTTTGTATTAAAACGTGCTAATTTTCAACCGCACTTTATTCTACGGTTACCGATTTTGCTAAGTTACGAGGTTGATCCACGTCGGTTCCTTTAATTAATGCCACATGGTATGACAATAATTGCATAGGAACGGTGTAGAAAATTGGTGCAATAATTTCATTCACTTTTGGCATGGTGATAATTTTCATGCCTTCGCTTGGTGTGAAGCCTGCTTCTTTATCAGCGAACACATAAAGCTGACCACCACGAGCACGTACCTCTTCAATGTTTGATTTCACTTTTTCAAGTAATTCATTATTTGGTGCGACCACGATAACCGGCATGTCTGCATCGATTAAGGCTAATGGACCGTGTTTTAATTCACCTGCCGCATAAGCTTCAGCATGGATATAAGAAATTTCTTTTAATTTCAATGAAGCTTCCATTGCGATAGGGTAGAACTCACCACGACCTAAGAAAAGTGCATGGTTTTTCTCTGCGAAGTCTTCTGCTAATGCTTCGATATCTTTATCAAATGCAAGGGCTTTTTCAACTTCAGCCGGAAGTGATTGTAACGCTTTTACAATTTCCACTTCTTGTTCGTTTGAGATATTGCCTTTTACTTTACCGATTGCAGTCACTAACATTAATAATGCAGCCAACTGAGTGGTAAAAGCTTTAGTTGATGCCACACCGACTTCAACGCCAGCACGTGTCATGAATGCAAGATCAGATTCGCGTACTAAAGATGAACTTGATACGTTACAGATCGTTAAGGCTGCCATGTAACCTTTTTCTTTTGCTAAGCGAAGTGCGGCAAGAGTATCCGCTGTTTCACCTGATTGAGAGATAGTCACTAACAAGCTATTTGGGCGAGTGACAAATTTGCGATAGCGGAATTCAGACGCGATTTCGACATCACAGCTCACGCCAGCAAGTGCTTCAAACCAGTAACGAGCAGTCATCCCTGCATTATAAGAGGTACCACAAGCCACAATTTGAATGTGTTCAACTTTTTCTAAAATTTCAGCTGCGCCATTACCAATAGCATCCACAATCACGTTGTTATGAAGGATACGCCCTTCCATGGTGTTGATTAATGCATTTGGTTGCTCATAGATTTCTTTTTGCATGAAATGGCGGAATTTGCCTTTTTCTGCTGCATCATTTTCAAGGTTAGACTCGTGTACTTCACGTTCTACTTTTTGACCATTCGCATCGTAAATATCCACGGTACGACGTGTGATTTCTGCGATATCGCCTTCCTCTAAATAGATGAAACGACGAGTTACGCTTAATAGCGCAAGTTGGTCAGATGCCAGGAAGTTTTCACCAATTCCTAAACCAATTACTAATGGGCTGCCTGAACGCGCTGCCACTAAATGTTCTGGATGCTCACGATCTAGTACAACCATGCCGTATGCACCAGTAAGTTGTTTTACGGTTTTTTGGACAGCTTCAAGAAGATTTGAGGCTGTACGCATTTCCCAATTAACAAGGTGAGCAATTACTTCGGTATCAGTTTGAGAATTAAACACATAACCACGTGATTTAAGTAATTCACGTAATTCTTCGTGATTTTCGATGATACCGTTATGGACAACAGCAAAGTTACCTGAAGTATGCGGGTGAGCATTGGCTTCAGAAGGTTCACCATGAGTTGCCCAACGTGTGTGCGCAATCCCTGTACCACCGATTAATGGTTTTACTGCAACGGCTTCATCAAGGGCTTTTACTTTACCTAAGCAGCGCACTCGGTGTAATTCATGGTTTGGATCCACAACAGCAACACCTGCAGAGTCATAACCACGATACTCTAAGCGGTGTAAACCATTAATTAAAATTTCTGCTACATCACGTTGTGCTACCGCACCAACAATACCACACATAGTTTTTCCTTATTTACTAAAATTAAAAGTCTTATTTTTCTGACCGCACTTTATGCCACATCTACACAAATTACTTCTACGCCTTGCGCCATTATGGCGTCTTTATCAGCCTGAGATAATTTGTTATCAGTAATCAGCACATCAATTTGCTGCCAGGTTAATTCCACATTTGGCATTTTTCTGCCAATTTTTTGTGATTCCACCATCACGATCACTTCGCGAGATACTTCAGCCATCACTTGGCTTAAGCGAACCAACTCATTAAATGTCGTTGTACCACGTTCTAAATCAATGCCATCGGCACCAATAAATAATTGGTCAAAATCATAAGAACGTAGCACTTGTTCGGCAATATTGCCCTGGAAGGATTCAGAGCGTGTGTCCCAAGTGCCTCCCGTCATTAAGAGTGTCGGTTCATTTTCGAGTGAACGTAATGCGGTGGCCACCGAAAGCGAATTCGTCATCACAACCAAGCCTTGCTTGCGATTAAGTTGTTTAATCAATGCAGCGGTTGTACTACCACTATCCACAATAATGCGATTGTGATCACGAATACGTTCTGCAGCTGCCTTTGCTAAGACTAACTTTCGTTGCGAAAGTTCATTATCTTGTTCTTCTTCGATGATTTCTTGTGGCATTAAAATGGCACCACCGTATTTACGAAGAAGGAAACCATTACTTTCTAATGCAGTGAGATCTTTTCGAATCGTCACTTCAGAAGTGTCAAATAATTGTACAAGCTGTTCTACACTGACTTCACCTTGTTCTTGCAGTAGCTGCATAATGGCATGTCTGCGTTGTTGGGTATTTCGGTGTTGAATATTTCGTTTCATTATTTATATTCCATAATAAGTTTCGGTTCGGAATTATATCGGCAAAATAATGATTGTAAAGCTAAAATTTAGGCAACAAAAAACCCTGACAAAGCAGGGTTCAATTAAAATTCGTTTTAAGACCAATTATTTGATTGCGTCTTTTAATGCTTTACCAGATACGAATGCTGGAACTTTAGATGCTGCGATTTTGATTTCTGCACCAGTTTGTGGGTTACGGCCAGTACGTGCTGCACGTTTGTTCACTTTGAATGTACCGAAACCGATTAATTGAACAGGTTCACCTTTTTTAAGGCTACCAGTGATAGCGGCTAAAGTAGCTTCTAATGCAGCTTTGGCTTGTTTTTTGTTTAATTCAGCTGCACTTGCAATTGCATCGATTAAATCTGTTTTGTTCATAAATTTGTACCTTCTGTTAAATTAAAATTGACTCTATTCAAATAAGCGTAGCTTTTAACTGCTACGGCTTGGGCAAGTCTAATCGAACTTGGCGGGAAATAAAAGCCCGATTTGCAAAATTTGTGACAAATCTCACGTTATTGCTCAATTTTTATACCAATGTTGGAGATTCCCTCCTGTTTAATCTCGTTTCGGAGGGATAAAATCAAGTCTATATCGCGTTTTTCACAGTCTTTGAGTAAGCGATAGATTTGCCATTGAAGGTCTAGCTCCTCTTCAATTTCTTCGCGAGCTTTTAGCTCGGTTTCAGAAAGATCACGATTTTCTTGAGTTTCTAACAAAGAACAAACCGTACCTAACGAAATTTGGCTAATTTGAATCGCTTTTTCAAGTGTTTCGCCAGCGATAATAGCATGCAACAATTCACCTAGCGCTTCACAAGCATCAAGAGCAGGTACCACACCAAAGAAGTCATATTCATTCACATCAGGAATAATCTCTTCGAGCTTCTCTAATTGGTTTTCGAAATTGATTTTCGCCCCTTTAACGGTTAGAAATTCCCACACTAAATTTAAAATGTTGTGATAGGTCTTTTCTGCTTGCTCCTGTTCGGTCATTTGACAAAACAGCGCAAAATTTGGTGCCATGCGTTCGCATAAGCAGGCCATAAAGGTCAGATGTTGCCAGCTTTCAACATTTTCCAGGCGCTTGTGAATTGGATTTCGCATTTTTTTCTCGCTTATTTATGATAGGCTTTTGAGAATTCATGAATGGCATCCACGAAGATTTTTGGTGCACTTTCTGGCACATCTTGGTGGATTCCATGACCTAAGTTAAATACATGGCCGCTGCCTTGTCCAAAATCAGCTAAAATTGACCGCACTTCTTGCTCAATACGCTCTGCAGGTGCATATAACACACTTGGATCCATATTGCCTTGTAGCGCCACTTTATGACCCACACGCGCTTTCGCATCAGCCAAATTAACTGTCCAGTCTAATCCTAGCGCATCACAGCCTGTATTAGCCATGGCTTCTAACCATAACCCACCGCCTTTAGTAAATAAGGTTACCGGTACTTTACGACCATCGTGTTCACGAATTAAACCATCAACGATTTTATGCATATATTGCAGAGAGAAGTCTAAATATTCACGATGACCTAATACACCGCCCCAGGTATCAAACACCATGACCGCTTGTGCACCTGCTTTGATTTGTGCGTTTAGGTATAAAATCACGGAATCCGCTACTTTATCTAATAAAAGATGTAAGGTTTGCGGTTCGGCATACATCATTTTTTTGATTTTATTGAAGGTTTTGCTGCTACCACCTTCAACCATATACGTTGCCAGTGTCCACGGGCTACCAGAGAAACCAATAAGTGGCACTTCGCCTTTTAGTTCGCGACGAATTGTGCGAACAGCATTCATCACATATTGAAGTTCGCCTTCAGGGTCAGGAATCGGTAAATTTTCGACCGCACTTTTGTTTTCAATTGGATGAGCAAATTTGGGGCCTTCACCTGCACCAAAACTTAAGCCTAAGCCCATTGCATCAGGAATAGTTAAAATATCTGAGAACAAAATAGCCGCATCTAAAGCATAGCGACGAAGTGGCTGTAAGGTAACTTCACAAGCTAAATCCGCATTGCGGCAAAGAGACATAAAATCGCCCGCTTCTGCACGTGTTGCTTTATATTCAGGCAAATAGCGTCCCGCTTGGCGCATCATCCATACGGGGGTCATATCCACAGGTTCACGTAATAAGGCTTTTAAATAACGATCATTTTTTAATTCAGACATGGGCTTTCCTTTATTTATTTTGTTCCGCTTTACAAAGCTCAAGCGTAGCATTAATTAATTTGAGTGCGATAGTACCTGTTGGCGGTAATTCTGGCAAGGGGGCAGTACTAGAAAACCATTGTGCATCATGCAGTTCTGTTTCTTGCAGTTGAATTTCTCCGCTGTCGTAATCAGCTAAAAAGCCCACCATTTGTGAATTAGGGAATGCCCAAGGTTGGCTACCGAAATAGCGAATATTCTTCACGCGAATACCAGTTTCTTCAAACACTTCACGATGAACGGCATCTTCGAAGGTTTCACCCACTTCTACAAAACCGGCTAGCGTGGTGTAAATACCTGCTTTGCCTGGCGTGTAATGGCGTTTATGGTTGGCTAATAAAATCTCTGTGCCACGGCGAACGGCGACAATAATCGAAGGGCAAATAACGGGATAAGTACGATAGCCACAACTTGTGCATTGAACCGCTAGCTCATCGTGAGTTTGTTCCGCTTTTTGACCGCACTTTCCGCAGAATTGGTGGGTTTTCAAAAAATGATTGATTTCCACGCCTCGGCTTAATAAATAAAAATCTTCAGTCGGTAAAGATAACAAACTCCGTAAGGAAAGGTATTCTCGTTCATCTTGATCATTTTCTGCCACAAGCCATAAAGGTTGTGATTTCCATTTCCCGAGCAACATTGCTTTTTGCGTTGTGAGGCCGAGTTCCTTTGCTGTTCCGAAAGGCAGATCATTTTCCTGCCAATAAAGTGTCGATCCTTTGGTGAGCAGCCAATATCCCTGATCTTCGGGCTGAATTGCATTCATATTTTTCTCTTTTTGTTTCAAAAGTGCGGTCATTATAAAAGGGATTTTTCGGAAAAACGAATTTAATTTCTGTGATAAAAATAGCTAGTCAGTTTTAGTTGTGCTACAGTGGTAACCTGTTTTTCTCTTTAAAATTAGGAATGACAAATGTCTTTTTTCTCTTTTGCTTTTTTAGAAAATGCGATGTCTTTTGAAGGTTATTTTAAATATATCGCCATTTTTGTCTCGTTAGGTGCATTGCTTGTGGTGACAAGCTTATATTTACGTCATCGGTTACAAACCAAATATCGCGATCTCAGTATTATCTTTCTTTTATTAATTATTTTCTTGCTCGGTGTGCAATATAAGCAATATGAGCAAAATGAAGTCTATGCAGCTGATATCTCTAGCGTGGTGACATTTTTAAATTCGGTGAAAGATAGTCAAAATTTACAGAAAGAAGATATTCGTACCAATAGCCGTACATTAATGAACGGCATGATTTTAAATATTCGGGATCAGTATTTCGAAGTCCATTTTAATAATGATTTTTCAGCGTATACCTTATCCCCAATTAACTTAGTAAACCCTAATGTTACTGTGATTGATAAGGAGGATAAATAATGGATGGCTACACATTATTAGGCTTGAAATTGGCCATGGGTATTATTGGACTGGTACTCCAAATTAACTTAATGGGAAAAGGTAACCTTGCACCGACTTCCGCGATGGATCAGGTACAAAACTATGTGCTAGGTGGCATTATTGGTGGTGTGATTTATAGCGATAGTATTGGGGTATTCCAGTTCTCTCTCGTGCTCGTGCTTTGGACATTATTGGTTTTTACCCTCCGTTTTATCAAAAATCATAACAAATTAGTTAAATCGTTGATTGATGGTAAACCTGTTTGGGTGATTTCAAACGGCAAGGTAAAAACTGCTGAATGTATGAAAAACAGTATTACTGCTAATGACCTCATGTTTAAGTTACGTGCTGCCGGTATTTATGAAATCAAAACGGTTAAACGTGCGGTATTTGAACAAAATGGACAACTTTCGATTATTCGATACGGTGATGATGATTTACGTTATCCATTAATTATTGATGGACAATTAGATGATGATGTTTTAGAAATTATTGATCGTGATGAAGAATGGGTTAAAGCTGAGTTAGAAAAACAGAACATGACGATTGAGCAAGTGTATATTGGCGAATACTTGAATGGTCAGTTAGTGGCACATGTATATGAAAACAAATAAAAAAGACCGCACCTTAAAAGTGCGGTCTTTTTTTCGCTCATTTTAACCGACAACAAAAGGTAAATAACCCGCTCGGATGGCAAAAGGAATTGAAGTAATAATCACCCCAAGCACCAATACAAGTACTAACAATGCTTTACCGCCCCACACTCTGTATGGCAAGTTAGGATGAATCGCACGTGCTTTCCAAACTAATGCTACCGGTAAAACCACTGCGTAGAACGCGAACATTTGACCAGCATAACCCAGAGCGAGAATAAAACCTTCCGGATAGAAAAGGGAGAAAAGCACTGGTGGAATGAAGGTCATTAAACCTAATGAAATACGCCCTGCATGAATATCAAAAGATTGCTTGAGCAAGTCTTCGATACATTCTAATAAACCTAATGCCACCCCTAAGAATGAAGTGACCAATGCTAAAGTGGAGAAGATTTTTACCGCATTCGCAATAATTGGGCTTTGGGTGATTTCTAAGGTTGCTTTCACCAAGCCATTTAACGTGGCGTCTTCACGTAAAATTTGTAAAAACTCATTTTGGCTGAGTAAGCCGTGCGTAGAAAGCTGCCATAAAAAGTAAGCAAATAATGTGATGCCAGAACCCACTAAAATCGCAATGCGTAAGGATTTTACATTACCGTCTAAGTATTTATTTAAACTTGGAATGGAACCGTGGAAACCAAATGCCGTGAAAAATACAGGGCTTGCAGAAATAATTAAAGCGTTATCAATTGGCATCGCCATTAAGTTATCAAATTTGATGTTCGGTAGCATTAACGCGAGCACTAAGATAAAAGCAGCAATCATCACAAAGAATAACACGCGATTGATTTTATCCACGCTGTGGGTGCCGATGACAATAAAACTACCGAAGAAAATGGTGAATACAAGCACCGCGATTTTATTCATGGTATCTTTATCGTCCATGGCTGGGAGTAAATCCATTAATAAGGAACCACCACCACTCACATAAGCGGCAATTAAGGCATATAAAAAGACAATTAAAACAGCAGTGGAAATAATTCGCCCTGCTTTACCAAAATATTGTGCAGCAAGTGTGCCGATTCCCGCATCGCTGTCAGCGGTTTGATACAGTTCCACGAATAAAAGTGCGGTGAAAGTAAGCACTGCCCACAAGCCAAGTAATAAGAAAACAGTCGCAGTTAAGCCAATCCCTGCAGAGGTGAGTGGCATTGCCAACATCCCCGCACCAATCATGGTTCCTGCAACAAGTAAGGTACTTCCCACGGTCTTGTTCATTTTATCTTCCTTAGGTTGTAATAATAAATTTACGATGATTGTATTTTAATCTTTACAGTGTGTAAAGTAGGGAAAACAAAATTCTTCTACAAAATGTACGGTAGAAATGACCGCACTTTCCCGATAAAATAGCCGGCGAATCAATTAAGACAAGAGACAATAGTAGGAGAGCTCTTATGATTTATAGTATGACAGCCTTTGCACGCCTTGAAATCAAGAAAGATTGGGGTGATGCAGTTTGGGAAATTCGTTCGGTTAACCAACGTTATTTGGAAAACTTTTTCCGCTTGCCAGAGCAATTTCGTGGCTTGGAAAATGCTTTGCGTGAGAAACTTCGTCAAAATCTCACTCGCGGTAAAATTGAATGTTCATTGCGTATTGATAGCAAAAAACAAGCGGCGGCTGAGCTCAATTTAAATAAAGAATTAGCGAATCAAGTTATTCAATCTTTACAATGGATTAAGGCACAAGCTGGTGAGGGCGAAATCAATTTAGCGGACGTATTGCGTTATCCCGGCGTGGTAGAAGCGGCTGAGCAAGATTTAGATGCTATCAGTCAAGATTTGTTGACAGCTTTTGATGAGTTGTTGGTGGAATTTATTGCAATGCGTGGGCGTGAAGGCGAAAAATTGCAAGCCATTATTCAACAACGTCTTGATGGTATTACGGTAGAAGCTGAAAAAGTGCGGTCACAAATGCCGGCGGTTTTACAATGGCAGCGTGAGCGTTTATTGCAACGTTTTGAAGAAGCGAAGATTCAACTAGATCCACAACGAGTCGAACAAGAAATGATTTTACTGGCGCAACGTGTGGACGTGGCGGAAGAATTAGATCGTCTGCAAATGCACGTGAAAGAAACCAATAATATCTTGAAAAAAGGCGGGGCAGTGGGCCGTAAACTGGACTTTATGATGCAAGAGCTGAATCGTGAATCTAACACTTTGGCATCAAAGTCCATTAATGCCGATATTACCGCTTCTGCTGTGGAGTTGAAAGTATTAATTGAACAAATGCGTGAACAAATTCAAAACCTTGAATAGGAAAAATCATGGCAACATTTATTTCATTAAACCACTATGATTTGGTGGAAGTGGCGGGCGTGGATGCGGAAAAATATCTGCAAGGCCAATTAACTTGTGATGTGGTGCATTTAGCAGCTGGCGCTTCAACGCTTACAGCGCATTGCGATCCTAAAGGTAAAATGAATTCCTTATTCCGCTTAATTAAGCTTTCAGCAGAGCAGTTTTTGATTTTAATGCCGAAAGCTTTATTAGCTCCACTCGATCATTTAAAAAAATATGCGGTGTTTTCAAAAGTGACCTTTCAAGTATTGGATTGGCAAATTGTCGGCTTGATTGGTGAAAAGTGCGGTCGAATTTACGCGCAGATTCAATTAGATATTGATGAAAACCGTGCAATTTTGATCAATCCAACACCGTTAGATGTCACTTTTAATGGCGATGAAAAACAATGGCTTTGTGCGGATATTCAAGCGGGCTTACCAAGCTTGAGCGCAGAAACGCAAAATGAATTTATCCCGCAGGCATTAAATCTACAAGCGATTGAACAAGCGATTTCTTTTACTAAAGGCTGTTATATCGGGCAGGAAACCGTCGCACGTGCCAAATATCGTGGCGCCAATAAACGTGCGATGTATGTGCTTTCGGGGGAAACCACGGTTACACCGAAAATCGGTAGCGAAATAGAAATGCAGTTAGAAACAGCTTGGCGTAAAACCGGTACGATCGTAAGTGCGGTCAATTTTGACGGCGTTTTATGGTTACACGTGGTGATGAATAACGATTTAGAAGAAGGGACGCATTTCCGTTTACCTGAAGATGGAACCGTTCTGAAAATTGAACCATTACCTTATTCCATCAATAGCTAAAAAACGATTTAGTCATTGATGACTTATAAGCATCATTAATGATGAAAAGAGAGAGCCGCAATGTTCTCTCTTTTTTTATTTTTTTAAAATCCGCTATAATTCTGAAAAACTCATGAATTGAACACTATGACTTATTATCTTGGCATCATGTCTGGCACCAGCCTTGACGGAGTGGATATTGCCCTTATTGATATCCAATCTAATCAAACCAAATTAATTGCGGCAGATTTTACACCGATGCCGGCAAATTTACGCGAAAAAGTGACCGCACTTATTCAATCAGGCACAACTACGTTACAGGCTCTGGGAGAACTTGACCATCAATTTGGTTTACTGTATGCCGATTGCGTAAATACCTTTTTACATAAATACCAGTTAAAACCAGAACAGATCGAAGCCATTGGCTGTCATGGACAAACAGTGTGGCATTCCCCAAAAGGTCAATTTCCGTTTACCATGCAAATCGGTGATATGAATTTATTAGCCGCTAAAACAGGCATTACGGTCGTTGGTGATTTGCGCCGTAAAGATATGGCGTTTGGTGGACAAGGCGCACCTTTGGTACCCGCTTTTCATCAAGCGGTATTTTTTGATCCTCATTGGGCAACGGTGATGCTGAATATTGGCGGTATTAGCAATGTATCGTTATTGATACCTGAACAGCCTGTCATTGGCTTTGATACGGGAACGGGTAATACCTTGCTTGACCAATGGATCGAAAAGCATCAAGGCAAAGCCTACGACAAAAATGGTGAATGGGCGGCTTCAGGTCAAGTGAATCCAGATTTGTTAGCGGCATTATTAGATGAAGATTTCTTTCAGCTTCCACCACCGAAAAGTACCGGACGTGAATTATTTAATCTAACTTGGTTAGAGAATAAAATTCAAAAAATAGCAGAAAAAACGACCGCACTTTTACCACAAGATGTGCAAGCCACTTTGGCAGAATTTACCGTGCAAAGTATTGTTTTAGCCCTTAATAATATTCAGACGACATTACCATGCAGATTACTTGTTTGTGGCGGAGGTGCTAAAAATCAGGCAATCATGAATGGTTTAAAACAGGCATTACCAGATTGGCGTATTCAACTGACGACTGAATTAGAACTTGATATCGATTATGTGGAGGCTGCGGCTTTTGCTTGGTTGGCTTATCGTCGTATGCATAATTTGCCGGCTAATTTGCCGAGTGTGACGGGCGCCACAAGTGCGGTCAGTTTAGGGGCGATTTTTCCAAAGGAATAAACCATGGCAGAGAATTTATTACAAACCCTTTCAACTTTAATTACTGAACAACGGAATCCTAATTCCATGAATGTGGATAGCTTGTCTGCATTAGAAATTGTGCAGTTAATGAATCAGGAAGATAAACAAGTACCTTTGGCAATTGAAAAATGTTTACCTCAAATTGCCCAAGCAGTCGAATGTATTGTTGCTGCATTTCAACAAGGTGGTCGATTAGTCTATATTGGTGCAGGGACTAGTGGTCGATTAGGCGTACTCGATGCTTCTGAATGCCCGCCAACATTTGGCGTGTTACCTGAAATGGTGAAAGGTATTATTGCAGGCGGCGAGCGCGCATTGCGTCATCCAATTGAAGGGGCGGAAGACAGTAAATCGCAAGCCGTGGTTGACTTACAAACCATTCAATTTTCCTCAAAAGATGTGTTGGTGGGCATTGCCGCAAGTGGCCGAACCCCTTATGTGATCAGTGCATTGGAATATGCGAAAAGTTTAGGTTCAGTGACCGCTTCGATTGCAAGTAATCCGAATTCAGCGATGGCGAATATTGTGGATATTGCTATTGATACGGTAGTGGGGCCAGAAGTGCTGACTGGTTCGAGTCGCTTAAAATCAGGCACAGCCCAAAAATTAGTACTGAATATGCTGACGACAGCTTCCATGATCTTAATGGGCAAATGCTATCAAAACTTAATGGTGGATGTGCAGGCAAGCAATGAAAAGCTTAAAGCTCGTGCCATTCGTATCGTCATGCAAGCCACGGATTGCGATAAGGCTCTCGCAGAAGATACATTAAAGCAGGCTGATCAAAATGCGAAATTAGCGATTATGATGATTTTGAGTGGGCTAGATCGTGCTCAAGCAGAGGCGTTATTAGAAAAACATCAGGGCAAGTTACAACTTGCATTGAAATAAGCAAAAATAAAACGCTAGGCATCAAACCTAGCGTTTTTTATTATTTAATAGTTTACTCAATTAGCAATCTTGTTTGCCGTAAGCATCTTGACGAAGGATTTGACGAACGCCTTCATCAAATTGTGCTAAAACTTGATCCGCGTCTTTTGGATCTTTACCACGAGCATCAAGATAGAACTTGATTTTCGGTTCTGTACCTGATGGGCGAACGATTAAGCGGCTACCGTTTGCTAGTACGAATACGAGGATGTCGCTTTGACGATCAGTTTTAGTGTGGTCGATGAATTGTGCCACTTTAACTCCACCTACTTCAGCTGGAGGCGTGTTACGAAGAGCGGTCATTAATTTACCAATTTCAGATAAATCGCTTACACGGATAGAAATTTGACCACTTACATAAGCACCGAATTCTTGTGTGAAGTCATTGGCATAATCCGCTAAGGTTTTGCCTTGTGCTTTTAAGTGACGAACTAAATCTAAGAACACGATCGCCGCAGAAATACCGTCTTTATCGCGTACTTTATCAGGGTCAACTAAGTAACCAAGCGCTTCTTCGAAACCGAATAATAAGCCTTGAACTTTGCCGATGTATTTGAAACCGGTTAAGGTTTCTTCTGATTGGAAGCCGTATTTTTTCGCAATTTCAGCAAGCGCTGGAGAAGATACTAAAGAACACGCTAATACGCCTTTCTCGCCTTTTGCATGGTATTGTTTTGCTAAATACCAACCTAAGAAACAACCTACTACGTTACCGTGTAAAGGTTTCCAGTTGCCTTCTGCATCTGGAACAGCTACCGCCAAGCGGTCTGCATCTGGGTCATTGGCAATAATGAATTCAGCATTGTGTTCTTTTGCCACTTTAATCGCTAAGTCTAATGCACCTTTTTCTTCTGGGTTAGGGAAGTTTACCGTTGGGAATGTACCGTCTGGCCATACTTGCTCTGCCACGATATGAGGTTGTGGAAGACCTGCTTTGGTTAAGGTTTTGCTTAATACTTCATAGCCTACACCGTGCATTGCGGTATAAACGTAGTTAATATCTGATTTAGGCTCTTTAGCAAGAGAAGCGGTTTTTTCGATATAAGCATTAACTACTTCATCATCTAACATCACATAATCTTGGCTACGAGGTAAATCTTTTACATTGCCTGCTGCTACTTTATCGATCAAAGTTGCGATATCTTTGTCAGCAGGAGAAACGATTTGGCCACCGCCGTTCGCTTTACCTAAGTAAACTTTATAACCGTTATCTTCCGGAGGGTTGTGACTTGCAGTCACCATGACACCCGCAGTGGTATCAAAATATTGGATTGCGTAAGCTAATACTGGAGTGGGTAATTTACGTGGAAGTAAGTAAGCTTTCACGCCTGCACCCGCCATGATTTCAGCCGTATCACGTGCGAAAACATCAGAGTTTTTACGACCGTCGTAACCAATCACGATAGAAGGTTGTTTGTCGTAATCTTTTAAATAATCCGCTAAACCACCTGCTGCTTGTGCTACTAAAACACGGTTCATCCCCATAGGGCCTGCTTGTAATGGTCCACGAAGCCCAGCAGTACCAAATTGTAAACGGCCACTAAAGCGAGCTTGTAATTCAGATTGTGCTTTTTCATCACCATTTTTCGCCGCGGTTAAAAGTGCGGTTAATTCTGCATGAGTTTCTGCATCAGGATCTTGGTTTAACCAGTTTTGTGCAATATCAAAAAGCGTTGTCATGATGTTTTCTCCTTGTAAAAACTAATTCTTGTTAGACTAGCTGAAAATGACTTTAATTTAAATGACTATTTTGCTTTTTTACTGAAAATTTAAGCTTTTTTTGATCGCAACCGTTTTCTCTTGATATAAAAACGGCGTAAAAATATTTACGCCGTGAGTGAGATATAAATTTATATAAAATAATAAAAATTAGAGAAGAAGGGCTGAACCCCATTTAATAATATCAAAGAAGAATTTGTTTTGATTGGTGGCAATACCATCACCCGTTTTCTTCAATGTACCATCATCATTTTTCGTTTCATCTACCATGCCATTTACATATTGGCCTTTCACGACATCTAAGTCTTCTTTTGCCTGAGTACGTAAAATTTGGCAAGCTTTTGGCTCTAATGCATCGACATCCCCAATTTCTGCGCGGAACTTCTTAAATTGATAGGTCGCGTAATTCATTGATTTTTCATCTTTTTGAATCATTTTTACATAGTCTTCACCGATGATTTTTTCTAACGGATAGAAAAAGACATATTGGGAATGAATATAGCTATCTTCTTTGGCAAAATGTTGTTGCTGAATGCGAGTTAAATTCGGATAGATACATTGTTCAGCTTGTTTACTTGCGATAGCCCATGTTTTTGCATTGGCATCAGACAGGAGATAGTCTGCTTGTGCGAATTCAGCAGGAATAGTTGACTGTGATGAACCGAATAAACTACAAGCATTCAATAGCATAACGCTGCTTAAAAAAATAATTTTTTTCACTTAAATTTCCTTACTAAAGTTGGAATGGCGGAATTTTAACAACAACGACATAATTGTAAAGTCTTCAATAATTGATTTTCTTTCCCGAACTAAAAAACTTCCGCTATAATGACCGCACTTTTTACACTTATAAAGGAAAGAACAATGCAAAATCCAAAAGATGATGTTTTATATGCACCAGTTGAGTGGGTTGATCACAGCGAAGGTTACACTGATATTCGTTTCCACAAATCGACTGATGGTATTGCAAAAATTACCATTAATCGTCCAGAAGTACGCAATGCATTTCGTCCGCAAACAGTTAAAGAAATGATCCATGCATTTTCTAACGCGCGTTTCGATGAAAAAATTGGCGTGATTGTGTTAACTGGCGAAGGCGAAAAAGCATTCTGTTCTGGCGGTGACCAAAAAATTCGTGGTGACTACGGCGGTTACAAAGATGAAAGCGGTGTGCATCATTTAAATGTATTGGATTTCCAACGTGATATTCGTACTTGTCCAAAACCAGTGGTGGCAATGGTGGCTGGATATGCAATTGGTGGCGGTCACGTATTGCATATGTTATGTGATTTAACCATCGCAGCAGAGAATGCGATTTTTGGTCAAACTGGTCCTAAAGTAGGTTCATTTGACGGTGGCTGGGGTGCAAGCTATATGGCGCGTTTAGTTGGTCAGAAAAAAGCTCGCGAAATTTGGTTCTTATGCCGTCAATATAATGCGCAAGAAGCATTAGATATGGGCTTAGTGAATACCGTAGTACCTTATGCAGATTTAGAAAAAGAAACCGTGCGTTGGTGTCGTGAAATGTTACGTAACAGCCCAATTGCATTACGTTGCTTGAAAGCTGCATTAAATGCAGACTGTGATGGCCAATCTGGTTTACAAGAACTCGCGGGTAACGCAACCATGTTGTTCTATATGACTGAAGAAGGGCAAGAAGGTCGTAACGCGTTCAACGAAAAACGCGCACCAGACTTCAGCAAATTCAGACGCAATCCTTAATTTTAATCATAAGAAGTGCGGTTAGAAATCAGTGTGTTTTTAACCGCCTTGTCATGATATATCTCGATCCTTATTCATATTTTAGAATTATTTTATGTCCTGTGTGAAACAACATAATTATGTGATTAGCTTAACCAGAGAAACAAAACGTCGCAAACATATTGAACAAGAATTTGGTCGGCAAAATATCCTTTTTTCATTTTTTGATGCAGTGACACCAGATCGTATTGAGGATGTTGCAAAGAAATTTAATATTATTTTAGATCGCTCTTCAGAAGCTAAATTATGGGATGGGGAAATCGGTTGTGCGTTAAGTCATATCTCACTATGGAATTTAGCAGTAGAAAAGAACTTGGATTATATCAATATTTTTGAAGATGATATTTACTTAGGCGAGAATGCAAAAGAGCTGTTAGAAGTCGATTATTTGCCTGATGATATTGATGTATTGAAGCTTGAAGCTAATGGAAGAATGGTATTTCGCGCGCCTAGATCAGCAAAGTATGATAGAAAGATTTATCCCATAACATTTAAGCAATCAGGAACGGCGGGTTATACCGTGACAGCGAAAGGCGCTAAATATCTTCTCGAACAGGTAAAAAATAAACCCCTTGAGGTGGCCATTGATTCTCTTATCTTTGAGCATTTTTTGAATTTAAAGGATTACAAAGTGGTTCAGCTTTCACCAGGGATTTGTGTGCAAGATTTTGTTGTGAATCCGGATAAGCCTTTTGAAAGTAGTTTGCAAAAAGGTAGAGAGTCGGTTTGTGAAAATCAAACGAAATTTTCAGTCTTTGAAAGAATCATAAACGAATTTATGAGAGTAAAACGTAAATTATTTATGAAACAAGTGCCTTTTAAATAGAATGCGTGCGGTTAAAATCTGTGTATTTTTAACCGCACTTTTGTCATCAAGGAGAATAAGATGGAAACCAAATCATTTAATCTTTATCGTTATTCTATTCCCGTCGATAGTCAGTTAATTTTACGTGGACGTTTTTTAAAACGTCGTGAAGGCTTGATTGTGCGTGTAGCTTGCAGCCGTGATGGCTGGGGGGAAATTGCACCTTTACCTGAGTTTAGTGAAGAAACCATCGAACAAGCGCAAGAGCAAGCCATTGAATGGCTGACGAATTGGTGTCATGCAAGCTGCGAAGCACCAAGAGTTCCACTTGACGGCTGTTATCCTTCTGTTGCCTTTGGTATTAGCACGGCGATGGATGAGATGAAACGTTATTTAAATGAGGAAGGTAACTATCATACCGCGCCTTTGTGCTATGGTGATCCTGATGAGTTATATGCAGAACTTAATCAAATGCCAGGTGACAAAGTCGCTAAAATCAAAGTCGGTATGTATGAAGCGAATCGTGATGGCTTGATTACGGATATGTTTCTTGAAGCCATTCCTGATTTACAATTACGTCTAGATGCGAATCGCCAATGGACGTTGGAAAAGGCGTTAAAATTTGCGGAGAAAGTAAAACCACAACATCGTTCACGTATTCAGTTTTTGGAAGAACCTTGTAAAACCCGTGAAGAAAGCCTCCAGTTTGCAGCTCAAACAGGCATTAATATTGCTTGGGATGAAAGTGTACGTGAGCCAGATTTTCTTTTAGAAAAAGAACCGCACTTAAGTGCCATTGTAATTAAACCAACATTGGTTGGTTCGCTACAAGATTGTCAAAAGTTGATTGCGCAAGCACATAGCTTAGGCATAAAAGCAGTGATTAGCTCGAGTATTGAAAGTAGCTTAGGATTGACTCAACTTGCTCGTATTGCGGCACAATATACACCCAATGTAACACCAGGATTAGATACGTTAAATTTGATGCAACATCAGGTATTACGTGCGTGGCCAGGCTCAGATTTACCGCTAATTGATTTAAATTCAGAATTTATTACCAAAATCGTCTAGAGATAAGACCACCATTACACAAAAAATCGCTATAATTCGCACAAGTTAAAGGATGTGAAAATGTCAAAAAAATTCAATATTTTGTTGTTAAATGGCCCGAACTTAAATATGTTGGGCGCAAGAGAGCCGAAACATTATGGTTCGCTTTCGTTGTCTGCCATTGAAGAAAATGTGGCAAAACTTGCGGCGCAGCATGATGTGAATTTGGAGTGCTTTCAAGCAAATAGCGAAGAAAAGTTAATCGATAAGATTCATCAAAGTTTTCAGAAAGTGGATTTTATTTTAATTAACCCAGCAGCTTATACGCATACCAGTGTTGCATTGCGCGATGCGTTGCTTGCTGTGTCAATTCCTTTTGTTGAAATCCATTTGTCTAATGTACATAAGCGCGAGCCATTCCGTCACCATTCTTACTTTAGTGATGTGGCTGAAGGGGTGATTTGTGGCTTAGGTGCGAAAGGCTATGAGTTTGCTCTCCAATTCGCGTTAGATTTTTTAAATAAAAAAGCATAAAATTTCACAAAATTTACAGATTTTCGCAGAAATTTATCGCAAATTGCGTGATTTTGCGGTAATCTTGCCGACACAAAAAACAGGTTTCAAAATGACCGCACTTTGGAGTGAATTTTGAAAGTGCGGTTGAAAATTCATTAATATTTTTAGGAAGAGCGTATGGACATTCGTAAAATCAAAAAACTGATTGAATTAGTAGAAGAATCGGGTATCACTGAATTAGAAGTGCAAGAAGAAGAAGGTACAGTACGTATTAGTCGTGCGGCACCAGCTGTTGCACCGGCTGCAATTCAATATGCAGCGGCGCCTGTAGCACCCGTTGCGGCTGCTGCCGCTGCTCCAGCGGCAGCAGCGCCTGCTGAAGTGCCAGCGGCTGAAATTTCTGGCCACCAAGTGCGTTCACCAATGGTAGGGACATTCTACCGTAGCCCAAGCCCAGAAGCGAAAGCTTTCGTAGAAGTGGGACAAACAGTCAAAGTAGGCGATGCACTTTGTATCGTTGAAGCAATGAAAATGATGAACCGTATCGAAGCAGATAAAGCTGGTGTGGTAAAAGCAATCTTAGTAAATGATGGCGAAGCGGTTGAATTTGATCAACCATTGATCGTTATCGAATAATCCCTATCAATCTGAAATGGCGAGCTTTCTCGCCATTTTTTCACACAAGTGGAAATTGTTATGTTAGAAAAAGTTGTGATTGCTAACCGTGGTGAAATTGCACTGCGTATTTTACGTGCCTGTAAAGAATTAGGCATTAAAACTGTGGCGGTTCACTCTACCGCTGATCGTGATTTAAAACACGTATTACTTGCGGATGAAACGATTTGTATCGGGCCAGCACCATCTGTAAAAAGTTATTTGAATATTCCTGCTATTATTGCAGCGGCAGAAGTAACAGGTGCAGATGCTATCCACCCAGGTTATGGCTTCCTTTCTGAAAACGCGGATTTTGCAGAGCAAGTAGAGCGTTCTGGTTTTATCTTTATCGGTCCAACAGCAGATGTCATTCGTTTAATGGGTGATAAAGTTTCTGCGATTAAAGCAATGAAAAAAGCGGGCGTGCCTTGTGTACCAGGTTCTGATGGTCCTGTCGGTAGCGATATCGCGAAAAATAAAGAAATTGCAAAACGTATTGGTTATCCAATTATTATCAAAGCATCTGGCGGCGGCGGTGGTCGTGGTATGCGTGTTGTTCGTAGCGAAGATGCACTTGAAGAATCAATTGCGATGACAAAAGCTGAAGCAAAAGCAGCATTTAATAATGACATGGTTTATATGGAAAAATATTTAGAAAATCCACGCCATATTGAAATCCAAGTTTTAGCGGATACACACGGTAATGCAATCTATCTTGCTGAGCGTGATTGTTCAATGCAGCGTCGTCACCAAAAAGTTGTGGAAGAAGCACCCGCACCAGGTATTACCGAAGAAGTTCGTCGTGATATCGGTTCTCGTTGTGCGAAGGCTTGTGTTGAAATTGGCTATCGCGGTGCAGGTACATTTGAATTCTTATATGAAAATGGTGAGTTCTATTTCATCGAAATGAATACTCGTATTCAAGTTGAGCATCCAGTAACAGAAATGATTACTGGTGTGGATTTGGTGAAAGAACAATTGCGTATCGCGGCTGGTTTACCACTTTCTTACAAACAAGAAGATATTAAAGTGAAAGGTCATGCAATTGAATGTCGTATCAATGCAGAAGATCCAAAAACATTCTTACCATCTCCAGGTAAAGTGGCACACTTGCACTCACCAGGTGGTTTAGGCGTTCGTTGGGATTCTCATGTGTATGGCGGTTATACCGTTCCTCCACATTATGATTCCATGATCGCAAAATTAATCACATACGGTGATACTCGTGATGTAGCTATTCGTCGTATGCAAAATGCATTATCTGAAACGATTATTGATGGTATCAAAACAAATATCCCACTTCATGAACTCATTCTTGAAGATGAAAACTTCCAAAAAGGTGGCGCAAATATCCACTATTTAGAGAAGAAATTAGGGATGTATGATTAATTTATAATTTTCTAGGCAAAGGCAGAATATTTCTGCCTTTTTTGTTTGTCGTTTAATATAATTATTGACGTTAAAGTATTCTAACGGGAGTTCATAATGGATTTATCACAACGGTATAAGCAAGCGGCTAAGGAAGCTCGCTGGGCATTAGGTTTAGCTATTTTTTACGTAATTGGATGGTGTGTTTGTGCTTATTTACCCAAAGACTCGCCTGGACCGATAGGTTTTCCGTTGTGGTTTGAATTATCCTGCATTTATTTACCTATTTTGTTTGTCGTCATTGGGTATTGGATTGTCAAAATTGTCTTTTTAGATATTCCGCTAGATGTTGAGTCAAAGGAGAATAAATAATGAATTTAGGTATTATTCTCCCCTTAGCTATCTATTTAGTCTTTATCTTTGGTGCGGCATTATTTGCTTATGTAAAACGCAGTAAAGGTGATTTCCTTACGGAATATTATGTAGGAAATCGCTCCATGACGGGCTTTGTGCTTGCGATGACAACGGCTTCCACTTATGCTAGTGCCAGTTCTTTTGTTGGTGGACCTGGGGCAGCTTATAAATATGGGCTAGGTTGGGTATTACTCGCCATGATCCAAGTACCGGCTGTTTGGTTAGCCTTAGGTGCATTGGGCAAAAAGTTTGCATTACTTTCTCGCGAGACCAATGCGCTTACTATCAATGATTTATTTCTCTATCGTTATAAAAATAAATATCTCGTTTGGATTTCCAGTCTAGCATTGTTGCTTGCCTTCTTTGCTGCTATGGTTGTGCAATTTATTGGTGGGGCAAGATTGCTCGAAACCACGATAGGGATTCCTTATACTCACGCCTTGCTTATTTTTGCCTTAACGGTTGGTATTTATACGTTTATTGGTGGTTTCCGAGCCGTCGTGTTAACCGATACAATTCAAGGTACGGTAATGATTTTGGGCACAATCGTGCTATTAGTGGGCGTGATTTACCATCTCGGTGGCGTAGAAAGTGCGGTCAATAAATTAACTGAAATTGATCCGAGTTTAGTAAGCCCTTACGGTCCGAATGAGATGCTTGATTTTCAATTTATGGCCTCATTTTGGATTTTAGTTTGTTTCGGTGTGGTTGGTTTACCGCATACTGCAGTCCGCTGCATGGCTTTCAAAGATAGTAAAGCCTTACATCGAGGCATGCTTATTGGGACGATTGTCCTTTCAGTCATTATGTTTGGTATGCACTTGGTGGGCGCTTTAGGACGTGCCGTTGTGCCTGATTTGACCATATCAGATAAAGTCATTCCAACATTAATGTTGGAAGTGCTTCCGCCCATTGTTGCAGGGATTTTCTTAGCCGCACCGATGTCTGCGATTATGTCCACAGTCGATGCACAACTGATTCAATCCTCTTCAATCTTTGTGAAAGATTTATATCTAGCAAGTAAACCAGAAGCGGCGAAGAATGAAAAACGAATTAGCCGTATTTCATCAGTCATCACGCTGATTTTATCGGCATTACTAATTCTCGCAGCACTCAATCCACCTGATATGATTATTTGGTTGAATTTATTTGCTTTCGGGGGATTAGAAGCAGCATTCCTTTGGGTGATCGTATTAGGCATTTATTGGGATAAAGCAAATGCTGCCGGTGCAATAAGTTCAATGGTGGTGGGATTAAGCAGTTATGTGCTGCTGACTCAATTTGGTATCAAACTATTTGGTTTTAATGCCATTGTCCCCGCGCTTGTATTTGGTTTGGTTGCGTTTATCTTAGGCAATCAATTAGGCGCTAAAAAACAGTAAAAATGGACTGCACTTTATGATTTACCAGATCCTCGCATTGTTTATTTGGAGTAGTGCCTTTGTTGCCGCTAAATACACCTTCACAATGATGGATACTATTTTGATGATTCAAGCCCGTTTATTCATGGCGGCGATTATTGTGATGCCGCTCTTTTTTCGTCGTTGGAAAGGTGTTTCAAAACCGATGCGAAAACAGCTTTGGTGGTTAGGTTTTTTTAATTATACCGCGACCTTTTTGCTGCAATTTATTGGCTTAAAATATACGAGCGCGGCGAGCGCAACGACCATGATTGGATTAGAGCCGTTATGTGTGATTTTTATAGGGCATTTTTTCTTTCAAGATCGTGCTAAATGGTATCATTGGGTGTGTGGCGCTTTTGCTTTTTTAGGCGTGGCTATTTTAATTTTAGGTGGTCAAGGCAATGAAGGCTCAAGTGAAATTAGTTTATTGGGTTGCTCCTTAGTAGTGGCGGCAAGTATTGTGTTTGCTTGTTGTTTACGTTGGACGAAAAAAGTGGTGGCAACGGTTTCAGCACAAGCTTATACATCCATTTCAATTGTGTTGGCAACTATCACCATGCTGCCATTTACTTTATTGATGACTGAAAACTGGGATATCCATTTTAACTGGCTTGGTTTCTTCGGTTTGATTTATCTTGGCGTAGCATGCAGTTGGTTTGCCTTTTGGTTATGGAATAAAGGCTTAAATTCAGTAGATGCAAAAATCTCGGGAATTTTGACCGCACTTGAGCCGATTTTTGGTGTCTTTTTAGCGGTATTATTACTTAACGAAGAGGTTTCACTTGTTTCAGCACTTGGGATTATCATTATTGTGGTTTCAGCCTTAGGCGTAAGTTTATTACCGAAATGGTTACATAAAGAAATTAATTAAAAGGAAAAGAAGATGGCGTGGATTCAAATTCGCTTAAATAGTACAAATGAAAAAGCCGAGAAAATTAGCGACTTTTTAGAAGAAATTGGCTCAGTTTCGGTGACATTTATGGATAGCCAAGATACGCCGATTTTTGAACCACTTCCGGGCGAAACGCGTTTGTGGGGGAACACCGATGTGATCGCCTTGTTTGATGCAGAAACGGATATGAATGAAATTGTGAGTCTGCTTAAACAAGCGCATCATCTAGATGAAAATACGGCTTACAAAATTGAGCAAATCGAGGATAAAGACTGGGAACGTGAATGGATGGATAACTTCCACCCAATGCAATTTGGTCAACGTTTATGGATTTGCCCAAGCTGGCGTGAAGTGCCAGATCAAAATGCGGTGAATGTGATGCTTGATCCTGGTTTAGCTTTTGGGACAGGTACCCACCCGACAACTGCACTTTGTTTAGAGTGGTTAGATGGTTTAGATTTAACAGGCAAAACTGTCATCGATTTTGGTTGTGGGTCAGGAATTCTTGCTATTGCGGCTCTTAAATTAGGCGCAAAAAATGCGATTGGTATTGATATCGATCCACAGGCGATTCTCGCAAGTCGTAATAATGCGGAACAAAATGGGGTGGCAGATCGTCTTCAGCTTTTCCTATCCGATGATAAACCTGCTGATTTAAAAGCGGATGTCGTTGTGGCGAATATTCTTGCAGGTCCATTAAAAGAACTTTACCCAATTATTTCTCAATTAGTGAAAGAGGGCGGGGATCTAGGACTATCTGGCATTTTAGAAACACAAGCACAATCGGTATGTGATGCTTATACACAATCATTTGATTTAGATCCTGTTGCAGTGAAAGAGGAATGGTGCCGTATTACAGGTAAATTAAAATCGGCTTAATTTCTTTTTGTCAATTAAAAAAAGTGCATTTTTTGAACAAAATTCACTTTGCAAAAAAAAGAAAAATGCGTAATATAGCACCCCTTGTCGGTTGCTATTGTGGCCTGACTTGCTGGAGATAGGACTTGTAATTGGGGATAACATAAAATGCGAATTGGTTCTTATGAATTAAAAAATCGTATTTTATTGGCACCCATGGCAGGTATCACGGATCAACCCTTTCGACGTTTATGTGCCCATTATGGTGCAGGATTAACGTTTTCAGAGATGATGTCAACTAATCCACAAGTTTGGCATACAGAGAAATCGAAACTTCGTTTAGCACATAGTGAAGAGCTAGGATTAAATGCGGTGCAAATCGCAGGTTCTGATCCTTTAGAAATGGCCCAAGCTGCAGCAATTAATGTAGCCTATGGTGCTGAAATTATCGACATCAATATGGGCTGTCCCGCAAAGAAAGTAAATCGAAAATTAGCGGGCTCTGCACTGCTTCAATTTCCTGATTTAGTGGAAAAAATTTTAAAAGAAGTAGTGAATGCCGTTGATGTGCCTGTGACGTTAAAAATTCGCACAGGTTGGAATAAGGCAAACCGAAACTGTGTGCAAATCGGCAAAATTGCAGAACAATCTGGTATTCAAGCTTTAACCATTCACGGGCGGACGAAAGAATGCTTATTTGAAGGGGAAGCGGAATACGACAATATTCGAGCAGTCAAACAATCAATTTCAATTCCAGTCATTGCGAATGGTGATATTGATTCTGCCTCGAAAGCGAAAAAGGTACTTGAGTATACAGGTGCCGATGCAATAATGATCGGTCGTGCTTCATTAGGCAATCCGTGGCTTTTCCAAGCAGTGGAAGCGCTAGTAGAACATGATACGATAATTCAAACACTAAGTTTACGTGAAAAGTGCGGTCATATTTTGCGTCATATTCAAGAACTTCATCAGTTCTATGGCGAGCAAAAAGGCTATCGAATAGCCCGCAAACATGTCGCTTGGTATTTACAGGGAATTCAACCCGATTCCGTTTTTAGACAGACTTTTAACGCAATTAATGAACCGAAAGAGCAGTTAATTGTGCTGGAAGATTTTTTAAATTCAATTTTGGATAAAGAAAAATGTTAGAACAACAACGTAGTCCGTCTGAAGCGTTAACCGTTTCAGTTTTAAACTCTCAATCACAAGTAACAAACAAACCATTACGTGATTCAGTAAAACAAGCTTTACGCAATTACTTATCACAATTAGATGGTCAAGATGTGAATGATCTTTACGAATTAGTATTAGCGGAAGTTGAACACCCGATGTTAGATATGATTATGCAATACACCCGCGGTAACCAAACCCGTGCAGCAAACATGCTCGGCATTAACCGTGGTACATTGCGTAAGAAATTGAAAAAATACGGTATGGGCTAATTAAGATTAGCAAAAGAAAAGGCGAACATGATGTTCGCCTTTTTATTTATCTATTGAATGGTGAAGCTAATTGGTACACTGACTGAAGAGGTAAATCCAGCTGGTTTTGGACCAACAGGTCTTGCACTTCTCACCGCTTCCAGTGCTGCGTTGTCTAAGCTTTCATCTCCAGAGGAATTCGTTACTCGTTCTCCTGATAAGGAGCCATCTGCCCCTACGCTAAAACTCACGCTCACAACACCTTGTTTACGCATCATCTTCGCACGAGCAGGATAGCGTTTGTGCCGTTCAATTTCACGTCGAATAGCCGCACGATAAGCATTTAGTTCATCCGTATTGGTACCTGAGCCACCTTGAACGCCATTTGTACCAGGTTGACCTGTGGTCGTTGCTTTAGAATTTGCCGTAGCCGTTGAATTAATATTCTTATCGCCAATCGGTAAGCTCTTCGGCATTTCTACCGCTTTCTCTGCTTTTACCTCATTTTTAGGTTTATCCTTTGGCTTTTCTTTTGGTTTCGGTTTCGGTTTTTCTATTGGTTTTTCTGGCTTTTTCTCAGGCTCTTTTTTCTTCTCGGGTTCTGGTTGCTTTGTTGGATCCGCGACGACTTCTTGCTTTTCAGGTTCTGGTTCTGCCTGTTGAGGTTCAGGTTCAGGTTCTGGCTCTGGAGTCTGTTCTTCTACTCGCATTCCCTGAATCATTTCCATCGAAATCGTTGTAGATATTTCACCTGTAGCATTACTTGCAGCTTCACTTGGCTTATGCCAGTTCCAAAGCAATGCGCCTACAATGGCACCATGAATTAATAGAGAAATAAGCAAGCCTAATAGTGATCGTTTAGCTTGTTGGCTGTTCATTGTTTATGCCCTACTCCGACGCCTCCCACTGCTGGCGCATTTTTGCTCGAAGCGCCTTTATCTTTCATCGAAACAATCGCGACATTTTTAATTTCGTTTTTCGATAACATGTCAGTAATCGTCACAAAATCTTGGAAAGAGGCTTCTGCATCAATTTTTAATGTAACTTTCTGATCTTTATTCCAACCCGCGATCTCTTTTTCAAGCGCTTCTTGCGAGATAGGTTTGTCATTAAAATAAAGTTGTTTATCTGCCGTTACAGTCAATAATTTGGCTAATTCATCTGATTTGAATGCGACCGTTGAACTGGCTTTTGGCACATTAACTTGAATTTTTCCTTGAGAAATAAAGGATGCGGTGATCAACACTATCGCTAATAACACCAACATAATGTCGATGAAAGGAATAATGTTGATTTCATCAAATTTTTTCACAATTATTCCTTATCTTTTTGAGCGTTTAATACTTTCCATTTTAAGCGGTTAACTTCAACTTTACGACCTAAACCGTTATAGAAAATCATGGAAGGGATTGCTACTAAAATACCTAAAGCGGTTGCTTTTAGGGCAAGAGAGAGATGCATCATGATTGCACCTGCATCGACATCACCGCCAGCTTGACCAATTTGATAGAAGGTTAACAAAATACCAATTACTGTTCCTAACAAGCCCACATAAGGTGCGTTTGCACCAACGGTTGAAATGATCGTCATATTGCGATTTAAATCAATTTCAAGTGAATGGATATTGGAATATTTAGCGACATTGACACGGCTTAAAAAGATAAAACGCTCAATCACAGTAGCAAGCATGATTACGCTCATAAGAAGTAAAAGCCCGATAATAATGTAATCACTATATTGTTCTAAAAACTCAAAAAGTTTTGGCATCTGATAGTCCTTTTATATGTAATAAAGAATACAAAATTAATTGATAATGAATTTCAATTAGATTGGGATTTTATCAAATGGAAAATAGAGCGTAAATATAAATTAGAAAAATGGCTATTTTTTTTGACCGCACTTTGAGATAAATCATAGAAAGTGCGGTTGTTTTGAGAGGGGATTTAACGGGATTGTAGGTAATCTAAGACAACCTGATGATGTTCGCCTGTTTTGAATTTATCAAAAACGTGTTGAATTTTGCCTTGTTCATCAATGAGGAAGCTAATGCGGTGAATGCCGTCATAGGTGCGTCCCATAAATTTCTTTTCACCCCATACACCAAATTGCTCGGCAACCTGGTGATCTTCATCAGAAAGCAAGGTGAAATTGAGCGACTTTTTCTCAACAAATTGAGCCAGTTTTTTTGGCGCATCTGTACTGATACCTAAAATGACTACTCCTAATTTTTCTAACTCACGTTTAGCATCACGCAAACCGCAGGCTTGAGTTGTACAGCCTGGCGTTAAGGCTTTTGGATAAAAATACACGAGCACTTTTTTACCTTTAAAATCACCTAATGAAATAAGTTGATTGTCTTGGTTTAAAAGTGAGAATTGTGGTGCTAAGTCACCGGCTTGTAATGTTTTCATAAAAAATCCTTAAAAATGTCAAAAATGATTTGTAAATTTGGGGTATTTTAGCCATTATAACTAGGCATTTTCAAATGTTATGATTAAAAAGTAGAATAGATGTAAATGGAGTGCTTATGACTACGCAAAATCCTTTATTTTCGGGCGGCATCGTTGCCTTAGTAACACCAATGGATAATCATGGACACATCGATTTTGAAACATTAGAAAAACTTGTTGAGTTTCATATCAATTCTGGCACCGATGCGATTGTTTCTGTGGGAACAACGGGTGAAGCAGCCACTTTAAGCATTGATGAAAATGTTCGAGTAATTGAGAAGACGGTTGAATTTGCAAAAGGGCGCATTCCAATTATTGCCGGCACAGGTGCAAATGCAACCAGTGAAGCTATTGTTATGACAAAATTGCTACGAGATAGCGGAGTCGCGGGTTGCTTATCTGTTGTGCCTTACTACAATAAGCCAACTCAAGAAGGCATGTTCCAACATTTTAAAGCGATTGCAGAATGCACGGACCTGCCACAACTTCTTTATAACGTACCGGGTCGTACAGGTAGTGATATGAAACCTGAAACCGTGGCGCGTTTGGCTCAAATTGATAACATTGTGGGCATTAAAGAAGCGACGGGTGATGTCTCACGAGTTACTGCAATTAAAGAGCTTGCAGGTAAAGATTTCATCGTGTTAAGCGGTGATGATGCAACAGGTTTAGAAGCCATGAAATTAGGCGGTGAAGGTGTTATTTCGGTGACGAATAACATCGCAGCAAAAGATATGGCGGCAATGTGTCGTTATGCTTTAGCGGGCGATTTTGCGAAAGCAGAAGAAATTAATGCCCGTTTAATGCCTTTACATAAGAATTTATTTATTGAATCAAATCCAATCCCTGTCAAATGGGCAGCATATCGTTTAGGCTTAATTAAGACTCCATACTTACGTTTACCACTTACTGTGTTAAGCGAAAGCGCGCAAGTAAAAGTAGAAGAAGCATTAAAAGTTGCAGGACTAATTTAATGAATTAAAGGGTTGTTTTTACAGCCCTTTAAACTTTCAGCTCTTTTATTTGTCAAAGAGCGGTCATTATTCTAATTATTTTTTATTGAAAGGATTTAAGGAATGAAAAAAATCGTACTGAGTTTAGTCGCAGCAGCATTGTTATCGGCATGTTCAAACAGCGTAGAAAAAATGCAGACGGCTAATGACACTTATCAAAATTCTGATCGTGAAATACCGAGCTTTTCTCCTTTAGCAAGTGGTGGGGTAACATTGCCGCAAGCTGATCCGACTTATGAACTTCCTCAGCTTAATGCGAAAAAAGAACGCGTGGATATTCGTCCGCCTTCAACCCCATTAGCGATTATCAAAAATTCTTTGACACAATTTGATGGTGAACGTGCATTGATTGTTTATACGGATGCACAAGCAGAGCTTTATAACCTCAAACAAATTGAGCGTTTATTAAAAGAAGAAGGCACAAATTCGACGTTAAATGGTGCGGTATTAATTAGTGATTGGGCACCAACGGGTCGTGCAGATGATAAAGCCAATACAGAGATCCGTTATAAAATTGAACAAGTTACAGCGCAAGATGCGAGTGCGTTGGCTGTTTCTGTGGAGCAAATGCGTCGTGATGGTGTGATTTACACACCAAATCAAGCAGATAAACAGCGCTATGCATCGGATCGTTTAAATCGTTTTGTTGCTGCGCTTACTAACGCTTATAACAAGCAACAACAGGATTTAAATAATGCCTCAGCAGGACCTTTCCAATCAGGTTTAATTACTGATACGAACGGTAGAATGGCATTAGGTATGGATGCAAGTTTTGGTCAAGCATGGCAACGTTTAGGTTCGACTTTACCTAAATTAGGCTTTAAATCCACATCGGAATCGGCAGGCCGTGGCTATCGCGAGTTAAAATATAAACCATTGGATAAACAAGAGTGGCTACGTTTAGGTGTGAATCCGCCTAATCTAGAAAAAGGTGTTTACCAAATGCAAATCTCCGCAGTAGGTAAACAAAGTGCGGTCGTCATCACTGATGAAGACGGCAAGGCATTACCAAATGAGGCTGCTCAATCCTTGTATTCTGCATTAAGTGTATTACTTGCACAATAATAGGAGTTGAGAAATAAAAAGTGCGGTTCAATTTGACCGCACTTTTTTATTAGAAAAAATTTATTCAGCTTTCACGCCTAAGTTACCTATTTTTACACCTAGGTTACCGAGTGAAACTGGGTCCAAATAATCCCCTAAGAATTTGAATAACTCGCTTAATTCTGTAAATGAGCGTTTGATTTTTACTTGATCTTCTACTTTACGCACAAATTCATAACGCACATTTTCGCTCTCAAAATAAGCCGTGAGCGTGAGATAAATGGTTTCAAAAAAGTGGCTTTGAGCCCCTTCTTCACCTGGATCACTGATACGGACATTCCAAGTATTGTTAAATAAAACTTCTGTTTTGATTGACATATAGACTTCCTCTGTTTGTTATTTTTTATACTGAAATTGAAACGAAAAACCCGATGATAAAATTTCTGAAATCAAAAACTTTATCATCGGGCTTTTCAAACCAATTGCTCGCATATTTTGCTTTTCGTTGGTAACTGCCTTTGCCTTTACGTTTTTTCTCAACGCGTTGGCGGAATAATTTGTCGTGTAATAGTGCCATCACAGCATTATCTTTCACGACTCCTTTGGCGTGTTGATAAATGGGCTGATTTTCAACCGCACTTTTTGTTTTTTTTGTCATATTTACCTCTAAAAAATTGCCGTGAAGTGGTTCACGGCAATTCATTATAGCGAAAATGAATAGAATTACAAAATAGCGAGTACGCTTTCAGGCGGTCGTCCAATTTTAGCTTTTTCACCTTTTACCACAATCGGGCGTTCTAATAGGGCTGAATTTTCACTGATGGCTTTTAATAAATCGTCATTCGTTAATGCAGGATTAGCTAACCCTGATGATTGATAAAGTTCATCTTTGGTACGCATCATTTTTCTGACATCATCTAATCCTAATTTATTAGCCAGTTGCTGCAATGCTTCAATAGAGTAGTGTTGTTGTAAATAAAGTTCAATCGTCGGTTGAATGCCTTTTTCTTCTAATAAAGCTAAGGTTTCACGGCTTTTTGAGCAACGCGGATTATGATAAATCGTCACAGACATAACGTTTCCTTCTATTTTATGTTGAATGAGTGGATATAGGATTGATTCAAATTTTAACTTATAATGACAAAAAATACTTGTTTAGGAAGACTTTATGTTAGAAATGCTAAAAAATTGGTATAGCCGTCGCTTAAGCGATCCGCAGGCGATGGGGCTACTTGCCATTTTGTTGTTTGGCTTTATTGCGATTTATTTCTTTAGTGATTTAATCGCCCCCTTGCTGATTGCCATTGTATTAGCATATTTATTGGAAATGCCGATTAATTTTCTAACGAAAAAATTAAAATTTCCTCGAATGCTCGCTACGTTAGTCATTTTTGGTGGGTTTATAACCTTAGCGTTATTAATTTTCTTCGGACTTGTGCCAACATTATGGAATCAAACGATTTCCTTATTAAGCGATTTGCCAGCCATGTTCAATAAGTTACATGAATGGTTGTTAGCCCTTCCTGAGCATTATCCTGAACTCATTGATTACACCATGATTGATACCTTTTTCAGTGCCGCTCGTGCAAAGATTTTGGGCTATGGCGAGTCTGCAGTGAAATTGTCGATTAGTTCATTAATGAACCTGGTATCACTGGGTATTTATGCATTTTTAGTGCCATTAATGATGTTCTTTATGCTGAAAGATAAAAGCGAACTTCTTGCTGGTGTGAGCCGATTTTTGCCTAAAAATCGTATTTTGGCATCAAGAGTATGGAATGAAATGCAGCAACAAATTGCGAATTATATTCATGGTAAGTTGTTGGAAATTTTGATTGTCGGCGTGGTGACTTACATCATCTTTTTAAGCTTTGGTTTAAATTATCCACTCTTGCTTTCTGTTGCCGTTGGGCTTTCTGTATTAGTGCCTTATATCGGCGCGGTATTGGTGACGATTCCTGTTGCTTTAGTGGCGATGTTCCAGTTTGGCATTTCCCCAACGTTTTGGTATTTAATTGTGGCCTTTGCGGTGAGTCAATTTCTCGATGGAAACTTGTTGGTACCGTATTTATTCTCTGAAGTCGTTAATTTACACCCTTTAGTAATCATTATTTCAGTGCTGATTTTTGGCGGATTATGGGGATTCTGGGGCGTATTCTTCGCGATTCCATTGGCAACGCTCGTTAAAGCTGTGCTGAATGCATTACCGGATTAGACAGAATTAAAACGATAAAAAGAAAGCTGACGAAAGTCAGCTTTTTTGTTCTTTTAATTTTTGGATATCCAAAATTTCCACACAGTCTGTTGTCCCTGCTTTAATACGCCATTTAATATTAAATTCGTACAGACTAATACCGTAAATACGATCGGTTTCTTTGCCTTGTTGATAAGCCGGGCGGGGATCTTGTGCGATCACTTCCGTAATAAAACGAGCTAAGTGCGGTCGGTTTTTGTGATATTTTTTAACTGCGCTTTGGGCGATTTCTGTAAATTCTACGTTTAATTTTGCAGGTGGTTTTTCTTGTGCAAAACTTGATTTTGCCTCAGGTTCGCTATCAGCATAGGCAATATAAGGTTTAATATCAAAAATAGGTGTGCCATCGACAAGATCCACGGAGCCCAAATGCAGAAAAACACGTCCATGAATACATTCCACTTGGCGTAATTCAACTTTGGATAAGCCTAGCGGATTAGGGCGATGCGTAGCGCGTGAAGCAAATACACCGACACGTTGATTGCCGCCTAAACGAGGGGGACGAACAGTGGATTGCCATTTCCCATAGGGTACTTTGTCGAATTGGAAAATAAGCCAAAGATGGCTAAATTGCTCTAATCCTCGCACTGCCTCTGGTGAATTATACGGAGGGAGCAGTTCCACAATACCAATGCCATCCTGTACTAAATCTGGCTGACGAGGTACCGAGAATTTTTCTTTATAAGGTGTGTGAATCACCGCAATCGGGTGAAGAGTCAGTGTTAAATCATTCATAAAAAGGCAATTTCCGTGTAGAATACGCCCTTTATTGTAATCAAAAGTGCGGTCAAAAAAAATGACAAATCATAAATTGAAAATGTGGTGGGAAACCGCTCGCCCAAAAACCTTGCCTTTGGCGTTAGCTTCTATTTTTACTGGTTCGGCATTGGCATATTGGGCAGATAAAGAAAGTTTTAATCTCACCGTGATGTTACTTTGCTTGCTCACTACCATTTTATTGCAAGTCCTTTCCAACTTTGCTAACGATTACGGCGATCATCAAAAAGGGTCAGATACTGAAGAACGTATTGGGCCTTTACGCGGTATTCAGCAAGGTGCGATTTCCGCGAATGAACTTAAGTGGGGCTTAATTTTAATGGCGGCGGGAGCATTTTTCTCAGGTGCATTCTTAATTGGTATCGCATATCAAAGTCTCACAGATTTATTGGCCTTTGCGGGTTTGGGTATTCTAGCTATTATTGCTGCCATTACTTATACCGTAGGGGTTAAACCTTATGGTTATTTAGGTTTAGGCGATCTGTCAGTGTTACTCTTTTTTGGACTATTAGGTGTAGGTGGAACCTATTATCTACAAACTCACAGCATTGATAGCTTAATTACTTTACCTGCGTTAGGCTCAGGTTTATTAGCAACAGCTGTTTTAAATATCAATAATTTACGTGATATTGAGCAAGATGCTAAGGTAGGAAAAAATACCCTGGTTGTGCGTATTGGCCCGAAGAAAGGACGCATTTATCACTGTGTTTTATTAAGCATTGCCGCTTTATGTTATGTGCTATTTGCGGTATCAACCGCATTTAGTCCTTGGCATTTCTTATTTTTATTAGCATTTCCATTATTATTAAAACACGCATTATTTGTTTATCGTAGTAAAGAGCCTGCAGTGTTACGTCCGATGTTAGCACAGATGTCAATGATTTCTTTATTTATCAATATCTTGTTTAGTTTAGGCTTGCTTATCGGCTAAATCGGCTTATACTAGAGAAAAAATTTTAACGACAAGGGGTACATTATGTATATCGATACTTCAGAACTTTGTGATATTTATGCTGATCAAGTGGATGTGGTTGAGCCAATTTTTTCTAGTTTTGGTGGCATCAGCAATTTCTACGGCAAAGTGACGACAGTAAAATGTTTTGAAAATAATGGATTAATTGCTGAAATTCTCGAAGAAAATGGTAATGGCAGAGTGCTTGTCGTAGATGGCGGTGGTGCAGTACGTCGTGCTTTAATTGATGCTGAGCTTGCACAACTTGCCGCAGATAATGACTGGGCGGGCATTATCGTTTATGGTGCAGTGCGTCAAATTCAACAACTTGAAAATATTGATATTGGTATCCATGCGCTTGCACCAATTCCAGTTGGCGCAGATGAAAATAATCATGGTGAAAGTGATCTTCCAGTGAATTTTGGAGGCGTGACGTTTTTCCCTGAAGATTACATTTATGCCGATTTAACAGGTATTATTCTTTCACAAGAAGCATTAGATTTAGAAGATTTCGAAGAAGAATAATTTTGAAATTATTGACCTTTTTAAAGTGCGGTTAGAAATAACCGCACTTTTTTTGTTAAATTTTTTTTGAACAAGATCACATTTTAAACATTTGTTGGTTGAAAGTTTGTAACATTCATTTAACATCGCAAATAGTTCATCTGTAATCAGTTTGGAGGGACTCATGAACGAAACAAACACAACTAAAAATTATAAAAGTGGGATTATCTTTCTGCTGGCGATAGCCTGTTTTTTTATTTTATTAAAATCTTTACCTTTCGCGCCTAAGGAAAATGCTGGTTTAGCATTATTAGCCTTTGTGGCGATTCTTTGGTTAACTGAGGCATTGCATGTCACAGTGACCGCTCTGTTGGTGCCATTACTTGCGATTGCCCTTGATTTGGTGACAACCAAGCAAGCTTTAGTCGCGTTTGCTGATCCAACCATTTTCTTATTCTTTGGTGGCTTTGCTTTAGCGACAGCTTTACATATACAAAAACTCGATAAAATGATTGCCAATAAAATCATGGCAATGGCTCGTGGAAATTTATTTGTCGCTGTGATGTATCTTTTCTCCATTACGGCTTTCCTTTCTATGTGGATGAGTAACACAGCAACAGCAGCCATGATGTTGCCTTTAGCGAT
Source organism: Haemophilus parainfluenzae (assembly GCF_003252725.1). Lineage (GTDB taxonomy): Bacteria > Pseudomonadota > Gammaproteobacteria > Enterobacterales > Pasteurellaceae > Haemophilus_D > Haemophilus_D parainfluenzae_L. The sequence goes on from NZ_QEPO01000001.1 coordinate 65,464, forward strand.
GGGTATCTTAAGCAAACTTGATAAAGAAAAAGAACATAATACTTATGTCTTCGTATTATTAGGGATTGCATATAGTGCGAGTATTGGTGGTATGGGTACATTAGTGGGTAGCCCACCAAATGCTATCGTTGCAAGTAACTTACATTTAACCTTCTCTGATTGGTTATGGTATGGCTTACCAATTATGCTCATTTTGATGCCGTTGATGATTGGTACACTTTTCATTGTCTTTAAACCAAAACTTAATTTACATTTTGAACAAAACTTTGAACGTATTGAAATGAATGGCCAACGCATTTTAACGCTTGTCATTTTTGGTGTTATTGCACTTTGTTGGGTATTTAGTAGTTATATTAATCCAATCATTTCAGGTGTATTTGGTCTTGCTAAAAATATCGGTAGTTTTGATAGCGTCGTCGCATTACTTGCGGCTGTCATTATTTGTTCAACCGGTGTAGCAAATTGGAAACAAATCCAAGAAAGCACTGACTGGGGCGTATTGATGCTTTTCGGGGGTGGTTTAACCTTGAGTGCAGTGTTAAAAGATTCGGGCGCAAGCAAAGTGTTAGCTGACGGTATTGTATTCTTGGTTCAAGGACAACATTACTACCTCATTGGTTTATTGGTCGCAACCTTCATTATTTTCTTAACTGAGTTTACTTCCAATACGGCAAGTGCGGCGTTATTAGTACCAATCTTTATTTCTATCGCGCAATCTCTCGGTATGCCGGAAATTGGTCTTGCGTTAATTATCGGTTTAGGTGCATCTTGTGCATTTATGTTACCGGTAGCAACACCGCCAAATGCAATTGTGTTTGGTACAGGTGAAGTTCGTCAAAGTGATATGATCAAAGCTGGATTTATCTTAAATATTGTGTGTATATTTGTTATCGCGACAATTGGATATTATTTCTGGTTGAATTAATCGTATAAAAGAAAAGGGCGTGTTGAAGATATCCAACACGCCCTTTTGTTATTTCAAATAAAGATTATTCATCTTTACTTGATTTATCTTCTTCTACTTCAATCTCAACTTCATCTGCTTTATCTGCAGCACCGTTGATCGTTAAGCAAATCTCACTAGAAATCAAATGCTCTAAGATTGTTGCTAGCTCGTGTAATTTTTCTTTGTCATCATCGAAGTAACCTTCTTCTTTTAAGTTAGCAATGAAGGCAGAGAATACCGCTTTATCAAAGAATTCTGGCGCATTAATACCATGTAATACTGAAAGACGCTGTGCCACCAATTGGCTTTCTTTTTCTAGTAAACCACGGGCAATTTCAGGATCTCTACGTAAAATGCTTACTGTAATGTAGTAGCGTTGTAAGATTTCACGCATACCCGCAGACCAAAGTTGTAAAATACGAACTTTAGCGCGGTGGATAGATAAGAAATTATCATTGGCTTGGATAACTTCTTGACGCGCAAATTCATCAATAATGGCTTTAATTTGTGTATCTAATTCTTCTTCATTGAAATGAAGGAAGAGTTCGCCTTTTAAGAATGGATAAATTTTACGTACCGCATCCAATAATAAATCTTTTTGGATTGCTTCATAATGTAAAACGATGCTCGCAACAAGAGAAGGTAACACAAATAAGTGTTGAATATTGTTGCGGTAATACGTCATGAGAACAGCAGAATTACGTTCTAAACGAATAATTTCCCCAAAGTTATCTTTTTCAACTAACACACCCACACGATCTAAGCTTAATACATGGTCAAGCATCGCTTTTGGTGTATCAGTTGGCAGTACCACATCAGTAGAATACGGTACATTTTTTAACATTTCTTGATAACTAGAGAGTTGTTCTAATAGTTGCTCATGAGAAAGTGCACGTTGACGAGAAGAGAGTAGAGCGGTCCCCACTAAATTCATCGCATTGACGGCTGCAGCTTTATTAATATTCACCATTACTTGATTAGAAACAGATCCCACCGCATGGTTAAACCAGTGTGGTTTATCCTCATGATGTTGTTCTTTCCATTCTGGATAATGATGATTGAGGTAATTGGAAAGTGTGATTGGCTCACCGAAATTCACAAAACCTTGACCTAAATTACGTAATTTCTTAATCACACGTAAAACCAAGCCAGCATTTTCTTTTTCTTTGGCGGCACCACGTAATTCTTTCGCATAAGTATCTACTTCTAATACGTGTTCATAACCGATATATACTGGCACCACAGAAATTGGACGCGTTTGGTTATGTTGAAGCGCTTGTAGTGTCATTGACATCATACCGGTTTTCGGTGCAAGCAAGCGACCTGTACGAGAACGACCACCTTCAATAAAGTATTCGACGGAATAACCGCGGTGGAATAATTCCCCTAAATACTCACGGAAAATTGCAGAGTAAAGGCGGTTACCTTTAAATGTACGGCGAATAAAGAATGCCCCCCAGCTACGGAATAAAGGACCCGCTGGCCAGAAGTTTAAGTTGATCCCTGCTGCAATGTGTGGCGGTACAAGACCTTGGTGATAGAGCACATAAGAAAGTAATAAATAGTCAATGTGACTACGGTGACAAGGCACATAAACAATCTCATGTCCTTCTAATGCTAATTTACGTACTCGGTCCGCATTTTGTACATCAATCCCTGAATACAGTTTGTTCCATAACCATCGTAAGAAGCGATCCGCTGCACGAAGGCTTGAATGACTTACATTTGCTGCAATTTCATGAAGAATTTTTTCGGCTTCAGCGTAGGCCTTCTCGCGGCTGATATTTTTTGATTTTGCCTCATCTTCAATCGCATTTTGAATCGCTTGGGAATTTAAGAGTTTATTAAACATCGCTTCGCGGTTTGGCAAACGAGGTCCTGTCGCGGAAATGCGTTGTTTAGCGAAGTGCATTTTTGCCACTCGAGCCAGTTTTTGCGCAATTTTTTCATCAGAACCGTGCTCATTTACCATGTAACGCAAAGAAAGCGCTTGAGAAAAACGCACAAAAGTATCACGTCCAAACCAAATTGCCGCAAAGGTTTTTTGAATACCGTTTAATAAGCGAAGATTGGGCAAGCTTGCTTTATCTTCTTTACCTGGTGAACGCCCCCAAAGCACAGAAACAGGAATGAGTTGTACATCTAAATCGGCTGCATCACGGTGCAGTTCTAAGTATTTATTGAAGACTTTAGCGGTTTCATCTTTTGCGCCTTTTGATTTAAAAAAGCGACGACCTTCATCTAAATAGACATAACGTGGTAATGCTACGCCATCAATCACATTCTTTTCAGCTGGATCAGGCAAACCTACACTCAAACAGTTACGACGGAAAATCACGAAGTCAGTTTGAGAGGTATAAGGTAAAACATAAAGAATAGGTTGATTGATATTGAGTTGAAGCTCTTCGATGGGTTGAGCGGGAATAGGATTATTTTTTACTAAAACCGAAAGCGGTAATTCTAATAATTTACGATAAGTACTTACGATGCCAGACATAATTAATATTCTCTTTTTGTTAGACATTTCTAGGTATTGTCAGGCATTTTAACACATTCGACCAGTCAAATTCTAAAAATTTACATTTGCGATTTATGATGAGCAGTCAAAAATATGAAAAAAATTGACCGCACTTTTATCGCTAGAAAATAGTTGTTGCAATCGTCATCTTTCTGTATATACTAACAGTTATTCTGTATAAAGTAACAGGAGTGTATATGAGACCATTAACTGCCAGACAACAAGAAGTGCTGGAACTCTTAAAACGCCATTTAGAAACCACGGGCATGCCGCCAACTCGTGCAGAAATTTCTCGTGAATTAGGCTTTAAATCACCTAATGCGGCGGAAGAACACTTAAAAGCACTTGCTCGTAAAGGTGCAATTGAAATTGTTGCGGGGGCTTCTCGCGGTATTCGCATTATTGATGACAGTGCAAATGATGAGGAAGAAGAAGGCTTACCGCTCATTGGTCGCGTGGCAGCAGGGGAACCTATTTTAGCGGAGCAACACATTGAAGGTACCTATCGTGTTGATGCTAATATGTTTAAGCCTCAAGCTGATTTCTTATTAAAAGTATATGGCCAATCCATGAAAGATATCGGTATTTTAGACGGCGATCTTCTTGCTGTACATAGCACAAAAGATGTGCGAAATGGACAGATTGTTGTCGCACGAATTGAAGATGAAGTGACAGTAAAACGCTTAGAACGAAAAGGTTCTGTTATTTATCTGCATGCAGAAAATGAAGAGTTTCAGCCGATTGTCGTTAATCTTGAAGAACAGCCTCATTTTGAAATTGAAGGGATTGCAGTAGGGATCATTCGTAATAACGCTTGGATGTAATGATGAAAGTGCGGTGAGAAAATAAAGTGTTTTTTGACCGCACTTTGTCTATTCTGGCTATTTGCCATTCGGCTTATTGCTCTCTATAATGCCAAAAAATTTTCAAATCAAGGAAGGAAACATGCAGTTTTCCAAAATGCATGGCCTTGGCAATGACTTTGTTGTTGTTGATGCTGTGACACAAAATGCCTATTTTACCCCTGAAACCATTAAACGCTTAGCCGATCGTCATCGTGGAATTGGTTTTGATCAGCTTTTAATTGTTGAGCCACCTTATGATCCAGATTTAGATTTCCATTATCGTATTTTTAATGCCGATGGCAGTGAAGTGTCGCAATGTGGAAATGGGGCAAGATGTTTTGCGCGTTTTGTCACCTTAAAAGGGCTGACTAATAAAAAGGATATTGCAGTAAGCACGCAAAAAGGAAAAATGGTTTTAACGGTAAAAGAAGATGGGCAAATTCGCGTCAATATGGGCGAGCCGATTTGGGAACCTAATAAAATTCCTTTTACTGCAAATAAATTTGAAAAAAATTATATTCTGCGTACCGATGTTCAAACAGTGCTTTGTGGTGCGGTATCAATGGGCAATCCACATTGTGTTGTTCAAGTGGATGATATTGAAACGGCCAATGTAGCAGAGTTAGGTCCATTATTAGAAAATCACGAACGTTTTCCGGAAAGGGTAAACGCTGGATTTATGCAAGTCGTCAATCGTAACCACATTAAATTGCGTGTATATGAACGTGGTGCAGGTGAAACGCAAGCGTGTGGCAGTGGTGCTTGTGCTGCAGCGGCTGTTGGAATTATGCAAGGTTTACTTGATAACAAAGTGCAGGTTGATCTACCTGGTGGTAGCTTGCTTATTGAGTGGGAAGGCGTAGGTTCGCCGCTTTATATGACGGGTGATGCGACTCATATCTATGATGGTAATATTCACCTTTAATCTCTTCTAATCTGAATAAAAAATGCGTGGATACGATCCACGCATTTTTTACTTATTGTTCAACTTCCACATCACGCTGATTTAATGGTTGCGTTGGGCGGTTGTTTTTCCCTTCCATCTCTTCTATCGCGGCAATTTGTGCTTTGCTTGCTTGAATTGGGGCTTTAAAAATGGTCCAAGCCACGTTTTCACTACAAGGTGGAGTAGTGAGCGATCCATTTAAGCGGAAGCGTGCCATCTCTTTTGGCATTAGTGCTTGAATATCAAGTGGTTGAGCCAATTTTTCTTTTTGTCCAACGGTGAGTTTTTTCTCAACGACTGGCGCTAATGCTGGATTAGCTTCACCTTCATTCACCATTACGGCAACAACCGCTAACGCTTTATCTTCACTTTGATGGACAAAATGAATTTCTAAAGGATAATGTTGGCGTTTAAAGGTATGTTCACTTGGTGTGTGAAAGTGAAATTGTTTTAAATAAAATGGTTTATTGTTGAGCGTAATAAATGGGGCATTTTCTTGTGCAACACTGACTTGCACGGTATGTCCATTGTTTTCCACTTGATACTCCGCAGGGAAGTAATTCATTTTAAGTGGTTTATTTGCTACTTTCATGCCGTTATCAGCTTCGAGATTAACAGGTGACTGAACCTTCCCTAGCTTACAGGTTTGATACTCGGTGAGCAAATCACCCCAATGTTCAGGGCTTTCTTTCCCATTATAAGACCAATGCTCTTTATGCGTTTGGGCAAATGATGTTGCGCTTAATGCGATAAGTAAGCTAGAAAGCAATAGACGAGTCTTCATAAGGCACCTCTCCTTTTTTGTGGTATATGCCTCATCGATTCTACTGGTTCTGTATGATAACTTTTTGATTTTGGTCAAGTTTTGTTTGAGTGTTTAACTCGTCGTACGAGTGAGGGAATGCTAAAAAAGCCGTCTATTTCGACCGCACTTTTTTAGCTATGACAGAGTCGTTCTCTCAGATCTTTTGCAGTTTTGCTGGTTTTAATTCGTTCAAAAACGATGTCCGCTTCAGGATATTCTTTATTGAGATAGCGTAGCCATTGTTTGATTCGGGCGACATGATAAAAACCAGAATCATGGAAATTTTCCATTTTCGCATATTTTTGCAAGATTTTTTGAATATCCAGCCAAGGCATTTTTTCGCAATTTTGTTTGAGTACAAGGCTTAAGTTAGGAATATTTAATGCACCACGCCCGACCATTAGATCTTCACACCCGGTCGCTTTTAAACATGCTTGACCATCTTCCCAACACCAAATTTCACCATTAGCAATTACTGGGATTGTTAAGCGAGATCTCACTTCACCGATTTTTTCCCAATTGATGCGATCGGCACGATATCCATCGGATTTGGTTCTGCCGTGAATAGTGATTTCAGTGGCGCCACCTTGTTGTACTGCATCGGCAATTTCAAAAGCTTGTGAAGTACAATCCCAACCTAATCGCACTTTCACACTGACAGGTAAATGACTAGGTACGGTTTTTCGTAAGGCTAGAGTCGCTTGATAAATTAGTTCAGGTTGCTTGAGAAGTGCTGCACCTCCGTTACTGCCATTAACGGTTTTGGATGGACAGCCACAATTTAAATCAATACCATGTGATCCAAGCTCAATGGCACGATGGGCATTTTCAGCAAGACAGTTCGGATGTTGACCTAAAAGTTGGACACGGACAGGTGTTCCAGAAGGTGTAAAACCCTGATTTTTGAGTTCAGGGCAAAGACGATAAAAGACTTTTTCGGGTAAGAGTTGATCCACCACGCGGACAAATTCGGTGATGCAGAGATCGTATTCATTCACTTCAGTTAGAAGTTGGCGAACAAAAGGATCGAGCACCCCTTGCATGGGGGCGAGGATAACACGCACTATTTCCAGCCTTTCACTTTACAAATTAAATCGTAAGCGGCTTGGATTTGCTGCGCTTTTTCTTTAGCCATTTCCATCATTTCTGGCGGTAAGCCTTTAGCGACTAATTTATCTGGGTGATGTTCATTCATTAAACGACGATATGCACGTTTTACGGCATTGCGATCATCACTTTCACTCACGCCCAATACTTTATAAGCATCGCTTAATGTTGGGCCTGAAGATTGCTGGTAACCACCTTGTTGTTGGTATTGGTAGCTACCTTGCTGTTGATAACCGCCCTGTTGGTATTGGCGATAGAATCCACTCTGGGTAAATTGACGAGCCGCAATTTCCATTGCCAGCATTTGCTCAAACTGCATACGGGAAAGACCAAGCTCTTCAGCCACCACATAAAGCACTTCTTTTTCTGAGTCATGTAATTGAGAATCAGCAAATGCGGCTTGCACTTGTACGTGCAAGAACATTCTCAGTAAATCAGCTCGTTGTCCACATCCAATGCGAAATTCGCGAATCACCTGACGTAGTGGAAAATCTGCTGCTTTACCTCGACTAAATGCCTCTTGAGCAAGTTTGCGATGACTCTCATCTAATTGCATCTGATTCATCAACTGATTCGCCAGTTGAATATCTTCTTCTGTTACACGACCTTTGGATTTACTTAAATGTCCAAGTACCGCAAAAGTAGTTTGCATAAAGAGCGCTTGTCGGGTCGTTTTTTTCTTAAAAAAGCTAGAGTTAACCGAACCAAGCTCATAGAGTTTTTTATCTGCGATAGAGCCTAAAATAAGTCCAGCGATGGCGCCTAAAAAGCCTCCCCATTTAAAACCGAGAAAAACGCCGATAATCTTTCCAAAAAAATACATTCTCTTCCCCTAAAGTGCGGTCAAAAGGTCTTTTGACAATAATGGGCAAACGCAAATGTCTGCCCTTACATTAATATGGCTTTATTCTTATTTTTCAAGTGATGAATTACACACCATAACTTTCACGATAAGCCCGCATCGCAGGTAAATATTGCTGATAATCGGGTTCTTTTTCAATGAATTGCATTAAATCATCCAAATCAATAATAGAAAGCACTTTGCACTGATAGTCACGTTCCACTTCTTGAATAGCGGAAAGTTCGCCTTTGCCTTTTTCCTGACGATTTAATGCAATAAATACGGCGGCTAATTTGGCGTGATTGACTTCAAGAAGCGCCATGGATTCACGAATGGCTGTGCCAGCTGTAATGACATCATCGACTAACAACACATTGCCGGCTAATGGGCTACCGATCAAATTACCGCCTTCACCGTGATCTTTCGCTTCTTTGCGATTAAAGCAAACAGGTGTATCACGATTAAATTGATTGAATAGTGCAATGGAAACGCTCGTCGCAATCGGAATACCTTTATAGGCAGGTCCAAAAATGACATCAAAATCGACCGCACTTGATTGAATTGCTTTCGCGTAGTATTCACCTAAGCGAGCAAGATCTGCGCCAGTACTAAACAATCCGGCATTGAAAAAATAAGGACTTTTTCGACCTGATTTTAGGGTAAATTCACCAAATTTGAGCACTTGGCGGCTCAGCGCGAATTTAATAAATTCGATTTTGTAGCTTTCCATTTTTTGTTCCTATAAACCTAATGCTTCACGTTGTGCAGCGAAGATTTGTTCGCAGCCTTGTTTTGCTAAGCCCAATAAGGTGAGTAATTCTTCGTGGCTGAATGGTTCACCTTCTGCAGTACCTTGCACTTCGATCATGCGGCCATCTTCCATCATCACAACGTTCATGTCTGTTTCAGCGGCTGAATCTTCCACATATTCCAAATCACACACGGCTTCACCTTCAACAATTCCAACCGAAATTGCAGCAACCAGACCTTTGATTGGATTGGTTTTTAATGTGCCGTTAGCGATTAAACCATTGATAGCATCACATAAAGCCACTGCTGCACCAGTGATAGAAGCTGTTCTTGTACCGCCATCCGCTTGAATCACATCGCAGTCTAAGGTAATAGAACGTTCGCCAAGGGCTTCTAAGTCAACCATGGCACGCAATGAACGTGCGATTAAGCGTTGAATTTCCATGGTACGTCCACCTTGTTTGCCCTTTGCGGCCTCACGTTGCATACGGCTGTGTGTAGAGCGTGGCAACATGCCATATTCTGCTGTCACCCAACCTTGATTTTGTCCTTTTAAGAAACGCGGTACGCTTTCATCAACACTCGCCGTACATAATACTTTGGTATCACCAAATTCAACTAATACTGAGCCTTCAGCATGTTTCGTGTAATTACGGGTGATTTTGATTGGACGAGATTGATGATTTTCACGATTATTTGGACGCATTCTGAATTCCTTTATTTTTATTGATAAAAAAGCGTGCCTATTTTAGCACGCTTTTCACTGTTTTATGGATTTGCTTGTTCAAACTCACGAATTTTATTAAAGACATCTTGTAAATCTGAGCCGTAGTTAATTTTTTGCAATTCAGGAACAGAGTTTGATTTCACTAACATTCTCAGTGGTTGGAACTGCATATTGCACAAGTAGATTTGTTGATGTGGCAACATATGTTGTACAAAGTGAGTGAGTGCATGAATGCCCCCAGTATCGAGTACGGTCACAGCATCGCATTGCAATACGATATGTTTGATTTCGTGATCCGTATGTACGGTTTTATCGTGCAAATCCGCAAAGAGTTTATCTGCCGCCGCAAAGAACAATGGGCCACTGATACGATAAGCTAACACATCATTCAGATCTTCTGGTGCAGGTTGCTCAATAGCTTTTGTCATTTCTGCAATGGTGCGGATAAATAAGAGGCTCGCCAATAATACGCCAACTGAGATGGCAATCACCATATCGAATAACACGGTGAGAATTAAGCAAGTGAACAACACCGCAATTTCATTTTGTGTGGAACGACGCGCCAAACGAATAATTTCAGGCACATTTGCCATATGCCATGCGACTATCAACAATAGAGCAGCCATGGAGGAAAGTGGCAAGTAAGACAGGGCATTCGCAAAGAATAACAGTGAGAATAAGACTAAGAGTGCATGAATAACACTAGATATTGGTGATACCGCACCCGATTTCACATTAGCTGCTGAGCGCGCAATGGCTGCTGTTGCGGTAATCCCACCTAAGAATGGTGAAACAATATTCCCTAAGCCTTGAGCGAGTAGTTCATTATTGGAGCGATGTTTAGTATCCGTCATGTTATCTAAAATGACCGCACAAAGTAGTGACTCAATCGCACCTAATACTGCCATTGAAAAGGCTGCAGGTAAGAGCGTCTGTATGCGATCAAAATTCCAATTGATGACTTCACCTTGTGAGTTTGGAATATTCCAAGGTAAGGCAAATTCAGGCAAGACATTAGGAATGCCATTTCCCGTTGTGCCATCCGCTAAGGTGTAGTGGAATGCCGTACCAATAGTTTCAACCGAGAAACCAAATTGTCCTAAGGCTAATGCCATCAGTGTACCAATAATCACAGCAGGTAAATGACCAGGCACAGGTAAACGAAGTTTGTGCCATTGTGTGAGAACAAATAAGGTGACCACACCAACAGCGGTATCAGCCCAGCTAATCGTTGGAAGTGCGGTCAAAATAGCCTGTACTTTTTCAATATAGTGAGGTGGCATTTGGGTAATATCTAAACCTAAGAAATCTTTGATTTGCAATGTACCGATAGTAATGCCAATCCCGCAGGTAAAGCCAAGTGTAACGGGGAGAGGTATATACTCAATTAGTCGTCCTAATCGAGACAGCGCCATGATGACTAAAATAATCCCCGAGAGCAGCGTCGCCATAAGCAAACCACTGAGTCCAAATTGTTGGGTGACGGGATATAAAATCACGACAAATGCCGCGGTTGGTCCAGAAATATTAAAACGCGATCCACCAGTTAATGCAATCACAATACCCGCTACGATAGCCGTATAAAGACCATGTTGTGGTGGAACACCGCTGGCGATCGCTAAGGCCATGGAGAGGGGAATCGCAATGACTCCAACAGTGAGCCCCGCAATAATATCTTTAATCAATTTTTGTTTTCCGTAACCTTCACGGAAAGATTCTTTCAATGCGCTAAATGGTTTTACAGCCAGAAACACATTTTTAGAAAAGAGTGATTTGATTTGCATAAAAATACGACGATAGAAAAGAGATAAGTTTATATTTTAGCTAAAAGGAATAGGATTTTTTATGTTCTAGCTCAAAAAACTTGACTAATCTTAGATAAATCTTTATATTTCACGCACTTCAAAACGGTGAGATGTCCGAGTGGTTGAAGGAGCACGCCTGGAAAGCGTGTATGTGCGAAAGTGCATCGGGGGTTCGAATCCCCCTCTCACCGCCATTCAAATATTTTCTTTTCTGAATTTAAAATCATCTTTTAAACTAATCATTTTGAAATCTAGAATTGACGTTATTTTTCTTTGTATAAAATATGCGTAGAGCTATTACTTTCGCTGAAAAAGTAAATAGAAAAACAATAATAGATTGAGATGAGTTATGGCACGCCCTAAAGGATTCGAACCTTTGACCCACGCCTTAGAAGGGCGTTGCTCTATCCAGCTGAGCTAAGGGCGCATTTCAAGGGTTACATCTTTTGTATGGAATTTCGAGGGAAATATAAAAGAAGTGGTCGGCGAGATAGGATTTGAACCTACGACCCACTGGTCCCAAACCAGTTGCGCTACCAAGCTGCGCTACTCGCCGACGATTGAGCACAATTATAGTGAGCTTTTCTTTTCAGTCAATTAATTTTTTAGATTCCTCTTTCAACTGCTCAAAATTATTCCAGTTTTTTTAACCGCTCTTTTGTTGTCTTTGTAAAATAAGGCGTAGTCAGTTAAAATAGCAAACGTTTACTTAATGCCATCTTGAGGAAAAAACGCATGACTGCTCAAATTATTTCAGGTACTGAACTATCAAAAAAAATCAAATCGGATGTTGCCAATAAAATTGAACATTATCGTGCTCAAGGTAAACGTGCGCCAGGACTTGCGGTAATTTTGGTGGGGGCAGATCCCGCTTCTCAAGTTTATGTAGGCAGTAAACGAAAAAGCTGTGAGGAAATCGGGATGGTTTCAAAATCCTATGATTTACCTGAAACAACGTCGGAGGCAGAATTACTACAACTGATAGATCAATTGAATGCCGATGAAACCATTGATGGTATTCTCGTGCAACTTCCATTGCCTAAACAAATTAATAGCACATCAGTGATTGAGCGTATTAGCCCTGAAAAAGATGTGGATGGTTTCCATCCTTATAATGTGGGACGCTTATGTCAGCGTATTCCAACTTTACGCGCTTGCACCCCTTATGGTGTGATGAAATTATTAGAAACTACAGGTATTGATTTACACGGTAAGCATGCCGTGATCGTTGGTGCATCAAATATTGTAGGGCGTCCAATGTCGCTTGAATTATTATTGGCAGGCGCTACTGTCACGGTAACGCACCGTTTTACCAAAGATTTAGAACATCATATTCGTCAGGCGGATGTTTTAGTGGTAGCTGTGGGTAAACCTCGTTTTATTCCGGGCGATTGGATTAAAGAAGGGGCAACAGTCATTGATGTGGGGATTAACCGTATCAATGGCAAATTAGTGGGCGATGTGGAATATGATGTGGCGATACAAAAAGCGGCTTATATTACGCCAGTACCGGGTGGAGTAGGACCAATGACAGTTGCCATGCTGATGTTTAATACACTTTATGCCTATGAGCGTAACAATCAACTGGTTTAAGAAATAAAAAAGTGCGGCTAAATTTGACCGCACTTTTTGTCTTAATGTAATTTCAATCTTGGTTTTAAATAGTGGTTAAGTTTATCTACTAAAATAATCAAGCCAATCTTAATACATCCATGCAAAGCATGTTGATGCATACGATATAAAGACACGTACGCAAACTGTGCAAATTTACCTTGAACAGTCAGTGGGTTTTTCCCAAATTTATTTGAAATGCTACCCAATGCGGTAAAGCTTGAAAGAGAAACCAAGGTTCCCTTATCGTTGTACTTGAAGGCTTTTAATGGTTTTTGCTCAAAAAGTGCAAAGATATTTTTTGCACAAGCTTTTGCCATTTGGTGTGCCGCTTGCGCTCTTGGCGGAACTAATTTACCGTTTGGTTGCATTAATGCCGCACAGTCACCAATGGCAAAAATACTGTCATCCACCGTAGTTTGAAGGGTATCTTTTACCACTAATTGATTGATACGGTTAAGCTCTAATCCATCGAATTGCTGTGTCACCGTTGAAGTGCGAACACCCGCCGCCCAAACAATAAGGTCAGCTTTGATTTCTTCGCCATCTTTGGTGATAAGTGTATTTGGTTGGGCTTCCGTGATCATGGTATTTAATTTCACATTTGCCCCCATTTCTTGCAATTCATCTAATACCGCTGCAGATAAATTTTCAGGTAGAGCCGGTAATAAGCGAGGACCTGCTTCAACTAAGGTGACTTGCAAGCAAGAATTATCAATTTTACCGTAACCGTAAGAAGACAAGTCTTCAGTCGCATGATAAAGCTCAGCAGTTAATTCCACACCAGTTGCACCGCCGCCAACAATCGCAATATTGACTTTACTTTCATCCACTAATTTCTGTTTAAATTCTTCTTCACCAATATCATCTAATGCGCGGTTTTCAGAGAATTTAAGGAATAGTTCCAACATTCTTTGTTGGAAGCGAAGTGCTTGATCTGAGCTATCCAAGAAAATACAGTTATCGGCAACGCCTTTTGTATTGAAATCATTCGATTTACTGCCGATCGCAATCACTAAGTAATCATAAGGAATACGGCGCGCAACCACGAGCATATCGCCTTCTTGCCCATAAACTGGGGCAAGTTCAACATATTTTTGCTCACGATTAATACGCGTGATTGAGCCTTGCTCAAAGCTGAAATGGTGGTTTTTCCCGTGTGCACGATAGCTCAGAGAATCTGTACCATCATCCATCACACCTGTAGCAATTTCATGTAATAAGGGTTTCCATAAGTGGGTCGCATTGCGATCCACAAGCGTCACTTTAGCCTGTTTTTTACGACCTAATTTGTCACCTAAAAATGTCGCTAACTCTATGCCGCCGGCGCCACCGCCAACGATAACGACGTTTTTCATAAAGTACTCCTAAAAGCAAAATTGTTAAAAATGTTAAACTAATGTAATGATAGCATAACAAATAAACAAGACGAAAAAATTTAATGGAAATGACCGCACTTTATTGATGGCAGCGATCGTAAAGCGGTTGTAACTGTTGAATGGTTTTTGTGATAAATGAAACGGGATCAATTTGATGAAGTTCAGCTTTTTCAATGCTTTTACCAATGCACCAAAAATCTTCCTCTGATCGTAAAAAGAGATCTTTTTCAGCAATTTGTTTCACTTGGCGAAAGTCACCATATTCGCTTTCATCTTCTCGCCAAATATCAAAATCGGCAAATTGTTTGAAGTCAAATTGGTCAAGCCACTGATTATATTGTTGCACATTAATTTGTGAGCGATTTGCACGATAGCAATGCCAATCTAAACATACTCTTAGTCGGCGACGATTTAATAGCACAGAAAAAATAGCTGCAGAATTTTGGTTAAACTCGTATTTAAAATAAGCGAAGAAATGCGCGCGAACCTGCCAGCCATTGGTCCAACTTTCAATATGCGGTTTCGCAAAAGGCATGCCAAGTTGCTTTGCCACTTCTTGAATAATCGCTTTCCAGTTATCCCAATGTAATTTGTAATCAGCTTTAATTGCCGGAATATCTTCCGGACAAAATTTCTTCATCTGGGCGAATTGGTAGAACGGAATATTGAACAGTTCGCAAGATTCAGCATTAAGTGAGAGCATAGTGTTTCCTTAAAAATCACAGTAATTTTTGACCGCACTTTGTGTGAAGAGCTGTTTATCTTCCCAACGCAACATAGTCATTCGATTATTCCACACACAACCTGTATCTAAGGCATAAATACCTTGAGGGAGATTCTCATCGACTAAACTTGCCCAGTGCCCAAATACAATCGGGATCTGTTTATAAAGAGGATTATCCAAATTAAACCAAGGTATAAGCTCCGCCGGCGCATCTTTCAAAGAGGATTTACAGGCAAAATCAAAGCGATGATCTGAATAGCAAAAACGCATTCGAGTGAACGCATTAATAATGTAACGATGACGTGCTAAGCCCTGCAAATCTGGCGACCAACGATTGGGTTGTTCTGAATACATATTTTCAATGAGATAATAAAAATCACCATGCTGTAAAATGTGTTCCACTTCAGCTGCACAAGATTTCGCGGTTTCCAAATCCCAATCTGGCGAAATGCCTGCATGTGCCATCAGGAAGTTTAATTTTTCATTATGCACAAGTAAGGGTTGATGGCGTAACCAGTCAATAAGTTCATCAAAATCGGGCGCATTAAAAATAGCATCGACACGATCACGAGGCTTCACTTTTTTAATACCCAGTGCGGTTGCAATTAGATGCAGATCGTGATTACCAAGGACAGTCTGTGCCGCACTTCCAAGTGATTTTACAAAACGAAGACATTCAAGTGATTTATCGCCACGCGCCACAAGATCCCCCACAAGATAAAGTTTATCTTGCACAGGATTGAAGTTTACTCGTTCTAATAAAAGCTGTAATTCATCATAACAGCCTTGTAAATCACCGACGAAATAGGTTGCCATTTTTGACCGCTCTTTTACTATTCTGAATCTAAGATTTCATCTTTATTGACATCTACTGGTGGATTATCTGCCAACCAGTTGGCTAGGCGTGCATAATCTGCGATAGCTAAATTTTCTGCTCGTGCATTTAAATCAATACCAAGTGCGGTCAGATTTTCAGGTGAAAATAGTGTTGAAAGCGCATTACGCAATGTTTTACGACGTTGATTAAACGCTTGGGAGCAAACACGGTTCAACCAATATAGATCTTTTACAGGGTGAGGTAATTCTTTATGCGGAATTAAACGCACAACAGCTGAATCTACTTTCGGTGCTGGTTTAAATGCGGAAGGTGGCACTTCAAGCACAGGCATCACTTGGCAGAAATATTGCGCCATAATGGTTAAACGACCGTAAGCTTTACTATTTGGCCCTGCGCATAACCGTTTGACTACTTCTTTTTGCAGCATGAAGTGCATATCTTGAATCACATCGTGATACTTAAACAAGTGGAACATCAATGGGGTAGAAATGTTGTAAGGCAAGTTACCAAATACACGTAATTTCTGACCTTTTTCTGCTAAATGTTCTTTTGTATAAAGTTCACCAAAATCAAATTGCATGGCATCCGTTTCAATAACGGTGAGCTTTTGATGTAAAAATGGATGATGACGTAGACGTTCAGCTAAATCTCGGTCAAGTTCTACTACAGTAAGATGATCGACAAGCTCTCCAACAGGCTCTGTTAATGCACCGAGTCCTGGACCAATTTCTACTAAGAATTGATTGGGTTGTGGGTAAATTGCCGCCACGATACCTTGAATCACAGAAGTATCATGTAAAAAGTTTTGTCCAAAGCGTTTACGGGCGGTATGACCTAAGTGTTTTTTTGAATTCATAAAAATAATCTAATAAATGATACAGTTTGTGGTTGGTATCTTTAAATATCTAGCCACTCTGGTTTTATTTCTCTCGGAGAGAGAGCATTAACATTATCACGGTAATGAATAATATGGCATACATTTTTAGAATTGGGATGCCAATGCGTAAAATTTTCTTTGTCTTGCGAGTAAAAACAAATTATAGGTTTATTTAAACCCGAAGCAATATGAATAGTTGATGTATCAACCGAAATAAGTAGAGTACAGTTTCTAATCAACTCAATTGTATGGTAGATCGTTGTGCGAGAATTTGGATAAACAAACACATCGTCAAATTGATTAGCGATTCTACTTAAATGCTCATGAGTATCTGGTGTTGAGAGTAAGACCAATGGGCATTTACGATGATTTCTAATATATGCTAAGTAATCTACAATATGGGCATCGTTAAATTTTCTATTTTTCCCCGCGCCATAGAAGTTAATTGTAATGTAATTATTTAACTTGTTATCAGTAATAAACTGAAGAATTTCTTCTTTAGTTGAGCCATCTTGCGGAATATCATAGCTTTCATCACTTAGACTGATATTTGACTGGGCTAAAGCCTCTTTATAAATCTCTGAAAAATGACCGTCTTTAGTAATATTTATATTAAAAATATTATAATCCGCTTTTCTATAGCCTATATAATTACGCGCATTGAGTATTCTCAATAGCAACAAGTCTCGGTTTCTAAGTACAATGGTTGGATCAATGACAACATCGTATCTTTCTTTTCTAATAAGCAGTGCTGTCTTAATGTAGTCGAGAATGCTTCTTTTCTTTACAAGATAAATCTCATCAATATTATGATTTTTTTGGAACAGATAAGCGTTCTGTTTCGTGCAGATGACACCAATCTTTATCAAGGGGTTAAATTTCTTTATCTCCCGAAAAACAAAAGAACTAACGATATAGTCGCCAATTTTCCCATCTTGTCGCAAAAATAAGAAACTCTTAGGATGTTCTAAACTTTTTTGGAAGGGGGATCTTGACGATTTATCAAGTATCAATTTCCCGATTTTTAACCTTAGGGCTTTTAGCTTATTCATATTGTTTCCCATCATATGTCCATAAACTTTAATGACTTAGATGATAAATAGTATTTAGGGGAGAAATTATAATCGAGGTATCCTAATACGGAAGCAGGCAATTTCTTTCCATCTGTTGAATAAAAAAAGTAAAGTCTAACCTTAAACCAGAAAGGCGTTTAGCAATATTTTCTCTTCTTGTTGAATTTTTTAAACTAATTACAAATATTTTAGGTATAGCCATAAATAACCCTTGGGTTGAAGTCATTGTTTTACATACAGATTGAGGAACATCATAGTAAAGTTTGCTTTAGCCTTTTAGATAGGGGGCCACTTTGGGAAAGGTGATACTGCATAAGGCTATATCTTATTGGTCTCGTATGCTAAATTAAATTCTTTACCTAATTGACTTTAGTGGAACATTATAATCGAATTATTGAAAAAATAATGGGGATTTCAACAAAATACCATTTTAATCTTTCGTCTAACATTAAAAACGGCTATAATTCGCCCGTTTTTCATTTATAGCCGCAAAAAGTGCGGTCAAAAAATCATTATTTTAGAGGATAAAATGGCAAAAGAAGATTGCATTGAAATGCAAGGCACAATTTTGGAAACCTTACCAAATACCATGTTCCGCGTTGAGTTAGAAAATGGTCACGTGGTGACTGCACATATTTCTGGCAAAATGCGTAAAAACTATATTCGTATCTTAACGGGCGATAAAGTAACTGTAGAAATGACACCTTATGACTTAAGCAAAGGTCGTATCATTTTCCGTAGCCGTTAATTTAGAAATGAAAAGAAAAGCCGATATGTTGATATCGGCTTTTTTTGTTTGAAAAGCGTACAAATTATTTGAAGTCTGAAAAAAAATCTGTATAATCAGCGCCCTTAGCCACGTTCATTTTTTCGTTCCTTGCCTTTGCAGATTGGTGGCTAATCTACGTCAAAGGCTGATTAACCCGTAAGGAGCAGTAATGCGTCACTACGAAATCGTGTTTATGGTTCATCCGGACCAAAGCGAGCAAGTACCAGGTATGATCGAACGTTACACAGGTTCTGTTAAAGAAGCTGGTGGTCAAGTTCATCGCCTAGAAGATTGGGGTCGTCGTCAATTAGCGTACCCAATTAACAAATTACACAAAGCACACTATGTGCTTATGAATGTAGAAGCGCCTCAACAAGTCATCGACGAGCTAGAAACGACTTTCCGTTATAACGATGCTGTATTACGCAGTCTTGTTATCCATACTAAGCACGCCGTAACCGAAGCGTCCCCAATGAAAGCGGCTAAAGAAGAACGTAAACCTTTAGCTGAAGTTGAAAACAACGATTTTGAGGATGCTGAAGAGTAATTCAAAACTTGATAATCGCTTCTCGTTAATCGGCACAGTGTGTCAATTACCTAAACGAAGCAAAAGCCCTAACGGGATTGCGCATTGCCAGTTTTGGCTGGAACATCGTTCCGAACAAGTCGAAAGTGGTTTATCACGCCAAGCGTGGTTAAAGATGCCAGTTCAAGTCAGTGGCAATCAGTTAATAGAAAAAACTCAAAGCATTACGGTCGGCAGTAAACTTCTTGTGGTGGGGTTTATAACTTCACATAAAACCTCAAATGGTTTAACGCAGTTAGTATTGCATGCCGAGCAAATCGAATTTATAGATTAGGAGACAGCCAAATGGCACGTTATTTCCGTCGTCGTAAGTTCTGCCGTTTCACAGCGGAAAATGTTGTTGAAATCGATTACAAAGATATCGCTACATTAAAGAACTACATTTCTGAAAGCGGCAAAATTGTACCAAGCCGCATTACCGGTACTCGTGCGAAGTACCAACGCCAATTAGCACGCGCAATCAAACGCGCTCGTTATTTAGCGTTATTACCTTACTCTGATTCTCATCACAATTAAGAAGGAGTTAGGAAATGCAAGTAATTCTTTTAGATAAAATCGTTCACCTAGGTAACGTAGGTGATCAAGTTAATGTTAAATCTGGTTTCGCTCGTAACTTCTTAATCCCTCAAGGTAAAGCAGTTATGGCAACTAAAGCTAACATTGAACACTTTGAAACTCGTCGTGCAGAGTTAGAAGCAGCGGCAGCAGCAAGTTTAGCAGCAGCTCAAGCTCGTGCAGCACAAGTGACTGCATTAGGTTCTGTAACTATCGCATCTAAAGCTGGTGAGGAAGGTCGTTTATTCGGCGCAATCACTACTCGTGATGTAGCAGAAGCAGTAACTGCAGCAGGCGTTGAAATCGCGAAAAGCGAAGTTCGTTTACCAAACGGTCCAATCCGTACTCTTGGTGATCACGATGTTCGTTTCCAACTTCACGGCGAAGTATTTGCAACATTAGATGTTATCGTTGTTGCAGAATAATTATCAAAGTTTTTGATAAAAGAAAACCCGACGTTATGTCGGGTTTTTTGTTTATACAGATTTAGAAAAATATTTTTTCTTACTCAAAAATAGTATCTCAAATTATTTAAATTTATCTGCATATTTTTCACTATTAATCCAAGAATGATCTTGTTCCCAAGTAAACCGCCATTTTCTTACAGGACCAGCCATAACATTTAGATAATAATTGTCATAACCTGCAATAGTTGCGACCGGATGGTATCCTTTTGGTACTTGAACAACATCCCCATCATACACCGCCATACATTCATCTAGCGAACGATCATCAGTATAAACTCGTTGTAATGCAAAACCTTGTGATGGTGAGAAACGATGATAGTAGGTTTCTTCCAAATAGGTTTCAGTCGGAGAGTTTTTATCGTCGTGTTTATGGCTAGGGAAAGAACTCGTATTACCTTCATCTGTAAATACTTCAACAACCAATAAGGCATCTGCGGTTTCAGTCTCAGGGAGAATATTATGTACTAAGCGCTTATTATTTCCATATCCACGTTTTTCTACACCAACATCCTCTGGCTTAATTAAGCGAATTGGTAAACTACCTTGACTTGGTGCTCTACAAACAGCCAATTCTAAATAACTTTCAGCTTTGATTTGTACTTTTTGTTGGTGTGGAACATAGACTGAATAAGGTGGAATGCGCTCAAATGGAGAGGCGCGATTACCAATATGCTCGAAAGTGGCTTGGGATGTAACAATAGTAGCCTTACCAGCAACGAGAACAAAACAGGTTTCAGTATTTTCAGTATCAAAAGTTAGTTCTTGCTCTTCTTGTAGATGGTACATTTCAAAACCAACGTACTCCCAATTCGCTGTTTTTGGGGTGATTTTTTGTACTTCACCATTCTTTTCAGGATGATCTTTTCGTGATTTGGATAGTAAATAACTCATTTCATGCTCCTAAAATAGCCGAACAACTTCTTTAGATGATACTCCGTTCATTAAATTAATCTAGCGAGATTTCTAAAAAATCAGACATAGATCACATAAATGAAATAAAGTATCCAATATTTCATAAAGTGGATTGAAAAGTTCAATTTATTTGCCTACTCTATACTAGATTTAAAGAATGAGTATTGTTTTTTATGCAAGTTGTTATTCATTTGTCGCATCTTAATTTCTGAAACTGTATGAAGGAGTTCAAAATGGAAACTGTTTATAACTTTATTAATGGTAAACAAGTGCCAAGCAGAGGGACAAAAGCGCATCCAATTTATAATCCTGCAACAGGTGAGCAAATTCGCCAAGTGATTATGAGTACTCCGGATGATGTAAATGAAGCTATCGAAGTAGCACATAAAGCTTTTGCTGATTGGTCAGCAACCTCTCCGCTACGTCGTGCCCGGATTATGTTTAAGTTTAAAGAATTATTGGAAAGAGATTGGGATTCATTAGCACGTTTAATTGTAGAGGAGCATGGTAAAGTTTATTCTGATGCTTGTGGTGAATTGACTCGTGGTTTGGAAGTTGTTGAATTCTCATGCGGTATTCCTCATTTATTAAAAGGTGAATTTTCAGAGCAAGCAGGACGCGGCATCGATATTCATTCATCTTTGCAACCACTAGGGGTAACTGTTGGTATTACGCCGTTTAACTTCCCTGCAATGGTTCCAATGTGGATGTTCCCAATTGCATTAGCTTGCGGTAATACTTTTATTTTAAAACCAGCTAAAGCAGATCCTTCCTTATCTATTCGTTTGGCTGAACTGTTAAAAGAAGCAGGTTTACCAGATGGCGTATTTAATGTGGTACATGGTGATCGTCATGATAATGAAGTTTTATTGCGTGATCCGCGTGTTCATGCTGTGAGTTTTGTGGGTTCTACACCAGCTGCAGCACATGTATATAAAGTTGGTTCTGAATTCGGCAAACGCGTACAAACTTTTGGCGCAGCGAAAAACCATGCATTAATCATGCCGGATGCAGATATTGAATCTACCGCAAATGCTTTATTAGGTGCGGCATTTGGTGCTGCGGGTGAGCGTTGTATGGCGTTAGCATTGGCTGTTACGATTGACGATGAAACTGCAGATAAATTAGTGGCAGCTTTAAAACCGAAAGTAGAAGCACTGCGTTATGGTCCAGGTATTCCAAAAGATGGTGAAAAAGAGATGGATTTTGGTCCATTAATTACTCAGCAACATCTCAATAATGTGACAAATTACATTACAACCGGTGTGGAAGAAGGTGCAACACTTATTGTTGATGGTCGAGGTAAAAAACCAGTTGGTCATGAGAATGGTTTCTTTATCGGTGGTTCCTTGTTCGATAATGTCACTTCTGATATGGTGATTTATAAAGAAGAGATCTTTGGACCTGTATTAGGTATCGTCAGAGCAAAAAGCTTTGAAGAAGCAATGAAGTTAATTAATGAACACCCTTATGGAAACGGTACAGCTATCTTTACCTCTGATGGTGGTGCTGCTCGTGAGTTTGCATATCACGTTCAGGCAGGTATGGTGGGTATTAACGTGCCAATTCCAGTACCAATGTCATTCCATTGCTTCGGTGGTTGGAAACATTCATCTTACAGTACCTTGAACGTTTATGGACCAGACGGTGTTCGTTTCTATACGAAGATGAAAACAACAACAACACGTTGGCCAAATAAATATGTAATTGAAAATGCTGCATTTAGTATGCCGACACTTTAATTAACATAATTTTTTAAATCATGAAGAGGAGATAATCGTATTGAGGACGTTATCTCCTCTTGTTCTATGCAATAAATAGTAAGGATATCGTATGAAACAGGTTCGTATTGGTTTGGTTGGTACTGGGTATATCGGTCGTTGCCATGCTATTGCTTATGCTCAGGCACCAACAGTATTCCCACTTGACGCTGAATTGGTTCTGGAATATTTAGCCGAGATTACACCTGAATTAGCAGAGAAAAAGGCAAAAGAATTCGGTTTTAATCGTTTTACGGGCGATTGGAGGGATATTGTGCAAGATCCAAATGTGGATGTAGTAGATATTTGCACTCCAAACTTTCTTCATAAAGAAATTGCATTAGCAGCCATTGCCAATGGTAAACATGTTTACTCTGAAAAACCGCTAGCTCTCACTGCAGAAGATGCCAAATTAATGTATGAAGCGGCGAAGAAAGCAAATGTTAAGACCCTGGTTGGGTTTAATTACATAAAGAATCCAACTACTCAATTAGCCAGAGAAATTATTGCTAATGGTGAAATTGGAGAAGTAGTGCATTTTTATGGTACTCATAATGAAGATTACTTAGCTAATGAAAATACACCATTGGATTGGCATTGCGTGAAAGAAAAAGCAGGACTAGGTGCATTGGGAGATTTAGCCGCTCATATTGTGCAGATGTCTCAGTATTTATTAGGGCAGGATATTCGGGCTGTTATCGGAGATATGCAAACAGTAATTAAAAATCGCCCAAATCCTCATAATTTACAAGAGCGTTTAGATGTTGAGAATGAAGATCAGGCGACAGCATTGGTTCGATTTGATAATGGATGCATGGGAACTATTGAAACGTCTCGAATTGCATGTGGACGAAAAATGGGACTGAGCTATGTGATTACGGGGACAAAAGGCAGTATTTCTTATACTCAAGAAAGAATGGCGGAATTAAAGCTTTATTTACATGATGAAGATCCAGCAAGACAAGGATTTAAAACAATCCTTACTGGACCATTGCATCCTGATTACAAGAATTTTTGTGTGAGCGCAGGTCATGGCATTGGTTTTAACGATCAGAAAACGGTGGAGATCAGAGATTTAGTAAATGGTTTAGCTTCACCTGAAGGTGTTTTATATCCTGATTTTGAAGAAGGATATAAGGTGTCTCGCGTGTTAGATGCAATAGCATTATCGTATCACCAAAAACGTTGGGTAAATGTGGAAGAAATAGCGTAATTCGATGAGGGGCATTCAATTATAGTGCCCCTTATTTTTTTATTATTAATCGGAAGATTTTGCGAATAGTAAATATTTTCGACTAAAAAGTAAGATCTACTTCACACTTTCAAAAAATGACAGTTGCAGAAAATCTTCTTTTAATGATATAGATAGTGTTGGATGATTTATTCCAATTTGTACCTCGATGAAATTTATATTCGCATACTGTGAGAGTATAGCTGTATTTCAGTCTTTGTTATTCGTTTAACTAATAAAGGGAGTAGCATTATGAAAAAAACATTGCTTGCGTTACTTTGTGGTGGAGTTTTATTAACGTCTCAAGCTGTTATCGCTAAAAATGTTGTGATTGGTGCACCAATGGTTGCCTTTTCTGATAAATGGCAAACCTATCTTCAAGATGCCATTCGTGAGTTTGATAAAGCACATGATGATGTGGAAATTAAACTCGCAGATGCGAATGGTGACCCCGCTCGTTTATTAAATGATGCAGAAACATTTATCGATCAAAAAGTTGATGCATTACTTGTTGTTCCAACAGATCCAAATATTGTTAAGGTTATTGGCAAAAAAACTAAACGAGCCGGTATCCCTCTCATTATTATCAATCGTAAACCATTAGATGAAGATATGCAGTACGTTACTAGTTATGTAGGATCGGATGAAATCGAAGGTGGACGTATTCAAGCTAACTTTATTGTTGATACCTTAAAAGGTAACCCTGCTGAAGCTGCAATCTTGATGGGACCTTTAGGTCAAGATGCTCAAATTAAGCGTACACAAGGCAATAAGGAAATTTTTGGTCAGCATAAAAATATTAAAATTTTTACTGAACAAGAAGGTAAATGGGATAGAGCTAAAGGCCTAGAAATTGCAGAAAACTTACTTGCGGCAAATAAAAACTTAAATGTTGTTGTTAGTAATAATGATGAAATGGCGATTGGGGCGGTATTAGCAGGCAGAAAATTAGGTCTTAAAGATGAAGATTTAATTATTGTTGGTCTTGATGCAACACCTGATGCATTAGATTATTTAGGTAAAGGATTAGATGCAACAGTATTCCAATCAGCTGCAGGACAAGGTTCTGCGGGGGCTGAAATGGCCTACCTTGCTGCAAAAGGTGAAAAAGTTCCAGCTGTGAAATGGGTACCTTTTGAACTCGTTACACCAGATAAAAAAGAGGAATATCAAGCGAGATATAAAAAATAGATTTTCTCATCTAAATAACGGAAGGGTGATAACCCTTCCGGTTAAAGCTAAAGAGATTTATTAATGGAGGGATGAACAATGTTAAAAAAGGTATGCATTTTAGTTATTAGTCTCTTTTTTGCCCCAGTTATTTTAGCCAAGTCGATAGTAGTTGGCGTTTCAATGTATAGCCTTGCAGATAAATATCCTACTTATTTGCAGGATTCCATGGATAAGTTTGTCGCCTCCCAATCTAACCTTAAATTTAAATATGCCGATGCAAATGGCGATCCCGCCAAGATGTTAAATGATGTGGAAAATTTTATTGATTCGAAGGTTGATGCTTTGATCATTATGCCAACAGATCAAAAGATCGTAAAAGCCATTGGATTAAAAGCAAGAAAAGCGAAGATTCCTTTAATTGTGGTAACAGTGAAACCGAATGAAGAAGACATGCAATATGTAGCGAGCTACGTTAGTTCTGAAGAAATTAAAAGTGGTGAAATGCAGGGAGAATTTATTGTTAATTCATTGGATGGTAAACCAGCTAAAGCCATTATTTTACTTGGACGTTGGGTTTAGAAGCTCAAATTAAACGAACAGAGGGTAATAAAAAGATCTTTGCACAGCATCCTGAAATCAAAGTGGTCGCAGAACAAGAAGCAAAATGGGATAGAGCTAAGGGGATGGAAGTCGCAGAAAACTTGCTTTCAGCTCACCGAGATACAAATGTAATTCTAAGCAATAATGATGAAATGGCGATAGGGGCTTTATTGGCTGCAAAGAAACTTGGCTTTAAAGATGAAGACATACTCATTGTAGGAATTGATGCAACACCAGATGCTTTAGCTTATTTAGGTAACGGATTAGATGCTACCGTTTATCAATCTGCATCAGGACAAGGACGATTGAGTGCAGAAATGGCCTACAAGGCTGCGCTTGGTGAAGACGTTCTCAAATATAACTGGATTCCTTTTGAATTGGTTACCCCAGAAATGAAGGAACAATATATCAACAAATATAAGGAGTAAATTGACCGCACTTTATAACGTTATTTCCGTATTTATTTTTACCGAGTCAAGGAGTTAAACATGACGAATAGTAATAGCTCAAATTCTCCCTATATTTTAGAAATGAGAAATGTATCGAAAACATTTCCTGGGGTTAAGGCATTAGATCAGATCAATCTCCGGGTCAAGCGTGGAAGTGTTCATGCTCTGATGGGGGAAAATGGAGCTGGTAAATCCACATTGATGAAAATTCTATATGGAATTTATATTCCTGATGAAGGTGGAGAACTTATTCTAGATGATAAACCTTTTAAACCGGGACGCCCTATTGATGCAATTCGTCGAGGTCTCACTATGGTGCCTCAGGAAATTTCTCCTGCTGCTAATTTGACGATTGCGGATAATTTTTATTTAGGTCGAGAAATAACGAAAGGTAAATTTTTCCTTAATCAAAAAGCAATGAATGAGCAAGCTTCCGCTATTTTAAAAGAACTTGGTGTGCCAATGGATGTTACAGAAAAAATGTCCGATGTATCGGTCGCAAAAGCTCAGTTGGTTGCGATTGCGACAGCCGTTTCTAATGATGCGAAAGTGATCATTATGGATGAGCCAACAACGGCATTAACTGAAAATGAAGTAGATCAACTTTATCGCATTATTGAGACGGTTAAAGCAAGAGGCATTGCGATTATCTTCATCTCTCACAAATTAGATGAAGTTTTTAGAGTGTCTGATGAGATCACGGTAATTCGCGATGGTCAATATGTGGATACGAAGCCAACAAAAGAAGTGACCAAAGAACAACTCATTTCCATGATGGTTGGCCGTGATATGTCAGAAATGTTCCAACGTGAGCGTTTTGAGTTATCTGATGAGATTGTTTTAGAAATTAAACATTTTACCCGAGAAGGAAAATATCAAGATATTAATTTTGCTGTACGTAAAGGTGAGATCTTTGGAATTGCTGGATTAGTTGGAGCAGGTCGTTCAGAAATTGTAGAAGGCTTATTTGGTTATAAACCTGCGGATAGTGGTGAGATTTATATTAAAGGCGAAAAAGCGATTATTAATAATCCACTAGATGCCATGAAGCATAAAATTGGCTTTGTAACTGAAGACAGAAAATTGACAGGCTTGTTCCTAAATCTGAGCATTACAGACAATATGATCATGCCTGAAATGTCGCCTTATTTAGAGAATTTTCTCGTATCTGTTGCAAGAGCACAAAAAACGGCAAATGAACAAAAAACAAAACTCAAAATAAAAGCGCCAAATGTGGATGTGATTACGAATAATCTGTCTGGAGGTAACCAACAAAAAGTATTGCTTGCTCGTTGGTTATTACTAGAGCCTGAAATTTTGATTTTAGATGAACCAACGAAAGGGATTGACGTAGGGGCTAAAGCTGAGCTCTATAAATTGATGGTTGAGTTATCAAAACAAGGTAAAACAATCATTATGATTACGTCAGATATGTTGGAGCTTTTATCAATGAGTGATCGCGTTATGGTTATGCATGAAGGGCATCAAGTTGGCATCATTCCACATACAGAATTGACTCAAGAGCGAGTACTTGAATTAGCTTCGGGTTAGCGTCTATTAATTAGAATAGTTTATTTATTAAGATTAAAAAAGTGAGAGGTTTATTATGGAAAACGTGACACTGAAGAAAATGATTAATGCGTATGGAATGGTCTTAATTTTAATTCTTCTCTTTTTGGCATTGTCTGTTTCGATAGACGGCTTTTTTTCAGCTAGAACAGTATGGAGTATTATCGAACAAGTATCCATGTTTGGTATTATTGCAATTGGTGTAACCTTCATCATTATCACAACGGGTATCGATCTATCATCTGGTTCTGTGGTGGCGCTTACAGCAGTCGTTTCTGCTTCAATTGTAACTGGTGGCGATAGCGTATCATCAGCGCTATTGGCTTTTGCTGCATCAATTTTAATTGGTGCTTTATTGGGATTGTTTAATGGTGGATTTACAGCGCTTGGTGGTATTCCGCCGTTTATCTCAACTTTAGGTATGATGATTATTGCACGTGGTGCCGCACAGCTTTACTCTGATGGTCGTCCAATTGATGCCTCTTCAGAAGCATTTACCTGGATTGCGGATGTAAATATTTTTGGACTTCCTGGGCTGGTCTTGCTGTATATCTTAATTGTAATCGCTTCTCATATTTTACTTAGCCGTTCAACCTTTGGTCGTCATGTTTATGCAGTAGGTGGAAACCTGAATGCAGCTAAAATCTGTGGTATTAACACAAATAGAACATTAATTTGGGTTTATATTCTAGGTGGTGCATTATCTGGATTAGCGGGTGCTTTACTTGCATCACGAACCTATGCTGGTAACCCATCTTACGGTTTGGCTTGGGAGCTTGATGCTATCGCAGCAGCAGTTATTGGTGGGGTTTCTTTAAGTGGAGGTTTTGGTACGATTCCAATGTGTGTGATTGGGGCTTTAATTATCGGTACCACCAATAAAGGCTTAAATATGTTAGGTGTGGATCCATACTGGCAACAAATTGTTAAAGGGGCAATTATTGTAATCGCAGTATTACTTGATACCTTAAAACGTCGCAAAAAAGGGTAATGTAGACAAATATCTATTGATTTCAGAAAAGGCTACCTATGGTAGCCTTTTTATTTGAATTAAGATTTAAAGCATAAAGAGAATAATACATATATACGTTTTTATTAAGAAAAGTGCGGTCAAAAAAGAGGATGTTTTTGAAATGATGTAGTAATTATCTGAAATGCTAATTGGACTTATTGGCAACAAAATCTCTATGGTAAATGAGGGAATGTTTCTCACCATTTTTTGTCGTTTTAGGATATAAAAAAGACCTAAATTTCTTTAGGTCTCTTTCCATATTTATATGTTTAGTTCTAAGCGATTTCTGCTAATTTAACTGGGCGTCCTTCATCTAATGAACGTTTAGCCGCAAGTGCGATAATCACTGGTTGCAACCCATCATTACCATTCACTAAAGTCGGTTTGTCGTTCACTACGGAATCAACAAAACAAGCCATCTCGTCAGCAAAAGATTGCATATAACGTTCTAAGAAGAAGTATTTAGGTTTCTCGGCAATCACACCGGCTTCACAGGAATAAACCGCAGTAGAATCGGTATCATTGCGAGTTTGCACCGCACCTTTTGAGCCGAATACTTCAGCTCGTTGATCGTAACCGTAAACTGCTTTTCGACTATTATCGATCACGCCAATAGCGCCGTTAGCAAGTTTTAAGGTGATAACAGCCGTGTCGATATCGCCAACTTTACCGATTTCTGGATTGACCAGCACACCACCAGCTGCATACACTTCTACAACCTCACTACCAGATAAATAGCGAATCATGTCGAAGTCATGAATGGTCATGTCGAAGAACATTCCACCAGATACTTTTACATATTCAATTGGTGGTGCATCAGGGTCACGAGAGGTTACTCGAATTAAGTGTGGTTCACCAATATCACCATTTTCTACACGAGTTTTAATCGCTTTGAAGTTATGGTCAAAGCGGCGATTAAAGCCAACCTGGAATTTTACGCCAGCTTTCTCCACTTCAACCAACACCTCTTTGATGCGATTGACATCTGCATCAACTGGTTTTTCGCAGAAAATGTGTTTGCCTGCTCGAGCAGCTTCAATAGAAATTGGCGCATGGGTATTGGTAGATGAACAGACTAATACAGCATCAATTTCCGGGTCTTGTAGAATTTGTTTGTAATCCTCATAAACATGAGCAATGCCCATGCCTTTTGCCCATTGTTTGAGCTCATCCGTTACTCTGACGTCAGAAATTGCTTTAATTTCAGCGCCCTTCACATATTTTGTAATACTTTCAGAATGTACGCGACCAATACGACCGGCGCCAATAATACCTACTTTAATCATAATTAGATCCCCGCTGTTTCTTTAATGTATTTACGGCCTTTGACGGCGTATTCAAATGGGTTAGCGATGGCAGGGTCTTGTTCTGCCTCAACCACCATCCAGCCTTTATAATTGTGTTTTTCAAGAATATCAAAAATTGGTTTGAAATCGATTACACCATCACCTGGTACGGTGAATGTGCCTTTGCGAACACCTTCTAAAAAGCTAAGATCATTTGCTTTTACTTCAGCAACGACTTCATCACGCACATCTTTTAAATGCACGTGGCAAATTCGGTCGATGTATTTTTCTAATACGTCTAGCATCGCTTTTTGTGAGCCTTCAGAATAATAGATATGACCTGAATCAAATAACAAATACACGTCATCGTTAACGACAGCCATATATTTATCAATTTCAGCTGGAGTTTGAATACCTGTACCCATGTGATGATGTAGGCATACTTTCATCCCTTTTTCAGCTGCTAATTTGGCTAGTTCATTGTAGCCCTCAGCAAGGAGTTGCCATTCTTCTTCAGTAAAAACAGTTTTTTCTTTAAAAACAGCTTTTGTTGTGCCTTGGATACTACGGCTTTGTTCGGAACAGCCAATAACCTTGGCTCCCATAGCATGAAGAAAATCTCGATGTTTAATGAATTCTTTGATCGTTTCTTCTTTTTTGCCATCTACAAAAAAGGTACTAAACCAAGCATTACAAATTTGAATTCCACGAACACTCAATTTGTGTTTTAGCACTTCCACATCGCGCGGATATTTATTTCCGACCTCGCATCCAGTAAAACCGGCCAGCGCCATTTCACTAACACATTGTTCAAAGGTATTTTCTTTGCCAAGATCAGGCATGTCATCGT
This sequence comes from Haemophilus parainfluenzae, assembly GCF_003252725.1. Classification (GTDB taxonomy): domain Bacteria; phylum Pseudomonadota; class Gammaproteobacteria; order Enterobacterales; family Pasteurellaceae; genus Haemophilus_D; species Haemophilus_D parainfluenzae_L. The sequence continues at coordinate 96,475 of NZ_QEPO01000001.1, forward strand.
TAGTCCAACCAATTGGCGCGATACCTAATTTCACGTTTTCAGCTTTCATAGTATTTCCTTCTCGAAAGAGTGGTTAAATTGGAGATAAATCAAGTCTTTGACTAATAGCGTCTCGCTTCGTTAATGTGTTTCACACTATTTTCATGAGCTTTACGGATAGTCTCTTTTTTAGAAACCTCTGCTACGCCGACGTGCCACCAGCTACCATAGCCATGGATCATGGTTTTTGGTAGTACTTTGATATCAATTAAGGTGGAAACATTTTGTTTTTTAGCATCGGCTAAGGCGGCGTACAATTCTTCTTCTGTTGTGACTTTGTATGTCTTACATCCGTAAGAAGCAGCGTTCATGGCAAAATCGACAGGTACGAATCCACCATCTAATTTGTTAGTTTGTGGATTTCTGAAACGGAATTCTGTCGCAAAACTATCCATACCATTGCCGATTTGTAAGTTGTTAATACATCCGTTAGTCATATTGTCGAATAAAACTACGTTAATTTTTTTATTTTCTTGTACGGATGTGACAAGTTCAGAATGAAGCATCATATAAGAGCCATCACCCAATAAGGCATAAACCTCTTTTTCTGGTTGAGCTAATTTTGCGCCTAAAGCCGCATTGACTTCATAGCCCATACAAGAATAGCCATATTCTAAATGATAGGTATTTTCGCCTTTAGATTGCCACGCTCTTTGCAAGTCGCCAGGTAAGCTACCAGCAGCTCCAACAATGATATCGTTTTCACCTAAGGTCTCATTGAGAATGCCTAGAACACGGCTTTGTGTTAAGCAAGATTGAGTAAGCTTAATAAATTCCTCATAAACTTTTTCTCGATCCAAGGCATCATTTACTTCTGGGATGAAATCTTTTTCAGTGTAAGTCGCGTGATAAATACGTTGTAATTCCTGTTTAAATTGTGCTTTAGCTTCACTAATTGAATTGCCCCATTGAGCACGATAGCGATAACCTGTTGGCGAGAGAAGTGCGGTAAGTTTTTCTAACGTTTCTTTCGCATCAGCAACCACTTGAATGCCATCTAATTTATAAGCATCAAAACGGGCAATGTTAACATTTAGGAATTTTACCTCTGGATTTTGGAAGATCCATTTAGAGGAAGTTGTGAAATCCGTATAGCGAGTACCAATACCGATAATGAGGTCAGCCTCTTTTGCCAAGAGATTAGCGGCTAAACAACCTGTTTCGCCTACACCACCAACGTTAAAACTATGTTCAGAAACGACCGCACTTTTACCCGCTTGAGTCTCTGCAAAAGGAATATGGAATGTTTCTGCAAAGTGCTTGAGTTGTTCTGCGGCTTCTGAATAACGCACACCACCACCACAAATAATTAATGGTTTTTTCGAGCTCATAATAAGCTCAATAGCAGATTTCAACATCGGCTCAGTTGGTAGTGTTCTTTCAATTCTGTGAACCCGTTTTTGTAGAAAATATTCAGGGAAATCATAGGCTTCAGCTTGAACATCTTGAGGTAGCGCAAGAGTTACTGCACCGGTATCTGCTGGGTCAGTTAATACTCGCATGGCATTAATACAGGCAGTCATCAATTGCTCAGGACGGCTAACACGGTCCCAATATTTGCTTACTGCTTTAAATGCATCATTTGTGCTAATGCTTAAGTCGTGAAATTGCTCAATTTGTTGTAAAACAGGATCAGGTTGGCGGGTTGCAAACACATCACCCGGTAAAAGAAGAAGTGGAATACGATTAGCTGTTGCGGTTGCAGCTGCTGTAATCATATTGGCCGCTCCAGGTCCAACAGAAGAGGTGCAAGCATAAATTTTTTTGCGTAGATTTTGCTTTGCAAAACCAATGGCCACATGAGCCATACCTTGTTCATTACGCCCTTGACGAGCGATGAGATTACCGCTGTCTTGTTCTAATGCTTGACCAATACCTAATACATTGCCATGTCCAAAAATACCAAAGATACCTTCAACAAATTTAGTGACTTTACCGTCAAACTCAATATATTGATTATCAAGGAATTTTATTAGCGCTTGTGCCACAGTTAGTCTTACAGTTTTCATTGTAATCTCCTTTTAGGGTAACTTGCATTAGTGCTAGTATATAAGCATTCTTCTAATTTTAAATATTTTTGAAATAAAAATTTCATTTTTGAGACATAGATCAAATTTTTTTTTAGCTCGAGAATTCGATTTTATAAATGAAGGTTAGACAGTGTAGTAAACAGGATTGTTTTAGATGTAGTAGAACAGTTTTTAGATATTGATTTTGTAATTAATATCTAAAAAATGAAATTTCGTTATTGCTTTTTTTGAAATATATGTTTCAATTTGTATTAGCGAAGCAACTTTATTAATTAGAAGGAATGGCATTATGAAAACGGTAGAAAAAACACTAGACCTCATTTGTCTCGGTCGCGTAGCTGTTGATCTTTATGCGCAACAAATTGGTGCGAGATTAGAAGATACATCTTCTTTTTCCAAATATCTAGGTGGATCTTCAGGTAATGTTGCCTATGGAACTGCTGTGCAAGGTGTGAAATCCTCAATGCTAGCACGTGTTGGGGATGAGCATATGGGCCGTTTCTTGCGTGAAGAATTACAGCGTGTTGGCGTAGATACCAGTCATCTCATTACGGATAAAGAACGTCTAACCGGACTTGTCATTTTAGGTATTAAAGATCAGGATACATTCCCATTAATTTTCTATCGTGAAAATTGTGCCGATATGGCTATTACAAAAGAAGACTTTGATGAAAGCTATATTGCCTCCGCTAAAGCATTAGCTATTACAGGGACTCATTTATCCCACCCGAAAACCAGAGAAGCCGTGTTAACCGCATTAGAGTATGCCGGTAGAAATAATACGAAACGCTTGTTAGATATTGATTATCGCCCAGTATTATGGGGGCTAACTTCTCTTGGTGATGGTGAAACTCGCTTTATTGATTCAGAAGCAGTGACAAAATCGTTACAAGAAGTATTACATCATTTTGATGTACTCGTGGGTACCGAAGAAGAATTTCATATTGCTGGTGGTTCAACTGATACATTAACCGCACTTAAAAATGTGCGTAAGTTCAGCCATGCTGTTTTGGTTTGTAAACGTGGCGCATTAGGTTGTTCAGTATTTGAAGGGGATATCCCTGATGATTTGGATGGTGGATTAAATGTTTATGGCGTGAGAGTGGAAGTGCTGAACGTGCTTGGTGCAGGGGATGCATTCATGTCAGGGCTCATTCGAGGTTACATTAATAATGAAGGTTGGGAGCAATCTTGCCGTTATGCAAATGCGTGTGGTGCATTGGTTGTGTCTCGCCACGGTTGTGCTCCAGCAATGCCAACAAAAGCCGAGTTAGATAATTACTTAGCTCGCGCAGAATCAGTACCTCGTCCAGATTTAGATCCACAATTAAATCATTTACATCGAGTCACTACCCGAAAAGCAAAATGGGATAATTTATGTATCTTTGCTTTTGATCATCGCAAACAGTTAGTTGATCTCGCTGAGAAATGTGGTGCAGATGTCAAACGAATTCCTAAATTGAAACAACTTCTCTTACAAGCTGCAGAAAGAACTGCACAGGAAGAGGGAATTTATGATGGACAAGCAGGAATTCTTGCCGATACTACTTTTGGTCAAGCTGCACTAAATGAAATTACCGGTAAACATTGGTGGATTGGACGTCCAATTGAACTTCCAGCTTCTCGCCCATTACGTTTGGAATATGGTGATTTAGGTAGTCAATTAGCAACCTGGCCACAAGAACATGTAGTGAAATGTTTGGTCTTTTACCATCCGAAAGACAGTATTGAAATGAAAACAGAGCAAGATGCAATATTAAAACAAGTGTATCAAGCTTGCTGTCGAACCGGGCATGAATTGCTATTAGAAGTGATTTTACCTTCAGATATGGAGCAAAATGAAGAATACTATGCTGAAATTATTACTCATTTCTATCATTTGGGCATTAAACCGGATTGGTGGAAATTACCGGGTGTTTCAGCAAAAGCTTGGGCACATATTAGCGAAGTCATTCAAGCAAATGATCCATATTGCCGTGGAATCTTGATTTTAGGTTTGGATGCACCGGAAGATAAGTTTAAAGCAGTATTTGATGCATCAGCTAATGCACCTTTAGTCAAAGGTTTTGCTGTAGGACGAACAATTTTCGGGCAACCATCAGGAGATTGGTTAAGTGGAAAATTAACAGATGATGGGCTTGTTGCTGAAGTGAGTGAAAGATACAGAAGACTTATTAAACTTTGGAAATCTCGTCAATAATTGTAAATGTAAAATGCCCCATATTGGGGCATTTTTATTATTTGGTGTTTTTATCTTTTTCTTTTTCTAAACCTAATACAATTGCGAGTGTTTGCACGAGGGTCATTGTTGAACACTGAGAACGGAAGCCGAGTACTTGTGCTTCTTTGATGACAAATGCAATATCACTAAATGCAAGTAATGGACTAATTTGGCTATCCGTAATAGAAATTTGTTTAACCCCTTTTTTAGCACAAACTTTACTAATATTAACCGTTTCGGCTGCATAAGGTGAGAAACTAATGGCGACAACAACATCTCCTTCTTTGACTTGATTAAGCTGCTCATCAAACATTCCACCTAATCCATTAATTAAAAAAGAACGACAATCTAAGTGTTGTAAGGCATAGTTTAAATAGCAGGCAGCACTAAAAGAACGCTTTAATCCAATGATAAAAATATTATTGGCCTCTTTGAGGATTTTGGCTGCTTCATTAATTTGTTCATTTGTAGTTTGTTCCGCTAACTGATGTAATGCTTGGCTATTAGCCTGTGAGAAAATAGTCAAAATATCTTCTGGTGATTCTTCACCTTCTGATTTAGCAATTTTATGTGAAAGTTGAAGTCTTTCCGTGTAATTAGTGGTCTTTTCCATAAGATTTTCACGGAAGATTTGTTTCATTTCGTTAAAACCGGAAAAACCGAATTCAGAAGCAAAACGAATAAGCGTTGAAGGAGGAACATCAGCCTTTTCTGCAATAACGGCAACGGTATCAAAAACAATACTGTCGCTATTATCTAAGATATATTTTGCAACTTGTTTAAGTCTTTTACTTAAACTATCGTAACGAGTTTGTATTTCTGTTTGTAAATTGGTTAATTGAGATTTTTCTTTCATATAAAGTTATTTTTAGAATAAATGTTCTCAGATCTTATAGAGATGAACGAAAAATTCAAGAAAAAAGTGCGGTCATTTTTGACCGCACTTTTACTTATCAATTTAGTATTTTTAAATTACAAACCTAATACGGCAAATAACACCCAAACAGTGTAAATGGTTGCGAGGCCGTAGAAGATAAATCCGCCTGCTGGCACGTGGATTTTAAGATCGTGCATCGCATGATTGATACGGTGTAAACCACACCACATTGGGAAAATTGTTAAAACTAAAATAATTAATTTTCCGATCCAAGAATAAGCGAATGTAATTAAGTTATGTGGATCAATTAATCCGAATGGCAACAATAAACCAAGGATTAAGATTACCACAGGGAAGAAAATCGCACTGACAGTCCCGCCAGCACCAAACATCAACCATACTGGCGGTTCACCAGAGCGTTTTGGATTTTGATCGACCATTTTTTCTCTCCCTACATATAAACTAAAATTAATGCGATAACACTAATCACAGCTGTAACTGCCCAAAGTGCATTTCTTAACACGTGATGTGGCAAACGTTCATTTTTAACAATGATGTTCATCACTTTTGGTGTCATCACAAAATAAGTTGCAGTGTGATATAAAGTCGCAATTAATGTGATGATATTTAAGAACACCACAATTGGATTTCTTAAGAAGCCAATGAAATCAATAATGCCTAGACCTGGAACAGGATTGCTTGCAAGGCAAAGTACGCCATAAAGCAATACGATACAGAACCATACAGCAAAGATAGAGGTTGCTTCACGCACCATATAAGCTTTGTAGAAATCCAATTTTTGCCACCAAGTAGCCGTCATTGGGCGAACATATTTTTTACGTTTACTTAATGTTACTGACATATTCTTCCCCTTAGCTTTTTGGTTTTAGCATTGAGATAACATAATCTTTGGCGCTTTCAATTTTGCCTTGGTTGATTGCAGAAGCCGGATCCACGTGTTTTGGACACACTTCAGAACAATAACCGACGAAAGTACAGCTCCAAACACCGTTTTTACCATTTAATAATGGCATACGTTGTGCTTTACCATGGTCACGGTTATCAAGATTGTAACGATGTGCCATGGTAATCGCTGCAGGGCCAATGAATTCAGGGTTCAAACCGAATTGTGGACAAGCCGCATAACATAAACCACAGTTAATACACATTGAGAATTGACGATATTTTTCAAGCTGTGCCGGGGTTTGTTTAGTACGGCTTACTTGCAATTCTTTTGATGGGTGTGGTTTACCATCTAATGCTGGTGCTTCGTTACCAATAATATAAGGTTTAATAGCCTCTAAACTTTCGATAAAGTGGCTTAAATCAACCACTAAGTCGCGTTCAATAGGGAAGTTTGCTAATGGTTCAATACGCATGTGGCCGCTGTAATCACGTAAGAACGTTTTACAAGCCAATTTTGGTTTGTTATTTACCATCATCCCGCAAGAACCGCAGATCGCCATACGGCAAGACCAACGATAAGAAAGAGACGGTTCAAGTTTATCTTTAATGTAACCTAACGCATCTAAAAGAGAGGTTTGGTTATCATAAGGTACTTGATAAGAGCTTAAATGTGGCTCTTGATCGTTTTCTGGGTTGTAGCGTAATACTTCTACAGTCATTACCGGTGAATTAGCCATTTGCTTGCTCCTTAGCTTTTGCAGCCGCTTCTGCCGCTTCTGCTTCAGCACCATAAACACGTTTTGCTGGTTGAGATTTAGTGATTTTCACCGGGCTGTATTCAATACGCGGTGCATCATCGCCATTGTAGTAAGCAAGGGTGTGTTTTAAATAATTCACATCATCACGTTCGGTGTAGTCTAAGCGTTGGTGTGCACCACGAGACTCTTTACGTTCAATTGCAGAGTTGGCAATTGATTGTGCCACATCAAGGATGTAACCTAATTCTACCGTGTAAAGTACATCGGTATTGAATACGCTTGAACGGTCTGCAACACGAATACGTTTATAACGTTCTTTAAGCTCAGCAATTTTATCTACTGCTTTTTGCATGCTTTCTTGGTCACGGTAGATACCACAACCTTCTTCCATGACGGTACCCATTTCATCACGGATTTCAGACCAAGATTCATTACCTTCTTGGTTGTAAAGTGCTTCAAGGCGAGCGACAACATCTTGAGCTTGCGCATCAACTGCTGTACGGTTTGCAGGTTTCGCCTCTGCTGCTCGTTGTGCGGCATATTCACCTGCAACACGGCCTAAAACCACTAATTCAGCAAGCGAGTTAGAACCTAAACGGTTTGCGCCATGTAAACCAGAAGACGCACACTCACCCACAGCAAATAAACCTTTAATACGAGTTTCGCTGTTGTAATCTACTTCGATACCACCCATGGTGTAGTGAACAACTGGACGTACAGGGATTGGTTCATTAACTGGGTTTACACCTTCATAAGCACTTGCTAATTCACAAATGAATGGAAGACGTTCATGTAAGTATTTTTCACCTAAGTGACGTAAGTCAAGGTGAACCACATCCACACCTTTTGCAGTTTTTAAGGTGTTGCCTTTACGCCACTCTTGCCAGAATGCTTGTGAAACTTTATCACGCGGACCAAGTTCCATATATTTGTTTTCAGGTTTACCGATTGGGGTTTCAGGACCTAGACCATAATCTTGTAAATAACGGTAGCCGTTTTTATTCACTAAGATACCGCCTTCACCACGACAACCTTCAGTCATTAAGATACCAGTGTTTGGTAAGCCGGTTGGGTGATATTGGACGAATTCCATATCACGAAGAGGAACGCCGTGACGATATGCCATTGATAAACCATCACCAGTTACGATACCGCCGTTGGTATTGAATTTGAATGCACGACAACCACCACCAGTTGCAATCACAACCGCATTTGCGTTGATTTGAACAAGTGAACCCTCCATCATATTCATCGCAACCATACCGCGAGCATGACCATCATCAACTAAGATATCTAAAACGAAGTGCTCGTCAAAACGTTGAATTTGAGGATATTGAATGGATGTTTGGAAAAGAGTATGTAATAAGTGGAAACCGGTTTTGTCTGCCGCGAACCAAGTACGTTCGATTTTCATCCCACCGAAACGACGCACGTTCACATCGCCATCTGCTTTACGGCTCCAAGGGCAACCCCAACGTTCAAGTTGAGTCATTTCCACTGGAGAATGTTCAACGAAGTATTCCACTACATCTTGTTCACATAACCAGTCGCCACCGGCAACGGTATCGTGGAAGTGTTTATCGTAGGAATCTTCCTCTTTAATTACTGCGGCCGCACCACCTTCTGCTGCAACCGTATGGCTACGCATAGGATAAACCTTAGAAACTAATGCGATCTTTAAGTTAGGGTTTGCTTCTGCTGCTGCAATTGCTGCACGTAAACCGCCGCCACCGGCACCAACAATAGCAATATCGACATTAACCGTTTGCACGATATCCTCCAATCATATAGAAAGTAAAAAAATAAAACGCCCTAAATTAATAGGGGCTTGTGGTAATTCTGCCACTTTTGTTTACAAATTAGTAACTTTTTTTCCCGAATAAAGGGATAAAATATCAAAAGTGTGATCTAACTCAAAAAAGTTAATTTTTTATATATTTATAGATGATAACCGTTTGCGTTTAAGAATGATTTAGTAGGATTATTGAGTTAAAAATCAGTCTTGTTTACAATAGCCTAATTCATTTTAAAGGTGAAAACGGAGAAAAAAATGACCGCCGCACTTAGCGATAAAAAAACAGAATGGCAACCTTCCGCCTCAATTAAAAATTTATTGGCGCGTGCCAAAATCATTGCGGATATCCGCCAGTTTTTTACTGAACGTGGATTATTAGAAGTGGAAACGCCTGTTTTAAGTGAATTTGGTGTGACGGATCTTCACCTTTCAACTTTTAATACAGAGTTTATTGCGCCTTTTGATGAACTGTCGAAAACGCTGTGGCTTTCTACTAGCCCGGAATATCATATGAAACGTTTATTAGCGGCAGGCAGTGGACCGATCTTTCAAATTGGCAAAGTGTTTCGTAATGAAGAAGCGGGCAATCGCCATAATCCGGAATTTACCATGCTTGAATGGTATCGACCGCACTTTGATATGTACCGTCTAATGAATGAAGTAGATGATTTATTACAACAGATCCTAGATTGCAAACCTGCAGAAACCTTAAGTTATCAATTTGTCTTCCAAGAATATGTAGGATTAGATCCATTATCAGCGACTCGTCAAGAATTAGTAGAAGCGGCGCGTAAGCACAACTTTATGGCAGATGAAGATGAAGATCGTGATACGTTATTGCAATTTTTATTTAGTGAAGTGGTAGAACCTAAAATCGGACAAGAGGCCCCTGTTGCGGTTTATCATTTCCCTTCTTCCCAAGCAGCGCTCGCACAACTTAGCCCAGAAGATAGCCGCGTGGCAGAACGTTTTGAGTTCTATTATAAAGGCTTAGAGTTAGCCAACGGTTTCCATGAGCTCACCGATGCGCGTGAACAGCAACACCGCTTTGAGCAAGACAACCGCCTACGCGAAAAAGCAGGCTTGCCACAACGTGAAATTGATCATCGTTTACTGGCGGCATTACAAGCAGGAATTCCGAATACATCAGGCGTAGCTTTAGGTGTTGATCGTCTCATTATGATTGCGTTAGGCGCTGAAAGTATTAAAGAAGTGATTTCATTTTCGGTGGAATGTGCTTAGTCTGCTCAAAAAATATTCATTATTTCTTCGAAAATGAATAAAAAAGAAGAACAAATTGCTCAAAATAGAGAGATAGTTGTATAGACAAAATTCTGAAAAGTTCGATGTGAAAGGATTTTTTGATTAAAAAATATCCTTTTTTGCGCAAAAAATGTGATCTTGATCCGATTTTAGAAAATTGAAACGGATCCTCCATTGACACTATAGGTTTATTTTGTAATATTTGCGACGTCTATTTCGGAGATTGAACTTTTTATGAAAAATTGCTTCAATCAAAAATCATAGGTAACAACCAAAAGGAATAACAATTATGAAAAAGACACTAGCAGCATTAATCGTCTCTGCATTTGCCGCTTCAGCAGCGAACGCAGCAGTAGTTTATGACAACGAAGGTACTAAAGTTGAATTAAACGGTTCTCTTCGTTTAATCATGGAAAAAGCGGATAAAAAAGAGTATAACGCCGCTAACCAATCAACTAAAAAAGCTAACTCTGCTTTACGTAATGCAGGTTCACGTTTCGGCATCACTGTAAAACATAACTTAGATAACGATTTCTATGCATTAGGTCGTTTAGAATTCCGTTTCAACGATACAGAATCTCGTGATAAATTCGGTAGCCTTTATACTAAACGTGCTTACGTAGGTTTAGGTAGCAAAGCGACTGGTGACATCACATTTGGTCGTCAATTAACCATCGCGGATGATTTAAGCCAAGCTAACGACTACGAATATGGTTTTATTCCAAAAGGTGATTATATTCCTACTTCTGGTACTGGTGTAGTTCGTTATGACTATAAAGGTATCGAAGGTTTACACTTAAGTGCAAACTATAACTTTGGTCAACGTCATGATGAAATGGGAAGACCTTTAAAAACTGAAAAAGGTGCTCTAGACGTTAACGGTAAACAAACTTATGTAGCAGATCCAACTGGTAACATTAAAAATGCTTTCGCTTTAGGTGCGTTATACACAGCGGGTGATCTTGATGCTCGTTTAGCTTACGGTCATACCAACTTTGAAACTAATGCAGCGCATGCTCACCGCTTAGATGGCGTTTTAGCATCTTTAGGTTATAAATTTGCTGACTTCAAATTAACGGGTGACTTTGGTTATGCGCATGAAAAAGATGGTAGTGACAAAACTAACAAATTCTATGTGTCTCCAGGTTTCGCATATCAAGTAACTCCAGCATCTCAAGTATATGGTAACTACCTATATGAACGCGTAAAAGGTGAAACGACTAAAGATAAAACTCACGGTTTCTTACTTGGTGCTGACTATCAACTTCATAAACAAGTTGTATTATTCGTAGAAGGTAAATACGTAACAGCTAAAAAGTATGCTGAAAACGCAAATGGCGGTTACGCTTACACAGGTAAAATTAAAGACAGAGCTATCGGTGTAGGTATGCGTGTATTCTTCTAATCTTTGATTAGATAAGAATCTAAAAAGGCGAATCGAAAGGTTCGCCTTTTTGTTTATTTTTTTTAATTCTTAAATCTCCCCAACCCCTCTTTACAAAAGAGGGGCTTTTTTATGATGTTGCTTTTAGTGATTTTATTGGGAATATATTTGAGAGAGTTAAGAACGGAGAACGTTTATGAGGCTATTAAGCTCCCCCCTCTTTCGCAAAGAGGGGTTGGGGAGATTTAACTACTTCAACTTATCCAAAACCAATTTACCCATCATTTCAATATGTGCTTTTTCAGCATTCAATGCGGGGATGTAGTGATAAGATATACCACCGTGATTTAAGAACGTTTCTTTATTTTCAACTTCAATTTCTTCTAAGGTTTCTAAGCAATCCACCGAAAAACCTGGGCAAATTACCGCTATTTTTTGAATCCCTTGAGAAGCCGCTTCTTCTAAAAAGTGATCTGTATAAGGTTGTAACCACTCTTCACGACCAAAGCGAGATTGGAAAGTCATATTCCATTGGTTTTCGGTTAAACCTAATTTATCCACAATGGCAATAGTGGTTTGTTTGCAGTGCTGACGATAATAATCGCCCATATTCTCATAACGCAATGGAATGCCATGATAAGAAAAAAGCAAAAACTCATCGGGTTTTAACCGCACTTTAATCGAATCCACTAAGGCATTAATGTAGTTTTCATCAAGATGATAAGAATGAATAAACTCAAAAGGCACAATATTACGTTCTTGTGCAATGGCACGATTGAAGGCATCGATTAATGCGCCCGTTGTGGTGCTAGAATATTGCGGATAAAGCGGCAACACAATCATGCGTTCTACATCATTTTTAAGTAAATTTTTGACCGCACTTTGCATTGAAGGATTGCCATAAGTCATGGCAATTTCTACTTGAGCATTGATGCCTTGTTCATTTAAATAAGCTTGTAAACCGGCTTGTTGTTGCTTTGTAATGGCAAGCAGGGGAGAGCCTTGTTCTGTCCAAATAGCTTGATAATTTTGAGCAATACGTTTAGAACGCATCGGTAAAATAATGGCTTTTAAAAGAGGATACCATTTCCAACGAGGCAAATCGACCACGCGGGGATCCATTAAAAAATCCGCTAAATAACGGGAGATCGCTGCGGGTTGAGGGGCATCAGGCGTACCAAGGTTCGCTAAAATGATGCCAATTTTTTGAGTTGTAGTCATAAATGTTTGATATAAAGCGTTAATCGAGAAACGCAGCAAAGTTTATCTTGTTCATCGCGAATGTCAATTTGCCAAACATGAGTATTTTGACTTAAAGCAATTGGCATAGCCTTTGCGGTAACAAAACCTTTTTTCACTGGACGAAGATGATTGGCGTTGATATCTAATCCTAAGGCAACTTGCCCTTCTTCTATACAGAGAAATCCGGCTAATGAACCAATGGTTTCAGCCAATGCCACAGACACGCCACCATGTAATAAACCGAAAGGCTGAGTGGTGCAATGATCAACCGGCATTTTTGCTTCAATCCAGTTTTCGCCATAAGCTGAAATTTCAATCCCTAAATGCCCAACAGCACAATGTTTCCCCATTTCATTGAGCTGCTCAAGGGTGAATGCTTTTTTCCAAATTGCCATGTACTTTTCCTTATCTTATTTGATGGCGTTAGTTTGATCTAATTCGATACTTTCGTAAAGCAAAAAGAAAAGTAATGTTGCACTTTTAGCCCAGAAAATGTTTGTTTTTTGCACAAAAATTTACATATCTTTAATTTTTTTGTAATAAATTCCAGAAATCTTTACATATATTTACATAACTAAAGTTTTATCTTAATTAATTGTAATTTTTGGTAAATCCTTTTTATTATGCTTCCTTTTTGTACAAAGTTCGCTTAGAATAAGCTGTTCCGACCAGAAAGGAAGGGGAAACTATTGTCAAAATCTGTGGTCGCCGCCTTTCTGACGTTGAATTTTTCGGCGCTGTTGCTTAAGTAACAGCTTCTTTATCATCCTCATAAAAGGAATAAATTGATATGAACAAAGTGTTTAAAGTTATTTGGAATCATGCTACACAAACGTGGACAGCTGTTTCTGAACTTGGGCATGCTAAGGGTAAAACCAAATCTAAAAAGATCGTGAAATTGACCGCACTTGCTGGTGCTGTGATTGGTTCATTGGCGGTATCTCAATCAGCAATGGCTGCAGCCGATCTTACAACTAATGATGCGGTAAATATCGCACCAAACAATGTGCCTAATCCAACTGCTGGTCGTCACGCGATTGCGGTAGGTGGAAATGCAAATGCTGCAAAGCAAGACTCGATTGCAATTGGTACAAATTCTACTGCAAGCTGGACTAACACAATTGCTATCGGTAAAGACACTAACGCAACAAAAGATCATGCAGTAGCTATAGGTTCAAATACAACTGCTTCAGGTGTTCAATCGGTTACTGTTGGTTCATATTCTAACGCGACTGCAGACTCTGTTGTTGCCATTGGTCAAGAGTCAAAAGCAGGTGGTGCGGGTACAGGGACAGCCGCAGTTGCTGTTGGTTATTTAGCAAATGCTTCTGCAGCTAATACTGTTGCAACAGGTAAAAGTGCTACAGCAACTGTTGATAATGCGGTAGCTGTAGGTGTTAGTACTACTGCTACTGCACGTAATGCAGCTGCATTAGGTGGATATGCAACGGCTACTGCTGAGCGTGCGACTGCAGTGGGTGCGGCATCAAAAGCAACTGGTACTGCTTCATTTGCTGGTGGTACGTCTGCAAATGCTTCTGGTACAAACTCTGTCGCTATTGGTGGATCAATGACTCCAGCAGAAGCTGCTCAAGCATCAGGTGTTAATACAACTGCGATTGGTTCTGGTGCAAAAGCAGTAGCAAATAATTCTGTAGCTTTAGGTTCTGAATCTACAACTTCGAATTTTGTTCCAACCAATACAGCGACTGTTGGTACTTTAACTTACAGCGGTTTTGCGGGTAACGAGAGTACATTAGGTGATGGTGCAGTTGTTTCTGTTGGTAAAGCAGGTAGCGAGCGTCAAATTCAAAACGTGGCAGCGGGTCGCTTAACTAAAACTTCAACTGATGCGGTTAACGGTTCACAGCTTTACACTGTAGCAAATGATTTAGATGACAAAATTAATAATCATCACTGGGTTGTAAGCGGTAATAGCACGGTTAATGCTCAACCTAAAGAATCAAATGTTTATCACAAAGATGTCGTTGAATTCCAAAATGGTCGAGGTACGACTGCAACAGTGGTAAATACTCCTGCGTCTAAGGATAGTGTAGGGAATGTTACTCCAGGTAAAACGATTGTTAAATATAACGCAAATATCGTAGCTGGTGATAACACAACAGTTGAATATAACCCTGATGGTTCAGTTAAAATCAATGCAAAAGTGGCTGGTGGTACAGATACTACAGCAGCAGTGACAACTACTACTAAAGATGCATTAACTGTAACGAATACTACTACAGGCAATGTAACAACTTACAATGTTGATGCAAAAACTGGTGCTATTTCTACTACAACTGCAGGTGCGGCTACTTATGATAAAGATGGCGATAAAGCAACGGGTGGTAACTATGGTGCTCGTTTAACTAACGTAAGTACTGTAACTGATATTGTGAACAATGTTTCATGGCATTTGAATTCATCTGCGGTAACAGGTACAAACGGTAAAATTACTGAAGGTAGTGATACTCAAGCAGCGGATGTTAAAGCATCAAATACTGTAAATATCAATGCAGGTAAAAACATTGAGATTAAACGTAACGGTACCACCATTGAAATCAGTGCAACTGCTGGTGAAAAAGGTGAAAAAGGTGATACCGGTGCAACAGGTGCTAAAGGTGATACCGGTGCAACAGGTGCTAAAGGTGAGAAAGGTGACACTGGTGAAAAAGGTGGCAGCATCACTGGCGAAGTTGTCGATAACGGCGACGGTACCCACACCATCACTATTACTGATTTAGAAACTGGCTCAGTTACTACAACTATCGTTAAAGACGGTAAAGACGGTAAAGACGGTGCAGCTGGTGCTAAAGGTGAAAAAGGTGACACTGGTGCAACTGGCGCGAAAGGCGACAAAGGCGACAAAGGTGACACTGGCGCAACTGGCGCGAAAGGCGACAAGGGTGACACTGGTGCGAAAGGCGACAAAGGTGACACCGGCGCGAAAGGCGACAAAGGTGACACAGGCGCGAAAGGCGACAAGGGTGACACTGGTGCGAAAGGCGACAAAGGTGACACCGGCGCGAAAGGCGACAAGGGTGACACTGGTGCGAAAGGCGACAAAGGTGACACTGGTGCGAAAGGCGACAAAGGTGACACTGGTGCGAAAGGCGACAAAGGTGACACAGGCGCGAAAGGCGACAAAGGTGATACTGGCGCGAAAGGTGACAAAGGTGACACAGGTGAAAAAGGTGGTAGCATCACTGGTGAAGTTGTTGATAACGGCGACGGCACTCACACCATCACTATTACTGATTTAGAAACTGGCTCAGTTACTACAACTATCGTTAAAGACGGTAAAGACGGTAAAGACGGTGCAGCTGGTGCTAAAGGTGAAAAAGGTGACACTGGTGCAACTGGCGCGAAAGGCGACAAGGGTGACACTGGCGCGAAAGGCGACAAAGGTGACAAAGGTGACACTGGTGCAACTGGCGCGAAAGGCGACAAGGGTGACACTGGCGCGAAAGGCGACAAAGGTGACACCGGCGCGAAAGGCGACAAAGGTGATACTGGCGCGAAAGGTGACAAAGGTGACACAGGTGAAAAAGGTGGTAGTATCACTGGTGAAGTTGTTGATAACGGCGACGGCACCCACACAATCACTATTACTGATTTAGAGACTGGTTCAGTTACTACAACTATCGTTAAAGATGGTAAAGACGGTGCATCAACTAAAGGTGAAGTAACTCGTGATGAAGCAGCTAAAACGTCAACTATCGTAATCACTAACACAGATAAAGATGGTAATGTAACCACTACAACTGCAACAGTGAAAGACGGTAAAGACGGTAAAGACGGTGCATCAACTAAAGGTGAAGTAACCCGTGATGAAGCAGCTAAAACGTCAACTATCGTAATCACTAACACAGACAAAGATGGTAATGTAAGCACTACAACCACGACTGTGAAAGATGGTAAAGATGGTAAAGATGGTAAAGATGGTATCGATGGTAAAGACGGTGCATCAACTGAAGCTAAAGTAACCAAAGAAAACGGAACTTCAACTATCGTAATCACTAACACAGACAAAGATGGTAATGTAAGCACTACAACCACGACTGTGAAAGATGGTAAAGATGGTAAAGATGGTAAAGATGGTATCGATGGTAAAGACGGTGCATCAACTGAAGCTAAAGTAACCAAAGAAAACGGAACTTCAACTATCGTAATCACTAACACAGACAAAGATGGTAATGTAAGCACTACAACCACGACTGTGAAAGATGGTAAAGATGGTAAAGATGGTAAAGACGGTGTGATGACTTGGGATATTAAATCTACAGGTAACAAAGCACCAGGTTCACAAACCGATGCGAAAACCATTGAACATAAAAACACTGTTGAAATGTCAGCAGGTAAAAACTTAACTGTTAACCAAACCAACAACAGTGATGGTGCGAAAGTTGAATTTGCCTTAAACAGCACTGTAACTAACTTAGATAAAGTTGTAGTTAATGGTCCGAAAGGTAAAGACGGTAAAGATGGTTTAGACGGTGTAACCATTACAGCACCTTCAGAACCTGTTAAAGCTGAAAATGGTAAACCTGGTAAAGATGGTTCAGACGGCAAAGTTGGAATCAGCGGTAAAGACGGCAAAGATGCAGTTTCTATCTCTGGTAAAGACGGCGTTGGTCAAATCGGCTTAACCGGACCGAAAGGTAAAGACGGTAAAGACGGTGCATCTATCAACATCACAACAGACAACGGTAAACAAACACTTGTAAACCGTGAAGTCGGTGCTGATGGTAAACCAGGTAAAACTACCCAACGTATCATTTACGTACCAACAGACAAAGATGGTAACCCTCTCAAAGATGAGAACGGTAATACAATCAAACGTGAAGTTGCAACCATGGATGATGGCTTAATCTTCGGTGGTAACACTGGTGAAGCACACAAAGCAGAACTTGGTACTCAAGTGAACGTTACAGGTGCAAAAGCTAATGATGACTGGACCAAGTTTGATGCTGGTAAAAACATTATGACTAAAGTTGAAGGCAATACCATTACTGTGGGATTAGCAAAAGACTTAGAAGTTAATAGTGTAAATGTAACTACTAACGTAACAGCTGGAAATGTAACTGCGACTGGCACAATCTCAGCACCAACAATCAAAGCGGGTGACACCACAATTACAAATGGTAAAGTGGCTAACTTAAAACATCACATTGAAAACCCAACAACCGTTGTGGATGACAAAGTGTTAAATATCACTGATGTGGAGAAAAAAGAAGCAGCGACAGTTCGTGATGTATTGAACTCTGGCTGGAACCTACAAGCAAATGGTAATGCTGTTGATGCAGTAACTCATGGCAATACTGTGAACTTTGTAAATGGTAAAGGTATCACTGTTACAGCAGTGCCTAATGAAGATGGTACAACATCTAAAGTTAGCTTTGATGTGAACGTTGATAACGATACCATCACAGTGAACGATAAAGGCCAATTAGTATCAAATGGTTCAACCAACTTTAATGTTGCAACTAAAGATGGTGGAAACAAAGTTGCTAAGAAAGGCGGAAGCTCAACAACGAAAATTACTAGCGGTAAAACAATTACTTATACTGCAGGTAAAAACATCGCGATTGAGCAAAATGGTGGCGACATCCTTGTTTCAACAACAAATGATGTAGACCATAACAGCGTAACCACAAATGACTTAACTGTTAATAAAGGTGGTAATGTTGATATGGGTGGCAACCAAGTTCACAACGTGAAAGCAGGTACTAAAGATACAGATGCGGTTAACGTATCTCAATTGAAACAATCAATTGGTGATGTACATAAACGTATCAATAAAGTGGGCAAAGAAGCTCGCGGTGGTATCGCAGGTGCTAACGCAGCAGCAGGTTTACCACAAGTTTATATTCCAGGTAAATCAATGGTTGCCGCTTCTGCAGGTACTTTCAAAGGTGAAAGCGCTGTAGCAGTAGGTTACTCACGTTCAAGTGACAATGGTAAAGTTATCTTCAAACTTCAAGGTAACGCAAATACCCAAGGCGACGTAGGTGGCTCTGTGGGTGTAGGTTACCAATGGTAATTTAACTTTCCATTAAGATAGATAAAAACCCAGCTTCGGCTGGGTTTTTTATTTTTAGAGGATGATTGTAGAAGAAGTGTAAGTATATAAATTGTACTTGCTGATTGAATAGCGATTACTTCAATTTATATCTTAGGTTTTCTACATATGCTCTTTAGCAAATCTCAAGTTTTCTTGGAAACGTTGTTTATCTCGTTCTGGAATAGTTGAATTGGCTAATAATTCTAAGCAGAGATCATGACAAAGTTGATAGTTGCCTACCCAATATGCACTAACAGCAAGTTCATCTTTTGCTTTCCATTCATAAACAGAGTGATTAACAAAAAGAATATCTTTAGTGAGAGGAATACTCACTGCCGCACTCGCATAGATATAGGCAAGCTTGATTTTATCGTGAAGGCGTAATTGACGCGCCAAATGATAAAGGCTTTCCGCACGTTGTGGACGATATTCATAAGCAGCAAGTAAAAGATTTTGTACTTCATCTAATGGCGCATTTAATTCAATTTTTAATAGGGCAATTTGGAGAAGTGAATAATAAACTTCTTCATACCATCCCCCTAAATTTGCACGTTTGGCATACCACTCAATAGCTTTTTCAGGCATATCTGCATCACGATAAGATTGTGCGGTATAAAACGCATAGCGATCTTTAAGATCTTCATCTTCAGGTGAATAGAAGGCTTTTTCTAACACTTGAGCATCTTGGAAATATTTTTGAGGGTTGTTGCTACGAGCCCCAAAACGACCACTAATGACATAGTAATCGCCGAATATTTTTTGCTCAGTGATAGTCGTTTTACGTTGTTCAATGAATTCATGTAATACGCCACGCCAATAGAATGAACCATCATTACGAAACATGAGAACTCGGAAGTAAACATTTGAACCTGTAACGCTATTTGCCATGCGTAGATAATAGCGATCGCTCGTTAGTTCTTCAGGTAATACAAAATTTCCTTCAAAGCGATCATCGGCATCAAAGATTAATACATAATCGGTTTTTCCTTGTGCATGTTGTAACGCACAGTTACGGTTATGGGCAAAGTTACCCCATTCATCGTGGTGAATTTCGCCTTGAATGCCTTTTTCATCAAAGAATTGTTTGATAATGTCTGCAGTATTGTCGTCTGAGCCTGTATCACTAATGACATAATAATCTAATGGAACATGAGTAATAATGTTCTCTAATGTATCTCGGATGATAGCGGATTCATTTTTAACAATCATATTTAAACAGATTGTTTTTTTATCAGTTCTTTGCGTCATTTTTATACGTTTCGGGAAATACTTGTGAAGTTGAGAATTTATTTTTATCGTAGAGCATTATAGCGAAAATACATTTTGCTTGCTGAAAATTATGCGAAAAATGACCGCACTTTTTCCTCACATATAGACAATTCCAATCACATCAATTTATAGCTTTCTCGTTCAGTTTTAGGCACAATAGAGCAAAATTCCAATGAGTAAAAAAGGATAATGAAAATGACTAAACATTATGATTATATTGCGATCGGTGGCGGTTCAGGTGGGATTGCTTCAATTAACCGTGCGGCAAGCTATGGCAAAAAATGTGCAATTATTGAAGCAAAACATCTCGGTGGTACTTGCGTAAACGTAGGTTGTGTACCGAAAAAAGTGATGTTCTATGGCGCACAAGTTGCAGAAGCCATTAATAACTATGCACCTGCTTATGGTTTTGATGTAGAAGTGAAAAAGTTTGATTACGCGAAATTAGTCGAGAGCCGTCAAGCTTACATCGGTCGTATTCATACGTCTTACAATAATGTATTAGCGAAAAATAACGTGGATGTTCTAAATGGTTTTGCGCGTTTTAAAGATGCGAAAACGATTGAAGTGAGCTATGCAGATGGTTCAACAGAATTAGTGACCGCCGATCATATCTTAATTGCGACGGGTGGCCGCCCAAGTATTCCTGCAGTAAAAGGTGCAGAATACGGAATTGATTCAAATGGTGTATTTGCTCTAAATGAATTACCCAAACGTGTTGCAGTGGTAGGCGCGGGTTATATTGCAGTTGAATTAGCGGGTGTTTTAAATAGCTTAGGTAGCGAAACACATTTATTTGTGCGCCAACATGCTCCATTGCGTAATCAAGATCCATTAATTGTGGAAACCTTGGTTGAAGTGTTAGCACAAGATGGTATCCAATTACATACCAAAGCATTACCAGAAGAAGTGGTTAAAAATGCGGATGGTTCGCTTACCTTGAAATTACAAGATGGTCGTGAAACTACAGTGGATACCTTAATTTGGGCGATTGGTCGTGAACCTGCTACTGATGTGATTAATCTTGAAGTAACAGGCGTGAAAACGAATTCACGCGGACAAATTATTGTTGATAAATACCAAAATACAAACGTGCCTGGCATTTATGCTGTAGGTGATATTATCGAAGGTGGTATTGAATTAACACCAGTTGCCGTGGCAGCAGGTCGTCGTTTATCTGAGCGTTTATTCAATAACAAACCGAATGAGCATTTAGATTACAACCTTGTGCCAACGGTTGTGTTCAGCCATCCGCCAATTGGTACAGTCGGTTTAACTGAGCCACAAGCGATTGAGCAATATGGCGAAGAAAATGTGAAAGTGTATAAATCCTCTTTCACGGCAATGTACACCGCTGTCACCGAACATCGGCAACCTTGTCGCATGAAATTAGTGTGTGTCGGCAAAGAAGAAAAAATCGTAGGCTTACACGGCATTGGTTTTGGTGTGGATGAAATGATTCAAGGTTTTGCGGTGGCAATCAAAATGGGTGCAACTAAAGCAGACTTTGATAATACGGTAGCAATTCACCCAACAGGTTCAGAAGAATTTGTCACAATGCGTTAATTGTAGATAAAGAAAGTGCGGTCAAAATCTCTGATGTTTTTGACCGCACTTTTTATTGTGATTTGTTATTAGGCTGCTGCACGATTGCCTAATGTACCATCATCTTCCATTTCTTTAGCCACACCGACGACCTCAGCAATTTTGTCCCCTTCTTTGAAGAATACGAAACCACCATGTTCCATTTTAACCCAAGGTTCATCTTTGGTGAGAGGGAACGTCGTAATGATGGTGACTTTGTCGCCATCTTTTGCGTAATCATTAAAATCAATGACGCCATCATCATCAATGCGGTGTGCTTTACCAAAAGGGGCTTTACGTGTTAAGTAATGCAAATTGGTTGAGCAGTGGGCAATCATCCATTCTCCATTCGAAAGAATAAAGTTAAAGGTGCCTTTTTGTGAGAGCTCTTTGGTAATGTCTTGAATGGCTTCAAAAATTTCCATTTCAGACGGTTTACGACGGAAGCGATTTTTTAAATATTCTGCCATATAACAAAATGCGGCTTCTGAATCCGTTGAGCCAATCGGTTGACAGAAACTCTCAGACATATCTGGCACATCTTTTAAATTACCGTTGTGAGCAAACACCCAGTTTTGTCCCCAAATTTCACGAATAAAGGGATGCGTGTTTTCAATGGTTACCCCACCTTGCGTTGCTTTACGAATGTGAGCAATCACATTAAGCGATTTAATTTTGTATTGTTTTACACAATCCGCAATAGGAGATTGAGAGGCTGCATGGTTATCACGAAAAATACGCACACCACGACCTTCAAAAAAAGCGATACCGAAGCCATCTGAATGGCAGTCAGTAAGACCAGCACGACGACGGAAACCTTCAAAAGAAAAGACAATATCCGTCGGTGTATTACAGTTCATTCCGAGTAATTGGCACATAAATTCCTACAACTTATTTTTATATTTTTATAACCTTATAATGTGTGCTGATTTAACACCATAATGCGTTGAAATTCAAGATGGATAACAAAGGATTTTTAGAAGAAAATGTTACATAAAATAACCTGAAAATCTTTCTGATCTGAAGGCTAGGGATGAGCACTTTATTAAGTCAATAAAAAAGGCGTGTTTATCACGCCTTTTGCTATATTTTTTAAGATTATGCTTTAATTTCGGAGCGGCTTTTTAAGAAAAAGAGTGCGACTGTTGAGATCAACATCACAAAGCCAACGCCAACATATAAACTCTGTTTGTCCCAACCCATATCTAATAATTGGCCGGCAATCGTTGGAGCAAGAATTGCACCAATACGACCCACACCAATCGACCAGCCCACACCAGTGCTACGAATATCGGCATCATAAGTAAGCGGATTTAAGGTATAAAGACCGCTGATACAGCCATTCATGAGTGCTCCAACTAAAATACCGAATACCATCGCAATCCATAAAACGGACGAGGATAAGATAAAGGTAATGATTGCTGCAGAAGATAAGACAGTGAATAAAATTAACACGCCGCGTGCTGTCCAACGGCTAGCCAGTAAGCCATAGATTAAGGCGCCACAAGTGCCCCCTAATGAGATCATCATTCCAACGCTCACACTTTGCTCTGTCGTCATGCCCGCTTCTTTTAATAAGGCTGGAGTCCATGAGCTGATAAAATAGAAGCTGAACATGATTGCAAAGAAAGCCGTCCAAATTAACAGGGTAGAATGTAAGTATTTTTCGCTGAATAATTGGCTAATAGGTAATTTACTTTTAACTTTTTCTACTTTTGCAGGAAGTTTCCAATCACCGGCTAAACCAATTTTTTGGGCGATTAAATTTAACCGCATTTCCGCATTTTTAGGTTGTTTAGAGGTAAGGAAATCAATGGATTCCGGTAACCAAATAAATAACACCACTAAAAGTAAACCGGTTAAGATAGCGCCTGCTAGGAACACAGAACGCCAGCCATACTCACCTTGTAGCATCACGGCAAACATGCCACCTAATACCGCACCGATACCAAATCCTGCTGCATAGACGCTGATCGCAAAACTGCGCCATTTACGAGAAGAATACTCACTGGTGATCACGTTTGTGCCCACTAAAATACCGCCGACACCAAGCCCAGTGATAACGCGCCAGAAACCAAGCCATTGATATTGTGAGATAAACGCCGAACCTAACATCCCAATAGCGGAGAGTGATACCGCCATTAATAACAATGGACGGCGACCAATTTTATCCGCAAGTGGTGCAAGGAAAAGTGAGCCGGCAGTCATACCAAATAAGCCGGCACTTAATAAATAACCTAACTCAATCCCCGTGAGGCCAAATTCGCTACGAATGGCTGTTGCGGTGAAGGCCAGGGCTAATACATCAAAGCCATCAAGTAAATTCATGATGGCAGCCATCACCACAATCATCCATTGATAAGCCCCCATTGGGCTTTGTTCTATTTTGGCTCTAAGAGAAAGGGTTTCAGTCATTTTATTTCCTTAAGTTAAGCAAACTGGCGGGAGCTTGCGAGAGATTGAAGTTTACGCAAAATCATGCTGAGTACCACGCCATAAGCGGGAACAAACAAGACGATGCCGACAAATAATTTAAATAAGTAATCGACAAATCCAAGGCTAAACCAATGTTCTGCCATAAATGGATCGCTACTTTTATAAAATGCGACACAAAAGAACATAAAGGTATCCGCAAGGGAACCAAATGTCATGGAGCTGCTCGGGGCAATCCACCATGTTTTTAATTGGCGTAAGCGGTTGAATACTAACACATCTAATAATTGTCCGAAAACATAAGCACAGAAGCTGGCGAACGCAATACGGAAAACAAACATATTGAATTCACTTAATGCACTTAAGCCTTGATATTGTCCATTAGAGAAAACAACCGAAACAATATAACTCACGATAAGCGCTGGAATCATCACGATAAAGATGATCCAACGCGCTTCTTTTGCCCCAAATACACGTACTGTTAAATCGGTGGCTAAGAAAATGAATGGGAAAGTGAGTGTGCCCCATGTGCTGTGGAATGAGAAATCATCAGCAAAACCAAGTGCGGTCAATTTTAAATTGATTTCAAATGGAATTTGAACGAAATAGTTACTGGCTGTGATGATGAAGATGTGAAATAAGCTTAATAAAATTAAAGCAAAACGTTTTTGTTGATCATTGAAGATCGGAGTATTAATTTTCATTTTAAGACCTTTTTAGTTGGTTAATCGGGGGTAGGGAACCCGACATGAGAAATAAATCCGCCAAATTGGCGAGCCGTGAATAATACTAGAATTTATTTGGATTGCAAGAAAGTGCGGTCAAAAAATCAGGTATTTTATTTAAATTCAATAAAAATGATAAGAATTGTTATTTACAGTAAAATTATATTGTACTAGAATTCTCGGGCATTATTTATTCCACATATGCCAGGAGAGCATTTCAATGTATAAATCCAATCATTTAAAAACAACATCATTCTTCGCATTTAGTGCGTTAACAATCGCACTTTTTTCAAACTATTCTCATGCAGAAGAGAAACTTGAGGAAATTAAAGTTACTGCGGAAGATCAGGTAAAACAATCGCTTGGTTCTTCTCTTGTGACTGCAAAAGATTTAGAAAAACGACCTGCGACAAATGATATTTCTGAAGTATTACGCACTATGCCAGGTGTGAATTTAACGGGTAACTCATCTACAGGACAACGCGGAAACAAACGTCAAATTGATATTCGCGGAATGGGACCTGAAAATACATTGATTTTAGTGGATGGTAAACCGGTCACCTCTCGTAATGCAGAACGTTATGGTGTGCGTGGTGAACGTAACTCTCGTGGTGACAGCAACTGGGTGCCGATTGAAGCGATTGAAAAAATTGAAGTATTACGTGGTCCTTCAGCAGCACGCTATGGTTCAGGTGCAATGGGTGGGGTGGTGAATATTATCACTAAGCCTGTTACCAATGATTTACACGGTAGCTTAAGTTATTACACCAACCAACCAGAAGATAGCAAAGAGGGTGCAACGAACCGTGTTGGTTTTAATCTAAGCGGAGCGTTAATTAAAGACGTATTGCAATTCCGTTTATATGGTAACTGGAACAAAACTCAAGCGGATGAAGTCGGTATTAATGGTGATCCTGCGATTGCTGGTCGTGAAGGTGTACGTAATAAAGATATTAATGGTCGTTTAGTGTGGAATATCAATGAGAAAAATAAATTAACCTTGGATTCTGGTTTCAGTCGTCAAGGCAATATTTATAACGGTGATACACAAAATAGCTCAGCAGGGCTTTACAATAATAAAAACTATCCTGAAACCAAAACGTTGGCAGGAAATAAAGCTGAAACTGCTCGTTTATATCGTCAGAACTATGCTTTAACCTATGAAGGTAAATTCGATCATTTTGACAATAAAACTTATATTACTTTTGATAAAACTAAAAACAGCCGTTTACCAGAATATTTAGCGGGTGGTCCAGAAGGTAGTTATTCTAGCACGTCAGCTTTTAGCGATTCTATTCTTAAAAATACGCGTTTTAGTTCAGAATTCTATATCCCATTTACCTTGGGTGTAGATCATATGCTGACAGTTGGTTTTGAAGGTGCACATAGCAGTTTAGATGATGACGCTTCTATGACACAGTTACTTGGTGGACGACGAGACAAGAATACAGGGAAGGTGCTTTATGATTTGAAAGAACGCCTACCAACCGGCATCTCAAATGTACGAGGTGGTCATAGCAGTCAAACTGAATGGGCAGTATTTGTTGAAGATAATATTTCAGCAACCCAATCTACCATCTTAACACCATCTTTGCGTTATGATTACAACACCTATTCTGGTTCTAATCTAAGTGGCGGATTAAACTTCTTACAAAGCCTCAACGATGATTGGAGAATTAAAGGTGGGATAGCAAGAGCTTATAAAGCACCGAATCTTTATCAAACTAACCCGAATTACTTGTTGTTTACTTTAGGTCAAGGTTGTCCAACGAATGTACCAAATAATAAAACTTGTTATTTCCAAGGTAATAGCGACATTAAACCAGAAACCAGCTGGAATAAAGAAATCGGAATTGAATATGATAAAGACGGGCTTCTTGCTTCTGTGGCTTACTTCCGTAATGACTATCGTAACAAAATCGTGTCTGATGGTGAATTTATCGGTTTAACTAACTTAGGTAACTATGTGTATAAATGGGGTAATGCAAACCGCGCAGTGATTGAAGGTTTTGAAGGTAATCTGACATTACCATTAATCCAAGATAAATTAAACTGGGTGAATAACTTCACTTATATGCATAAAACCAAAAATAAAGATACAGGTAACCCGCTTTCTATCGTGCCGAAATATACCTTGAACTCAAGCTTAAGTTATCAAATTACAGATAGCTTGGATGCAATGTTGACTTATACGCAATACGGTAAACAAAAATCCCGTAAAAATCCGGAAAACCGTATGGAAAATGGTAACGGCAAAAATATTAATCAGCTAGCTAACTCAGAAGATATCGGTAGCTATGCAGTTTGGGGATTAAGTGCAGGTTATAATTGGAAAGATACAATCAGCATTCGTGTTGGCGTAAGTAACTTATTTGATAAACGCATTTATCGTTCATCAAGCAGTACAAATTACAATGCTCATACTTATAACGAACCTGGTCGTGCTTATTATGCAACAGTTAAATATTCATTTTAATTGAGTATTTAGAAATGATAGAAAAAGTGTGGTCGATTTTGACCGCACTTTTTTATTGATTGAATTTGAAAAATGGTGAATTTCAGGTAATAAAAAACCCTGCATAGGCAGGGTTCTTCACACAGATTCAAATTATTTTGTACCTGGGATTTTGAAACGGCTGTTAAAGCGTTCAACACGACCACCAGTATCAACAACACGTTGTTTACCAGTGTAGAATGGGTGGCAGCTACCGCACACATCAAGGTTGATGTCTTTGCCTAAAGTTGAACGAGTTTTGATCACGTTACCGCAAGAACAAGTTGCAGTGATCTCTTTATATTCTGGATGAATACCTTGTTTCATAGAAAACCTCAAATTGAAGCCACGCCGCTATAAATGCTCTCCACTTACACCGCGTGAGTTAATAATCGCCGACAATCCGGCACCAAATAGACTGCGAATTATACTGAAAAAATCAAATTGATCAAGAGGTGTGCTTTAGTGATAGAATCATCACAAAATTTTTGCTTATTTTGACCGCACTTTAGGAAAGTTATGTTAGCCCAATCCTCTGTGAATGCCCCTTTTGCCCATTCTGTTTTACAATGGTATGAAAAGTTTGGGCGTAAAAATTTGCCTTGGCAACAAAATAAAACCCTTTATGGTGTTTGGCTTTCCGAAGTGATGTTACAACAAACTCAAGTTTCCACAGTCATCCCTTATTTTGAGCGATTTATTAAAACCTTTCCTAATGTGACCGCACTTGCTAATGCGTCGCAAGATGAAGTATTGCATTTATGGACGGGACTAGGTTATTACGCCCGTGCGAGAAATTTGCATAAAGCCGCTCAAACCATCAGAGATGAATATCAAGGCGAATTTCCAACGCAATTTGAGCAAGTTTGGGCATTAACAGGCGTGGGGCGATCGACGGCTGGCGCAATTTTATCTTCCGTACAAAATCAACCTTATCCAATTTTAGATGGTAATGTAAAACGCGTTCTTTCTCGTTATTTTGCTGTTGAGGGTTGGCCTGGCGAAAAGAAAGTCGAAAATCAATTATGGCAGTTGAGTGAACAGGTTACACCAACCACGAGAGTCGCTGAATTTAATCAAGCGATGATGGATATCGGCTCGGCGATTTGCACTCGAACAAAACCTAAATGCGATCTTTGTCCTCTAAATAATGATTGTTTAGCTAATAAACTCGAAAAGTGGACAGAATTCCCTGGAAAGAAACCGAAAAAATTGTTGCCAGAAAAACAAAGCTATTTTTTGATTTTATCTTATCAAGGGAAAGTCTGGCTAGAACAGCGCGAAAGCAAAGGCTTATGGGGCGGATTGTATTGTTTTCCTCAGTTTGATGATAAACAAACATTGCTGAATTATCTGAAAGAACAAGGGATTACCGAGTATCAAGAATGGGTAACTTTCCGTCATACGTTTAGTCATTTTCACTTAGATATTCATCCCATTTATGTTGAAGTTGATCGAAAATCTGAAGAGAGCGCTCGTTCAGATTGGAAAAAATTGTCAGAAAAAGGAAAAGAATCTCAATCTGGTCTATTAAGTGCGGTCAAATATTGGTATGATCCAACGTCACCTGAACAGATCGGGTTAGCTCAGCCTGTGAAAAATTTATTAACGCAATTTGTAAGGAATTATTATGGCTAGAACTGTTTTTTGCGAATATTTGAAACAAGATGCGGAAGGATTGGATTTTCAACTGTATCCCGGTGAATTAGGTAAACGTATTTTTAATTCAATTAGTAAACAAGCATGGGGTGAATGGATCAAAAAGCAAACCATGTTAGTGAACGAGAAAAAACTCAATATGATGAATGCCGAACATCGTAAATTATTAGAAGAAGAAATGGTGAATTTCTTATTTGAAGGCAAAGATGTGCATATTGAAGGTTACGTTCCCCCATCTAAATAACAAAAGATTATGAAAAAGTATTTATTATTGGCGCTACTTCCACTTTTATATGCTTGTAGCGACTCGCCAACCCATCGACGTGGCATTAATTATGACGAAGTGTTTTCAAAAGACACGCAAGGTTTAGATATTTTAACGGGTCAATTCTCCCATAATATCGATCGTATTTGGGGGGTAAATGAGCTTTTAGTGGCGAGTCGTAAAGACTACGTGAAATACACGGACTCTTTCTATACGCGTAGCCACGTAAGCTTTGACGAAGGTACAATTATTGTTGAAACTCAACAAGATCTTAATCGCTTACACAATGCGATTGTCCATACTTTATTGATGGGTTCCGATGCAAAAGGGATCGACTTATTTGCTTCTGGCGATGTGCCGATTAGTACTCGTCCTTTCTTATTAGGTCAGGTTGTGGATAACAATGGTCAGCAAATTGCTAACCAAGTGATTGCAAGTAACTTTGCGACTTATTTAATCCAAAATAAATTACAAACTCGCCGCTTACAAAATGGTAACACTGTGCAATTTGTGGTGATCTCAATGATTGCAAACCACGTTGAAGTGCGTGCACAAAAATATATTCCATTAGTTCGTAAAGCTGCAGAACGCTATGGTATTGATGAAAGCTTGATTTTAGGTATTATGCAAACAGAATCTAGCTTCAACCCGTATGCGATCAGTTATGCGAATGCAATCGGCTTAATGCAAGTGGTACCAAGCACAGCAGGTCGTGATGTATTTGCGATGAAAGGTAAAGGTGGACAACCATCTGCACGTTACCTTTATGATCCAGCAAATAACATTGATGCGGGTGTCTCTTACTTATGGATTCTGCAAAATCAATATTTAGATGGTATTACTAATCCTACCTCTAAACGTTTTGCAATGATTTCTGCCTACAATAGTGGTGCAGGTGCAGTGTTACGCGTATTCGATGAGGATAAAGATGAGGCGATCTATAAGATCAACCAGATGTATCCAGAACAAGTGTATCGTATCTTAACGACTGCACACCCATCCTCACAAGCAAGAAACTACTTGTTGAAAGTGGATGCGGCGCAGAAGAAATTCCGCGTAAGACGATAATTTCTACGATGAAATACAATGCCCGAAAGAAATTTCGGGCATTATTTTTTGAGAAAGTGCGGTTATTTTTGATTGAGTTTTACAAAATACGTTCTTTTTATAGTCGTTTTGGTTATTAACCACTCAAACACACCAACTTTTTTACTTTTTTTGAATTTAATTGTTGACCGATACCCGAAAAAATAGTTTAATACGCTCCGTTGTCAGGCAGTAGCCAATAACGATAACGCCTCGATAGCTCAGTCGGTAGAGCAGGGGATTGAAAATCCCCGTGTCGGTGGTTCGATTCCGCCTCGAGGCACCATTTCCTCCTTAGTTCAGTCGGTAGAACGGTGGACTGTTAATCCATATGTCGCAGGTTCGAGTCCCGCAGGAGGAGCCAAATTCTAAGAAGCCGCTAAAGTAATTTAGCGGCTTTTTGCTTTTTAGAATTCAGCATTATTCTGTTGTTTTCCTCTCTTTAAAATTTGCTCAAATTTCTCACCGCAGTTTTTTGATCTAGATAAATATTTATGTAAAAAAGTCACATAAAATTGTTAGCAAGATCACACTTTATTATTTTGTACTTTGCGATCACCCTCTAACGTTATCATAATGCCACCATTAATTTAATGAATGAATATTCATTGGATAAAGATTTTATAATTTAACTTTAGAGGGTGATTTATGAGCACTAAAACTAATAAAAAATGGAATAAATTTGATACAGCTTGGGTATTAAATTTATTTGGTACTGCGGTGGGCGCAGGGGTATTATTTTTACCAATCAATGCAGGGATGGGCGGTTTCTGGCCATTGGTTGTGATGGCGATTTTAGTCGGACCGATGACATATTTTGCGCATCGTGGTTTGGCTTATTTCGTGTTGTCTTCTTCTAAACCAGGCAGTGATATTACCGAAGTGGTAGAAGAGCATTTTGGTGCGACAGCGGGGAAATTAATTACCTTATTGTACTTCTTTGCGATCTTTCCAATTTTATTGATTTATGGAAACGGGATCACCAATACCATTGATTCCTTCATTGTTAACCAATTAGGCATGGCTTCACCAAATCGTGTCATTCTTTCTTTTGTATTGATTGCGATCTTGATTTCGGTAATGTTATTCAGTGAAAAAGTAATGTTGAAAATCACTGAATTATTAGTTTATCCATTGGTATTGATTCTCTTTGCATTATCAATCTATCTCATTCCTCAATGGAATGCATCAATGCTTTATGAGCTTCCTACAGCGAGTGGTTTTGTGACGACATTGTGGTTAACTATTCCAGTGTTGGTATTCTCTTTTAACCATTCTCCGGCAATTTCTTCTTTCACACTTTCTCAACAACGTGAATATAAAGATTTTGATAAAACGGAATATCACATTGGTCATACAGAAAAAGGCACTTCAACCGTATTACTTTTCTTCGTGATGTTCTTTGTGTTTAGTTGTGTATTAACTTTAACACCGGCAGAGTTATTAGAGGCAAAAGCACAAAATATCAGTATCTTGTCGTATCTTGCGAACAAATTTGATAATCCATACATTTCTTATTTTGCACCATTAGTGGCTTTCTTAGCGATTACGAGTTCATTCTTTGGCCATTATTTAGGGGCTCGTGAAGGTTTAGAAGGTTTATACCTCAAAATGAAAGGTGAAAGTGTAAATCGTAAAAAATTAAATTACGGTACCGCAGTATTCTTCTTACTCACTTTATGGGGCGTAGCAATCATTAACCCAAGTATTTTAGGCTTAATTGAATCCCTTGGCGGCCCAATCATTGCGATGATCCTTTTCATTATGCCTATGTATGCGATTCGCAATGTTCCAGCAATGAAACGCTATCAAGGTCGTTTTAGCAATGTATTTGTTACAGTTATGGGATTAATTGCTATCTCCGCGGTCGTATATGGATTATTATAAGCGACTTTTTAGTTTAGCTTAGGATTTAAAATAATATGATTAGTGTATTTGATATGTTTAAAGTGGGAGTTGGGCCATCCAGCTCCCATACTGTCGGCCCAATGAAAGCAGGCAAGCAGTTTATTGACGATTTAATCGAGCAAGGTAAATTTGATGCCGTTGCAACCTTGCACGTTGATGTGTATGGCTCTCTCTCAATGACGGGACATGGTCATAATACAGATATTGCGATCATTATGGGATTGGCCGGTTATCTACCGCATGATGTGGATATTGATTTAATCCCAACCTTTATCGAACAGGTTAAACAAACTAAAAAACTGTCGATTGCACAGGGCAAAAAAAACGTTAATTTCGATTGGGATGCCAATATGGTATTCCATAATTCCTTTTTATCATTGCATGAAAACGGTATGACCATTACTGCATTAGATGCTGATCGTAAAGTGCTCTACCGCCAAACCTATTACTCTATCGGTGGTGGCTTTATCGTGGATGAAGCACATTTTGGTCAAGAGGAAGAAAATCCAGTGACTGTGCCGTATCCTTATCAACATGCTGAAGATATTTTGAAACATTGTCAGGAGAGTGGCTTAATGCTCTCAACAGTGATGATGAAAAATGAATTAGCATTACGCGATAAAAAAGAGGTTGAAGCACATTTACAGAATGTTTGGAAAACCATGAAAGATTGTATTGAACATGGTATAAAAACAGAAGGGGTGTTACCTGGGCCATTAAAAGTTGCCCGTCGTGCGCCATCACTTTATCGTCTCTTGGAGGCGAATAGCGGCCGTTTAGCCCATGACCCAATGTATGTGATCGACTGGGTGAATATGTTTGCCCTTGCGGTAAATGAAGAGAATGCGGCAGGTGGTCGCGTCGTAACAGCACCAACTAATGGTGCGTGTGGTATTGTGCCGGCGGTACTTTCTTATTATGAAAAATTTGTTGCACCTTTAACGCCAGAAGTCATTGAACGATACCTATTGGCTGCCGGTATGATAGGTTCCCTTTATAAGATGAATGCATCTATTTCGGGGGCTGAAGTCGGTTGCCAAGGTGAAGTGGGCGTGGCATGTTCAATGGCTGCCGCAGGTTTAACTGAGATCTTAGGTGGTACACCAGTACAAGTGTGTATCGCAGCTGAAATTGCGATGGAACATAACTTGGGCTTAACTTGCGACCCGGTTGGTGGCCAAGTGCAAGTACCTTGTATTGAACGTAACGCGATTGCTTCGGTGAAAGCGATTAACGCTAGCCGTATGGCATTACGCCGAACCACTAATCCTCGCGTAACCTTGGATAAAGTGATCGAAACCATGTATGAAACAGGTAAAGACATGAATGCCAAATATCGCGAAACATCGAAAGGTGGCTTAGCGGTAAAAGTAGTGTGTTCTTAAGAGCTAATTGATAATAAAAGAGCGGTCATTTTTGACCGCTCTTTTTTATTTCCCTTTCACGTCAATAATAATCACTTCAGACTGAGAACCTAAGCGCATTGGAATGCCCCAGAAGCCATAACCTGAAGTGACAAAAACATGTGGATTGCCAATTTTTTCATGACCATAATCCAAACGATACATCATTTTTGTGATCAAACTCGCGGGGAATACTTGCCCTTTATGCGCATGCCCAGAAACTTGAATATCAAGCGGGAGTGAAGCATGTTTTTCGATATCTGTTGGACGGTGATCCAATAGAATGATCGGTAAGTCAGTATTCACTTGTTTTAATAACGTCTCGGTACTTGGTCTATCGTGAGCAAGATTGTCATTTCGTCCAATCAGTACCAATTCATTATTTAATGTTAATGTTTCATCTCTTAACACGGTAATACCCGCTTTGCGAATTTCTTGATCAATTCGATCTTGGTCACCGAATAAGTCATGATTGCCGAGTGTGGCATAAACGCCCATTGGGGCTTTGAGTTTCGCTAAATGGGGTTGCATTTTTTCGGCTAAATAAGCGTTGACGTTATCATCCATAATATCGCCAGGCAGTAAAATGATATCGACCTTTTCCTGCTGCATAATATCAGCCAATTTATCCAATTCTTTCCCGCCAAATAATTTGCCTAAGTGGAGATCGCTTGCCATGCCAATTCGCAATGGTTTAATCGGTTTATCTAGCGTAATTTCATAATGAATAACACGGGTGACATAGGCGTTATACACACTTAAGGCAGTGATACCAATAAATAAAACGGGATAAGCAATACGCAAAGTGCGGTCGATTTTTGCGATGGATTTGGATTTTCGGAAAAGGAAGTGAATACATCCCACAGCAATGCTCGCAAAGGCTGAAAAAAGAAGCAGCGCGAGCACTAAAGCAATAAGTCGAAATACCGTAAAAAGCTTTAAAAAATGACAAATAACTAAGGCATTAGGAAGCAAAAAACTGGTAAAAGTGATAGTTCGTCTTGCCCTTTGAGAGAGTGGTTTGTTCAGCCACCAAATCAGCGTTTTATTAAAAATATAAATCAGCAGTTGTAACAAAATAATGGCTGCCGTAAATATAAAGTAATAACGAGTTTCCATCTGCAATTCCTAAATAAAAGTGCGGTCGTTTTTGACCCGGTTTTGAAGTGTGGAATAATAAATTTCTCTGTTCCCAAAGGCAAATTTTTTCGCTAAAATGCGGCTCGTTTTAGTTAATTCAAGAAGGAAAATCCAATGTTCGGAAAAGGCGGTTTAGGCGGCTTAATGAAACAAGCCCAACAAATGCAAGAAAAAATGCAAAAAATGCAGGAAGAAATTGCCCAATTAGAAGTAACTGGCGAAAGCGGTGCAGGTTTAGTAAAAATCACGATTAATGGTGCGCACAACTGTCGTCGTATTGAGATCGATCCTTCTTTAATGGAAGACGACAAAGAAATGTTGGAAGATTTAATTGCTGCCGCATTCAACGATGCTGTCCGTCGTGCAGAAGAATTACAAAAAGAAAAAATGGCTTCTGTAACCGCAGGCATGCCATTGCCGCCAGGAATGAAACTTCCATTTTAATTCATCGGGTGTGTGTGTTTATCGATTCACACACCATCCATTTTCTCCCATCATAAATACTATGCAAAGCAGTCCACTTTTAGAACATCTTATTGAAAATCTTCGTTGCTTGCCGGGTGTCGGCCCGAAATCAGCGCAGCGTATGGCTTATCATCTTTTACAGCGCAACCGTAGCGGTGGGATGAACTTAGCACGCGCGTTAACGGAAGCAATGTCTAAAATTGGGCATTGTTCACAGTGTCGTGATTTTACCGAAGAGGAAACGTGCAATATTTGTAACAATCCTCGTCGCCAAAATTCAGGTTTGCTTTGCGTGGTGGAAATGCCGGCAGACATTCAGGCCATTGAGCAAACAGGACAATTTTCTGGGCGTTATTTTGTCTTAATGGGGCATTTATCGCCTTTAGATGGTATTGGTCCAAAAGAGATTGGTTTAGATTTATTGCAAAAACGTCTGGTAGAAGAATCTTTCCACGAAGTGATTTTAGCCACGAACCCAACGGTAGAAGGCGACGCCACAGCTAATTATATTGCTGAAATTTGCCATCAACATAATATTAAAGTGAGTCGTATTGCTCACGGGATCCCTGTCGGTGGGGAATTAGAAACCGTGGATGGCACGACCTTAACCCACTCTTTCTTAGGTCGTCGTCAGATCGACTAATTTTATGCGCCTGTTTATTGCCGAGAAACCCAGTCTTGGGCGAGCGATTGCCGATGTATTGCCAAAACCTCATCAACGGGGTGATGGTTTTATTAAATGCGGCAATGATGATGTGGTGACTTGGTGCGTGGGGCATTTGCTCGAACAAGCAGAACCGGATGCCTACGATCCTAAATTCAAACAATGGCGTTTAGAACATTTACCTATCATTCCTGAAAAATGGATTTTGTTACCGCGAAAGGAAGTCAAAAAACAACTTTCCGTGGTAGAAAAACTGATTCATCAAGCCGATGTTTTAGTTAACGCAGGTGACCCGGATAGAGAAGGGCAGTTGCTGGTGGATGAAGTGTTTAGCTATGTCAATTTATCAGCGGAAAAACGTGATGGGATTTTGCGTTGTTTGATTAGCGATCTTAACCCAAGTGCGGTCGAAAAAGCGGTACAAAAACTCCAACCTAATCGTCATTTTATTCCATTGGCTACCTCTGCACTGGCGCGTGCGCGTGCGGACTGGCTGTACGGCATTAATATGACTCGTGCTTATACCATTCGCGGTCGCCAAGCGGGTTATGATGGCGTGCTTTCCGTTGGGCGAGTGCAAACCCCCGTATTAGGCTTGATTGTTCGCCGTGATTTGGAAATTGAAAATTTCCAACCCAAAGATTTCTATGAAGTGTTGGCATGGGTGAAAGACGAAAAAACGTCTGAAAATCCGACCGCACTTTTTTCGGCACTTTGGCAACCGAGTAAGGCTTGTGAAGATTACCAAGATGAAGATGGTCGTGTACTATCTTTAGGCTTAGCCGAAAATGTGGTGAAACGCATTACTGATCAACCTGCCGAAGTGACCGAATATGTAGATAAGCGAGAAAAAGAAACGGCGCCTTTACCTTATTCCTTGTCAGCATTGCAGATTGATGCGGCAAAACGGTTTGGCATGTCAGCGCAAAGCGTGTTGGATACCTGTCAACGTTTATATGAAACCCATCGTTTGATTACTTATCCACGTTCTGATTGTCGCTATTTGCCGGAAGAGCATTTTGCTGAACGACATAAAGTGATGAATGCGATTTCACAGCATTGTCAGACTTATCAAACCTTGCCATCGGTGGTGGATAGCGAGCAGCGCAATCGTTGCTGGAATGATAAAAAAGTGGAAGCGCACCATGCAATTATTCCGACAGCTAACATGCGCTCGATCAATTTAAGTATTGATGAACAACGTATTTATGAATTGATTGCACGCCAGTATTTATTACAATTCTGTCCAGATGCGGAATATCGTAAAAGTAAAATTACCTTAAGTATTGCAGGTGGTACTTTTGTGGCTCAAGCGCGCAACTTGCAAACCGCAGGTTGGAAAGAATTGCTTGGTAAAGAAGATGAAGATGAAAATCAAGAGCCGCTATTGCCGATCGTGAAGAAAGGACAGATCCTTTACTGTGAAAGAGGCGAAGTGGTGAGCAAAAAAACGCAACCGCCAAAACCATTTACTGATGCGACGTTGCTTTCCGCCATGACAGGCATTGCGCGCTTTGTGCAAAATAAAGAATTGAAAAAAATTCTGCGTGAAACAGATGGACTTGGCACAGAAGCCACCCGAGCGGGCATTATTGAATTGCTGTTTAAACGCGGTTTTTTGACGAAAAAAGGACGCAATATTCACAGCACAGAAACGGGGCGGATCCTCATTTCAGCGTTACCAGATATTGCCACACAACCTGATATGACGGCACATTGGGAAGCGCAGTTAACGGATATCAGCCAAAAACAGGCGAGTTATCAGCAATTTATGTTTACGCTTAATCAAATGTTGCCAGATTTAGTGCGCTTTGTGGATTTCACTGCATTACGTCGTTTAAGTCAGATTTCAAAAGGTTTAAATGCGACATCCGTTAAACGAAAAAGAGCGGTCAAAAAATCGGAAGATTTAAACGCTGAAAATTGATTAAACTTAATACAATTAAGTAAAAAAAATGGGAAAGCGCTTGCGAAAAGCATGAATTTTATATAACATTTGCTCCCAGTTTTCTTGCGAAATCGCAATTTAGAGAAGAAAGAATAATGTACAATATTTTATTATTTATTTATGTATTAGTTTGTATCGCCTTAATCGGCTTTATCCTTGTTCAACAAGGTAAAGGTGCGAACGCAGGTGCGTCATTTGGCGGCGGTGCATCAGGTACCATGTTTGGTTCTGCAGGTGCAGGTAACTTCTTAACCCGTACCAGCGCAATCTTAGCAACTGGCTTTTTTGTGATTGCTTTAGTGTTGGGTAATATCAACTCTCACCGTGGTAACGTACAAAAAGGTTCATTTGACGATTTATCTCAAACTGCTGAACAAGTTCAACAACAGCAACAACAAGCTGCTCCAGCAGTTGAAAACAAAAATAACGATATTCCGCAATAAGGAATAAAACAGAATAAACGCTCTGGTGGTGGAATTGGTAGACACGCTATCTTGAGGGGGTAGTGGCCGCAGGCCGTGCGAGTTCAAGTCTCGCCCAGAGCACCAATTATAAACCGACTTAATTAAGTCGGTTTTTTTTCGCCTAAAATTTGCTTGAATAGCTAGTTATTATCCCCTGTTTTGGTTACAATCTGTCGATTTTCTTTTTCTAGAAACCCATTAGGAGAGCACTATGAACTTCCCTCAAATCGCCCAGCAAGTGATTGATAAGCTTGGTGGCAAAGAAAACATCGCAACAGCAGCACATTGTGCAACGCGTTTACGTATTGTGCTAAACGATGAAAGCAAAGTGGACAAAGAAGGTATTGATAACATTGAAGGCGTGAAAGGGCAGTTTGCTGTCGCCGGTCAATATCAAATTATCTTTGGTTCAGGTACGGTGAATAAAGTCCATGCTGAACTTACCAAATTGCTTGGTATTGGCGATGTGAGCAAAGCCGAAGTGGCAGAAGCAGCGTCAGGTAATCAAAACTTATTGCAACGTTTGGTGAAAGGCTTAGCGGATATTTTCGTGCCAATCATTCCGGCAATCGTAGCTGGCGGTTTGTTAATGGGTATTCACTCCATGCTTACAGCGAAAGGTTTCTTCGTTGACGAGTTAAGCGTGATTGATATGCACCCAGGTCTTGCAGATTTGGTGGACTTCATTAATACCATCGCGAACGCACCGTTTGTGTTCTTACCGGTATTACTTGGTTTCTCTGCAACCCGTAAATTCGGCGGTAACCCATTCTTAGGGGCAGCGCTTGGGATGTTGTTGGTTCACCCTGCATTAGCAGACGGTTGGAACTACGCATTAACCCTTGCGCAAGGCAAAATCCAATACTGGAATGTATTCGGTCTTGAAATTGAAAAAGTCGGCTATCAAGGCACGGTTATCCCAACATTAGTTTCTGCTTGGGTATTAGCAACCTTAGAAAAAACCTTCCGTAAGTTTGTGCCTTCTTACTTAGATAATCTCATTACCCCATTATTCTCGCTCTTTATTGCAGGCTTCTTAGCATTTACCGTAATCGGTCCAATCGGCCGTGAAGCGGGTTCATTAATTGCATCAGGCTTAACTTGGTTATATGACACCTTAGGCTTCGTTGGTGGTGCAATCTTCGGGGCATTCTATGCACCAATCGTGATTACCGGTATGCACCAAACCTTCATTGCAGTTGAAACACAATTATTAGCTGAAATGGCAAATACAGGCGGTACATTCATTTTCCCAATCGCCGCAATGTCAAACATCGCACAAGGTGCGGCCTGTTTAGGTGTGGCAGTGGCATTAAAAGATCCAAAAGTACGCGGTTTAGCGGTGCCATCTGGTATCTCTGCATTATTAGGGATTACTGAACCTGCAATGTTCGGGGTGAACTTACGCTATCGTCAGGCTTTCTTTGCGGCGATGATTGGTTCAGGCTTATCAAGTGCCTTTATCGCATTCTTCAATGTAAAAGCCATTGCATTAGGTGCTGCAGGTTTCTTGGGTATTCCATCTATCAAACCAGATAGTCTTGCAATGTACAGCATCGGTATGGTGATTTCATTTGTAGTGGCATTCACGCTTTCTGTCATTTTTGTGAAACGCGCACAAGCAAAAGCATAATCGAGATACAAAAGAAAAAGCACGAGTTTAACCTCGTGCTTTTTTGTTTGGAAAAATGCGTCTAAAAATGACCGCACTTTCAGTGAAAATTAGCCTTCTCGACAGTTTAACCAGGTGCTTCTTATGCCTTGATTATTCTTGTAGTACACAGAATTATTTTCACGTGCGATTAAATCAACATAACTGCCATCAATCGGCTCATAAGAGCGATAAATCACTTCAAAGCGATTTCCACGTGCATTTAAGGTACGATTTTCCACATGATCAAACGGCACTGCTTTTCCACCGTCTAATTGGAAATAAATACCAAAGTTATCTTTCATGCGACTTTCTCTTGAAAGCGGAAAGTAAGTGGTTAAATACGAACTTGCCCCCGTTTCTGAATTACGGCAAGAATAATAATAACGTTTGTAGTCTTTCGGATTGTTTAATTCCGCTTGGCTAATGTTATTTTTAAGGTATCGTGTTTTAACGGTTTTCTTTGGTTGTTGTGTTGTGGTACAAGCAAACAACCCTACGAATGCAGCCGTGAGTAATGCTATTTTAAATTTATTCATTGATAAAGTTCCGAGAGTAGAGTGAATGAGAAAGGGAGTATAATAGCGGAAATTGGGGATAGTGCAATATACAAAGGGGAAAGTGCGGTGAGTTTTTGAAGTGTTTTTTAGTAAAATTTGGCACATGCCGCGAGCGTGCGCCATTATAAAGAAAATGAAATATGATAAGTAACTACTTGCCCATAACAGGACCCGCCACGATCAACATAAGGTAGTAAATTGGTGCAGTAATGATGTCAAAGGCTTCTTTTGCTCTATATTTGGCTGATTCTTTCATCTTATCTTGTTTCTCTGATCGAATTTCTTCATCTGTTTTTAGACGATAATTATTAAGATATGCAGGTATTGGTATAGAGCGTGAGGATTTTTTCAAAATTTCATCACGGTTATTCAATTTCACGATACGCCCATTGATTATTGGCTTCTCTACCCATCCCATATAAAGGGTAATTTTGGTTCTAGGTCCACCTTTACATTCTGACGGTTCTTGGTGGAAAAAATCACTTATATGGCAATCACCGCCATCATAAAATACCTTCCAACGTTGCTCTAGTCCCTTTAGGCTTTGACGAAGCGTATTAAGGTATTTCATCGGTAATACTAACTCATAGTATACTTTAACAAGGTTATTACTACGGTCAGCAGCAAAGGAAAGCGCTAGATAAAATTTATCATCACTTCTATTGGATTTTAAAAGCTTTGTCATGTATTCAGGCTGGAATAAAGGTTGTAAATAAAGCGCATCAATGCCTGAAAGCTCATAATCTTCGTTATCACTCAGTAAATAAGTTTTATTATCCGGTGTTTTCACAATACTTCGAATCAATATTTTTTCATCTCCCAAGTGAGTCATATATAGGTGAAAGGGCGTCGTACTGTCGTAAGCAGGTGGCGTATTGTTACTAGAACAAGCTGCTAATAATAAGCAAAGCAAAGCAAAGAGATAATTTTTTTCATAAGGGGCCTCACAAATATCTGGATTTAAAATGATTTTACTGAATAGAAAATTATTTTGCTATTTATCTTTTATAGGAATGGCTAAATGTCGAGAAAGTATGAAATGAAAGAAAAAATAGCACCAACACTTGGGGTGGTGCTATTGATAATAGTGTTCTTTGAATTAGCCAATTCTGTCTTTGAAACCAAAGTAGATAACAGGCAGCCATATTGGT
Source organism: Haemophilus parainfluenzae (assembly GCF_003252725.1). Lineage (GTDB taxonomy): Bacteria > Pseudomonadota > Gammaproteobacteria > Enterobacterales > Pasteurellaceae > Haemophilus_D > Haemophilus_D parainfluenzae_L. The sequence goes on from NZ_QEPO01000001.1 coordinate 137,923, forward strand.
GCGGTAATAATCATTAGCGTATCTTTAACCCCGTCTTTAGCAGCCTCTTTTGTATCCTCCCATTTTTCTGAACGTTTTTCTTTATCTGTTTTTAGACGATAATTATATACATACGATCTTATTGCAATAGGAAGAGATGGATTTTTCAGAATATCATCTCGGTTACTTAGTTTTACGATTTTCCCATTGAGTCTATCTTCTTGGGCATCTATTTCGAATACGAGTTGAGTTGGGCGTTCTTTTCCTTTGCAATCAGCAGGTGCTGGATAGAAGAAATCATTTGTATTGCATCCCCCATCGTTGTAATAGTTAGTCCAGCGTGGTTTTAGCCCCTGAAGACTTTGGCGTAATGTTTTTATATGCTTAACTGGCATATTCAAACGATATTTTAACTGGACATTATTATGGCTACGATCAGCATAAATACCGATGCTAAGGTCGTAATTTTTGTCTTCTTTTTTTAACATTGGTGTGATGTATTCAGGTTGTAACAAAGGTCGAAGATATTCTATTTCAGCCCCTGAAAACTCGTAATCTTCGGTATCACCAAGTAAGTAAATTTTGTTATCTGGGGTTTTGATAATATCTCGAATATACACAATATCATCACTGATATGCCGCAGTCCGGAAGATTCTGAAATGTATGTGATTTCTTCAGGAGAAGATGAAGCCTTGTTACTAGAACAAGCAGCTAATACTAAGCAAAGCAAAGAGATAATTTTTTTCATAGGGTTCCTTACAAGCAGTGGGATTTTTGGGTTAGTTTTGAATAAATATATTTAATGGGTCTTCTATTTTTGAAAAGACATTATTCAAATATTTCCATCTTTCAAAGTCAACATCTTTAACGAATGCCATTAACCCTGAGATATGATTATAAAATCCATATGGTGTATCAAAGTTCTCATGTTTAGCTGTTTCTATTAGTCCATATTTATTAGAAGCATATAAAAGACGCTCTATTCTTTTATATGTTTCTTTGGGAACTCTAGGTTTTTCTCCATCTACTAATAAACCAAGTACAATTTTTCTAGCTCCTGGACCTGCAATTCTAGTTTTTTTATTATTTATAATAAATCCACTTTCTACGATGGTTTTTACAATATCTTTATGTATCGTAAATTTTTCTTTTCTTTTATCTAAATATGTCGAAAAGGTAATATCATCAGCGTATCTTGTATAAACAAGGTCATGTTTTTTTGCTAAATCAGTCAATAATGTGTCTAGCTCAAATGCAGCTAAATTACTAAGCATAGGACTAGTTGGAGCTCCCTGAGGTAATATGCCAAGTAGATGATTATTATAAAATTTATAATTTATACAATTGGAATAAGAATTTATGTAATTTTTTAGACATTTAGGCAGGCGTGTAGTCGTGCATATTCTTGCTAATTCAAAAGCTAAAAGAGAACGATAGCCCAGATTATAGAATATCTCATATACATTTTTTTCGTTTATTGTATAGAAAAAATCCTTTAAATCATATTGAAATAACCATTTTGCCCCGCAATGCTTTAAAGCACATCTTTTTACTCCTCCATTAGAGTGAAATGCAAAAGAAGCTGGGTGTGGTAGTGTTTTTTGTAGTATTTCAGAATTTATAAATTGCTGAACTTTAAATAGTTCTTTATTGACTTGATGAATATATCGGTATCCACCAGAACGCTTTCTAATAGAAAATATTCGATAATTAACCCTCTCTCTACGGCGCATAATTGTTTTTCTCAGGACGAGATAGTGTGTGCTAGTAATTTTTGATAAATGACGTAATGTAAAAATTATAGGTAGATTTTGAGTCTGTAGATTCTGATAATAGCTAACTAGCTTTTTAGCTGAAACATCGCCAAGTTTAGAGGAAGCTTTATTAAATAGCTGGTGTGCAGAAAAAATTTCCATTTACTTTTCCTTTTGGGTTCTCCCTCCCGTTCGAGGGGGGGAACCATCAACATCAATCCTATCCCGAGACATCGTAGGAAAAGCTAGGATTGATGCTGAAGGGCAGTCTAACTGCCATAACATAAGATTTATCCAGAGATATTTATCCAATATCCCCACCTATGAAACTAAAAGTTTCGCAGATTCATCAATACTATCAACAATATTGATGGCTAAATGTTTTTTAATCCACACACCAGGATTTAGGAATATACATGTTATAGTCCCAAGATGGCAAGTTAATATTTCTTTTTTTATAGAGAAAATCTAATCCTCTACATGTTAATCGAGTATTTTCATCTATTAATCCCATCTTTTTTATATGACTTAGCAAATTATTTGCATATTTTACATCAACGGCAAGTCTTTGAGATATGCTGCTTGGTTTCTTAATTCCTCTTTTAATTAGTCTTAGAATATTCAAAAGTTCATCACTTATAGGGGCGGAGATATTAATTTCATCATTCATTTCAAGCAAATTTACAAGCCATGTTGGAACTGATCTTTGTGGCATTAATGGTTTCCAATTAGGTGCTTCAAACCATATAATTCCTGGGGTATTATTAGGTACGCTATGATAAAAAATAATATTGGAGAATACTTTCCGATACCCTAATCTTGCCCAAGAGAGTATTTGGGTCTGATTTTTACATAATTCTATGAGTTGCTCATAGTTTTTTCCCCAGCGAGAATTTATCCAGTTTTTATGGTAAACGAATTTGCTTGTAAATGTAATTTTAGACAACTTTTTAATTTTATTTCCGGCTTTATCTTTTCCCCTAATATTCATAATTATTTTTTTTTCAGACTCGTGAAAACGAGAAAAGCTAACAATATGAATATTAACCCAACCAAAATTCCACCAACTGAAAAATGTGGGGTGTTTTAACATTGAATTAATAAATTCAGATACTCTATCTCCACTACCGATGGAATCATCAATTAGAATATAGTTTCTAACTTTTTTATCTTTAAGTTCATCTAGTGATGGATGGTCTAATAAAAATTTACTATTTTGGCGTACTAAATTAGATATTAATGAGTAAACTAGATCTTCACTTCCCTGAGATGTTCCAGGTCTATAAATAGCTTCTTTATTTTTTTCCCAATAATAAGGAGAGGTTGAGGTTTTTGGAATATTTAATTTTCTAACAGAATACAGGGCAAAAGTAGATTCCTCATCTAAGAAAGATAAAATAGTCTGGCTCACCCATCTAGAATAATCATCACGAGAAATAAATTTCAAATGGCTTAATAATAATTTTGCTAAAGGCTGACTTCCTGCTGGAAATTGAGAAAGCCAGTCTTGAATTTCGGGGGATGAGTCTATTTTTGCTGGAGATAAACTTTTAACGAATGATTTATTTTTAGTCATAGTTTTATATCTTCATTATTTTTTTCTAGAGTTGGTAGTAAATATCTACTTCATCGCCACACCCAACCACTTCATCATCTCTCTCTCATCCCAACCTTTACGTTTGGCATAATCTTGAGCTTGGTCTTCATCAATGCGACCTAAAGTGAAATAGTTACTTGCAGGGTGGGTGAAGTACCAACCGCAGACAGAAGCTGCAGGCCACATGGCGTAGCTTTCGGTGAGTTTCATACCGATGCGTTGTTCTACTTCTAATAAATCCCAAATCAAGGCTTTTTCAGTATGTTCAGGGCAGCTTGGATAACCCGGTGCAGGACGGATGCCGACATAGTTTTCATTGATTAACCCTTGGTTGTCGAATTCCTCTTGCGTGTACCCCCAAATGCGGGTGCGTAGCTCAAAGTGCAAGTATTCTGCCATGGCTTCAGCTAAGCGGTCGCCCACAGCTTGTAACAAGATGGCGTTATAGTCATCGCCTGCCGCTTTATAGCCTTCCACTAATTCCATTTCTTCAATACCCGCACAGACAGCGAACATGCCGAACCAGTCTTTTTTACCGCTTTCGCGATCGGCGATAAAGTCGCTTAAGCAGAAGTTAAATGGGCTTTTGCTGTTTTTGCCTCGTTCGGTTTGTTGGCGTAAGCCATAAGCGGTGCCAATGGTTTGTGTGCGTTCTTCATCAGAAAATAACACCACATCATCGCCCACACGTTCCGCAGGGAAAATGCCTAAAATACCGCTTGGGTTGAGTTTATGGTTTTGCTCTAATTCATCTAAAACCACTTGTGCATCATTCCACACTTTGCGTGCTTCTTCGCCGCCTTCTGGATAATCGAAAGCGTCAGGGTAGCCACCCATTAAGCCCCAAATGCGGAAGAATGGCGACCAGTCGATAAATTTACGTAATGTGGCAATCGGTACGTTTTTAAATTCCACAATACCGGTTTGGTTTGGTTTTGGCGGCACGTAATCTGCCCATTCGCCACTAAAGCCATCAAAGCGGTTTGCACGTGCTTCTTCAATGCTCAGTTGTTTACGAAGCGGTTTACGGTTAGAGAAAGATTGCTGAATTTTCTCGTAATCTTTCTTGAACTGTTCCCACAATGCCGCACGGCTTTCTGGGTTCATTAATGTCGCACACACCGTGACCGCGCGTGATGCATTTGAGGTATAGAATACGCCGTGTTCTTTATATTTTGGATAAAGTTTAATGGCTGTATGTTCTTTAGAGGTGGTCGCACCGCCAATCATTACAGGCAGATTTAAGCCTAAGCGAGTCATTTCACCCAAGAAGTATTCCATCTCATCTAAAGAAGGGGTAATCAAACCACTTAAAGCAATGATATCGGCTTTTTCATCAATGGCGGTTTGAATGATTTTGTCCGCTGGCACCATCACGCCCAAGTCAATCACTTCAAAGTTATTACATTGCATTACTACGCTTACGATGTTTTTACCGATATCGTGCACGTCGCCTTTTACAGTCGCAATCACCACTTTACCGTTGCTTGAACCTTTTTGTTTGGTGGCGTTGATGAATGGCTCTAAATACGCCACGGATTGTTTCATCACGCGTGCAGATTTCACCACTTGTGGCAGGAACATTTTACCGTCACCGAATAAATCGCCGACTACGTCCATGCCTGCCATTAGCGGACCTTCAATCACATCTAATGGGCTTGGTAAGGTTTGGCGAGCTTCTTCCGTATCTTCCACAATGTAAGTAGTAATCCCTTTCACAAGCGCGTGTTTTAAACGTTCTTCAACCGGCCAAGTACGCCATTCAGCCACAGAATCGACCGCACTTTCATCGTTGCCTTGGTTACGATATTTTTCTGCAATATCGAGTAGTTTTTCGGTGGCATCAGGGCTGCGGTTTAATACCGCATCTTCTACGATTTCACGTAATTCAGGATCGAGATCGTCATAAATCGCAAGTTGTCCTGCATTCACAATCCCCATATCCATGCCTTGTTTGATAGCGTGATAGAGGAAGACGGCATGAATGGCTTCACGCATCACGTTGTTACCACGGAATGAGAAAGACACATTTGACACCCCGCCCGAGATTTTCGCGTGCGGTAGCGCACGTTTGATGCGACCAGTGGCATTGATGAAATCCACGCCGTAGTTGTTGTGTTCTTCAATCCCCGTACCAATGGCGAAAATGTTCGGGTCGAAAATAATATCTTCTGGTGGGAAGCCAAGTTGATTGACTAAAATGTCATAAGCACGACTACAAATTTCGACTTTGCGATTTTCAGTATCGGCTTGACCCACTTCATCAAACGCCATGACCACTACGGCGGCACCATATTTACGCACCAGTTTAGCGTGTTCAATAAAGATTTCTTCGCCTTCTTTTAACGAAATAGAGTTCACAATTGGTTTACCTTGTACCGACTGCAAACCTGCCTCAATTACTTCCCATTTAGATGAGTCGATCATGACTGGCACTTTAGCGGCATCAGGCTCGGTCGCCATAATATTGAGGAAACGGGTCATGCATTTTTTGCCGTCGAGCAAGGCTTCGTCCATATTGACGTCGATCACTTGCGCGCCGTTTTCCACTTGGTCGATAGCAATTTCAATGGCTTCAGCAAATTTGTCTTCTTTAATTAAACGTTTGAATTTCGCCGAACCTGTCACGTTATTACGTTCGCCCACGTTCACGAATAGGCTTTCATCATCAATATTCAGTGGCTCTAAGCCGGATAAACGCATTGCGGTTTTAATTTCAGGCAATTTACGTGGTGCAATACCTTGCATTGCATCAGCAAAGGCTTTGATATGCTCTGGCGTCGTACCACAACAACCACCGACAATGTTCACAAAGCCACTTTCAGCCCATTCTTTAAGGTGTGCAGCCATCTCTTCAGCACCTAGATCATAGCCACCAAAGGCATTTGGTAAGCCTGCATTTGGGTGGACGGAAACATAGGTTTCGCTGATTTTAGATAGTTGTTCAACATACTGGCGAAGTTCTTTCGGGCCTAGCGCACAGTTCAAACCGAACGTTAGTGGTTTAGCGTGACGAAGCGAGTTGTAGAACGCTTCGGTGGTTTGCCCAGAAAGGGTACGGCCGGAAGCATCGGTAATGGTGCCGGAAATCATAATCGGCAATTCCACACCTAATTCTTCAAATACGGTTTCAATGGCGAAAATAGCGGCTTTTGCGTTTAACGTGTCGAAAATGGTTTCGATCATGATTAAATCAGCACCACCTTCAATTAAGCCTTTGGTCGCTTCAGCATAGGCATCGACCAATTCCATAAACGTCACATTACGGAAACCCGGGTCGTTTACATCAGGAGAAATAGAGGCGGTGCGGTTAGTTGGCCCTAATACACCGGCGACAAAGCGAGGTTTTTCTGGCGTGCTGTATTTATCAGCGGCCAAACGCGCTAGTTTTGCGCCTGCAAAATTCAGTTCGTAGGCAATAGACTGTAAATCATAATCCGCTTGCGCAATGGTGGTAGAACTGAAAGTATTGGTTTCAATAATATCGGCGCCCGCTTGTAAGTATTTCTCATGAATCGCAGAAATTAGCAGCGGTTGGGTTAAGGTGAGCAAGTCATTATTGCCACGTAAATCAACCGCACTTTCTTTAAAACGCTCGCCTCTAAAATCAGCCTCGGTGAGTTTGTATTTTTGGATCATTGTCCCCATCGCGCCATCTAAAATGAGGATGCGTTCAGCGAGGGATTTTTTCAGTAATTCGGTTTGATTATGTGACATAGACAGCTCTTTTTAAAATCAATCAATATTGGTCGGAATAATAGGGATAAGCATGGATACTGTCAAATAAAAGGGGAGAAAGTGCGGTAAAAAAATGGAATGTTTTCAAAAAGAAAGGCGGACAAATTGTCCGCCGAATGGTTAGCAATATTTGCTGTCCGAGTAAAAAAACAGATTAACGTAAAAATACTGGAATATTTTTTTCGTATTCACTGATGGCATCTTCATGTTGTAACGTCAAACCGATGTTATCCAAGCCGTTTAACAAACAATGACGGCGGAATTCATCCAGTTCAAAGTGATAGACTTTGTCACCTACAGTGACCGTCATCGCTTCTAAATCCACATGGATTTGTTTGCCTTCATTTGACCATACCCATTGGAAGATCTCTTCCACTTCCTCTTCGCTTAAACGAATCGGTAACATGTGGTTATTTAAGCTGTTGTTGTAGAAAATATCCGCAAAACTTGGTGCGATCATCACTTTGAAACCGTAATCGGCTAACGCCCAAGGTGCATGTTCACGAGAAGAACCGCAACCAAGGTTTTTACGCGCTAATAAAATAGTCGCGCCTTGATATTTTGGATAATTCAGCACGAAATCTGGATTTGGTTTAGTGCCTTCTACATCCAAATAACGCCATTCATGGAATAAGTGTTTGCCGAAACCTACGCGGGTAATGGCTTGTAAAAATTGTTTTGGAATAATCGCATCCGTGTCCACGTTTGCCGCATCCAATGGCACTACTAAGCCTGAAATTTGTTTAAATCCTGCCATTTTCTGCTCCTTAGTTTAATGTGACGTCACGAATATCAACGAATTTACCGAACATTCCCGCTGCGGCAGCCATGGCAGGGCTCACCAAGTGAGTGCGACCATTACGGCCTTGGCGACCTTCAAAGTTACGGTTTGATGTAGAAGCACAACGTTCCCATTCACCTAAACGGTCATCGTTCATCCCTAAGCACATTGAGCAGCCAGGATTACGCCATTCAGCACCCGCTTCGATAAAGATTTTATCCAAGCCTTCTTTTTCTGCTTGTTCTTTCACTAATCCGGAACCTGGCACGACTAAAATACGTTTTACGTTATCGGCTTTTTTACGGCCTTTCATGACAGCAGCAGCGGCACGTAGATCTTCGATACGAGCATTAGTACAAGAACCGATAAACACTTGATCTACTGGAATTTCTTTTAAATCAGCGTTAGCGTCTAAGCCAATATAATTCAATGCTTTTTCTGCTGAAGCACGAGTCACCGGATCGGTCATTTCTGCTGGGTTTGGCACAGGCTGATCGATACCGATTACTTGGCCTGGGTTTGTTCCCCAAGTTACCTGTGGTGCAATATCTTTGGCTTCTAACGTGATGACCGTGTCAAATTTCGCATCATCATCGGATTTTAAGGTTTTCCAATAAGCAACGGCATCATCCCAATCTTTACCTTTCGGTGCATGTGGACGGCCTTTTAAGTATTCGAAAGTGGTTTCATCTGGTGCGATTAAACCTGCTTTTGCCCCCATTTCAATCGCCATATTACAAACGGTCATACGGCCTTCCATGGAAAGGTCACGAATGGCTTCACCGCAGAATTCCACTACATGGCCTGTACCGCCCGCCATGGTAGTTTTACCGATAATGGCAAGAATAATGTCTTTTGCGGTAATGCCTGGCGCCACTTTGCCACGCACTTCAATTTTCATATTTTTCGCACGAGCTTGTTTTAAGGTTTGGGTGGCTAATACATGTTCGACTTCGGATGTCCCGATACCAAATGCCAAGGCTCCGAATGCCCCGTGGGTGGCGGTATGAGAGTCACCACAAACGATAGTCATGCCTGGTAAGGTTAAACCTTGTTCAGGCCCCATGACATGCACAATACCTTGTTCTTTTGTGGTCATATCGAATAATTGAATACCGGTCGCTTTTGTGTTTTTAGCGAGTTCCAATACTTGAATTTTCGCTTGGCCTTCAAGTTTGTTCACATCACGTACTTGGGTAGAAATACTGTGATCCATGGTACCGAACGTTTTACTGACTTGACGTACTTGGCGGCCTGCCACACGTAAACCATCAAAGGCTTGTGGGCTGGTCACTTCATGGATTAAATGACGGTTAATATACAAAATCGGCGTTTCGCCTTCAGCTTCATATACCACGTGGGCATCGAATAATTTTTCGTAAAGAGTTTTTGCCATAATTTTTCTCAATTCGTTAGGGTAGCAAGTGCGGTCAAATTTTAGGGTGTTTTTAAACCGCACTTTAATTGTTTTTATTAGATTGCGTTAGCGATTAATGTACCCATTTCTGCCGTTGAAACAGGTGCAGAATCATCGGTTAAATCACCCGTACGGTGACCATTTGCTAAGACTTTTTGCACGGCATTTTCAATCGCATCTGCCGCATCATTTAAGTTGAAGCTATAACGCAACATCATTGCTGCAGAAAGAATTTGTGCGATTGGATTGGCAATGCCTTTACCTGCGATATCCGGTGCAGAACCGCCAGCCGGTTCATATAAGCCGAAACCTTCTTCATTTAAGCTAGCAGATGGTAACATTCCCATAGAACCCGTGATCATCGCCGCTTCATCAGAAATAATATCGCCGAAAATGTTAGAGCAGAGGAGCACATCGAAAGACTCAGGTGCTTTGATTAATTGCATGGTCGCGTTGTCGATATAAATGTGATCTAAAGTGACTTCAGGGTAGTCTTTTGCCACTTCAGTCACGGTTTCACGCCATAAGATTGAGGCTTGTAGTACGTTAGCTTTATCCACGGAAGTCACGTGTTTACGACGTTTCATTGCCGCATCAAAAGCCGCACGAGCAATGCGTTCGATTTCATATTTGTAATAAACTTCGGTATCGAATGCTTTGGTTTGTGCACCTTCGCCTTCACGACCTTTAGGCTGACCGAAATAAATCCCGCCAGTTAATTCACGCACAACCACCATATCAAACCCTTTCGCTGCAATATCTGCACGTAATGGACAGAATTTTTCGAGTCCTTTATAAAGGGTAGCAGGGCGAAGATTGCAGAATAATTTGAAATGTTTACGCAATGGTAATAATGCACCGCGTTCAGGTTGTTGATCCGGTGGTAAATTTGTCCATTTTGGGCCACCTACAGAGCCAAACAAAATCGCATCAGCCTCATCACAACCTTTTAAGGTTTCTGCCGGTAATGGGCAACCACAATGATCAATTGCAGCACCACCCACATAAAACTCGTTAAAGTTAAGTTTGAAACCAAATTTTTCTTGGACTTTGTTTAATACTTTAATGGCTTCAGCCATCACTTCTGGACCAATACCGTCTCCCGGTAGAACAGCGATGTTATATGATTGCATATTGTTTTTCCTATTTCAGTCACACCAAAGTGCGGTTAATTTTCTCCCCTCTTTTGTAAAGAGGGGCTGGGGGGAGATTTTAACGATATAAAATTTACCGCAGAGGTTGATGTTGCTTCTGCCAAATCTCCCCTAACCCCTCTTTGCTAAAGAGGGGGACTCAATTAATTAATGATGTTTGTGGCTTTTAATATCGGCGACTTTATGCGCACGATAAATCGCATTAATTGCATGAACTAAAGCAAGTGCGGAAGATTCAACGATGTCTGTTGCTAAACCAACACCGTGGAATTTACGGCCTTCGTGTTCAACCACGATATCCACCTGACCTAAGGCTTCAGCACCTTCGCCTTTTGCAGTTAAGTTATAGTGGGACATTTTGATATCTAAGCCGGTTAAATTCAAGATCGCATTGTAAACTGCATCAACCGGACCATTACCACCGATAGAAGAGGTGCTTAATTTTTTACCATCCAATTCCACTTGAACAAACGCAGTTGCTGGATACTCTTTAGTGGAGTGTGCAGAAAGTTTATCTAACACTAAACGATCTTCATCACCTTGTTGCATATCGATAAAGGCTAAAGCTTCTAAGTCATAATCGAATACTTGGCCTTTTTTGTCTGCCAATTTTAAGAATGCTTCATACAATTTGTCTAAATCGTAATCTTGTTCGGTGTAGCCCATATCTGCCATATGGCCTTTTACTGCTGCGCGACCTGAACGGGCGGTTAAGTTCAATTTCTCTTTCTTCAAGCCGATAGTTTCTGGCGACATGATTTCGTAGGTATTTTGGTTTTTTAACATACCATCTTGGTGAATACCGGATGAATGTGCGAAAGCATTTGAACCTACAATCGCTTTATTCGGTTGGATTGGCATATTACAAAGTTGGCTCACCATTTGGCTGACACGATGAATTTCTTGTGTGTTGATACGTGTATCCACGCCCATGAATTCTTGGCGAACTTTCATTGCCATTACCACTTCTTCAAGTGAGGTATTACCCGCACGTTCACCAATGCCGTTGATAGTACATTCAATTTGGCGTGCACCATTTTGTACAGCGGTTAAGGAGTTAGCCGTTGCCATACCCAAGTCATTGTGGCAATGTACGGAAATCACAGCTTTATCGATATTTGGTACGCGGTTACGTACTTCAGCAATAATATTGCCGAATTGATTAGGTAAGCAGAAACCAACAGTGTCAGGAATATTTACAGTTGTTGCACCTGCATTAATTGCCGCTTCAACAATACGACAAATATTGTCGATACCGGTACGGCCTGCATCTTCGCAAGAAAATTCTACATCATCAGTATAATTACGTGCATGTTTTACTGCGGCTACCGCCATTTCAACCACATCGTCAAAGGTACGTTTTAATTTGGCTTCAACGTGTAATGCTGAAACTGCAATAAATGTATGGATACGAAACGCTTCTGCCACTTTTAAGGCTTCAGCTGCAGCATCAATATCTTTAATTACCGCACGGGAAAGTGCCGCAACACGACTATTTTTGATATGGCGTGCAATGGTTTGAACGGATTCAAAATCACCTTGAGAAGAAACTGGAAAACCGACTTCCATCACATCCACGCCTAGACGTTCAAGAGCTAAAGCAATCTGTAATTTCTCTTTAACGGTTAAGCTTGCTTTTAACGCTTGTTCGCCATCACGCAAGGTGGTATCAAAAATAATAACGCGATCTGTCATAGTATTTTCCTTCTTTTATCACTCAAAGTGCGGTCATTTTTACCGTGATTTTAAAACGAAAAAACCCGCAATTTTAAAAGTGCGGGTTGATAATAGATTTTTTACATAAAGGTGTTTTTTATCCACAACTTAGCCGCACAAAGAATGTGAGAGCAGGAGGTTGAGAGATAAAGACACAGCTTGGTACATAAAAAGATAATCCTGTAAAAAATTCTGTAAAACGCTGTCCATATTACGGATAAAAATTTTGCTGTCAAATCATTTATCAGTGATTTATATCTAAAATGAATATCTCAACATAATCTTAAAAGTTTATTTCTCTAAATATAAACCATTGTTCGAAATTAATCTCTAAAAATGGCTTTTAAGAAGCCATTTTTGTTCTGTTTTATTCCTTGTTTCTGGTATGCAGATTTTTTCTAAAATTTTTTCTCTTTTTGCGATCTGAATCGCAAAATTAAGACAAATCTTTCATTTTTTGAGACCAATCTAGCCATAATTCACTTTTTAAAGGAGAGAAAGATGAGCGATTTTACGTCGATTTTGTTGCGGTTGGCACAAGTGCCTAAATTGGGGAGTGTGCGGATTCAACAAATTCTGACCCATGCAGGTATAGAAGACTTATTAAATTATGATGAAGTTGCATTTCAACAAATGGGCTGGAATGCTTTGCAGATTCGTCGTTGGTTTCAGCCTGAAATGAAATTCATTGAGCCCGCTTTGAGTTGGACTGAAAAAGAAGGGCATCATTTAATTCACTGTTTTTCAGATGGGTATCCTTTTTTACTTAAACAAATTAGTGGTTTTCCGCCTTTATTATTTGTGAAAGGCAATTTGATCGCACTTTCTGCACAGCAAATCGCCATGGTTGGGAGCCGCTATTGTTCGGCTTACGGTGAATATTGGGCAAAATATTTTGCGACAGAGCTTTCTCTCGCAGGATTGACGGTGACGAGTGGGCTGGCTTTAGGTATCGATGGATTTAGTCATCAAGCGGTGGTCGATATTCAAGGGCAAACTATTGCCGTATTGGGCAGTGGATTAGAGCATATTTATCCTGCTAAACACCGACGATTAGCGGATCAAATTATCGAGAATAACGGCGCGTTAGTTTCTGAATTTATCCCTACGCAAGCACCGATTGCTGAAAATTTTCCTCGTCGTAATCGCATTATCAGCGGGCTTTCATTGGGGACTTTGGTCATTGAGGCCACAGAGAAAAGCGGTTCATTGATTACGGCGCGTTATGCCTTAGAACAAAATCGTGACATTTTTGCGTTGCCAGGAAATATTCAAAGTGAATACAGTCAGGGCTGTCATAAACTGATTAAGCAAGGTGCGATGTTGGTGGAAAATGTCAAAGATATTTTAGATAGCCTCAATCATAGCGTTGTTTTTCAGCCTCCAGTACATACGCCAATCAATCAGTCGGTGGCTCAACCACTTACTGCCAAAATGCCTACAGTGGAGCCGAGTCATCCTGAACTTTATCAATATATTACTTATACACCGATAAGTCTTGATGATTTATCTGCAGCATTGAATTTGCCGGTGGATTTGCTTTTAGTGCAGTTATTAGATTTGGAGTTACAAGATTTAATCGTCAATGAGAATGGACTCTATAAGCGGATAGCATAAACGGGGTAGAGCGATGAGGCAATCCTGTGCTAAGATACGGTCCAGTTTTAGAAAGGAGAACCTATGTTAGCCATTATTTCCCCGGCAAAAACCTTAGATTTTGAAAGTGCGGTCAGAAATCTGCCTGTTTCTCAACCGCACTTGACGGATTATAGTGAGCAACTGATTGAAATCTGTCGTCAATTATCTCCCCAAGATCTTTCTTCATTAATGTCTATTAGCGATAAACTTGCGGGCTTAAATACGGCTCGCTTTGCTGAATGGACAAAATCTCACAACGAAAAAAATTCACGCGCAGCTATTTGGGCATTCAAAGGTGATGTTTACACTGGTTTGGATGCTAATAGTTTATCTGATGAAGATATACAATTCGCGCAACGTCATTTACGTATGCTTTCTGGTTTATATGGTTTACTTAAACCCCTTGATTTAATGCAACCTTACCGTTTGGAAATGGGCACAAAGTTAGCGAATCCCAAAGGGAAAGATCTTTATGCTTTTTGGGGTAACATTATCACTCAATCCGTGCAACAGGCACTTGATGAGCAAGGCGATTGTGTTTTGATCAATTTAGCTTCCGATGAATACTATAAATCAGTAAAAGAAAACCAATTAAACGCACAAATTGTAAAGCCTGTTTTCTTAGATAATAAGAATGGTAAATACAAAGTGGTCAGCTTTTATGCGAAAAAAGCCCGTGGTTTAATGTGTCGTTTTATCATTCAAAATCGTTTGGAACGTGTTGAACAACTGAAAGAGTTTGACCTTGGTGGTTATTGGTTTGATGCGACATCCTCTACTGAAAAAGAATTTGTATTTAAGCGAGATATCAATGAATAAAATCCTGGTTATATTGACCGCACTTTTACTCTCAGGTTGTGCGGCAAAAGTGAGTCAGCTTCAAACTCCTGAAAAAATTGAGTACAACGGCAAAACTTATAAACTTACTGCAAGCCAAGATTTGGATACGATTGCGCGTTATGTTTATCTTGCAGAGCCGGATACCTTGGAAAATTGGCAGTCTCAAATTGAAGTGTTGCTTGATCGTGATTTATCCCGTTCTATTGAGCAACGCGTAGCATTGCGTGAGAAGGTATACCGTAATTTAGGGGTGAAAGATTTCAAAATTCTTGCAAATTCAACGAATCCGAAAAAGCCTGCCACAGAGTTAAATGGTTATGTCATTTATGCTCCGACAGAACAAAATCCGTCTTGGCAAGTGGATATTGCTAAGGGTAAAAATGTGCCACATTGTGGCTTTGTGCAATATCAATATTCCCAAAAAGTGGAACAAGGTAAGAAATTTCAACGTTTAAACAAAGTAAAAATTGTGAAAAATTTACAAAAGTATTTGGTGGCGAAAGAAAGCAAGACATTACAAAAAGCCGATCTTTCTTGGAAATGTGAAAGTTATTTCCATCACTAAAACTTATACTAGATCAAATTCCACGTAAATTTTAAAAATTTTTCTAGAGCAGAAATAATGGATGGTGTAATCTTGACGCCAATTATTCTTAGAGTTCAAAGTAGGTAAATATGATTAAAAAAATTGCTGTATTAACCAGCGGTGGTGATGCACCAGGTATGAATGCTGCCATCCGTGGCGTTGTTCGTGCAGCTCTTGCAGAAGGGCTTGAAGTATTTGGGATTTATGACGGTTATCAAGGCTTATATAATAATAAAATCAAACAGTTAAATCGTTATAGTGTATCAGATATTATTAACCGTGGAGGTACATTCTTAGGCTCTGCGCGTTTCCCAGAATTTAAAGATCCTGCGGTACGTGAAAAATGTGCAGAAATTTTACGTTCTCACGGTATTGATGCTTTAGTTGTTATCGGTGGTGACGGTTCTTACATGGGAGCAAAATTGCTTACTGAAGAACATGGTTTCCCTTGTGTGGGTATTCCAGGAACAATTGATAACGATGTGGCTGGTACGGATTACACAATCGGTTACGAAACAGCGTTACAAACAGCCGTTGATGCGATTGACCGTTTACGAGACACCTCAAGTTCTCACCAACGTATTTCTATCGTAGAAATTATGGGGCGTCACTGTAGTGACTTGACTATTTCTGCAGGTATTGCCGGTGGTTGTGAATATATTGTGGCATCTGAAATGGAATTTAACCGCGAAGAATTAATTCGTCAAATTGAACGCAGTATTATTCGTGGAAAACGCCACGCCATCATTGCGATTACTGAGTTAATCACTGACGTTCATTCTCTCGCTCGTGAGATTGAGGCTCGCGTAGGTCATGAAACCCGTGCAACTGTATTAGGCCATATTCAACGTGGTGGTTCGCCTTGTGCCTTCGACCGTATTTTAGCTTCACGTATGGGCGTATATGCGGTAGATATATTGCTACAAGGTAAAGGTGGCTACTGTGTGGGTATTCAAAATGAAAAATTAGTTCACCATGATATTATTGATGCAATCAACAATATGCGTCGTGAATTTAAAGCAGATTGGTTAGAAATGGCTAAACGCTTAGAATAATCTTTGTAAGGTTATTTAAAATAAAAGAAATCGGGCTAAAGCAATCATTGTTTTAGCCCTATTTTTATCTGTTTAGATTAAGCTTTTAGGTATTTCTCTTACGCTGCAAAATTAAAAAACGACAATCATAGGGATTGTCTTCATCAGCTTGGCGATATTCTTCAAACTCGATGTTCCATTCAGCCCAATTAATTTCAGGGAAGAAGGTATCGCCGTCAATGTCTGCTTGAATTTGCGTGAGGTACAATTTATCTGCTTTAGGTAAATATTGTTTAAATAACTCTCCGCCGCCGAGCAACATAATTTCATCAAATTCTTTGACAAAATCGACCGCACTTTCAAAACTATTTTTCCAGATGACACCTTCATGTTCGTAAGGCGTGCGTGAAAGGACAATATTAGTCCGTTTCGGTAGTGGGCGACCAATGCTTTCGAAAGTTTTACGGCCCATAATCACCGGTTTTCCCGTAGTGTTTTTACGAAACCTGGCTAAATCGGCAGGTAAGTGCCAAGGCATTTGATTATCTTTTCCGATGACGTTATTTTTTGTTGTCGCAACGATTAAACTTAATGTCATATTTTCTATCCTATTTTTCTTTTTTTGCATTATATCATAGCTATTCACAAAATCTGTATATAAGATTGGATTTTTCGTGATTTTTATTAATTTTAGTGCTAATTTAACCGCACTTTTCTATTTTTTCACTGAGGACAAACTATGTCGGCAAATCGCAAAACAATCGTCGTAAAATTTGGTACTAGCACATTAACGCA
Organism: Haemophilus parainfluenzae; assembly: GCF_003252725.1. Lineage (GTDB taxonomy): Bacteria > Pseudomonadota > Gammaproteobacteria > Enterobacterales > Pasteurellaceae > Haemophilus_D > Haemophilus_D parainfluenzae_L. The sequence goes on from NZ_QEPO01000001.1 coordinate 154,953, forward strand.
TGGTTCACCTAAATTAAATGCCCCTCACATGGTCGATATTGTTCGTCAGATTGCACAACTTCATCAAGCGGGTTTCCGTGTCGTGATTGTGACATCTGGTGCGATTGCCGCAGGACGACATTATTTAAATCATCCTCAACTTCCTCCAACCATTGCTTCCAAGCAGCTTTTAGCTGCAGTAGGGCAGAGCCAGCTTATTCAAGCCTGGGAAAAATTATTTGCGATTTATGATATTCACATTGGACAAATTTTATTAACTCGTGCCGATATTGAAGACCGTGAACGTTTTTTAAATGCGCGCGATACATTACATGCGCTGTTGGACAATCACATTATTCCAGTGATTAACGAGAATGATGCGGTAGCAACGGCTGAGATTAAAGTAGGGGATAACGATAACTTATCGGCGTTAGTTGCGATTTTAGTGCAAGCAGAACAACTTTACTTATTAACGGATCAACAAGGCTTATACGAAAGCGATCCTCGTAAAAATCCAGATGCGAAATTGATTCCAGTGGTTGAGCAAATTACTGATCATATTCGTTCGATTGCAGGCGGTAGTGGTACAAACCTTGGTACTGGCGGGATGAGTACAAAAATTATTGCAGCAGATGTGGCAACGCGTTCAGGTATTGAAACGATAATTGCACCAGGTAGCCGACCTGATGTGATTGTGGATTTAGCCTACGATAAACCAATTGGTACGAAATTTATTGCACATCATTCAGATCGTCTCGAAAGTCGTAAACAGTGGTTATTTGCAGCTCCATCAGCGGGTATGCTGACGATTGATGAGGGTGCTGAAAATGCCATGTTAGTACAGAATAAATCGTTGTTGCCTGCAGGGATTACGGCTGTGGAAGGGCGTTTCTCACGTGGTGAAGTCGTCAAAATTAAGAATACCTCAGGTAAAGTGATTGCACTCGGTATGCCGCGTTATAACAGCGATGCGTTGGAATTAATCAAAGGGAAAAAATCCCAAGAAATTGAACAAATTCTTGGCTATGAGTATGGTGCAGTTGCGTTACATCGTGATGACATGATTGTGCTATAGCTTAAAATAGAAATCGGATCTCTTATATTTTCTGAACCTTCCTTTTATTTTGTTGGTCTATAAAACCATAAAAAGGGCAATAACCCGATATTAAGTAGTAAAAGGAGACAACATGAGATTAATAGCGACCGTTTTAGCTGTTGGGCTATTAAGTGCTTGTACGCAGGGCTATTATGTAAAACATCGTAGCCCAATTTCAGTGAGCAAACACGTAAAACGTTTAAATACGACGGTTTGTCATGATAAAGATGACTGGTATTTAGATGGTTATCGTGTAGGAAAAGATTTCCAAGCGCAAAGCCAATCTCAATTGAATAAACGAATTAATTATTGTGGCCGACGTGTACCTGAAGAGCTGAGAACCGCATGGTTTAATGGTTTTGATGCAGGCTCAAATGGCGTTCAGATTGATATAGAGGGTTATGATGAGGATGCTCTCTTAACCTATGATTATGACGATGATGATCGTTATAGCGAAGACGAAGAAGAATAAAAAAAGTGCGGTTAAAATTAACCGCACTTTTTCTTTTTAAAGGATATCGAGTAATTCAACTTCAAATACTAAGGTTGAGAATGGTGGGATAGATGCACCTGCACCACGTTCACCGTAAGCAAGTTCGTGTGGAATAGTGAGTTTCCATTTAGAACCAACAGGCATCATTTGTAATGCTTCAACCCAACCACGAATTACGCCATTTACTGGGAATTCAGCTGGTGCACCACGAGCAACAGAGCTATCGAATACAGTACCATCTGGTAATGTACCAGTGTAGTGAACACGTACTTTATCAGTTGCAGATGGTTTGTTTCCGTTACCTTCGGTTAAAATTTCGTATTGTAAACCGCTGTCAGTCACGTTTACACCTGCTTTTTTCGCGTTTTCTTCTAAGAATTTTTTACCTTCTTCTTCAATCGCTTTGAATTGCGCTTGTTGTGCTTCAGCCGCTTGTTGTTGAAGTGCTTGAACAGAATGCATTAAATCATTAATTTCTAATGCAGGTTGATTACGGTTTAACGCATCGAAAATACCTTTTGCTACCGCTTCAACAGAAATATCCATTTGGCTATCAGCTAATTGCTGACCGATTTGTAAACCGATACCGTAGCTGCCTTTTTCAGAAATACTTTCTAATTTTACTTGTTCAAAAATTTGAGCTGTCATGTTTTTTCCTTTGTTGTAAAACTATTTTTTCAATGCCAAGATTTCACCCATGCGAACAGGTTCATCAACACTTAAATGATCGGCAATTTTCACTTGGCCGGCTTGGAATAGATTAATCACGGTAGAACCAAGTTGGAACCAACCCATTTCTTGACCTTTGCTTAATTTAACCGCACTTTCACCTTCATAAGTCCATACTTTCACTTCGTTATGACGTGGCGGATTAATAACGCCAGCCCAAACAGTGCCAATACTTGCGGTGATTGTCGCACCTACTAAGATTTGTACCATAGTACCGAATTCAGTATCAAAGACACAAATCACACGCTCATTACGTGCAAAGAGGTTCGGCACATGTTTCGCTAAAAACGGATTGACGGAGAATAAATCACCCGGCACGTAAATCATTTTGCGAAGTGTACCATCACATGGCATATGTACACGGTGATAATCACGTGGTGATAAATAAGTGGTGACGAATTCCCCATTTTTAAAGGTCTCGGTTAAATCTTTATCTTCCGCTAATAAATCATTTAAGCTGAAGAAGTGACCTTTTGCTTGTAATAGGCAGTCATCTTCAATGTGTCCACATTCACTTACACGGCCATCCGCAGGGCAACAAAGTGCGGTTGGATTTTGGTTAATTGGTCGTGCATTTTCCTTTAATGGACGGATAAAGAATTCATTAAAACTGGCGTAATCACTGAATTTTTCTTTTTCAGCAATGCTCATATCAATGTTGTATTTTTTTGCAAACGCTTTAATCACAAAATGTGTCACGGCGCCCCATTTTTGTTTAGCTAACCAACCTGCTGCTTGTGTCATATAGATTTGCGGCATCACATATTGAAATGCAACTTTTAGGCGTTGCCAATAAGAAATTGGGTTCATTGATTTCTCCGATAAGATTAAAAAGTTGGGCGATTATAACAACTTATTTCACTTGTGCAATGTTAGTCGATGTTTTTGCGTAAGATACAAGCAAGAAGCCGACATTTGTCGGCCTCTTTTACGTTTATAAAATCATTTTGACTAATTTGTCTGCTTGAATTCGTGCAAATTTTTTCAACAGTTTTTGCACCGGTTCAGGATATTGCGTTAATTCTTCTAATTCAGAATAATCTTGCAATACTTTGGTATGTTGGCGGATGTGCGACAATTCTTTTTCCGCTTGTGGCAGAAGTTCTTGTTTTGGATCGTGGATTAATAATCCATTTTCCGCATCTAAACGCCATGCGCGAGGATTTAGGTTGTTCCCTGTTAAAAGAATATACTGATTGTCCACCCAAACACCTTTGAGGTGATAGGTGTTATCTCCATCTTTCCATAAACGCACCGTTAAATGACCGTTTTTAATGTAAGCATCAAATTTCTCGCAGAAACGACGAAGATTACTTTCATATAAATAAGGCAATGCGCCTGCCATTTTAAATGGCTGCTCTGGTGGGATATAGAAATCGTTCGCAACTTTATCACCTACGATAATTTCGACACGTTTTCCTTGTTCTAATAAGCGGGCAAGTTTACTTCTTAGCGTGCGAGGGAAGTTGAAATAAGGCGTGCAAATCACCAATTTTTCCTGAACTTGTAAGAATAAATCTTCAATAACTTGGTTTAATTCATTGCCTGATGCACCTAAACCAAAAAGAGGTGAAATGGTTAAAACATCTGAAAAACCAACCGCACTTTCCAATTGATATTCCGCATGGGCAGATAAGTTTTTACGATAAGCTTTTATTGCACTACGAATTTCTTTGGTGCGAGGGCGATTAGCCACATCTAATGGATGTACCGCACTGAAATCCAATAAATAATCATTAATAAAATTAACCATAGAGTCTGCCAGTGCAGCATTATGGATTTTTTGATAGCGGTCGTAGCGGTATTTATCTTGTTGTTGTAAATACACGTTATTGATACTTGCGCCGCTATAAAGCACGGTATCATCAAACACAAAGCCTTTAATATGTAATACACCAAAGACTTCGCGAGTATTAATTGGCACACCGAAGAACATATTGGGTTCATCGGGAAGTTGATAGGTTTGGCGTTGTTCACAATACCAATCAGCGTTAGTGGCAGATTTTTCTGCACCGAGTAAATTGCGTTGTCCGCGATGCCAATCTACTAAAATTTTCACATCCAATTCTGGATGATCTTGTTTTACGCGATAAATCTCATTGAGAATTTCTTGTCCTGCTTCATCTTTTTGCCAATAAAGCGCGGTCACGTAAATACGTTTTTTAGCTTGGCGAATTAATTCTATAATTTGTGCTTTGAATTCAAGCGGACTAAACAGAAACTCAACCTGCTCTGCCTGTAAAGGAAGAAAAGGTAAATTTTTTAAATTTTGTTCTGCTCGTTTAGCTTTATTGATTAACATAATCTATCTCTACACTAAAAATTAATGCTCTAGTTTACAATATTTCCTTTGTGGATTGATAGAAAAAAGGTTTTTTTTCGTTATAATGCTCACAAATTTTCGCATTTTTTGGCGAATTATTATCCAATTTTTCCTTCGAGAAGCAAATTATGAGCAATTCACGCAAACCATCATTCCAAACAAACCCCACCAAATCTTTTCAAGAGCGTAGCCCAAAACGAACATTTAATGATAAAGAGCGTCGCTTTGATGATCGTCGTAATAATGAAAAACGTGAGGGAAATCGACCGCACTTTGATAAAAAACGGGATGATCGTAAACCTTCTCGTGGCTTCCAACAGCAAGAAGTGAGAGAACCGAAAATTGCTGAACTTTCATTAAATAAAGCGAATGGAGAAAGTGGCTCGGTAAAAGTAACGGTGAAAAGTACGGGCGTGAGTTATAAACCGAAAGAAAAGAAAACGGGCGCATTATCACCACGAGCACCTGAGAAAATTAAAAAGAACCGCGCTGAAGAAATGAAAGTGTATGGTGAAAATGCGTGTTTAGAATTGTTTGCTGAGCGTCCGGAGAGCATTGTTCGCGTATGGGCAACGGTGCAAATGGCACATCGAATTGGCGAGATTTTCAGTTATTTAGCCGCAAATAAAAAAGTGTATCACGTGGTAGATAACGATGAGTTGAGCTTAGTGAGTGGTACCGAGCATCATGGCGGCATTTGTATGTTAGTGAAAAAACAACGAACTTTTTCTTTGCAAGGTTATTTAGATGTGCCGCGTCAAGAAGACTGCTTAGTCGTGCTTGATCAAGTCAATAATGCGCAAAACCTAGGTGGCGTTGTGCGTACTTGCGCCTTCTACGGCATTAAAAATGTGGTGACAAATCAAGTTGAACAGCTTTATGCGCCCGCTGCTATGCGTGTGGCTGAAGGCGGAATGGAGCATATTCGTATTTTAGAAACAGAAAGTACTGAAATCGCTTTAGAGGCCTTACGCAAAGCTGGCTATCAGATTATTCATGTATCAACCAATAAACAAGGCGTTGCGTTGGAACAACTCAAATTTGCAGAGAAAGTCGCATTGGTATTGAGCGAAGGTAGTACGGATGATATTCGTGAGAAACAAGATGTAAATGTGCGTCTTTCTTTAAGCAATCCATTAAAAACCGGATTAAATATTGCAGTAAACACAGGGATTTTATTAGCACATTGGTATGTGAAATAACCTTAAGTGCGGTTATTTTGAGGTTTGTTTTGGGGGCTGACATCTATCAGCCCTTTTTCTTTTTCAAAATTGTGTGAGCTTCAAATTTTGATATTTCTTGTAAAAGCCTTTGGGGGGAATCAGACAAAAGATCTATACTACTTCTAGTTGTTATTTAATAGGGAGTTTTTATGCCTGAACGTTCAGCAAACATCAGTACACACGATCCTTTCGGGAGCTTATTAGGCTATGCGCCGGGTGGCATTGCAATTTATTCATCCGATTATCATACAGCAGATGAGAAAGAGTATCCCGATGATGCCGCCTTTCGCAGTTATTTAGGGCGAGAGTATATGGGATATAAATGGCAGTGTGTGGAGTTTGCACGTCGCTATCTCTATCTCAACCATGGCATGGTATTTACTGATGTAGGAATGGCTTACGAGATCTTTTCTTTACGATTTTTACGTCAAGTGGTGAATGATGCCTTATTACCTTTACAAGCCTTTGCAAATGGTTGTAAACGTAAGCCTGAAGCAGGTGCATTGTTAATTTGGCAGGAGGGCGGTGAATTTAAGCATACGGGGCATGTGGCGATCATTACCGAGGTATTAGAAGATAAAATTCGCATTGCCGAGCAAAACGTGATTCACTCTCGCTTACCAAGTGGGCAGCAATGGACTCGCGAATTACCGATGACGGTTTCCGAAAGTGGTTATTTTCTGCATGATACCTTTGATGATACAGAAATTTTAGGTTGGATGATCCAAACAGAAGATACCGAATACAGTCTGCCGCGGCCAACACCAGAAAAAGAGAAACTTGAGATTCATGCTGAACATATAGAAAACAATGGTCAGTTTGAGCATAAATGGCTGAATGAGCAAAACGAATTTGAAGCGGCATATGTGAAAGCAATGGGTGGGCATAAAGTCAGCCATTCGGATCAATATCGCTATTTTACGATATCTGAAACAGCACAACATGAGTTAATTCGTGCAACCAATGAATTGCATTTAATGTATTTGCATGCCACAGATAAAGTCTTAAAAGACGATAAGTTATTACAATATTTTAATATTCCTAAATTGCTTTGGCCTCGCTTACGGTTATCTTGGCAAAATCGCCGTTATCAAACTATTACGGGGCGTTTAGATTTCTGCATGGATAGTCGTGGATTGAAAGTATATGAATACAATGCAGATTCAGCTTCTTGTCACGCTGAAGCTGGTGAGTTTATGAATCGATGGGCAATTCAGGGTGGATTGAATATAGGCGATAATCCTGCCGATGGCTTACGTAATGCATTAGCGGATTGTTGGAAACATAGTGAAGCCACGCCACTTGTTCATATTATGCAAGATCACGATGATGAGGAAGATTATCACGCATTATTTATGCGCAATGCACTGGTTCAAGCAGGATTTAAAGCCAAAATTATTCATGGGACCGAGGGGTTACATTGGGATAGTCGAGGTCGTTTGATTGATGATGAAGATAACCAAGTAAAAACAGTATGGAAAACGTGGGCCTGGGAAACTATGTTGGAGCAACTTCGTGAAGATGCAACAGGCATGGAAGTGGCACCACCAATTCGTACAGGCTATCCGGAAGATAAAGTGCGGTTGATTGATGTGTTACTTCGTCCAGAAGTTCTAGTTTATGAGCCACTGTGGACGGCAATTCCAAGTAATAAAGCGATCTTACCAGTATTGTGGTCATTATTCCCAAACCATCGTTATCTACTAGAAGCAGGATTTGAATTGACACCTGAGCTGATTAAAAGTGGTTACGCACAAAAACCAATTGCTGGTCGCCGAGGTGATAATGTGAAATTAATTGGTGAGTGTAAATCAGTGCTTGATAGTAAAGATGGTCGTTTTAGTAAACAGGAGAGTATTTATCAACAGCTTTGGTGTTTACCAAAAGTGGAAGACCAATATGTTCAGGTCTGTACTTTTACTGTAGGTGGGCATTATGGTGGTAGCTGTTTACGCTCAGACCCGAGTTTGGTCATTATGGGAAATAGTGATATGCAACCGTTAAGGGTATTATCTGATAAAGATTTCCTTAAAAAATAAAAACAAAATCGGCACTCAATGAGTGCCGATTTATTATTTTGCTATAAGATTATTTTGCATCTTTGTTATCTGCAGGTTTTTCATTTGCTTTTAACATATCCGCTGGAATAAAGCTTTGTTGTACTTTTTCCATGTGTGGAAGGTTATGTGCAATACCTTTGTGACAATCGATACAGGTTTTGTTTTGTTCCTGTGCAAGTGCATGCATTTGTTGTGCCACAGTTTTTTGTTGAGTAAAGTCCATGTCATTGAAGTTATGGCAGTTACGGCACTCTTGTGAGTTATTCGCTTTCATACGCGCCCATTCGCGTTCAGCCATTTCTAAACGATGTTTTTCGAATTTTTCTTTAGTATCGACTTTACCTGTAAAGTGAGCATAAACTTCAGTCGATGCCTGCATTTTACGAACCATTTTTGGAATAAATTCATGTGGAACGTGACAGTCTGAACAAATTGCTTTCACACCTGAACGGTTACTAAAGTGGATTGACGCTTGGTACTCAGGTACAACGTCATTAGTATGACAGTCTGAACAGAATTGCTCTGTATTAGTTGTCGCCATTCCAGCATTAAACAGGTTAGTTCCAACGATAGTACCAATGATAGTTAATAAAATAACCCCACCAATTGCCATTTTGCTCGGAGAGCGTAACCAACGGCAAACTTTCTGAATGCTTGATTTAATCATGGTTTAGCTCCTTATTTACCTTGCATTTGACGAATAGTTTCAAATTTATTTTGGATAATTGGGTTCACGTTAGTTTGTTGAACGTGGCATTGTAAACAGAAATAACGACGTGGCGAAGTGCCTTCTGTTTTTTGTCCATCACGTGTTAAAAAATGGCTTTCAGGTACGCGAGGTGCACCCGTTGTTGGAGCAACATCCGGAGAGTGACAGCCTAAACATTGGTTAGCATTCTTAGTCACTTGTAAACCACGAATGCTGTGTGGAACAAGTGGTGGTTGGTGAGGGAAGGTTACAGGAATATTACCAACATCTTTATAAGGATTCGTAAATGCTGGTGCAATACTTTCTGCTGTTTTATCAATGCTGTTTGCAACTTGCGGCGCATCGGCAAATGCCAATCCACTACATAAAGCCAGCATGAAAATAAATGATTTTTTCATGAAATCCACTCCATTAAATAATTAAATATTTTTAATTTTTATTTGTTTCTCAAAGCGAGAGCCAAATGTAAATACATTTTCTGCGCAAACGTCAATACAGCGTCCACAAGTAATACAATCTTTTGCCAATATAATTTGGCTATCTTCAGGTCCACCGTGTAAAGGAAGTCTTAATACTTGCGGTTCTGGGCAAACATTATAACAGTCCATACAACGGTCACAGCGATCGCGATCGACTACATTAATTTTTATCAGGCTTTTAGCACCAATGACACCATATATCGCACCAATTGGACAAAGGTGACCACACCAGCCATGCTCAGCAACAAGTAAGTCAAATAAAAAGATGACTGTGACCAACCAAAGGGTTGCGCCTGTTCCAAAGACAAAGATGCGTCCAAGTGCTGCGACTGGGTTTATCCACTCCCATAAGAGTGTCCCCGTTATTGCACTACCAACTAAAATCACGGCTAAAATCACATAGCGAAGTTGGCGTGAAATTTTTAATGATTGTCGAATACCTAATTTTCTACGTAACCAAGCTGCAGCATCTGTTACCATATTCATTGGGCAAACCCAACTACAAAAGGCTTTGCTTGCAACGATAGCGTAGAATATGACAATCACTAAGGCACCAATAATCGTTGTGATTTCTGGTAGGTAACCTGTCACTAAACTTTCAGCGGTAATCAATGGATCTGTCAATGGCACAGTATCCAAAAGCATGCTTGAGCTGTAATTGCCTTTTAGAATCCAAACTTGCCAAATTGGGCCACTTAAGAACATTAAAATAATACTTAATTGACTGATTCGACGTAGAATTAAAAAGCGATAAGCATGCCACCAACCGAGTTTTTGGCGAGCTTCTAAGCCTGCATCTTTAGGCTTATTCGGGGTATATTTTTCAGCCATTATTTAACCCCCTTAATGTTTAAGTCCAGATTTGGGAATTGCTCTGCTTCCGGAACTGTTGTTGGATTTGGTACATAATCCATTGTTGCACGGTTTGGTGTTGCCACTTTTTGGTTCGGTTGAACTTGCATTGGCTGATAAACCGGCTCATGTGAGCCTTCCGGCATACGAGCATCCATTGCTGGACGTAAGCCATCCGGATGTTGCTCCTCAATTAAGGATTTTCCGGCATTTTGTTTTTCTTTCCAGCCTAAGCGATAGTGGCGACCGAGTAGTCCTTTGGCGATATCCATCGGTAAGACTTTAATTGCCGCTTCTTCTAATACACAAGCTTGTTCGCATTTACCGCATCCGGTGCAAGCATCAGAGTGAACAGTTGGAATAAGCTTTGCATGAATCCCTGTACGATCATTGTGGATACGTTCAAGTGTAATTGCTTTATCCACTAATGGACAAACGCGGTAACACACATCACAACGCAACCCTTGCCAGTTAAGACAAGTTTCATGGTCTAGCAATACGGCTAACCCCATTCTCGCATCATTGATGTCTTTAAGTTCCTCACTTAATGCGCCACTTGGGCAAGCATTCATACAAGGAATATCCGGACACATTTCGCAAGGTTTATCCCGAGCGATAAAATAAGGTGTGCCAGCTTCCATTGGTGAAATCAGCGAAGCTAAATGCAACATATCATATGGACACGCTTGGACGCATTGTCCGCAACGGGTACAAGCTGCCAAGAAATCCTTTTCCGGTAAAGCACCAGGTGGACGTAAGGCGATTCCTTCTTTAGCTTTAGCTTGTTGTTGCTGTAAGCCAAGAATAATACCAACCCCACACACTCCGGCAGCCGTTCTTGTCACATTTTTTAAAAACTGACGACGGTTAGGATCAAGTCTCATCTGCGTTTCCTTTTATAAGCGGCCTGATTTTGTAAAAATGTTGCAAAATTTGACCGCTCTTATTTTAAATTCCCCTCTCTTGAAAGAGAGGAGCGACTAGAAACGAAAGGAAAATCCTACGCTTTTTCCACTTTAACCGCACATTTTTTGAAGTCGGTTTCGCCTGAAATTGGATCGGTTGCATCCAATGTTAATTTGTTCGCAAGCTGACCCGCATCAAAGAAGGTGGTATAAATTAAGCCCTGAGGACATTTGTTACGACCACGGGTATCTAAGTAAGTGATCATTTCACCACGACGAGTGATTAACTTCACTTTATCCCCATGACGTAAGCCATATTTTTTCGCATCCGCAGGGTGCATCCAAACTAAGTTGTTTGGGAATGCACGGTGTAATTCAGGTACACGACGAGTCATGGTACCGGTATGCCAGTGTTCAAGTACACGACCAGTACATAACCATAATGGATATTCTTCATCTGGTGATTCTGCAGGTGCTTCATAAGGCACACCTAGAATAATCGCTTTTTTATCTGGATAGCCATAGAATGCGATATCTTCACCTGGTTTGACATACGGGTCAAAGCCTTCACGGTAACGCCATAAGGTTTCTTTACCGTCAACAACCGGCCAACGTAAACCACGTACTTGGTGATAAGTATCAAATGGTGCTAAGTCATGACCATGTCCACGACCGAAGTCAGCGTATTCTTCGAATAAACCTTTTTGTAGGTAGTAACCAAAGTGATCTGCTTCATCATTGATGTATCCCGGAACATCGGTTGGTACTTTAAATTTGTTTACTTCACCATTTTCGAAAAGTACTTGGTATAAGGTTTTACCACGGTATTCTGGCATTTGAGCTAATAATTCTTCACCCCATACTTCATCCGTTTTGAAGTATTTAGCAAATTCAACAATTTGCCATAAGTCAGAACGAGACTCACCTGGGCCTTTCACTTGTTGACGCCATAATTGAGTACGACGTTCAGCGTTACCGTAGCCCCCTTCTTTTTCTACCCACATACAAGTTGGAAGAATTAAGTCTGCTGCAACCGCAGAAACGGATGGGTAAGGGTCTGAAACAACGATAAAGTTCTCAGGGTTACGCCAACCAGGGAAAATTTCGTCATTGATATTTGGACCACCTTGCATATTGTTGGTGGACATTTGCCATAAGAAATTTAGTTTACCGTCTTTTAAGGCACGGCTTTGTTGTACCGCTGGATAGCCAGGTACAGTTGGGATGGTGCCTTTTGGTAATTTCCATTTTTTCTCTGTAATTTCAACGTGTTTTGGATTGGTTACTACCATGTCCGCTGGTAAACGGTGAACGAAAGTACCTACTTCACGTGCTGTACCACAAGCTGAAGGTTGACCAGTTAATGAGAACGGACCACAACCTGGTTTAGAAATTTTACCGGTTAATAAGTGTACGTTATAGATCATGTGGTTAACCCATACACCACGAGTGTGTTGGTTAAAGCCCATTGTCCAGTAAGATACTAAGTTTTGTTCTGGATCTGCGTACATCTTCGCAAGAGTTTCAAGCTGATCTTTTGGTACACCAGAAATACGGTGTGCTTCATCTAATGTATAAGGTGCAACGATTTTCTTGAATTCTTCAAAGTCAGAGTCATACATTTTACCTGCAGTTTTACGGTTTTTCGCTGCAACTTCAAGTGGGTGTTCTGGACGTAGACCATAACCGATATCAGTTTCACCACGTTTGAATTTAGTATGTTTATTAACGAAATCCCAGTTTACTTTATCGTTTTGGATAATGTAGTTTGCGATGTAGTTAAGGATTGCAAGGTCTGAATGTGGATTAAACACGATAGGCACATCAGCTAATTCAAACGAACGGTGTTCGAATGTTGACATAACCACCACTTTCACATTATCAGAAGAAAGACGACGGTCAGAAATACGAGACCATAAAATTGGGTGCATTTCCGCCATGTTTGAACCCCAAAGCACAAATGCATCAGTTTTTTCGATATCGTTATAGCAACCCATTGGTTCATCCATACCGAATGTACGCATAAACGCAACTGCTGCAGACGCCATACAGTGACGAGCATTCGGGTCGATAGTATTAGAACGGAAACCAGCTTTCCAAAGTTTTACTTTTGCGTAACCTTCGTAGATGGTTGTTTGACCGGAAGAGAACATTCCAACAGCATTTGGTTCTTTTTTCTTCAAGATGTCTTTGATTTTTTCCGCCATGATAGTGAAAGCTTGATCCCAAGAAACGGGTGTAAAGTCACCTTCTTTATGGAATTTACCATCTTTCATACGTAATAACGGAGTTTGTACACGGTCTGCACCGTACATGATTTTAGAAAGGAAGTAACCTTTGATACAGTTTAAACCACGGTTTACCTCTGCATCTGGGTCACCTTGAGTTGCGACAACTCGACCATCTTTGGTTCCTACCAATACGCTACATCCTGTACCACAGAAACGACATGGCGCTTTATCCCATTTGATGCCCATATCTTCTGCCGCATCAACCTGTTTAACAGGGATGGTCATACCGGCAGCCGCTGCTGCTGCAAGCGCAGCATTGGCTTTCATAAAATCTCTACGATTAAGTTCCATAGTTTTCCCCACTCGTTGTTGAATTTTTTAGAATATACAAAATGGCATGTATACCTAAATTATTTATTTTTCATCTAAGTAATTCGAAATTAAAGAAACGACAATTACTCCTGGGATATCTTTAATTTCATCCATAAGATCCGCTAATGCTAATTGACGGTTACTTTCAAGGGTGACCACCAATTTGCCTTCATCAGATTTTTCGCCATGAATCTCAGCGGTTGGAATCGCTAAAATGGCTTCTTTGACTTGGTTAAGTTTTTCTGGTCTGGCTTGCACAACAATGCTGCATACATACCAGTTCTCATTTTCGCTAAATTGACTCATCGATATTTGTTTCAATATTAAAAATTTTTATTGCTTTTGTCGGGCAAACACTTAGGCAAGCGCCACAACCATTACAGCTTTCTAAATCTAATATGGGTTTTGCCACACCACCAAGCTGTAATCGAAAACGGATGGCATTCATCGGACAGCTATCTTGGCAACTTCGACATTCCACTCGATTTTCTGTGAGACATTGCGTTGTAATTTCAACTTTATGTGCCCAAGGCTCTTCTTCTAATGAACGAAAAATCGGTTGTTCACAGACTAAAACACATTTTTGGCAGAACGTGCATTCGCCCTTGTCAAATTGTATTTCAGGAAAACCGCCATCGCCTTTTACGATAATTTGGGTTTCACATACTAGTATGCAATCACCGCACCGCGTACATTTATCCGTAAAGTTGCTCTCGTTTATCGACCAAGGTGGACGGATAGCATTAATACCTTGAATTTTCGCGTTTTCAGAATGTAACGATTGTAAAAATTGCCCACGTAATAATTGTCTGCGAGAAGGATTTTCAATCGCCATATTTTTCTTTAAAGTTCGGTATTTTCAAGGGATGCATTATCTAGTGCTAATAAAAAAATAGTAACTACCTAAAAGGAGTAGTTTTTAAGAAATATACACTTTTGTTGAGATAGATCAATGATATTTTGAAAATATGTTATTAGTGTAAATAAATTGTTAAAATATAAGTGAAAATGATTATTAAATAGGGCGGAAGAACCGCCCTGAAGTGAGTTTAAAATATTATGCGTTTTGGGTTGGGTAATCCCACCAAATATCGAATAATTCACTGATTTCGATTTGTTGTAATTTATTTTCTTCTAACCATTTTTTCACTAATTGACGATGGCTTTCATCACATTTACCGATATTCTCTAAGCAAACTAAGCCTTCCCAATGTAAATAGCCGCTACCTTCATAAGCTAAGCCGTTTGGTTGAATCACTTCAGCAATAAAACGATCAACGGTTCCATCGATAGTTTCGATGCTGGTACCTTCAGCAAATTGCCAATTCACTAAAAAGCCTAATTCTTGGAATTCTGCTAAGTGAAGTTTTTTACGTTGACGTTGATTACGAGTTGTCATTTCAATGTTCTCCTATGTTAAGGTAATGGGTATAGTCATCATCTCGATGATTATTTTTTCTTAAAGTATAAATCCCACACACCGTGACCTAAGCGATGACCGCGCGCCTCAAATTTTGTGAGAGGGCGGAAATCAGGACGTGGAATATAATCTTGTTCGGCAGTATTGACTAAATTTTCATTGGCTGAAAGCACTTCGAGCATTTGTTCCGCATAGTTTTCCCAGTCCGTTGCCATATGAATAAAACCATTTGGTTGTAATTTTTGCACGACTTGCTCCACAAAGTGCGGTTGAACAATACGGCGTTTATGATGTTTCGCTTTATGCCAAGGGTCAGGGAAGAAAAGTTGTAAGCCGCCCAATTCGCCGTCTTTTACACAATCACGTAGAATTTCAGTGGCATCATGGCAAATCACGCGAAGGTTTTTCACGCCTTTTTCTACCGCATAAGCAATACAGGCACCTACACCAGGTGTGTGTACTTCAATACCGAGATAATTTTTATCAGGATTCGCTTCAGCCATATCCACTAAAGATTTCCCCATTCCGAAGCCAATTTCTAATATAACGGGATTCGTATTACCATAAATAGCGACAAAATCAAAAGGGGCATTTTGATAATCTAATCCAAGATCAGCCCAGTGATCATTCATCATATTTTTTTGAAAATCACTTAAGCGACCTGTCCGCAACACAAAGCTACGAACTTTACGTTTATAACGACCATCTTCTGTAAATTCAGCCGTTTCAACGGTTTTACGTTTTTGATCAGCAAAGGTTTTTTGCTCTTCTGTCATGGTTTTTATTCGCTCAATTAAAATTGGCGGCGATTATACACTAAAAGGCAAGGTTGTGGGATTTTTCCACCTAATTCCCGTATAATAGCGAAAATTTTTAATTGTTTTTTGTTATGAATATTGTCCGAGTTGCATTAGCCGTACCGCTTCCCCGATTTTTTGATTATCTCTATTCGCCAGACTTGACGCCAATCGTAGGTGGACGCGTGTTGGTGCCTTTTGGTTCGCAAAAACGAGTCGGGATCGTGGTGGATTTGCCCGCTTCTTCGGATGTCGCAAAAGAAAAGTTAAAACCGATTATTGATGTACTTGATGCTGAATCACTTTTTAATTCCACAACTTGGGATTGGTTAGCTTGGTCGGCTAATTATTATCGTGCAGCATTAGGCGATGTGTTGTTTCAAGCGTTGCCAGTCAAACTCCGCAATGGAGAAAGTGCGGTTAAAAATGACCGCACTTTTTGGCGTATTACGGACCTTGGAAAACAAGCGTTAGAATCAGGTGAATTAAAACGCGCTAAAAAACAAATTGAAGTCTTAAATTTATTGATAACGCAAGATCTAGAAAAAGGTAACAATGAGATTAGTTCCGCGATTTGGTCAGCCTTAAAGGGCAAAGATTATGTGGAAGAGATTATCGTGCCTACTGAACAAAAAAGTTGGCAACAAGCTTTAGGGGATGAGCCTTTAGTTAATCTTGATAACCGATTGACCTTAAACAAGCAACAAGCCCTTGCATTTAGCCAGTTGCTTTTCCAAGAAGGCTTTAATGTGTGGTTGTTAGAGGGCGTGACTGGTTCGGGTAAAACTGAAATTTACCTGCAATACATTGAAGAAGTTTTAAAGAAAGGCAAACAGGTTTTAGTGCTTGTTCCTGAAATTGGGCTTACTCCTCAGACCGTGAGACGTTTCCAAGCTCGCTTTAATGTCGAAATAGATGTATTGCATTCCAACTTGAATGATACACAGCGCTTAAATGTTTGGGAACGCGCAAGAACAGGACAAAGTGCAATCGTAATTGGCACGAGATCGGCTATTTTCACCCAGTTTTCAGATCTCGGCTTAATCATTTTAGATGAAGAACATGACGGCTCATTTAAACAGCAAGATGGTTGGCGCTATCATGCGAGAGATTTAGGCATTGTGCTTGCTCAAAAACTCAATATTCCTATCTTATTAGGTTCTGCCACACCAAGTTTGGAAAGTGTGAATAATGTACAAAATGGCAAATATCATCATTTGGTGCTATCAAAAAGGGCTGGAAATGCGACCGCACTTCGTCAATTTGTGATTGATTTAAAACATCAACGAATTCAAAACGGCTTATCTGAACCGCTGTTGCAACGTATGCAGGAACACTTAGAAAAAGGTAATCAAGTATTGTTATTCCTTAATCGACGTGGATTTGCGCCTGTGTTGTTATGTCATGAGTGTGGCTGGATTGATGAATGTCATCATTGCGAAAAACCTTATACCTATCACCAACATCAGCGCGTTTTACGCTGCCATCATTGTGGTGCACAAAAAACAGTGCCGATGCAATGTGGTCATTGTGGTTCAACGCATTTAGTCACAACAGGTTTAGGTACAGAACAACTGGAGGAAACTCTAAAAGCACGTTTCCCTCAATATAATATTGCACGTATCGATCGTGATAGTACAGCGCGAAAAGGCAAGCTTGAAGGTTATTTAGACGATATTCAGCAAGGTAAAAGTCAGATTTTAATTGGCACCCAAATGTTAGCCAAAGGGCACCATTTCCCGAATGTCACCTTGGTTGCTTTAGTGAATGTGGATAATGCCTTATTTTCCCTTGATTTCAGAGCCGAAGAACGTTTGGCTCAGCTTTATGTGCAGGTTGCAGGACGCTCAGGCAGGGCGGAAAAACAGGGCGAAGTGGTTTTGCAGACGCATTATCCGGATCACCCGTTATTAACCACCTTACTTGAAAAGGGCTATCAAGCCTTTGCAGAAGAAACCTTGAAGTTGCGGCATAATATGGGTTTGCCTCCATTTAGTTTCCAAGCGTTGTTTAAAGCACAATGCCGTCATTCTGAAGAGGCGGAAAATGCATTATCGCAATTAGCGTCTTTCTTCTATGAACAAAAAATAGAAGGCTTGCAAGTATTGGGGCCGATTCCTGCACCGTTTAGCAAAAAAGCGGGGCAGTATCGTTGGCAGTTATTATTACAGCACGCGTCTCGGAAACAATTACAGGCAGCATTGAGTCGATATTCACCAGAGCTGATAAAGTATTCTCAAGTACGGTTAATTTTAGACGTAGATCCATTGGATTTGAGTTAGCAAAAATTCCCTAGAAAAATGCACAGTTTTTCAGTAGAATTAAGCGTTTTTTATACTCTAAGTTTAATTTATCGAATATTTTAGGATTTTATCGTGGCTCATCGAGATTTTGCCGGTCGAAGCGGCTCAAAAAATAATAAAAAGAAAGCAAAGAAACGTTTTAATCGTAATACCTTAATTGGTCTTGCGTTGGTGGCGGTATTAGGTTTTGGTTTAGGGCTTTACTTCTTAAAAAGTAAAACGCCTGAACCTGTCGTGACAACAACGGTTCAACCGGAAAAACCGCAACCGAAAAGTGTACTACCAAATCGCCCGGAAGAAGTGTGGCACTATATTAAAGAATTAGAAACTCGTACGGTGCCGGTGGATAATAATCCTTCTTCTGTTGAAAAAAATATGCGTTTGACGGAAGAACAGCGTCAAGTGCTTATTCAAATGGAAAAAGAACAAAAAGCGGCAGAAGAAGCGAAAAAATTAGAAGCTCAACGTAAAGAGCAAGAAGCGGCGAATGCGGAAAAAGCCGCGGCTCAAGCACAGCAAGCTCAACCAGCACAGACAGTGCAAGCTCAACCAACACAGCCACAGCAAACAGCAAAAACGGAAGTGAAAAAGCCTGAGCCAGTTAAAAAAACAGAGCCAGTTAAAAAGCCTGAACCTCCGAAAAAAGTAGAAGTAGTGAAGGCGGAACCAGCTAAAACGGAACCAGCTAAAACTGAGCAACCGAAAAAAGCAGAACCAAAACCCGCTGAACAGCAAGTACAGGCTGGTGGTAAAAAATTTGGTTTACAATGTGGTGCATTTAAAAATCGTGCACAAGCAGAAAGCTTACAAGGTCGCCTTGCGATGGCGGGTGTGAATGCACAAATTGCGACAAGTGAAGAATGGAACCGCGTACGCGTGGGACCATTTGGTAGTCGAGATGCCGCAGCTGCTGCACAAGATAAAGCAAAATCTGTGGCGAGTTGCGTAGTGATTGGAATGTAATTCAGAATTTAAAAGTGCGGTTAAAAATAACCGCACTTTTTTTATATTTTCACTTGCCAAAAAACAAAAAAACAATAAAATGAACGTTCATTCATTTTAAGTATTCATCTTAAATGACCTTTCTCATATATAACCCTAAGAATTTAATTTTTTATTATGCGACAAGTAAAAGCCTCTAAAACGAAGCTTGATGTCAGCGAGCAGATCTTTGATGCAACAGATCGTCTTATGGCAAAAGAAGGATTACATCATCTTTCTATGCATAAGTTAGCCAAGGAAGCAGGCATCGCAGCTGGCACGATTTACCTTTATTTTAAGAGTAAAGACGAGTTATTAGCACAATTTGCTCGTCGAGTGTTCAATAAGTTTGTTGTGGCGATTGAAGAAGGTTTTGATGAAAACCAATCTTTTTTCGAGCAATACAGAAAAATGTGGTGGAATATTTGGCATTTTCTGCAAGAAAATCCAACGATTCTGTTAAACATGAATAAATATCGATCTTTGCCAGAGTTTATTGAAACCTGCAAAGAAATGGAGCATTCGTGTTGGGATCAGTTTTGTATAAAGGGACAAGCAGCAAATGTGTTAGCTGATTTAGATCCTCATCTGTTATTTTTGCTGAGTCTTAAAACCGCAATGGTTTTAGCCTCAGATATTAAATATCTCGGTACGGTAGTAACCGATGCGATGTTAGAATCTGTCATTGAACGCTCTTGGCGTGCAATTCAGAAGTAGTCATTTTATTGTCTTAATGGAGTTTTCCAAATGAGTATAACTCAAACTAATAGACCAAAGCGCTCACACGTTTTCTTTTTGAAATTAGCGTTAGGCGTATTTGTGTTAATTTTTGCTGCAATGATTTTTCTTAATCATATGAAAGCAAAAGGTATTGCTGATTTCTTAGCAAATAAACCTGAAACAGCTTCTCCTGTTACCGCAATGACAGTTAAGGCTTCAGAATGGACGCCGATCATTGAAACAACAGGTCTTGTTCGTCCAAATCAAGGGGCGATGTTAAGTGCACAAAGCGCTGGAACCGTGTCTAAAGTGCTCGTGCAAAATGGCCAAAGCGTGAAAAAGGGTGATTTGTTAGTTGAGTTAGATAGTTCCGTTGAGC
Organism: Haemophilus parainfluenzae; assembly: GCF_003252725.1. Taxonomy (GTDB): domain Bacteria; phylum Pseudomonadota; class Gammaproteobacteria; order Enterobacterales; family Pasteurellaceae; genus Haemophilus_D; species Haemophilus_D parainfluenzae_L. The sequence continues at coordinate 175,004 of NZ_QEPO01000001.1, forward strand.
GTGCAAGCTTACAAGCGGCTCAAGCTCAAGTGGTGTCATTACGTCAAACTTATCAACGTTATGCAAACCTTGCGGGCAGCGGTGCCGTTTCTCGTCAAGAATTAGATAACGCAAAATCAGCTTATGAAGCACAAGCGGCAAATATTGAGTCATTAAAAGCAACCATTGAGCGTCGCCAAATCGTGGCACCATTTGATGGTAAAGCCGGTATCGTGAAAGTGAATGCTGGTCAGTACGTTTCAAACGGTACTGAAATTGTGCGTGTGGAAGATCGTTCTTCTATGAAAGTGGATTTTGCGATTGCTCAAAACCTATTAGATAAATTGCATATTGGTCAAAAAGTAACGGCTACGGCAGATGCGCGTAAAGGTGAAACCTTTGCAGCAAAAGTTACTGCCATTGAGCCGGCAATTAATTCTTCAACGGGTTTAGTCGATGTTCAAGCAACATTTGAACCAGAAGATGGTGCAAAATTATTATCCGGTATGTTTACTCGCTTAAATGTCGCTTTACCAACTGAGCATAATCAAATCGTTGTGCCACAAGTGGCAGTGAGCTACAACATGTATGGCGAATCGCTTTATATTTTGACCGCACTTTCCGATGAAGATATTGAGAAATTAGGCGGAGCAGAAAAAGCGGCGAATATGTACCGTGCAAAATCAATCACTGTATTTACGAAAGATCGTCAAGGTATTTATGCACAATTAAAAGGCGATGAAGTTAAAGTCGGCGATAAAATTGTGACCGGCGGTCAGCAAAACTTAAGTAACGGTGCATTAGTCTCTGTTGCAGATAAAGCGGGCGTAGGTACTGAACAACCTGCGAATAAAACGAATCTTTAATTAGGAAAAGCGAATGAAATTTACCGATATATTTATTCGTCGTCCTGTTTTGGCGGTTTCGATTAGCTTGTTAATCATTCTTTTAGGATTACAAGCGATCTCGAAATTGGCTGTGCGCGAATATCCGAAAATGACCACGACGGTGATTAAGGTGACCACTGCATATCCAGGGGCGGATGCGAACTTAATTCAAGCGTTTGTTACTTCCAAAATTGAAGAGGCGGTAGCGCAAGCAGATAATGTGGACTATATGTCTTCAAGCTCTAGCCCAAGTACGTCAACTGTCACCGTAAAAATGAAATTAAATACCGATCCGAATGCGGCTTTGGCAGATGTTTTAGCTAAAGTTAACTCAGTTCGTTCTGAATTGCCAAGTGGTATTGAAGATCCAACGATTTCTTCATCAACCGGTGGTTCGGGGATTATGTATATTAGTTTCCGTTCTAACAAACTCGATGCAAGCCAAGTAACAGACTATATTCAACGTGTAGTAAAACCACAATTCTTTACCGTAGAAGGGGTGGCAAGTGTAGATATTTTTGGTGCATCAGAGTACGCGCTTCGTGTTTGGTTAGACCCAGAAAAAATGGCAGCTCAAAACCTTTCTGCCACACAAGTGATGTCCGCATTATCAGCGAATAACATTCAAACAGCAGCAGGTAATGATAATGGCTATTTTGTAACCTATAAAAACAAAGTAGAAACCACGACAAAATCGGTTGAAGAATTAGGTAACTTAATTGTGACGTCTAACGGTGATAAGTTAGTACGTTTACGCGATATCGCTGATATTGAGTTAAATAAATCAAGCGATAGCTCACGTGCGGTAGCCAATGGCGCAGATTCTGTTGTATTAGCGATTAACCCAACCTCGTCAGCAAACCCATTAACGGTAGCTGCGAAAGTACGTCCGCTATATGACAGTATTAAAAATAATCTACCGGATGCTATTGAATCTGACATCTTATATGACCGTACAATTGCGATTAATAACTCAATTAATGAAGTAATCAAAACGATTGTTGAGGCAACGATAATCGTGTTGGTGGTGATTACCATGTTTATGGGTTCATTCCGCGCGATTTTAATCCCGGTTATCACTATTCCGATTTCATTAATTGGGGTAATCATGTTGCTTCAATCATTTGATTTCTCTATTAACCTGATGACGTTGTTGGCATTGGTTCTGGCGATCGGTTTGGTGGTAGATGATGCGATTGTGGTATTGGAAAACGTAGACCGCCACATTAAGTTAGGTGAAACGCCATTCCGTGCGGCGATTATAGGTACGCGTGAAATTGCCGTTCCGGTTATTTCCATGACCATTGCCTTGATTGCAGTATATTCTCCAATGGCGTTAATGGGGGGGATTACGGGTACATTGTTTAAAGAGTTCGCCTTAACCCTTGCAGGGGCGGTATTTATTTCAGGTATCGTGGCATTAACACTTTCACCAATGATGACCAGTAAGTTACTGAAATCGAATGCGGAGCCAAGTAAATTAGAGCAACGAGTAGAGCATACACTAAGCAAAGTAAATGCAGCTTATGCGTATGTCCTTGATTTGGTGATGGTTAATCGTAAATGTATGTTGATGTTTGCGGCGATTATCTTTGCGACCTTACCGGTATTGTTTAAATCACTTTCAAGTGAATTAACCCCACCAGAAGATAAAGGGGCATTTTTGGCGATTGGTTCAGCACCGTCTAACGTAAACGTGGATTATGTGCAAAATGCGATGGCACCTTATCAAGAGATTTTAAAAAATACGCCAGAAGTGCAGTTTGCCATGACAATTTCAGGTGCGCCAAGTTCTAACCAATCTTTAAACGTCATTACGTTAAAAGACTGGAAAGAACGTTCAAAAAGCCAAACTGAGATCTTAAATGAATTAAATGCGAAAGCGAAATCAATTCCTGAGGTATCTGTTCAAGGCTTCTCGTTCCCAGAAATTGATACAGGGGAGCAAGGACCTCCGATTGGTTTTGTGATCAGCACATCACAAGATTACGGCGATTTAGCAAATGTGGCCGGTAAATTCTTAGAGGATATGCAAAAATCCAGTAAGTTCGTTTATACCAATCTCGATCTTAAATTTGATACCGCTCAAATGCGCATTAAGATTGATCGTGAAAAAGCAGGGACTTACGGCATTACGATGCAACAAATCAGCCGTACGTTAGGCAGCTTCTTATCTGCCGCAACCATTGAACGTGTGGATATTGATGGTCGAGCTTACAAAATTATTTCCCAAGTAAAACGTGACAATCGTTTATCTCCGGAAAGTTTTAATAAGTATTACATCACCGCAGCAAATGGTACCTCTGTTCCATTAAGCAGCTTGGTGACGGCTACATTGGAACCACAACCAAGTACATTGCCTCGTTTCAGCCAGTTAAACTCTGCGGTGATTAGTGCTGTACCGATGCCAGGTACTTCAATTGGTGATGCGATCCAATGGTTACAGGACAATGCGAAAAATACGTTACCACAGGGTTATAACTATGACTTTAAAAGTGAAGCGCGTCAGTTAGTACAAGAAGGTAATGCGCTTGCTGTAACGTTCTTACTTGCGGTAGTGATTATTTTCTTAGTCTTGGCAATTCAGTTTGAATCAATTCGCGATCCAATCGTGATTCTGATTTCTGTTCCGTTAGCCGTGAGTGGGGCATTGTTAGCCTTAAATGCCTTCGGATTTTTTGGTATTGCAGGGACAACGCTAAATATCTACTCACAGGTTGGTTTGATTACCTTAGTTGGTCTTATCACAAAACACGGTATTTTAATGTGTGAAGTAGCGAAAGAAGAGCAGTTAAATCATGGTAAAACGCGTGTTGAAGCGATTACCGAAGCGGCTAAAGTACGTTTACGTCCAATTCTGATGACAACCGCAGCGATGATTGCAGGTCTTGTACCGTTGCTTTATGCAACAGGTGCAGGTGCGGTATCTCGTTTCAGTATTGGTATCGTTATCGTGGCAGGTTTGGCAATCGGTACATTGTTTACCTTGTTCGTGTTGCCAGTGATTTATTCATACATTGCAAGCGAACACAAACCGTTACCAGTGTTTGATGAAAATGTGAAACCAATTGAAGGTCACATTAACGAACAACATTAATTGAAAATACGATAAAAACAAACCGCACTTTGATTTTTCAAGTGCGGTTTTCTTTTAGATATTAAAAAAAGCGAACATGATGTTCGCTTTTTATTTATGAAAGTGCGGTCAATTTTAGACCGTTTTATTTAGCCATTTTTATTTTTAGCGGCTTTGTAAAGTTCCATTGCTTCTGGTAATAAGCGTTGTAAGTTTTCTTGACGGGACTCATCACTCGGGTGAGTAGAAGCTAACACGTCAAGCACACCTTTAGAGCCACCAGAGGCTTTAGCCATTTTTTGCCATAAGCCAGGCGCGACTTGAGGATTGTAACCTGAGCGAGCCATTAACATGAGACCCACTTCATCTGCTTCAGTTTCTGCACTACGAGAGTAAGGTTTATCTAAAGCAAAGTCTTTGGTCAGTGCAACTAAATCAGTCATATCCGCACCTACTACGGCAGATAATGCTGTTCCACCAACTGCACCAGCAATAGCACTTATCGTGCCGAAGTTAGCTTTGGCTTTACCGTGTTCTTTTAGAGCATGTGCCATTTCATGACCCATTACGACTGCGATTTCGTTATCGTTCAGTTGCAAGGTATCCACTAAACCTGTGTAGAAAGCCATTTTCCCACCAGGCATAGCCCAAGCATTGAGCTCTTTAGATTTGATGACATTGATTTGCCAATTAAACTTTAAGCCAGTTTCATTCGCTTGGTTTGCATAAGGCACCATTTTGTTAAAGACATGATGAATACGTCTTGCGGTATTTGATGTGGTATCAATCGCACCTTGTGAGCGAATTTTCCCCATTTCTTGTGTATAGCTGCTTGCCGCTTCTTGATTGATTGAGGCAGAATCCGCACAAGATGTGATAACCGCCCCAGCTAATACAGCAAAAGCAAAACTTTTGAGTTGTTTTTTCATAAATTATCCTTTTATTGAGATGGCTGATTATATAAATTTATTGCGTTTTGTCGATACAAAAAGATTGTCTTTTAAATTTGCACTACTATAATAGTGCAAATTTTTATTTTAGGACTTAACGATGACAATAAAAAAATCTCCTTCTTTATTAGGCGGCGCCATGATTATTGCAGGTACCGCGATTGGTGCAGGTATGCTTGCAAACCCAACCTCAACGGCTGGCGTATGGTTTATCGGCTCTATTCTTGCTTTGGTTTACACTTGGTTCTGTATGACCACATCAGGTTTGATGATCTTAGAAGCCAACTTACATTATCCTACCGGCTCTAGCTTTGACACCATCGTAAAAGATTTGTTAGGTAAAGGCTGGAATATTATCAATGGTCTTTCAGTTGCTTTTGTGTTGTATATTTTGACTTATGCCTACATCACTTCAGGCGGTGGTATTACACAAAACTTGCTTAACCAAGCTTTTGGTTCTGCTGAAAGTGCGGTCGATATTGGACGTACTTCTGGATCCTTAATTTTCTGTTTTATTCTTGCGGCTTTCGTGTGGCTTTCCACTAAAGCTGTAGACCGTTTCACGACGGTATTGATTGTTGGAATGGTAGTCGCTTTCTTCCTTTCTACCGCAGGTTTATTGAGCTCTGTAAAAACAGAAGTGTTATTCAATAGTATTGCAGAAGGCGAGCAAACCTATTTACCTTATTTATTGACCGCACTTCCTGTTTGCTTAGTGTCTTTTGGTTTCCACGGAAATGTACCGAGTCTCGTAAAATATTACGATCGTGATGGTAGTCGTGTAATGAAATCAATCTTTATTGGTACAGGCTTAGCCTTAGTGATTTACATCTTATGGCAGCTTGCGGTGCAAGGTAATTTACCTCGTACAGAATTTGCACCCGTAATTGAAAAAGGCGGCGATGTATCGGCATTATTAGAAGCATTACACAAATATATTGAAGTGGAATACATTGCGGTTGTATTGAATTTCTTTGCTTATATGGCTATTGCAACCTCATTCTTAGGGGTAACGTTAGGTTTATTTGATTATATTGCCGATTTATTTAAATTTGATGACAGCGTATTAGGCAGAACAAAAACCACATTGGTAACATTCTTACCTCCACTATTGTTAAGTTTACAATTTCCTTATGGTTTCGTGATTGCCATTGGTTATGCTGGATTAGCTGCAACAATTTGGGCTGCAATCGTGCCAGCACTGCTTGCTAAAGCAAGTCGCCAAAAATTCCCAAATGCGACTTATAAAGTGTATGGCGGTAATTTTATGATTGGCTTTGTAATCTTATTCGGTGTGTTAAATATTGTGGCACAAGTAGGCGCAAACTTAGGATGGTTTGCAAGTTTCGCAGGATAAGTTTTCACGTTAATATAGTAGGGGCGTATCAAATACGCCCTTTTTAATTTTGCATAGGAAACAAAATGAATAACAAAACGAGTGTTTACGATAAAGAAAACTTCTTTGCGCTTTATCAAAAACTTCGATCTAATCCCATCAGTCTCAATGAAATAGTGGAAAAGCCAACGATGCTTTCCCTCTTACCTGATTTACAAGAGAAAAAATTACTCGATCTAGGCTGTGGAACGGGCGGACATTTGCAACTCTATTTAGAACGCAATGCGGCGAGAGTAGTGGGAACGGATCTTTCAGTTAAAATGCTCGAACAAGCCGAAAAAGATCTACAAAAGTGCGGTCAATTTTCAGGGCGTTTTTCCTTATATCAGTTACCGATGGAAAAATTAACGGAATTGCCAGAACGTGATTTTGATGTCATTACCAGCTCTTTTGCTTTTCACTATATTGAAGATTTTCCTGCTTTATTATCTTCTATTGCCAACAAACTTAAACCTAATGGTACATTAGTTTTTTCCCAAGAGCATCCGATTACAACTTGCCATAAAGAAGGGGAGCGCTGGGAAAAAAATGAGAAAAAACAGCAAGTCGCTTATCGTTTAAATCATTACCGTGATGAAGGATTGAGAGAGCGGAATTGGTTTCAACAACCTTTTAAAACCTATCACCGCACGACGGCAACGATTATTAATGATTTAATTGCTGCAGGTTTTCAAATTGAACAAATGGCTGAACCCATGTTAGCCGAGCAGCCACAATGGCATGATGAATTTAAAGATTTGCGGCATCGTCCCCCTTTATTGTTTATTAAAGCAAGAAAAGTGATGAATTTAACAAAATAAGCTGGTTTTTGACCGCACTTTATGGTATAAATCGCACCGCTGTTTTTGGGTTTCAAAAGCAGCGTTTTTAATTATTAACAACACACACATATCATTAAGGCTTAATCGGGGTGCCAAACGGTCGATTAGCTGATATGTGGAGGCTCAACCCCAACAAAAGGAAAATATTATGGCACAAGTTTCAATGCGCGACATGATCAACGCGGGCGTACACTTCGGACACCAAACTCGTTACTGGAATCCACAAATGAAACCTTTCATTTTTGGTGCTCGTAACGGTGTTCATATCATCAACTTAGAAAAAACTTTACCTTTATTCAACGAAGCTTTAGCGGAATTAACCCGTATTGCTAGCAACAACGGTAAAGTATTATTCGTTGGTACTAAACGCGCGGCTCAAGAAGCAGTACAAGCTGCAGCATTAGACTGTCAACAATATTATGTAAACCACCGTTGGTTAGGTGGTATGTTGACTAACTGGAAAACCGTTCGTCAATCAATTAAACGTTTAAAAGATTTAGAAACTCAATCTCAAGACGGTACTTTTGACAAATTAACCAAAAAAGAAGCGTTAATGCGTACCCGTGAGATGGAAAAACTTGAATTAAGCCTTGGTGGTATCAAAGATATGGGTGGCTTACCAGATGCGTTATTCGTTATCGGTGCAGACCACGAACATATCGCTGTTAAAGAAGCAAACAACCTAGGTATTCCTGTGTTTGCTATCGTTGATACTAACTCAACTCCAGCTGGCGTAGATTTCGTTATCCCTGGTAACGATGATGCGACTCGTGCTATCCAACTTTACGTTTCTGCAGCTGCAGCAGCGGTTAAAGAAGGTCGTGGTAACGAAGCTCAAGTTGCTGAAGAATTAGCAGCTGACGCAGAATAATTTAAGTTTTGCAATAAGGCGAAGCCCTTAATAATCAAACGATTAATTGGCATAGGGGCTAAAATTTAGCCCCTATATTTTTATCTAAAAGTGCGGTCAAAATGAATCGTACTTTCGACAGAGGATTTTTAAAATGGCTGAAATCACAGCATCATTAGTAAAAGAACTTCGTGAACGTACCGGTGCCGGTATGATGGAATGTAAAAAAGCATTAGTTGAAGCAAACGGTGATATCGAGTTAGCAATCGACAATATGCGTAAATCTGGTCAAGCTAAAGCTGCTAAAAAAGCAGGCCGTGTTGCAGCTGAAGGTGTTATCCTTGCTCGTGTACAAAATGGTTTCGGTGTATTAGTTGAAATGAACTGTGAAACTGACTTCGTAGCAAAAGATGCTGGCTTCTTAGGTTTAGCAAACGAAGTAGCTGATTTCGCAGCAGCACACAAAGGCACCACTATCGAAGCCTTACAAGCACAATTTGAAGAAAAACGTGCTGCATTAGTGGCTAAAATCGGTGAGAACATGAACATCCGTCGTGTTGCTTACTTAGAAGGTCAAGTTATTGCTCAATACTTACACGGTGCAAAAATCGGTGTATTAGTTGCAGGTGAAGGTTCAGAAGATGAACTTAAAAAAGTGGCAATGCACGTAGCGGCATCTAAACCAGAATTCGTGAACCCAGAAGATGTACCTGCAGATGTTGTTGAACACGAGCGTCAAATTCAAATTGATATCGCAGTTAACTCTGGTAAACCAAAAGAAATCGCAGAGAAAATGGTTGAAGGCCGTATGAAGAAATTCACTGGTGAAGTTTCATTAACAGGTCAACCATTCGTAATGGATCCTTCTGTATCTGTAGGTGACTTCTTAAAATCAGTAAACACTTCAGTGTCTAACTTCATCCGTTTAGAAGTAGGTGAAGGTATCGAGAAAAAAGAAGAAGATTTCGCAGCTGAAGTTGCAAAAATCACTGGCGGTAACGCTTAATTGTCTCCATTGAGATATAAAAAAAGCCGATATTGAATATCGGCTTTTTTGTTGTCTGAAATTTGAGATTTTCTATTTCTTTGGACGAATATCGATGGCAGGATCTGCATCTTTACGATATTTTTCTTCAATCAGTTTTTTCAGACCATAATCATCTTTGTCAGCTTGTTCAGAGAATAAATCTTCTTCTAATGTCAGCTTCGGATTTTTAATGCCTATCCAATTAGCAATACCTTCTAAGAAATTCAAACCAGATTTAAAGGCTTTGTATTCTTTACGTGCCGTATCATCAGATGAAATCTTAAAGAGCGGAATATTATGATGCAATTGGCTGTGACAGTTTTGGTTAAACAAGGTGACGCCATGTTTATCATCTTCCTGATGACATAAACCATGATCTGAAAAATAAATCATGGAGAAAGTGCGGTGTGTTTTTTGCTCGTTTTCTTTGAGCGTTTCATACACTTTCTTAATAAAATCATCGGTTTTCTTAATGGATGTAATATAGCAATTTAAGTATTCGTTCTTTTTCTCAATATCATTGTCATTGAAAATTTTCGGGTAATCTTCAACGCGATCGCAAGCAAGCGGATGTGAGCCATAAATGTGTAATACAATAAAGCGTTTACCTTGCGTTGGATCTTCTAAAACTTGGGCAAATTTAGGGATTAAATCAAAATCGCTGTAGTTTGTAGAATTAAAGCTCCCGCCTTTTTTCAAGAAAATGGTTTCATCAGATTTTGAAGCTAGAGACGCGACCGGCGTGTCGTATTCACCTAAGAAACCTTGATTAGACAGCCAGTAGGTTTTCAGACCAGCAGACTTAATGAGATCCACTAAGCTTAAATCATAGTTTGGTTCCCATTTTTCTTTATCAGGTAACGTTAACATTAAGCGCAATGAGGCGACAGTGTTGGTTCCGGCGGATGTCATGCCATCAATCAGTGTACCATTTGCAGATGACATAAATGGTGTGTCATTGACGGGGTATCCATACGCATGCAAGTAATCTTTTCTCGCACTTTCACCCAAAATCATCACATAATCTTGGTATTTAGAATTTTCTAATGTGGATTGTCCCCAGTTGCTTTCTTGTGACATTTTTTTCAATTTTTGCCATTCATCAACGATTTTAACAGTGGAATCAATGGTTTCTTTTAATGGCGCAGCAATCGGTAAGTTATAACCAATTAACAGGGTAGCCAAAGCGATAAATGTTTTATTGCGATAAAATTTCACACCAAATTTGACCGCACTTTTATAATGTAAAAAGACTAATAGTGGAATAGCCAATGCGGCTAAATAGCTACTTACTGGAATTTGTAATAGAAACTCTTTAGTTTCCAACATATCTGTCGCAAGAACCGAAGCAATATATTGATAGCTTGGAGCACCAAAATTTAAGCCTGTTGGTGTATAAAATGCATGCAAGCAAACTAAGGGCAATAAAATAAAATAGAAGGATTTTCGGCTACTGCTTAATAAAATAATGAAAAGGGCTGTGAGTAAAATCAAATTAATAGATGGCTCTGGAAACATCCCTGAGCCTCGTAAAATCAGGTAACCTGCAAGAATGGCACAAGCCAAAGAAAAAAGTGCGGTTAAAATTTGTGAGGTTTTTGATATCTTCATAAAGTTTGCCTATAAAATCAAAAGTGCACCATTTTATCGCACTTTTCTGACCAATTTCCATTTTTAACTTTTTCACTCTTTTGCTAAAATAAGCCAATTTTTGTAACCGACAAAGGAAAAAACAATGAGCCAACCAATTTACAAACGAATCTTATTGAAATTAAGTGGTGAAGCATTACAAGGTGATGAGGGCTTCGGTATCGATCCTTCTATCCTCGATCGTATGGCTTTAGAGATTAAAGAATTAATTGAAATGGGCGTGGAAGTTGGTGTTGTGCTCGGCGGTGGTAACTTATTCCGTGGTGCAAAATTAGCTAAAGCCGGCATGAATCGCGTAGTGGGCGACCATATGGGGATGCTTGCAACCGTAATGAATGGCTTGGCAATGCGCGATGCGCTTCATCGTGCAGATGTGAATGCAAAATTAATGTCTGCTTTCCAATTAAATGGGATTTGCGATACCTATAACTGGTCTGAAGCCATCAAAATGTTACGTGAAAAACGTGTGGTGATTTTCTCAGCGGGAACGGGGAGCCCGTTCTTTACTACAGATTCTGCTGCATGCTTGCGTGGTATTGAAATTGAAGCGGATATCGTGTTAAAAGCGACCAAAGTTGATGGCGTGTATGATTGCGATCCTGCAAAAAATCCTAATGCAAAGCTATACCATAAATTATCTTATGCAGAAGTAATTGATAAAGAATTAAAAGTAATGGATTTAGCTGCGTTCACACTCGCTCGTGACCACGGTATGCCAATTCGTGTATTTAATATGTGTAAACCCGGTGCATTACGCCAAGTGGTACTAGGTACAGAAGAAGGCACAACGATTAGTTAATTTTTTCAAGAATAAAATGGCGAGAGATAATCTCGCCTTTTTTATGAATAAATTTATTCAAAACTCCCTAAAAATCCAGTAAAATCACTGTGTTTTATCTTTATTTATTAAAAAGGACAGATGAATGATTAATGAAATCAAACAAGATGCTGAAGCTCGCATGGAAAAAAGCCTCGAAGCGTTGCGTGGGCATATTGCAAAAATCCGTACAGGCCGTGCACAACCAAGCTTATTAGATGCGATCCAAGTGGAATACTATGGCGCAGCGACCCCACTTCGTCAATTAGCTAACGTTGTTGCAGAAGATGCGCGTACTTTAGCGGTAACAGTATTTGACCGTGCTTTAATCAGTGCAGTAGAAAAAGCAATTTTAACGTCTGATTTAGGTTTAAACCCATCTTCAGCAGGTACAACAATTCGTGTGCCTCTTCCTCCATTAACTGAAGAACGTCGTCGTGATTTAATCAAAATCGTAAAAAGCGAAGGTGAACAAGGTAAAGTGGCGATTCGTAACGTTCGCCGTGATGCAAATGATAAAATCAAGGCATTATTAAAAGACAAAGAAATCAGCGAAAACGATCAACACAAAGCAGAAGAAATCATTCAAAAAGTCACTGATAGTTATATCAAAAAAGTGGATGAGATCTTAGCAGATAAAGAAAAAGAATTAATGGATTTCTAATTGTCGAGCCATGTTTTGGGGCAGACCAAGTGTCTGCCCTTGTTCTATTCTGATAAAAAAATAAAAGCACAAAGTGCGGTCGAAATTTTATGCAAAAACAAAATCTTGTTATTTTAGGATCAACCGGTTCTATTGGTCATAGCACCCTTTCTGTTATCGAACATAATCCTGACAAATACCATGCCTTTGCGTTAGTGGGGGACAAAAATGTTGAGACGATGTTTGAACAATGCGTGAAATTTCAACCGCACTTTGCTGCATTAGATGACGAAAATGCAGCAAAGGTATTGCGAGAAAAATTAGCTTCACACCACATTAAAACGGAAGTCTTAGCTGGACAGAAAGCCATTTGTGAGCTGTCAGCACATCCAGATGCCGATCAAGTTATGGCAGCCATTGTTGGGGCAGCTGGATTACTACCGACTCTTTCGGCGGTAAAAGCGAGTAAGAAAGTTTTACTTGCAAATAAAGAATCATTAGTGACTTGTGGTCAGATCTTTATTGATGCAGTGAAACAGTCAAAAGCAAAATTATTGCCTGTCGATAGCGAACATAACGCGATTTTTCAATCCTTACCGCCTGAAGCACAAGAAAAGGTTGGATTCTGTCCCTTAAAAGAATTGGGCGTCAGTAAAATTGTCTTAACAGGTTCTGGTGGGCCTTTCCGTTATACGCCATTAAACGAGTTTGAATCTATTACGCCAGAACAAGCTGTTGCTCATCCAAACTGGTCAATGGGCAAAAAAATCTCTGTGGATTCTGCCACGATGATGAATAAAGGTTTAGAGTATATTGAGGCGCGCTGGCTCTTCAATGCATCGGCTGATGAAATGGAAGTGATTATTCATCCTCAATCTATTATTCATTCGATGGTGCGTTATGTCGATGGCTCGGTCATTGCTCAAATGGGCAATCCGGATATGAGAACGCCCATTGCGGAAACCATGGCTTATCCAAATCGTACCGTAAGTGGTGTGGAACCATTAGACTTCTTTAAAATCAAAGAATTGACATTTATTGAGCCTGATTTTAATCGTTATCCAAATTTAAAATTAGCGATCGATGCGTTTGCAGAAGGGCAGTATGCGACAACTGCAATGAATGCGGCAAACGAAATTGCCGTACAAGCCTTTTTAGATGGCTATATTAAATTTATGGATATTGCAAAAATTAACCAAGCATCGGTTGAGCACATGCCATCTTCTGCCATTTCAAGCATTGATGATGTATTAGCCGTAGATAAGCAAGCCCGTGAATTAGCCGATTCGCTGATTAAAAAGTTGATGTAGAATACGCAAAAGTGCGGTCATAAAATCCGAATATTTTAGAATGAAAGAACTTGATAACAATAATATCCCCGAACATGTTGCCATTATTATGGATGGCAATGGGCGTTGGGCGAAACAACAAAATAAGTTGCGTATTTTTGGCCATACAAATGGTGTGGCGGCAGTGCGTCGTGCGGTGAGTTATGCACGACAAACTGGCGTTAAATTTTTGACGTTATATGCATTTAGCAGCGAAAACTGGAATCGTCCCGAGCAAGAAGTAAGCGCATTAATGACGCTTTTTATGCAGGCACTTGATCGAGAAGTTAAAAAATTACACAAAAACAATATTCGTCTAAAGATTATCGGTGATGTTTCTCGTTTTAGTGAGAAATTGCAAGAGAAGATCGCAAAAGCAGAAAATTTAACAGAAAATAATACCGCACTGACTTTAAATATTGCGGCGAATTACGGTGGTTGTTGGGATATTGTTCAAGCGACTCAACAACTCGCTGAAAAAGTAAAAAATAATGAGATTTTGGTGAGTGATATTAATGAATCACTTTTCCAGCAACATTTAGTTACACAAGATGAACCGCCTGTCGATTTACTAATTCGCACAAGCGGTGAGCAACGCATTAGTAATTTCTTGCTTTGGCAAATTGCATATGCGGAATTGTGTTTTTTAGATGTGCTTTGGCCAGATTTTAGTGAAAAAGATTTTAATCAGGCAATTGCCTGCTATCAACAACGTCATCGCCGTTTTGGCGGGACAGAATAAGCGGAGAACTTATGCTTAAAGAACGTGTATTATCAGCCATTGTGTTGATTGCTTTGGTATTATGTGCCTTGTTCTTATTTACCCCATTTTATTTTGCCCTAGCCTTAGGCTTTGTGGCGACGCTTGGTATTTGGGAGTGGGCTCAATTTGCTCGTTTTAAAAATCCTTTAGCACGCCTTTGTATTGCGGCGTTTTTAGGCGCATTTATTTTCCTTTGGCTTTATAACGAAGGGAATTATTTAGATGCGGGGCGAGTGTTTGAAAACTACTTACCGCTTTTATTGCTAAACTCTGTCGGTTGGTGGGTACTTGCATTGGTGTTAGTGGTGACTTATCCAAGCTCAGCGAAGTTTTGGGGTAAAAATATTCCTTTGCAACTTCTATTTGCGTTTTCTACGTTGATTCCCTTTGTTGCCGCTGTCTTACGTTTACGTTTAGATAATTATACTGCTGATCCTCATCATGGTTTATTCTTATTGCTCTATGTATTTGTATTAGTATGGGCTGCTGACTCAGGTGCATATTTTGCCGGACGAGCCTTTGGTAAGCACAAACTTGCGCCGAAAGTATCACCAGGAAAAACATGGCAAGGCGTATTTGGGGGCATGATCACTGCAGCGGTATTGGCGTTTGTATTTATTCATTTTTCAGGTGAAACTTTATTAGGTAGCCGTGCAATGGGCGGTTTTGTTGTGCTTTCTGTGGCAACTGTGGCTATTTCTGTATTAGGTGATTTAGCCGAAAGTATGTTTAAACGTGAATCAGGCATTAAAGACAGTAGTCAATTAATTCCAGGTCATGGCGGTATTTTAGATCGTATTGATAGCTTAACAGCCGCAGTACCATTCTTCACATACTTCTATTTCTTTGTATTATAGGATAGAACATGTCGTTTTTGTGGTCGCTAGGCTCATTTATTGTTGCAATTGCCGTGCTGGTTGCCGTACACGAATACGGCCATTTTTGGGCGGCAAGAAAGTGTGGTATTAAAGTTCATCGTTTTTCGATTGGCTTTGGTAAAGTGATTTGGCGACGCACAGATAAATTAGGCACCGAATTTGCTATTTCAGCCATTCCGCTTGGTGGTTATGTCAAAATGCTTGATGGACGAAATGAAGACGTTCCAGCAGAATTAAAATCGCAGGCATTTGAAAGCAAATCGGTAGCTCAACGTGCTTTTGTGATTGCTGCAGGTCCCCTTGCTAATTTTATTTTTGCGATTTTGGCATATTGGGTGATTTATTCTGTTGGGATTCCGAGTGTTAAACCGGTCATTGAAAATGTCACGCCAAATTCTCCCGCTGCGATGGCTCAAATTGAACCGAATAGCCAGATTTTAGCAATTGATGGAAAGAATGCACCCGATTGGGAAACCATTAATTTATTGCTCACTGATAAGTTAGGTTCTGATTCGGTTGAACTCACATTAACACCTTTTGGTGAAGAGCAACCTTATCAACGAACCATTAATCTGCAAAATTGGACATTTGAACCAGATAAAGAAACATCATTTGAAACACTAGGGATCAATCCCGTTTCAAGTAAAGTGGAGATGACATTATCAAAAGTAGTGGAAAACTCACCAGCAGAAAAAGCAGGCTTGTTAATTGGCGATAAAATTTTAGCAGAAAATTCGACCGCACTTGATTGGAAAGCTTTTGTTGCACTGGTGCAACAAGGTCAACCTTTTACAATCAAGGTCGAACGTAGTCAAGAAATTTTTGACAAAATCTTGCAACCGGAGAAGAATCAAGATGGTAAATGGTTTGTTGGGTTAAGTCCGACGTTCTTAAAAGTTGGCGAACAGTATCGAACTGAATTAAAATATGGTATTCTTGATGCCCTACAAAAAGGTGTGGAAAAGACAGGCCAAATTTCGTGGTTTATTGTGAAGGCAATCGGGAAATTGTTTAGTGGAGAGCTTTCATTTTCCAGTTTGGCTGGGCCAATTTCAATTGCCCAAGGTGCAGGCGCATCTTCTAACGCTGGCGTGATTTATTTCTTAAGTTTTCTCGCGTTAATCAGTGTTAATTTAGGCATAATGAATTTATTTCCGTTGCCAGTTTTAGATGGTGGACATCTCGTATTTTTGGCGGCGGAAGCTATCAAAGGAAAACCTGTTTCAGAACGGGTACAAAATTTAAGTTATCGTATAGGGCTCACAATCTTGTTAATTCAAACAATTTTTGTGCTTTTTAATGATTTCTTACGTTTATAACTATTGTTTTTTATAGGATAAAGTCGATGAAAAAACTTCTAATCGCAAGTTTATTATTCGGTACTACAACGAGTGTATTTGCGGCACCATTTGTAGCAAAAGACATTCGTGTTGACGGTGCTCAAGGAGACTTAGAACAGCAAATTCTAGCAAGCCTTCCTGTTCGTAGTGGTCAGCGTGTAACGGATAAAGATGTAGCCAATATTGTACGTTCATTATTCGTAAGTGGACAGTTTGATGATGTTAAAGCTTTCCAAGATGGCGACGCATTAGTTGTGAGCGTTATTGCGAAACCAATCATTTCTGAAGTGAATATTAAAGGTAACTCAGTTATTCCAACAGAAGCATTAAAACAAAACCTTGATGCAAATGGTTTCAAAAGTGGTGATGTCTTAAATCGTGCGAAATTAGAAGAGTTTGCGAAAACCTTAAGAGAACATTATAAGAGTATAGGTCGTTATAATGCGAAAGTTGATCCGATTGTGACAACTTTACCAAATAACCGCGCAGAAATTACACTTCAAATTGATGAAGATGATACGGCAAAACTTCGTTCTGTTACTTTTAATGGAAATGAAGCGATTTCTAGCAGTAAGTTACAAGAACAAATGGAGCTTCAACCAGATTCTTGGTGGAAACTTTGGGGTAATAAGTTTGATGGTTCTCAGTTTGACAAAGATATTCAAGCTATCCAAGACTACTACCAAAATAATGGTTATGCCAAAGCCAGAGTGACAAAAACAGATGTTCAGTTAAATGAAGAGCATACAAAAGCAGATGTCACTATTGATGTAAGTGAAGGTGAAAAATACAATTTAAGTTCTGCTCGTATCGTCGGTAACTTAGGTGGTATGGCTGATGAATTACAACCATTATTAGGTGAACTTCACTTAAATGATACATTCAGTCGTGCGGATGTGCAAAATGTTGAAAGCTTAATTAAAGATAAATTAGGTGAACGTGGTTACGGTAGTGCAACAGTGAATACTGTACCAACTTTTGATGACGCGAATAAAACATTAGCATTAACCTTTGTGGTTGATGCGGGACGTCGTTTATCTGTTCGTCAAGTTCGCTTTGAAGGTAATACGGTTTCTGCAGATAGTACATTACGTCAAGAAATGCGTCAGCAAGAAGGGACTTGGTATAACTCACAATTAGTTGAGTTAGGTAAAGTACGTTTAGATAGAACGGGTTTCTTTGAGAGTGTAGAAAATCGTGTTGAACCAATTCAAGGTTCTAATGATGAAGTCGATGTCGTATATAAAGTAAGAGAACGTAATACTGGTAGTATTAACTTTGGTATCGGTTATGGTACAGAGAGTGGTATCAGCTATCAAGCAAGTGTGAAACAAGATAACTTCTTGGGAACGGGTGCAGCAGTAAGTTTAGCAGGTACCCGTAATGACTACGGTACAAGTGTAAACTTGGGTTATACAGAACCATACTTTACTAAAGATGGGGTAAGTTTAGGTGGAAACGTATTCTATGAAACTTACGATAACTCGAAAAGTGATACTTCATCAACCTATAAACGTACAACTTACGGTGGTAATGTCACATTGGGATTCCCTGTTAATGAGAACAACTCATATTATGTGGGATTAGGTTATACTTATAATAAAATCAGTAACTTCGCGTATGAATACAACCGTGATTTATACATGAAGTCAATGAATTTGACTGGAAACTCAATCAAAACTAATGATTTTGATTTCTCATTTGGTTGGAACTACAACAGTCTAAACCGTGGCTATTTCCCAACTAAAGGGGTAAAAGCAAGTTTAGGTGGTCGTGTCACCATTCCAGGATCTGATAATAAGTATTATAAATTAAGCGCTGAGCTTCAAGGTTTCTACCCATTAGATCGTGATCATCGTTGGGTATTATCTGGAAAAGCAACCGCTTCTTATGCAAATGGCTTAGGTGGTAAACGTGTACCGTTCTATCAACTTTATACGGCTGGTGGTATCGGTTCATTACGTGGCTTTGCTTACGGTGCGGTAGGTCCTAATGCGATTTATCAAGACAAATATGGCCAATGGTATCAAAGTACTGATGTCGTTGGTGGTAACGCGATGGCTACAGCAAGTGTCGAACTTATTGTTCCAACCCCATTTGTTGGAGATAAAAGCCAAAATAGCGTAAGAACCTCACTTTTCGTTGATGCAGCGAGCGTTTGGAATACAAAATGGAAATCAGATAAAGAAGGCTTAAAATCATCTCCGATTTATGCAACATTACCTGATTACAGTAAAGCAGGCCGAGTCCGTGCTTCAACTGGTGTTGCTTTCCAATGGCAATCACCAATTGGACCATTGGTATTCTCTTATGCGAAACCAATCAAAAAATATGAAAATGATGATGTAGAACAATTCCAATTCAGTATTGGTGGTTCTTTCTAATAAATTGAACTTTTACGTTCTATTTAAGTCAAAATCTTCGTTCTGTGTCAGTGAGTTAGCTGGCACAGGAATATTTACTAAACTAATTTAAGGAAATTCAAATATGAAAAACGTAGTAAAAGTTACCGCACTTTCTTTAGGTCTTGCACTTGCATCAGGTTTTGCTGCTGCAGATGAAAATATCGCATTCATCAACGCGGGTTACTTATTCCAAAACCACCCAGATCGTCAAGCTGTAGCAGATAAGTTAGATGCAGAATTCAAACCAATGGCGGATAAACTTGCTGCAAGTAAGAAAGAAATTGATGACAAAATCGTAGCATCTCGTAAAAAAGTAGAAGCAAAAGTTGCAGCTTTACAAAAAGATGCACCTCGTTTACGTCAAGCTGAAATTCAAAAACGCCAAGAAGAAATCACTAAATTTGGTTCAGATGAAGAAGCTGCATTAAATAAATTAATGCAAGAGCAAGATAAAAAAGTAGCAGAGTTCCAAGAGTTAAACGAAAAACGTCAAACTGAAGAGCGTGGTAAATTATTAGAAAGCATTCAAGTTGCAACTAATAACTTAGCAAAAGCAAAAGGTTATACTTATGTTTTAGATGCTAACTCTGTCGTATTTGCAGTAGATGGTAAAGATATTACTGAAGAAGTATTAAAATCTATTCCGGCAACTGAAAAAGCAGCTCCAGCAAAAACTGAAGAGAAAAAATAATAGGTTCTCATAATGCAAAAATCCTATTCTTTACAGGAATTAGCAGCAAAAGTCGGCGGTACCCTTCGCGGTAACGCCGACGTTGTCGTTAATAATATTGCCGCATTGTCAAAAGCAGAACCTAACCAGCTTACCTTCATTTCTAATGCAAAATTCCGTCCTTTATTAGCCGAATCTAAAGCAGGTATTCTTGTCGTGTCAGAAGCAGATGTGGAATTTTGCTCCCCTGAAAGTAACTTACTTATCGTTAAAGATCCTTATGTTGCTTATGCCGTATTAGCTCAATATATGGATACCACTCCGAAAGCTGCTCAAAATATCCACCCAAGTGCGGTTATTTCTGAAAAAGCTTCAATTGGTGAAAATGTATCAATTGGTGCAAATGCCGTTATTGAAGAAGGTGTTGTATTAGGCGATAACGTGATTATTGGCGCGGGTTGTTTTGTGGGTAAATTCACAAAAATTGGTGCAGGTACACAGCTTTGGGCAAACGTAAGCGTTTATCATGAAGTAGAAATTGGACAAAATTGCTTAATTCAATCAGGAGCAGTCATCGGTAGTGATGGTTTTGGTTATGCAAATGATCGTGGTCGCTGGGTGAAAATTCCACAAGTTGGTCAAGTGATCATTGGTAATAATGTCGAAATTGGTGCTTGCACTTGTATTGACCGTGGCGCCTTAGATGCGACAGTCATTGAAGATAACGTCATTATTGATAACCTTTGTCAAATTGCGCATAACGTTCATATCGGCACAGGTACAGCAGTAGCTGGCGGTGTCATTATGGCGGGTAGCCTAAAAGTGGGGCGTTATTGTTTAATTGGCGGAGCAAGTGTGATTAATGGTCACATGGAAATCTGCGATAAGGTAACAGTGACTGGTATGGGGATGGTAATGCGTCCAATTACTGAACCAGGCGTTTACTCATCGGGTATCCCATTACAAACTAATAAAGAGTGGCGAAAAACAGCCGCACTTACCTTGGGGATTGATGGTATGAATAAACGACTGAAAGCCCTTGAGAAAAAACTTGGCTAAGATTTTTAAAACGTACCCTAGGGTGCGTTTTATTTTTATACAGAAATATCGTATAATTCCAGTGTTTTATTATTATTTATTTTAAAGGTATTAGACGTGTCAGAGAATCAAGTAAGTAAAGTAATTGAAGCAAAAGAAATTATGACCTTATTGCCACATCGTTATCCATTTTTATTAGTGGATCGTGTGTTAGACTATAAAGAGGGTGAATGGTTAAAAGCAATTAAAAATATCAGCGTAAACGAACCTTGTTTTACCGGTCATTTCCCTGGGGAGCCAATTTTACCGGGTGTGTTAATTCTTGAAGCTTTGGCACAATCAATGGGGATCCTTGCATTTAAAACCCATGAACTAAAAGGTGGAGAATTATTCTATTTCGCAGGTATTGATGAAGCGCGTTTCAAACGCCCGGTATTACCTGGAGATCAAATGGAATTGAACGTTCAAGTGATTAAAGAACGTCGTGGTATTACAGCATTCACGGGTATTGCAACCGTAAACGGTGAAGTAGCTTGTGAAGCCAAATTAATGTGTGCTCGTCGATAATTAAATAAAATTAAGGGGTAAGTATGATCCACCCAAGTGCAAAAATTCACCCGACCGCGCTTGTCTCTGATGGCGCAGTTATTGGCGAAGATGTTGTTATCGGTCCTTTCTGTATTATTGAAGGGAGCGTTGAGATTAAAGCACGTACTGTTTTAAATTCTCACATTGTCGTGAAAGGCGATACCGTGATTGGTGAAGATAACCAGATTTATCAATTTGCCAGCATTGGTGAAGTAAACCAAGATTTAAAATATAAGGGCGAAGCAACAAAAACCATTATTGGTAATGGAAACCGTATTCGTGAGCATGTGACGATTCATCGCGGCACTATCCAAGGTGGTGGTGTAACACGTATTGGTAATAACAATTTACTCATGGTAAACGTACATGTTGCCCATGACTGCCAAATCAAAAATAACTGTATCTTAGCAAATAACGCAACACTTGCTGGTCATGTTGAATTAGATGATTTCGTAATTGTTGGTGGTATGTCTGCGATTCACCAATTTGTGATCGTAGGGGCACACGTTATGCTAGGCGGTGGTTCTATGGTTAGCCAAGATGTGCCGCCTTATGTGATGGCTCAAGGTAACCATGCACAACCTTTCGGTGTTAACCTTGAAGGATTAAAACGTCGTGGTTTTGATAAACCAACCATGCACGCGATTCGTAACGTCTATAAAATGATTTACCGCAGTGGTAAAACCCTTGAAGAAGTGTTGCCTGAAATTGAACAAATTGCGCAAACAGAATCTGCAATTAGTTTCTTTGTGGAATTCTTCAAACGTTCTACTCGTGGCATTATTCGTTAATTAACGTTTCTTTTCTCGTTAAGAGAAAATGATGAATAACAAAGAGACCGCACTATGATTTGTTCAAAGTGCGGTCGTTTTTTAAGGTAAATTTAATGATAAAAGAAAATCCGACTATTGCGATTATTGCCGGTGAAGTCTCTGGTGATATTCTTGGTGCAGGCCTCATTCAAGCGCTTAAACGCCACTATCCGCAAGCTAAGTTTGTCGGGATTGGCGGTGAGAGAATGATTGCTCAAGGTTTTGAAAGCTTTTTTGATATGGAAGAGCTCTCTGTTATGGGGTTAGTAGAAGTTCTCAAGCATTTGCCTCGATTGCTAAAAATTCGTCGCAGTGTCATCGAACAACTTTCTGATATTAAACCGGATGTATTTATCGGTATTGATGCACCAGATTTTAATCTTACCGTTGAACTGAAATTAAAAGAAAAAGGGATTAAAACCATTCATTACGTGAGCCCATCTGTATGGGCTTGGCGTCAAAATCGTATTTATAAAATTGCTAAAGCAACCCATCAAGTATTAGCTTTTCTTCCTTTTGAAAAAGCCTTTTATGATCGTTTCAATGTGCCTTGCCGTTTTATTGGTCATACTATGGCAGATGCGATTCCATTAAAACCAAATAGAACGGAAGCTTGCCAGAACTTAGGTATTGATGAAAAAGGACGTTATCTTGCTATTTTAGTGGGGAGTCGTGGTAGCGAAGTTGGATTCCTCTCAGAACCATTTTTAAAAACCGCATTATTATTAAAAGAAAAATATCCAGACTTGCAGTTTTTAGTCCCTTTAGTGAATGAAAAACGTCGCCAGCAATTTGAGGAAATAAAGGCGCAGATTGCACCTGATCTCGATATGCATTTAATTGATGGTAAAGCACGCCAAGTGATGATTGCTGCCGAAGCCACTTTACTTGCTTCAGGTACGGCTGCACTTGAAGCGATGTTGTGTAAATCGCCAATGGTGGTAGGCTATCGAATGAAACCTTTCACCTATTTCTTGGCAAAACGATTAGTCAAAACAAAATATATTTCATTGCCTAATTTATTGGCAGATGAAATGCTTGTACCTGAAATGATTCAAGAAGACTGCGAACCGCAAAAATTAGCAGAACAACTTTCTCAGTATTTGGGCGATGACGAAAGTGCGGTCAAATCTCGCAGTGTTTTAATTCAAAGTTTTACTGAATTACACAAATTAATTCAATGTGATGCGGATAGTCAAGCTGCACAAGCTGTAATTGATTTATTGGAGCAAAAGCATGACTGATTTTGTGTATCCTGAAGGTTATCAATTATTTGCAGGAGTGGATGAAGTTGGCCGAGGCCCTTTAGTGGGGGCAGTTGTCACAGCCGCAGTGATCTTAGATCCGAATAAGCCGATTGCAGGTTTAGCAGATTCTAAAAAACTCACTGAGAAAAAACGGCTTGCACTCGCAGCAGAAATTAAAGAGAAAGCCTTAGCTTGGGCAGTGGGACGAGCAGAGCCAGCCGAGATTGATGAATTGAATATTCTTCATGCCTCTATGTTAGCCATGGAGCGAGCAGTAAAAGCCTTAAAAATTCAACCGCACTTTGTGTTGGTAGATGGCAATCGTATTCCGTCTAATCTTGGTTTGCCTGCGCAAGCGGTAGTGAAAGGAGATTCACTTGTGGCTGAAATTAGTGCAGCCTCTATTTTGGCAAAAGTCGCACGCGATCAGGAAATGGAAGCGTTAGATAAAAAGTATCCAGAATATGCTTTTGCTCAACATAAAGGGTATCCGACCAAATTACACTTAGAAAAATTAGCGGAACTGGGTCCTCTACCAGAGTATCGTCGAAGTTTTTCGCCTGTGAAGAAAGCATTAGGCATGGAAGACTAGTTAGCTTGAAAGATTTTAAGATTGAAGGATAGCGTATGAATACCATTTTTGAGCATGTACTTTGGGTGAGTCCATTGTTTTGGACATTAATACTGCTTGGTGCGGCCATTATTTTATTTGTACATAATAAAATTCGTATGGACGTGGTGGCCTTATTGGTGATGCTCTCTTTTTATCTAAGTGGTATTCTCAGCATTCAAGAGATTTTAGTTGGCTTTAGTGATCCCAATATTATCCTCATTGCTTTGCTCTTCATCGTCGGAGAAAGTTTAGTTCGTACAGGAATTGCTTATCGTGTAAGCGATGGCATCTTGAAAGTAGCAGGAAATAGCGAAGCCAAGGTACTCATTTTACTGATGCTTTCAGTGGCAGGATTAGGCGCATTTATGAGCTCGACAGGTGTGGTTGCTGTTTTTATTCCTGTTGTGATGATGATTTGCCGTCAAATGAATATTTCACCAAAACGATTAATGATGCCATTAAGTGTGGCAGGATTAATCAGCGGGATGATGACATTAATCGCGACAGCGCCGAACCTTGTGGTGAACGCGGAATTAGTAAAAGATACCAATCTTCGTCTTGAGTTTTTTGATTTCACGCCAATCGGATTGCTGATCCTAGTGCTTGGAATGGGCTATATGCTTATCGCTCGTCGATGGCTTTCGGATAATAGTGATGAAAGTAATCAAGATACGGCACAGAGCTCCATGAATGAGTTAATTAATGAATATGGTTTGAAAGATCGTACCAAGCGTTTGGTGGTGAAAAGCCCGTCCCCTTTCGTGGGTAAAACCTTAGACCAACTTCATTTGCGTTCTAGTTACCAACTCAATGTATTGGCGATTGAGCGTTGGAAACATTTCCGACCAAGTTACATCATGCCTCTTGGTACGTCAGAGATAAAAGCAAAAGATATCCTCATGGTGGATTTGGAACGCTGTGATTTCAATTTTGATATGTTTTGCCAGGAATTTCATTTAGAACCTGCCGAAATTAAATCCCAATCGTTTGATCAGCAAGCTCGTTCTATTGGAATGGCCGAGTTAATTATTGTGCCAAACTCAGCCTGTATTGGTAAAACTACTGCAGAGTTACAATTCCGCACAAAATATGGCTTAAATGTGGTTGGGATTAAGCGAGATGGTGTGGTGTTGAGTGATGCTTTTAAAGAAAAATATCGCTCAGGTGATTTGCTTTTAGTGATTGGCGATTGGCGACTTATTCAAGCGATGCGTGATCGTCGAAAAGATTTCTTGGTATTGAATTATCCGAAAGAAATGGGGCGTGCCGTACCAGCTCAACGTCAAGCACCACTAGCCTTACTATCCATTTTAACTATGGTGGTATTGATGGTTTCAGGCGCTGTGCCGAATGTTGTGGCTGCCTTGATTGGTTGTTTAATGTTGGCTTATTTCCGTTGCGTGGATGCTAAAAGTGCTTATGACTCCATTCAATGGCCGAGTCTTATTCTGATTATCGGAATGATGCCATTTTCAACCGCACTTCAAAAAACAGGTGGAGTTGAGTTTGCGGTGAAATGGTTAACACAAATCATTGATGGATGGGGAATGTATCCGGTATTGATTGTGCTCTTTGTATTTTGTGCATTAGTCGGGTTGTTTATATCGAATACTGCTACTGCAATTTTGATGGCACCCATTGCGATTTCTCTTGCTCAGCAACTTAATGTTTCTCCCGTACCATTCGCAATGGTCGTCGCGATTGCAGCTTCAGCTGCATTTATGACCCCAGTCTCTTCTCCAGTAAATACCATGGTGGTGGGACCAGGTGGCTACAAATTTGCTGATTTTATAAAAATTGGCGTACCTTTTACCTTAATTGTTATGTTGGTGACTGTTTTTATTGTGCCAATATTATTTCCATTTTAAATGAAGAGCAGTTATGACCATAAGAGAGACATTTCTTGCAAAATTCTTGCTCCTAACATCTGGGTTTTAAGGCGAATTTTTTATTTAAGGAAAAAATGTGAAAAAACTTACCACACTAGCTATTCTTTGTCTTTGCTCGTCTTTACTCGCCAATGAAGGTGCGGTATCTATTGATCTCAATAGTGGCAAAGATATCTATTCTCAATGTCTTGATGAAACGATTAAAGAATTAAAAAAAGAAGATT
Source organism: Haemophilus parainfluenzae (assembly GCF_003252725.1). GTDB lineage: Bacteria > Pseudomonadota > Gammaproteobacteria > Enterobacterales > Pasteurellaceae > Haemophilus_D > Haemophilus_D parainfluenzae_L. The sequence goes on from NZ_QEPO01000001.1 coordinate 200,895, forward strand.
CAGAAGCAGACATCAATAATGCTGTTGTAGCTAGTTGTATGGAATACACCTCATATATGTATAAACAAAAAATTAATAGGTTATATAAAGAAATTAACGAACAAGTTAAAAAAGCAAAAAACTCAAGAGATGCTAGTGATGAATTGAGTCAATTAGAAACTTCTCAAAAAACTTGGATTCAGTATCGAAATAATAAATGTGCGCTTTTTAATTCAGGATTACAAAATCTTTCTTGCTTAATGAATGAGAATGAACAACGTATAGAGAAGCTAAAAAAGATAAAGGTAGGAGATGAACTTTTTTATTCAACGGAAAAAAATGGTAACCTTAGTGAAGATGTTTACTCGCAATGTCTTGATGAAACGATTAAGGAATTAAAAAAAGAAGATCCAGAAGCGGGTATCAATAATGCTATTGTTAGTTATTGCATAGACTCGACCTCTGAACAATATAAAAAACAAATCAATCAGCTATATCAAGAAATCACCAGACAGATAAAACAAAGCTCAGATTTAAATGAAGTTAACTATGATTTAAAAGGACTAGAAACCTTTCAAAAAACTTGGATTCGTTATCGAAATAGTAAATGCGCTCTTGTTAATCCTGGATTAGGAGAGCATTATTGTTTAATGAGCGAAAATAGAATGCGTGTAGAAAAGCTAAAAAAGATAAAAGCTGGGGAGGAACAGTTTTATTCTGATGAAGATTTTGAATAAACTATTAAAAAAAGGGAGCTAAGCTCCCTTTTTATTACGTGTTTATTTATTTAATTTCGCTTTATAAGTTGGGTTCATTAAGTTTTCTACAGAAAGGATGTCATCCAATTGTTCTGCTGTTAATAAACCTTTTTCTAATACGACTTCGCGTACACCTTTACCGGTTTGAGCACAGATTTTACCCACTAAGTCGCCATTATGGTGACCGATAAATGGATTTAAGTAAGTTACGATACCGATTGAGTTAAATACGTAGTTTTCACAAATTTCTTTGTTGACAGTAATACCGTCTACACATTTATCGCGTAAGTTCACGCAAGCATTGGTTAAGATGTCGATAGATTCAAACATTGCTTGACCAATCACTGGCTCCATTACGTTTAATTGTAATTGACCAGCTTCAGATGCGAAAGTGACGGTAGTATCGTTACCAATTACTTTAAAGCAAACTTGGTTTACCACTTCTGGAATAACAGGATTCACTTTTGCAGGCATGATAGAAGAACCTGCTTGTAATTCAGGTAAGTTAATTTCTTTAATACCTGCACGTGGACCAGAAGAGAGTAAACGTAAGTCGTTACATACTTTAGATAGTTTTACTGCGGTACGTTTTAATGCACCGTGAACCATTACATAAGCTCCACAGTCAGATGTTGCTTCGATTAGGTTTTCAGCAGGTACACAAGGTAATCCAGTTACTTCAGCAAGGTGTTTTACCACTAATTCTGTATAACCTTTTGGTGTATTTAAACCTGTACCGATTGCGGTTGCACCAAGGTTTACTTCAAGGAGTAACTCTGCTGTACGTTTTAAGTTACGTACTTCTTCTTCAAGTAATACGGCAAACGCTTTAAACTCTTGACCAACGGTCATAGGTACAGCATCTTGTAATTGAGTACGACCCATTTTTAAAATTTTAGCAAATTCTTTTGCTTTATTATCGAAACCATCATGTAAGTATTGGATTTTGTTGATAAGTTTCAAAATGCTGTTATATACCGCAATACGGAAACCGGTAGGATACGCATCGTTGGTAGATTGGCTAGCGTTCACGTGGTCCATTGGGTTAATAACATCATATTCACCTTTTTTATGACCAATTTTTTCAAGCGCTAGGTTAGCAACCACTTCGTTGGTATTCATATTGACAGAAGTACCCGCACCACCTTGATATACATCAGATGGGAATTGATCTAAGCATTTCCCCGTGGTAAGAATTTCATCACAAGCAGCTACAATCGCTTTTGCAATATCACTTGGAATAGCACCTAATTCACCATTTGCTAGGGCAGTTGCTTTTTTTACCATTACCATGCCGCGAACAAATTCCGGTACATCAGAAATGGTTACATTAGAAATGTTGAAGTTTTCGACCGCTCTTAATGTGTGGATACCCCAATATGCATCCGCTGGCACATCACGTTCGCCTAATAAATCCACTTCTTTTCTGTATTGAGTCATTTTAATCACCTTTTTGGGTTGTTAATTAATTTGAGGTAATTATAGGAATTTACATCGAAAATAAATTTGATATGGATCACATTTCAAATAAAAGGTGTAAGAGATATTTTCATTTCTCACATAAGTTTTTTTAGGGCAAGAATTTTTTTATTTATCCCCTTGAAACCGAAAAAGTTATCCCCACATTTAAAACACTTTATTTTAATAAGAAGGAAATTAATCATGAATATTCGTCCTTTACACGATCGTGTAATCATCAAACGTGAAGAAGTAGAAACTCTTTCAGCTGGCGGTATTGTATTAACCGGTTCAGCAGCGACTAAATCAACCCGTGCAAAAGTATTAGCAGTAGGTAAAGGTCGTATTTTGGAAAATGGTACTGTTCAACCTTTAGATGTAAAAGTTGGTGATACGGTCATTTTCAATGATGGCTATGGCGTGAAAAGTGAAAAAATCGACGGTGAAGAAGTGTTAATCATTTCTGAAAACGATATTTTGGCGATTGTGGAATAATTTAAATTAAGGAAAAAAGAAAATGGCAGCAAAAGACGTAAAATTTGGTAACGATGCACGCGTAAAAATGCTTAAAGGTGTGAATGTACTAGCAGATGCGGTAAAAGTGACTCTTGGCCCTAAAGGTCGTAATGTAATTTTAGATAAATCATTTGGTGCACCAACCATCACTAAAGATGGTGTATCTGTCGCACGTGAAATTGAATTAGAAGATAAATTTGAAAATATGGGTGCGCAAATGGTGAAAGAGGTTGCCTCTAAAGCCAATGATGCAGCCGGTGACGGTACAACGACCGCAACAGTTCTTGCTCAAGCTATCGTAAATGAAGGCTTAAAAGCTGTGGCTGCAGGCATGAACCCAATGGATTTAAAACGCGGTATCGATAAAGCGGTAAGTGCGGTTGTTTCTGAGCTTAAAAATTTATCTAAACCTTGTGAAACTTCTAAAGAAATTGAGCAAGTAGGGACAATTTCGGCTAACTCAGATAGCATTGTAGGTCAATTAATTGCTCAAGCAATGGAAAAAGTGGGTAAAGAAGGCGTGATCACCGTAGAAGACGGTACAGGTCTTGACGATGAATTAGCGGTTGTGGAAGGGATGCAATTCGATCGTGGTTACTTATCACCTTATTTCATCAACAAACCAGAAACAGCAACTGTTGAATTAGACAATCCATACATTCTTTTAGTAGATAAAAAAGTATCAAACATTCGCGAATTACTTCCAGTATTAGAAGGTGTAGCGAAGGCAGGTAAACCATTATTAATTATTGCTGAAGATATCGAAGGTGAAGCACTTGCAACCTTAGTAGTGAACACTATGCGTGGTATCGTGAAAGTGGCAGCAGTAAAAGCGCCAGGTTTTGGTGATCGTCGTAAAGCAATGTTACAAGATATTGCGATCTTAACAGCGGGTACCGTGATTTCTGAAGAAATCGGTATGGAACTTGAAAAAGCGACATTAGAAGATTTAGGTCAAGCAAAACGTGTAGTCATCAACAAAGACAATACCACGATCATTGATGGTGTGGGTGATGAAGCACAAATCAAAGGTCGCGTGGCTCAAATTCGTCAACAAATCGAAGAATCAACCTCTGATTATGACAAAGAAAAACTTCAAGAACGCGTGGCTAAACTTGCCGGCGGTGTGGCTGTAATCAAAGTTGGTGCAGCAACTGAAGTCGAAATGAAAGAGAAAAAAGATCGTGTGGATGATGCGTTACACGCAACTCGTGCCGCTGTTGAAGAAGGTATCGTTGCAGGTGGTGGTGTTGCCTTAGTTCGTGCAGCAGACAAAGTGGCTGCAACCTTAAAAGGTGATAACGAAGAACAAGATGTAGGTATCAAACTTGCATTACGTGCAATGGAAGCACCACTTCGTCAAATCGTCACTAACGCAGGTGAAGAAGCATCAGTTGTAGCAAGTGCGGTTAAAAATGGCGAAGGAAACTTTGGTTATAACGCAGGTACTGAACAGTACGGTGATATGATCGAAATGGGTATTTTAGACCCAACTAAAGTAACTCGTTCTGCGTTACAATTCGCCGCTTCAGTAGCGGGCTTAATGATTACCACTGAATGTATGGTGACCGATCTTCCAAAAGATGATAAAGCCGATTTAGGCGCTGCCGGCATGGGCGGTATGGGAGGCATGGGCGGAATGATGTAATTCCCCTTTGCGAAAGAAAGTGCGATCGTTTTTCTTTATAGAAATGCGATCGCATTTTTATTTGTGTGGTGCTACACTTTAATGGTTTTCGATGATTTTATAGGTATAACAATGACAATTTCCCAAACTGAACTTAATCAACAACTCAAATCTGCCGGTATTGGTATTAATGCAACTGAATTACATGGCTTTTTGAGCGGCTTAATTTGTGGTGGACTGAAAGATCAAAGCTGGTTACCGCTTTTATATCAATTCAGTAACGATAACCACGCCTATCCAACCGCATTAATTCAGCCAATTACCGAAATCTATGAACAGATTGGTAAAACCTTAGGGGACGTAGAAGGGTTTGATTTTGAATTGGGATTAACAGAAGATGAGAGCGTGTTTGCCCGTGCAGACAGTTTATCAGATTGGGCAAACCAATTTTTACTGGGTTTAGGTCTTGTTCAGACAGAATTGGATAAGGAAAAAGGTGAAATTGGCGAAGCGGTAGATGATTTACAAGATATTTGTCAGCTTGGTTATGATGAAGAAGATGATGAAGAAGAGCTTGCCGAAGCATTAGAAGAAATTATTGAATATGTTCGCACCATTGCGATGTTGTTTTACACCCATTTCAACGATGATGCGCAAGAAATAAAACCGATATTACATTAAAAGGAGCGAAACATGGATCTCGCATACATGGCGGCATTACCGCAAGAGGAATTTACAGAACGTCGTCAAAAAGTGTTAGCGCAAATGCAGCCAAATTCTGCCTTGTTGCTATTTTCCGAAATTGAAAAACGTCGTAATAACGACTGTGATTTTCCTTTCCGTCAAGACAGTTACTTCTGGTATTTAACGGGTTTTAATGAGCCAAATTCTGCATTGTTATTGATTAAAACGGAAGAGGCTGAAAAAACGGTTGTATTTCTTCGCCCACGAGATCCTTTGCTTGAAACGTGGAATGGTCGCCGATTAGGCGTTGAGCGCGCACCGCAAAAACTCAATGTCGATGAAGCCTATTCTATTGATGATTTCAAAACTGAATTTCCAAAATTAACGGAAAAATTGACCGCACTTTATCATGTGTCAGATCGTCATCCTTGGGGCGACAAATTAATAGCTGAAAGTGCGGTGAAATTTTACGCTGTTTTTGATTGGCAGCCGATGTTAAGTGAGATGCGCTTAATTAAATCACCAAATGAAATTCGATTAATGCAGCAAGCGGGACAAATTACAGCATTTGGACATATTAAAGCGATGCAAGTAACTCGTCCGAATCGTTTTGAATATGAAATTGAAAGCGAAATTCTGCATGAATTTAATCGTCATGGGGCAAGATTCCCGTCTTACAATTCCATTATTGCCGGGGGCGATAATGCCTGTATTTTGCACTACACCGAAAATGATCAACCATTAAAAGATGACGATCTTGTGTTGATTGATGCAGGGTGTGAGTTTGCTATGTATGCAGGCGATATTACACGTACGTTCCCTGTAAATGGTAAATTTACTCAGCCACAACGTGAGATTTATGAATTAGTTTTAAAAGCACAAAAACGCGCGATTGAGTTATTAGTGCCAGGTAATTCAATTAAACTGGCGAATGACGAAGTGATTCGTATTAAAACTCAAGGCTTGGTGGATTTAGGCATTCTGAAAGGGGATGTAGATAAGCTGATTGAAGAAAAAGCCTATCGCCAATTTTATATGCATGGTTTAGGCCATTGGCTTGGCTTGGATGTGCACGATGTTGGTCGCTATGATGATGATCGTAGCCGTACACTTGAAGTGGGGATGATCATCACTGTTGAGCCAGGTATTTATATTTCAGAAGAGGCGGATGTGCCAGCGCAATATAAAGGCATTGGTGTGCGTATTGAAGATAACTTGTTGATGACTGAATACGGCAACAAAAATCTGACAGTTGCGGCACCAAAAGAAATCGATGATATTGAGAATTTAATGAAAAATTGAGAAAAATTCTCAAATTTGTGATCTAGTGCAAGTTTTTCCTGTAGCCAAAGTGCTACTATGCAGTTAGATGAAAAAATGCCAATTAAATCAGTAAGGAGTTGATTATGTATAAACACGTTTTAGTTGCGGTAGATCTTTCTGATGAAAGTGAATTTCTACTCAAAAAAGCCGTGGGAATTGCAAAACGCAATGATGCGCAACTTTCCATTATCCATGTAGATGTAAACTTCTCGGATCTCTATACTGGTTTAATTGATGTCAATATGTCATCAATGCAAGATAGAATCTCGAGCGAAACCCAAAAAGCACTAATTAATTTAGCAGAACATGCTGGTTATCCAATAAAAGAAAAATTGAGCGGTAGCGGTGATTTAGGTCAAGTTTTGACAGACGCTATTGATCAGTATGATGTAGATCTACTAGTGACAGGTCATCACCAAGATTTTTGGAGTAAATTGATGTCTTCAACACGTCAAGTGATGAATACCATTAAAATTGATATGTTGGTTGTGCCACTTCGCGACGAATAGTGATCAAAAATTATTTTTAGCCCTATTAAAATAACGTAAATTTTAACCGCACTTCTCAATTAATGCAGTAGAGTGCGGTTTTCTTTTTTAAGATCAGTGAAAAAGCCTTTTTCTCTAGGTCAAAATATGCAAGAATAGTGAGCTTTTTTATAAATCGTGATCGAGATAGAGACACAAGGTTTTATCAATGAAAACAACAGCAGAAATTAGACAGTCATTCCTTGATTTTTTCCATAGCAAGGGGCATCAGGTCGTCGCAAGTAGTTCACTTGTGCCTGAAAACGATCCGACATTGCTTTTTACCAATGCCGGGATGAACCAATTTAAAGACGTGTTCCTTGGTATGGACAAACGTCCTTACTCACGTGCGACAACTGCACAACGTTGTGTGCGCGCAGGTGGTAAGCATAATGACTTAGAAAACGTAGGTTATACAGCTCGTCACCATACTTTCTTTGAAATGCTCGGCAACTTCAGTTTTGGCGACTATTTCAAACATGATGCGATTAATTTTGCCTGGGAGTATTTGACTTCTCCACAATGGCTCGGGTTACCAAAAGAAAAATTATGGGTAACCGTGTATGAAACCGATAATGAAGCTTATGATATTTGGCATAAAGAAGTTGGTGTGCCAGCAGAACGTATTATTCGTATCGGTGATAACAAAGGTGCGCCTTATGCATCAGATAACTTCTGGGCAATGGGTGACACAGGTCCTTGTGGTCCATGTACTGAAATTTTCTACGATCACGGTGATCACATTTGGGGTGGCCCTCCAGGCTCTCCGGAAGAAGATGGTGACCGCTATATCGAAATTTGGAACGTGGTATTCATGCAATTTAACCGTCAAGCAGACGGTACAATGGAAAAATTACCACGTCCATCGGTTGATACTGGAATGGGTTTAGAGCGTATTTCTGCTGTATTACAGCACGTAAACTCTAACTATGAGATCGATATTTTCCAAAAATTAATTGCAAAAACAGCAGAAATCGTAGGAACAACAGATTTAACTAATAAATCATTACGCGTAATTGCAGACCACATTCGTTCTTGTGCATATTTAATTGCAGATGGCGTAATTCCATCAAACGAAGGTCGTGGTTATGTATTACGTCGTATTATCCGTCGAGCAGTGCGTCATGGCCACTTATTAGGTGCTAAAGAAGCGTTCTTCTATAAACTTGTGCCGACTTTAATTGAGGTCATGGCAGAAGCAGGCAAAGAAGTTAAAGAAAAACAAGCCAATGTAGAAAAATTACTTCGTTTAGAAGAAGAACAATTTGCTCGTACATTAGAGCGCGGATTAAGCTTATTAGATGATGCGCTAGCTCAAGTGAAAGATGGTGTGTTGTCAGGTGAAGTAGCCTTTAAACTTTATGATACTTATGGTTTCCCACTTGATTTAACTGCAGACGTATGTCGTGAGCGTGATATTACAATTGATGAAGCCGGTTTTGAGCGTGAAATGGAAGCACAACGTTTACGCGCACAATCTGCAAGCCAATTCGGCATGGATTACAACAATGTTATTCGTGTAGAAGGTGAAACGAAATTTGAAGGTTATACTGAATCAGAATCTTTAGCCAAAGTGACCGCACTTTTCCATGATGGTAAATCAGTAGAGAGTATTACTGCAGGCCAAAGCGCTGTGGTAATTTTAGAAAATACTCCATTCTATGCAGAATCGGGTGGTCAAATTGGTGACAGTGGTTATTTAACCTCTCAAGGTATTCAGTTTAATGTAAAAGATACTCAAAAATATGGTCAAGTATTTGGTCATATTGGTGAGTTGGAGCAAGGTAGTTTAAAAGTCGGACAAACAGTCAATGCGGTTGTGGATGCAGCAAGACGTCATCAAACGTCACTTAACCATTCTGCAACACACTTATTACACGCCGCATTGCGTCAAGTTTTAGGTCACCATGTAGTGCAAAAAGGATCGTTAGTATCTGATACAGCATTACGTTTTGACTTTGCTCATCCGGAAGCGATTACCAAAGCACAGCTTAACGAAATTGAAACGCTGGTAAACCAAAAAGTACGTGAGAATTTTGTGGTTCAAACGGACGTAATGGATATCGAAGCAGCAAAAGCAAAAGGTGCAATGGCGTTATTCGGTGAAAAATATGCTGATGTGGTACGTGTTTTAACAATGGGTGATTTCTCCGTTGAACTTTGTGGTGGCATTCATGCTAAACGTACTGGTGATATCGGTTTATTTAAAATTGTGGCGGAAACTGCAGTTGCAGCAGGTGTTCGTCGTATTGAAGCGGTAACGGGTGAAAATGCAATTAATTGGTTACATAATCAACAACGCATTCTTACTCAAAGTGCAGATTTATTTAAATCTGACGTTAATACCCTTGTTGAGAAAATTCAGCAACTTCAAGATAAAGCGAAGAAAGCAGAAAAAGAATTACAAGGATTAAAAGAAAAAGCCGCAATGCAAGCGGGGTCCGATTTAGTGAAAAGTGCGGTTAAAATTAATGATGTTTCTGTAATCGTACATCAACTAGACGGAATTGAAACTAAATCGTTACGTGTGATGGTTGATGATTTAAAAAATCAACTTGGTTCAGGCGTAATTGTATTTGCATCTATTTTAGATGATAAAGTCAACCTCGTCGTTGGCGTAACAAGCGATTTAACTACTAAAGTGAAGGCTGGTGAGCTAGTGAATTTAATGGCTCAGCAAGTTGGTGGGAAAGGCGGTGGTCGCCCTGATATGGCAATGGCAGGAGGCTCCCAACCAGAAAATGTGAATCTAGCATTAACTGTCGCACAAAACTGGTTAAGCAATAATCTGTAGTACAAGCAGGTCGGTGGGATGCCGATCTTTACTTGATTGATAGGGATATCTAATAAATGCAAACTAAGGAGATAAAAGATGTTAATCTTAACTCGAAAAGTTGGCGAAAGTGTTCTCATTGGAGAGGATATTTCTATCACGGTTTTGAGTGTACGTGGAAACCAAGTCAAACTCGGTGTGCAAGCACCTAAAGAAGTATCCGTTCACCGAGAGGAAATTTACCAACGAATTCTGCAGTCAAAAGATGAACATATAGATGGGGCATCTTAGACCGACGAGTTTTATGAATGTTTTACATTCTATTTATAATTTAATTAACGTTTTTCAAAAAATTAAACACATTGGTTTGCAAGATTTTAAAAATAACGGAAATTTGAGTTATAAAGGTAGAGAAGGAACTTTTCCAACTTAAATCTATCAAAATTTAATCAATAATGACCGCACTTTTAGTATAGAAGTGTGGTCATTCCATATTAAAACAAAAAGGAAAATCAATGAAAGCAATTATTCCCGTAGCTGGTTTAGGTACTCGTATGTTGCCAGCAACAAAAGCAATTCCAAAAGAAATGTTAACGCTTGTGGATAAACCACTGATTCAATATGTTGTGAATGAATGTGTCGCAGCTGGTATCAAAGAAATCGTGTTAGTCACACATTCTTCTAAAAATGCGATTGAAAACCACTTTGATACGTCTTTTGAGTTGGAAACCATGCTTGAGAAACGTGTTAAACGTCAACTTTTGGAAGAGGTTCGTTCTATTTGTCCTAAAGATGTAACCATCATGCACGTTCGTCAAGGCAATGCGAAAGGTTTAGGCCATGCTGTGCTATGTGGTCGTCCTGTCGTTGGAAACGAGCCGTTTGCAGTGGTGTTACCTGATGTGCTTTTAGCAGATTTTACGGCAAATCAAAAGAAAGAAAATCTTTCAGCAATGATTAAACGTTTTAAAGAAACACAAGCAAGCCAAATTATGGTAGCGCCTGTTGCCGCGGATGAAGTGAGTAGCTATGGTATCGCAGATTGTGGTGGCGTAGAGTTAAAAGGTGGCGATAGCGTTAAAATTAATAGCATTGTTGAAAAACCATCTGTGGAAGAGGCACCATCAAATCTTGCTGTTGTTGGTCGTTATGTGTTCTCTGCTGCGATTTGGGATTTATTAGAAAAAACACCAGTTGGTGTGGGCGATGAAATCCAATTAACGGATGCAATCGATATGCTTATTGAGAAAGAGACCGTTGAAGCGTTCCATATGACAGGCAGAAGCTTTGACTGTGGTGACAAGATTGGTTATATGGAAGCTTTTGTAGAATATGGTCTTCGTCATGATAAATTAGGTAAAGAGTTTAAAGCTTTCCTAAAAGATCTTGCAAAAACCTTATAATAGACTGAAACCACCGAAAGGTGGTTTTTATTTATATATTTGGATTACACAATATAAAAGATAAAAAAGAAGGCATCTAATGATGCCTTCTTCTTTTTTTATGAAATGAAATCTTAGTTATTTTTCGCTAATAAAGTGCGGTAGATAATACCACCTAAAATACCACCGATAATCGGCGCAACCCAGAATAACCATAATTGGTCGATTGCCCAAGAACCTTGGAATACCGCAACTGCAGTACTACGAGCCGGGTTTACAGAGGTATTTGATACAGGAATGCTGATTAAGTGGATTAACGTTAAGCCTAAACCAATTGCAATTGGCGCAAAACCTGCAGCTGCATTTTTATGAGTTGAACCCATGATGATTAATAAGAAGAATGCAGTCAATAATACTTCTGCTACGAATACTGCTTCTAAAGAATAACCTTCAGGAGAGTGTTCGCCGTAGCCATTAGATGCAAAACCTGCAGTCACATCAAAGCCCGCTTTACCTGATGCGATAAGATAAAGTGCAGCACCCGCTAGTAAACCACCAACTACTTGAGAAACGATGTATGGAAGGGCATCTTTAGCAGAGAAACGACCGCCAGCCACTAAACCAAGTGTTACAGCTGGGTTAAAGTGACCACCAGAAATGTGACCTACTGCGTAAGCCATGGTTAATACGGTTAAACCGAAGGCAAATGCAACGCCCACATAACCGATACCTAGGTTGACAGAAGCGGCAAAGATTGCACTACCACAACCACCGAAAACTAACCAAAATGTGCCGAAGAATTCAGCAAAAAGTTTTTTTGACATAATAGACCTCAATATTAAACATGTCGTTATCTTCAAATAACAATAATGTATTGCGAATGCAACAGGCATTTAGTCAAAAGTAATGGTTTTTAGTTCTGCAAATTATTGTAAATGTTTGTAAGTGAATGTAAGGGAAATAGCATGCTATACTTTTAGCCGTCTAGATTGTCATTTTGCTTATTTTTCATTAAAATACGGATAAATTATCAGGTTATTTAAGGTGCATTATGGCAAACTGGGATGGCAAATATATTAGCCCTTATGCAGAACATGGCAAAAAGAGCGAGCAAGTCAAAAAAATTACAGTGTCTATTCCAATTAAAGTATTGGAAATTTTGACGAACGAGCGTACGCGTCGTCAGCTGAAAAGTTTGCGCCATGCAACAAATAGTGAATTGCTTTGTGAGGCATTCTTGCATGCTTTTACGGGTCAGCCATTACCGACTGATGCAGATTTAATGAAAGAACGCCATGATGAGATTCCTGAAAATGCCAAAGAGATCATGCGTGATTTAGGCATCGATCCTGAAAGCTGGGAATATTAATTTATCCTTTTAATCCGTCTAAAATACTGCATTCAGGGCAATCATTGCCCTGACAAGCGTTATGCCATCGTTCCAATTCCTCTACCATTTTTTGCAAGTGATGAATTTGCTCATTCAATGTTTTAATATGCTGCGTCGTAAGTGCTTTAACTTCTCGGCTACTACGATTGGGATTATCCTGTAATTGCAAAAGTTGGTGAATTTGTTGGAGTGAAAACCCAACATCTCGAGAGTGACGAATAAAACGTAGTCGTTCTAAATCCTTTTCTTCATAATGGCGATAACCGGAAAGGCTTCGCTGTGCTGGTTTTAATAAGCCGGACTTCTCATAATCCCGAATTTGTTTACTTGATAAACCGACTAATTTTGCTACTTCACTAATGTTCATAAAAAATCCTTGACCTTAACCTTATGTTAAGGTTTATAGTAAGCTTAATTTCAATCTATATCAATAATTAAGGAGTAAATATGAAATCAATTACATTACATGTAACAGGGATGACTTGTGGTGGTTGTGTGAAAAGCGTCACAAGAGTGTTGGAAGAACTTAATGGTGTAGAAAAAGCCGTAGTAACACTTGATGATGGTAAAGCAGTGGTTACCTTTGATCAAAGTGCGGTCAGTATTCCACAATTAATTGAAACAATTGAAGACGCAGGTTTTTATGCAACAGAATAAAAAAATAGCCATTCAAATCGAGGGGATGACCTGCCAATCCTGTGCTAATCGGATTGAGAAAGTATTGAATAGAAATGATTTTGTCTCTGACGCGGGCGTGAATTTTGCGGCAGAGGAAGCGCACGTAGTATTTGATTCATCTCAGGCTTCAGAACAAGATATTTTGACAATTATTCAAAAAGCGGGATTTAATGGCATTCTAAAGCAAAATGTGCTGCCTAGCGCACCTAATGAAACGAAGATTAGTCCGCGTTTATGGTTGCTTTTGTTCATTAACATTCCTTTTTTAATCGGAATGATCGGGATGATGTTTAATCATCATTCTTGGATGATTCCACCAATGTGGCAATTTGTTCTTGCGAGCATTGTGCAACTTTGGTTAGCCATTCCTTTTTATAAAGGTGCGATTGGTAGTATTCGAGGTGGTTTGGCCAATATGGATGTACTGGTAAGTACTGGTACGTTGGTGATTTATCTCTATTCGGTCTTTATGCTGTTTTATCATCAGTCAATGGGGCATGATGGCGCATCTCATGTCTATTTTGAAGTATCGGTGATGGTCATCGGTTTCGTCAGCCTTGGGAAATTTCTTGAGGAAAGAACGAAGAAACAAAGCTTAAATAGTTTAGGATTATTATTACAACTCACCCCAAAACAGGTCAGTGTTCAACGTGAAAATCGTTGGGAAACGATTCCTCTCGATCAAGTAAAAATAGGCGATATTTTACGAGCTAATCAAGGTGAACGTATTGCAGCTGATGGCGTAGTTGAACAGGGGGGGGGGTGGTGCGATGAGAGTCATTTAACCGGTGAATCTCAACCATTAGAAAAAATGTCTCAAAGTCCTGTGCTTGCAGGGGCAATGGTGACACAAGGTAGCCTTATTTATCGAGCCAATCAACTCGGTCAGCAAACCCTATTGGGTGATATGATGAAAGCGCTCTCAGAGGCGCAAGGTACAAAAGCACCGATTGCTCGTTTTGCCGATAAAGTTGCTGCTGTATTTGTGCCAGCCGTGTTATTGATTTCCGCGATAACATTTGGAGCAACCTGGTGGATAAAAGGTGATTGGGTTACCGCTTTAATTCATGCGGTTGCCGTGTTAGTTATCGCTTGTCCTTGTGCGTTAGGACTTGCTACACCTGCTGCCATAATGGTGGGAATGGGGAAAGCAGTCAATGCAGGGATTTGGTTTAAAGATGCAGCATCCATGGAAGAGGCAGCGCATGTGGATACGGTGGTATTAGATAAAACAGGAACGATAACTCAAGGAGAACTCAAAATTGCCGCTGTTTGGCAACCACAAAGTGCGATCTATTCTGAAGAAGATTTATATCGCATTGCGGCTTCCGTTGAGCAAAATGCCAATCATCCCTTAGCTAAAGCGATAGTCCTGGCTGCACAGGAAAAATCACTTGAAATTCCGACCGCACTTTCAATTCATTCAGAAGTGGGACTGGGCATCTCTGCTCACATTGACGGAATAGGTTTGGTTAAAGTCGGTAAGCCAGCTTATTGTGACTTAACCTTACCAGATAATATGCAAGAAATTTGGCAAATTGCGAGTATTGTTGCGGTATCCGTGGATAACAGTCCAATCGGTGCATTTGCCCTAGCAGACAGTCTAAAAGAGGATAGTTTGCAGGCGATTCAACGTTTACATCAACATAATATTGATGTGGTGATGATGAGCGGCGATCAGCAATCTGTCGTTGATTATGTCGCCAAACAAGTAGGTGTGAAAACTGCACAGGGTAATTGCAGTCCACGTGACAAAGCTGCTTATATTGAGGCATTACGTCAGCAAGGCAAAGTAGTAGCAATGGTTGGTGATGGTGTGAATGATGCACCAGCCTTAGCGATGGCTAATGTAAGCTTTGCGATGAAATCGGGTTCTGATGTTGCAGAGCAAACCGCATCGGCGACACTCATGCAGCATTCGGTAGATCAGTTAGTCGATGGATTAATGATTTCTCGTGCGACATTAAAGAATATTAAGCAAAACTTATTCTTTGCTCTCATTTACAATGTGCTAGGTATCCCACTTGCCGCATTGGGCTATTTAAGTCCTGTATTAGCTGGCGCAGCAATGGCGATGAGTTCGCTTTCTGTACTGTCAAATGCACTGCGATTAAAACGAGTGAAAATTAGATAAGAAAAAGGCGATATGAAAATATCGCCTTTTGTTTGAACTAACTTTGTTTCCATAATGGAAGTTGAATAGTGACGGCAAGTCCACCTAAATTACTGGATTCTGCCCATACTTTTCCATGGTGTTCATTAACTACGTTATAAACAATGGTTAATCCCAACCCAGTTCCACCCGTGGCCCGTGTTCGGGTTTCATCTACACGATAAAATGGCTTAAAGATTTTATCAAACTCTTCAGGTGGTAAGCCTAAGCCATTATCATCCACTCGAATTTGTAGGCAGTTCTCATCCTGTTCATTTTTTTGTAAGTTAATAGTTAGGAAAATACGGTCTTTAGTGTATTTCAATGCATTACGAACAATGTTTTCAATTGCACTGGTGAGTAAGCTTAGGTTACCATAAATCATGTGTTTTTTAGGATGTAAGATAGAGATATTCACATCACAAGTTATTTTTCGTTGCTCAGCTTCAAATAGAGCATCCTTTATGACATCGTCCCAGAGTTGAACAATAGAAAATAAATTGTGCTCCATTTGAGAATGCATTTGTTGACGAGAAATGAGTAACAACTCGCTAATCATTTTGTCCATTCGTTGGATTTCTTTCTCAATGCGTTTAACTGGCTCAATATCACCCGTTTGATGGCGAACCAAGGCTGTGGAAAGTTGTAAACGTGTCAGTGGTGTTTTTAATTCATGAGAAATAGATGACAGTAGATTGTGTTGATTCGAAATGAGATTATCAATCGCAATCGACATCTTGTTAAAGCTTTGACCGACTTCTCGTAATTCTGATGGACCATGATTCGCTAGCTCATTATCAACTTTGAAGTTACCTAATGCCACGCTATTAGCGGCTTTTTGCAAATTGGTAATCGGTTTGACGATGGTATGAGTGAACCACCAAAGCAAAGGAGTCGTGATAATTAACGTTAAGAGCAGTAAGATCCAAGGGTGATCAAGCATATAACGTAAGATTTCTTGTTGGCCATTTGCTCGAGACACAAAGAATAATTCGGATGCTTGGTCGGAATCACCAATATAGACTTTAAAAGGTCCTGCAATTTGAATATCTTTAAACGTTTTGCGTTGTGGCTGGGCGAAGTTACTTGATTCTTGGGCGAACTGAGCAATATGTATTCTTTCTTCGCCTAAAGCGCCGAAGATTTCTTTTTCAGGCGTCATGATGACTGGGCGAGCAGAGTCGAATTTATCAGTTGGAAGCACAGGAACGCCTGCGAGAATACCATTGATTCTATTGTTACGAATTGATTCAACGAGTTTCTTTTGATAGCTCGATATTTCATTTTGATTTAAATCTGAGTATAAGCGGCTATCAAAATAAGGGAGTGCGACTAAAAGCGCGGTCATGGCAAAGAATGCCAACCAAAAGACAGTGAATGTGCGTATAGTGAGCTGATTTAAGCTAAATTTCTTAATAAGCATTATTCACAAACCAATAAGTAACCACGACCACGTAGCGTTTTCAGCCATGGTAAGCCATTGTCTCTTTCTGGAAGTTTTTTGCGCAAGTTTGACATATGCATATCAATCGAGCGATCGAAAGGAGAAAGGTGTTTGCCAAGCACATTCATACTTAATTCTTCACGCGAGACAATTTGTCCAGGGCGAAGCACAAGTTTATGAAGTAGCGCAAATTCAGAGCCGGTTAGACCGAGATCTTGGCCTTTATAAGAGGCTTGTTGAAGACCAGAATGAAGGACTAAACCACAAAATTCCAATGTATTCTCTTCTGATGGAAGTGCGGTCGAATTTTGAGAACTTTCTGATGGGCTAACGCGACGCAAAATCGCCTTAATGCGGGCAACCAACTCGCGATCGTTAAATGGTTTTGGTAAATAGTCATCGGCACCAAGCTCTAAGCCTAGTACACGATCGATTTCTTCACCACGTGCAGTAAGCATCATTAAAGGGACGTTTGATGTTTGACGAATTTTCTTGAGTGTTTCAATGCCGTTTAATACAGGCATCATGACATCCAATAAGACTAATTGGTGACTTGAGTTTAACTTGTCTAATGCTTCTTGACCATTATTTGCGACTTCGACTTCAAAACCAGTCAGTCGTAAGACTTCTGCAAGTAAATCTGTTAGTTCAATATCATCATCAACTAATAGAATTTTTGACATTTTTATTCCCTTGTAATACAACGAACCTGCTTGATATGACAAGCAGGTATTGTTTTTTTATGACTACCAGAATTTCCACCAGCTTTTCTTACCTGCGTTTTCAGGTGTGCTGATGATAGTATTATTTTCGTCTTGTTTTTCCACTTCAGGTAATGGCTTATCTAATTCTGCACTACTTACTAAACCGTTTTGATCAAATTTCACTGTAAATGTGTGCTGCTCAGGTTTTTGGTAAGAGTGTTGTTGTAAGAATACGTAATACCAAGTTAAGTTACTATAAGGATCAATTAAAACCGGTGTGCCAAGTAAATATTGTACTTGTTGGGCTGTCATGCCAGGTTTTACTTGTGCCACAGTAGCCGCTTCTAAATAGTTACCTTGTGGTACATCAATACGATAAACGACTTTTTGTACAGTTGAACAAGAAGTTAAGCTTAATGCTAAAACAACTGCACCTAAAAATGTTTTTAATTGCATATTTTTTACCTTTTACTGCAAAATTATGTCGAATGATACCGAAACTTTATGATCTTGCCAAATTAATTATCGCACTTTAATGCTTTTTGAAGTTGATCTTTCAAATTTGGTGGTATCCCTTTGATTGTTAAAGTATCTGTAAGTGGATCCCATTCAACACGGTTATTCAATAAATCCGCATCAAAACTTAATGTCACACCTTTACCAGAGCCCGAAAATTTCGTTAATGTTTTTAAGGCTGAACGTACTGGCGGAATGGTTTCTTCCAAGCCGTAATCTTGATTTTCTGTAAAGGTGACAAAAGGGCGCTCGTTTAGAGTCGGCAAATTGGCTGAAAGTTCAGTTAATACGATCTCGTCGCCGCTTGCTAATTGACCTTTGCAGTATTCAAATACCTGCTTTTTAACCGCCTGAGTTTGTTCTTTGTTTAGTTCACCTTGTTCACAGTAGTCACTTACCGCTTGTAATAAGCATTGGTTTTGAACTTGTGGATTTAATCCTTCTTCTGCCCCCAAGAAATCCATAAAGAAGTCACTAATTTTACGGCCAACACGGCCTTTAATGAAGGTAAGGTAGCGGTTTGAGTTTGCGTTCACTTGCAAATCCGTTAAGTTGATACGTGCCGCAATATCAAATTGTGTGATATCTAAGTATTCTGTACGGTGAATTTCAAGATTTTCGTCAACTAACATACTGATACGGCTATCCAACAAAGCAATGAATAGGTAATCCGTCGCTAAAAAATTATATTGGCATAGGATAAGGGTACCGCTGTCTGCAAAATTATATTTGTCTAATTCTTGCGCTAATAATTTTGTGGATTGTTGGCTGAAATTTAAAAAGTTGATTTCATTTTCTAATAAACGATTAAGATCTTGTGCAAAAATGGAATTCTCTTGGAAGACACCAAAAGCTTTGCCTTTATTTTGATAACCTTGATGTAATTGCAACATCATTTGTTCGACTTCTGGTGTAATGGTGAGAAGCTCATCACGCAACACGCTTTCCATCGTAGTGGTTTCATTTTCAGCGTGCTTAACTAATTGATGTAGCACGATTTGATTAACCGTAATGCTCATAATTTTTTCCTTCGTAAAATTTGCCTTAAATTATAACCGCACTTTTTATGCAAGAAAAAAGAAATTATTCAGATTGAGCAAATTATCGGGTATGATATGAGAAGTTTTTTTGTATTTAGAACAGGCTTAAACATTCCAAATGGCTCAACATTCAAAGTATTCCGATGGGCAAGTTAATGCCATCATTAACGATATGATTAGCGTGCTTGAAACTCACAAAGCACCCGTTGATCTTTCTCTTATCGCTTTAGGTAATATGGCGAGTAATTTATTAACCACTAGCGTGCCAGCTACACAGCGTGAAGCATTAGCACAAGCCTTTGCCAACTCTCTGATGAATTCGGTAAAAACAAAGTAAAATGTGGTGGTTTAAAAAAAGCAAATTCAACGGACGTGAATACCGTGAAGAAACCTCACGAAAAATTTCGTGGGGGCATTGGTTTGCTTTTTTTAACATTATCATCGCAATTCTTATTGGTAGTCGTTATGCCTTTCTCATTGATTGGCCAGACACCTTACTCGGCAAAATTTATTTCTTTATCAGCTTATTAGGTCATTTCAGTTTTTGTGTTTTTGCCTTGTATTTGCTAGTGATTTTCCCGCTGAGTTTTATCATCAAAAATCACCGCACTTTCCGTGGGTTAACGGTGATTATCGCGACAATTTGCACCACTTTATTACTGTTTGATACGGAAGTGTTTAACCGTTTTAATATCCACCTTTCTTCTATCGTTTGGAATTTATTAGTGAATCCTGAAAAGGGCGATCTTTCACGAGATTGGCAAATTTTCTTTGCACCGATGCCGATTATTTTGCTAATCCAAATGCTTTTCTCTCGTTGGAGTTGGGAAAAATTACGTAGCTTAGAACGTCAAAAATGGCTGAAAAAAGTGGGGTTAGTGTTAACTTCCACGTTTATCGCGACACATTTAATTTATGCTTGGGCGGATGCATTTTTATATCGTCCGATTACCATGCAACGTTCAAACTTCCCGCTTTCTTATCCAATGACTGCTCGAACCTTTTTGGAAAAACAAGGATTTATTAATGCGGAAACATACTCTCAGCGCTTAGAGCAAGAAGGGCGTTTAGACGCATTAAAACTTGATTATCCGAAAAAAGACCTTCAGTTTGAGCAAGTTGAGAACAAACCAAATATCCTCGTGATTACCGTTTCAGGCTTACGTTATGATGCGCTGACTAGTGAGAAAATGCCTAAATTATTTGAATTTGCCACAAGCTCTACTCAATTTACTAATCATTACAGTAGCGGCAATACGAACAATGCCGGCTTAGTGGGCTTATTCTATGGACTGAATGCGAATTATACGGACAGTATTTTGAGTAATCACACACCGTCGGTATTAATTAAAAAGCTACAAGATGAGAAATATCAATTTGTCGCTTATTCGTCTACGGCATTTAAAGACAGTTTATTTAAACAAGCCTTGTTCCGTAATGTGAAATTGCCTAAAGTGAAAGCCTCTTCGCCAAAAGACGCGAGAAATAGTGTTTTATCACTCTTAAAAAATGATAAGCCTTGGTTTGCTTATGTGGATTTAGATATTACGGATAAAACGGAAGAAAATTACACCAGATCGATTGCAGATATAGACCAACAGATTGATGAAACCTTAGTATCAGTTTCTTTAGAGAATACGATAGTCATTATTACAGCAGAACATGGTACAACCTTTAATAAGCTGGATGAAAAAGAGCAAGAAAACTATTTTGGTCGTGATGAAATCCAAGTGCCGTTTATTGTTTACTGGAAAGATTTACCGGTGCAAGAAGTCTCTAAATTAACGAGCCATACTGATTTGTTACCGGCATTGATGTCATCAATCTTTAAAGTGAAAAATCCAGTTTCGGATTATGCACAAGGTCGCAATTTATTTGAGCTTAATGGCGATCCTTGGGTGTTGGCATCGAATTTCCGTTGGAATGTCATTATTCAGCCGGATGGCACACAGTATCATATTGATCGCAAAGGAAACTATAAGAAATTTGACCGCACTTATACTGAGCAATCTTCTAGCCGCCCACCGCTCGGCTTATTCTTAGAGGTTTTCAAACAAGAGCGTTCTTTTGTCAATAAATAGATAGCTTTTTTGTGCTTAAAATCTTATACTTTGCACCCAGTTGAAAGACTGAAAAGATGTTATTAATTAAAATCTGCGAATTTTTCATAACATTGTAAACAATTCACAATAGATCAGATCCTTATTGGGTTTGCTTTTCAATTAATACACTTCTCGTCTCTCTTTTCCTTTCTTTTTTGGCGGAGTTATTATGAGAAATCACGTTCGTAGCTTTAAAACGTTTATTCGAGACGAAATTATTAAAAAAGGCGGCTGGGTTAATGCCCATGCTCACGCAGATCGTGCTTTTACAATGACACCCGAAAAAATCGGTATTTATCACAATAGTAATCTTCAACAAAAATGGGATTTAGTGGATGAAGTGAAACGTACATCAAGTGTTGATGATTATTACGCCCGTTTCTGTCAATCGATTGAGTTGATGATTTCCCAAGGGGTGACGGCATTTGGTACTTTTGTGGATATCGACCCGATTTGTGAAGACAGAGCCATCATTGCTGCACACAAAGCTCGCGAAGTCTATAAGCATGACATTATTTTGAAATTCGCAAATCAGACCTTGAAAGGGGTCATTGAGCCAGAAGCTCGCAAATGGTTTGATATTGGCTCTGATATGGTGGATATGATTGGTGGCTTGCCTTATCGTGATGAGCTTGATTATGGTCGCGGCCTTGAGGCAATGGATATTTTACTTGATGCGGCTAAGTCTCGCGGCATTATGTGTCATGTGCACGTGGACCAATTCAACTCTCCGAAAGAAAAAGAAACCGAACAGCTGTGTGATAAAACCATTGAACATGGTATGGAAGGGAGAGTCGTGGCAATCCATGGTATTTCCATTGGTGCACATAGCAAAGAATACCGCTATAAACTTTATGAAAAAATGCGTCAGGCCAAAATGATGATGATTGCTTGTCCAATGGCGTGGATTGATAGTAACCGAAAAGAAGATTTGATGCCTTTCCATAATGCCTTGACACCTGCAGATGAAATGATTCCAGAAGGGATTACAGTCGCGTTAGGTACGGATAATATCTGTGATTATATGGTGCCACTTTGTGAAGGGGATTTATGGCAAGAACTAAGCTTGCTTGCTGCAGGCTGTCGTTTCCCACATCTTGATGCAATGGTTGATATTGCCAGTATCAATGGACGTAAAGTGTTAGGTTTAGAGCCAGTTTAATCCAAAAATTAGATAGAAGTGCGGTCATAAAATGAAATGTTTTGTGGCCGTTTTTATTTATAAGATAAAACAGAACTAATGCTAATTTGACTGATTTAAAAAAGGACTTTAAGAAAAGTGGTGGGCGATACCGGTCTCGAACCAGTGACCCCCTCCTTGTAAGGGAGGTGCTCTCCCAACTGAGCTAATCGCCCGATGCACCTGAAAAGGTATTCGGATTTATTTAAACACTAAAATTAAGTGGTGGGCGATACCGGTCTCGAACCAGTGACCCCCTCCTTGTAAGGGAGGTGCTCTCCCAACTGAGCTAATCGCCCACATAAGAAAAGCGTTTAAATAATGGGAAAGTTTGAGCGGAAAGAACACTTTAGAAAAGTGGTGGGCGATACCGGTCTCGAACCAGTGACCCCCTCCTTGTAAGGGAGGTGCTCTCCCAACTGAGCTAATCGCCCGCTTGGTCAAACTTTTACAACATTAAAGCCAACTTTGGAAAAAGTGGTGGGCGATACCGGTCTCGAACCAGTGACCCCCTCCTTGTAAGGGAGGTGCTCTCCCAACTGAGCTAATCGCCCTTAATGTTGTGGATTGGCATTATAAGTATAATGAGATTTCAGTCAATATATTTTTATGAAAAAGCGTCTAGTTGTTGCAAAAATAGGCATAAAATCAGATTTTTTATTTAGAAGTCATGCAAGTCGTAGTAAAATAAAGGTAATTTTTGTAAATGAATAGGTTATTAAGAAAATGAAAATTGATCCTCCTTTTGAATTAGATTCGAATGTCAAAGTACGTACGCGTTTTGCCCCAAGCCCGACAGGTTATTTGCACGTGGGCGGTGCACGTACAGCCCTTTATTCTTGGTTATTTGCAAAACATAACAACGGTGAATTTGTATTACGTATTGAAGATACCGATTTAGAGCGTTCTACACCGGAAGCAACAGCGGCAATCATTGAAGGGATGGAGTGGTTAAACCTTGCTTGGGAGCATGGTCCTTATTATCAAACCAAACGCTTTGACCGTTACAATCAAGTGATTGATGAAATGATTGAGCAAGGCTTGGCTTATCGTTGCTATTGCTCTAAAGAACGCTTAGAAGAATTACGCCATACACAAGAGCAAAACAAAGAAAAACCACGTTATGACCGTCATTGTTTATATGATCACAATCATGCAGCTGATGAGCCACACGTAGTACGTTTTAAAAATCCAACAGAAGGTTCAGTCGTGTTTGATGATGCGGTGCGTGGTCGCATTGAAATCAGCAACACCGAATTAGATGATTTAATTATTCGTCGTACCGACGGTTCACCAACCTATAACTTCTGTGTGGTGGTAGATGACTGGGATATGGGCATTACTCATGTTGTACGTGGTGAAGACCACATTAACAACACCCCACGTCAAATTAATATCTTAAAAGCGTTAGGCGCACCAATTCCAGTATATGCGCACGTTTCTATGATTAATGGTGATGATGGTCAAAAACTCTCAAAACGTCATGGTGCGGTAAGTGTGATGCAATATCGTGATGACGGTTATTTACCAGAAGCCTTAATCAACTATCTTGTTCGTTTAGGTTGGGGTCATGGTGACCAAGAGATCTTTACACGTGAAGAAATGATTAAATTCTTCGAATTAGATCATGTGAGTAAATCAGCGAGTGCATTTAACACGGAAAAATTATTGTGGTTAAATCACCATTACATTCGTGAGTTACCACCTGAATATGTGGCAAAACACCTTGCATGGCACTATAAAGATCAAGGTATTGATACATCAAATGGCCCAGCATTAACTGAAATCGTGACGATGCTTGCAGAACGTTGTAAAACCTTAAAAGAAATGGCATCAGCAAGCCGTTATTTCTTCGAAGAGTTTGAAAGCTTTGATGAAGCGGCAGTGAAGAAACACTTTAAAGCAGCAGCGATTGAACCACTTGAAAAAGTAAAAGAAAAATTGACCGCACTTTCTAGCTGGGATTTACATTCTACTCATGAAGCGATTGAACAAACCGCGGCTGAATTAGAAGTGGGTATGGGAAAAGTCGGGATGCCATTACGCGTAGCAGTAACAGGCTCAGGTCAATCACCTTCTATGGATGTGACATTAGTGGGTATCGGTCGTGAACGTGTGTTAGCGCGCATCCAACGTGCCATTGATTTTATTAAATCTCAAAACGCTTAATATTTAGGCTGATAAGCGGGATTTGATTATTTCAATATTGACAGTTTATCAGCCGAAATTTATCATAGCTTGCGTTATTTGGGGATATAGCTCAGTTGGGAGAGCGCTTGAATGGCATTCAAGAGGTCGTCGGTTCGATCCCGATTATCTCCACCAAATTTAAAACCTTGAAACTGAAAGTGAGTCTCAAGGTTTTTTCTTTATGGCAAATCTACATTTCTTTTAGATAATTCAAGCCTAATCCATTCATTTGTCGCATAATCCAACTTTGTTTTTTACGAACTAACGCACTAGGCTTATTCACTTTATAGATGATAGGGTTTGGTAAAACCGCTGCGAGTAATGCCGCTTCTGATTGAGTTAAATTCTTCGCCGATTTTTTGAAATAATAGCGACTGGCCGCTTCTACACCAAAGATACCATTACCAAATTCTGCGATGTTTAAATATACTTCTAAAATCCGTTCTTTGGACCAAAAGATTTCCATTAATGCCGTTATGGGAACTTCTAACCCTTTACGAAACCAGCTTTGTCCATGCCAGAGAACGAGGTTTTTTGCTGTTTGTTGAGAAATTGTTGAAGCGCCTCGGGTTCGGCGAGATTTTTCATTAAATTTAAAGGCCTTTTGAATTGCCTCGAAATCAAAGCCCCAATGGTGGGGGAATTTCTGATCTTCAGCAGCAATCACCGCAAGTTGCATATTCGGTGAGATTTCATCAAGACTTACCCAATCGTATTTGATTGAATAGCTGAAATCCAACTGTAATAAGTGCCCGATTTTTTGCTGTGCCATATAGGCAGAGAAGGGAACAGGGATAAAGCGGAAGCAAATGAAAAACACCAGGATTGCGAGAGAAAAACGCCACGCAACCCGTTGCCAATTTTTTTTCCACCAAGAGGGGCGAAAAAGATGTAAAAGTGCGGTCAGAATTCGCTTAGTTTTTTGCAGCTTGCTCATCGAGTTGGCTTTTCACCCAGTTTATAAAATCCGGATCCATTGTTTTGAGCATATTAGAACCACGCGTAATGGTTGCCGCACTGGTATTGAGATTTTGTTGAATCTCTCGTTGTGAGAGATTTTTATCCAATAACTGCGCCACGATTTGTAAACGTAATCCTACTGCATCGCGCTCATCTGGCGTGAGCAGAAGCGTTAATAAATCTTGTGCTTTCCCTTGTTCAAACGCGGTTTGCAAGGTCGTGAGGAAAGCATTCCATTGTTCTAAATTGCGACTAATATACATATCAACAATCCTATACTATTAAACTAGTGCGACTAGTATAGCCGATCGTATTCCTCTTTGCTAAAGGTTTGTAATTTTTCTTTGTTTTGTAGGTTTTGATAGTAAAAATCGTAAGTTAATACGTTTTGAACATAACCTCGCGTTTCAAAGAATGGAATGGAGGCAATAAATTCATCCATAGCCAATTTGCCATTGGCTCTCGCAAGCCATTTTTCTACACGGCTTGCTCCCGCATTATAGGCGGAGGCGATCAAAATGCGATTGTTTGGATATTTAGCATTCAGCTCATTTAAGTGCGCCGTACCGAGTAAAATATTATTAAGCGGTTTGAATAAATCTAACTCACCGTTATAAGGAAGTTGCTGATTTTCTGCCGTTTTTTGTGCAGTGCTCGGTAATAACTGCATTAATCCTCGAGCATTTGCGGAAGATTGTGCCATTGGATTCCAAGCACTTTCTTGGCGAGCAATGGCCATGGCAAAAGTTTTGGTGACACGATTATCCACAATCGCTTGAGGTTCCGTTGCGCTGAGATTCACATTACTGAGGGCAATATCAAAATATTGACTGTAAGCATTTGGTAGACGTAATCCGATATAATCCCATGCTTTCGCAATAATCGACCCATCCACGCCTAATTCAAACCAATTTTGTTCATTCGCATATTGGCTTAACGAAAGTTGTTTCTCTTGCGGTAATTTTTCTAATAGAGAACGCCAACGTTGTTTGGCTGCACCTAATCGATCTAATTGACGCAGTTCTGCTATCTCAGCTAATTCAGCTGAATACTTCTCTTGGATATTGGACTCTTGAGGAATTTTAGGCATATCCAGTTTGTAGGAATGTCCTAATTTGACCGCAGCCAACATTGGGTAAAAACCACGTTCTTTCGCTAAAGCTTCTAATCGTTGTTTCGCATCTTTATCGGATGCTTGAGCAGCTATTTTAGCCATCCAATAACGCCATTCTTGTTTTTGTTTCGTCTCATCGGAAAGGGCATTTAACCAGACAAGCAAATCCGTTTGTTGCCAAATAGCCGTACGTAAACGACGTTCAATGAGGTTATCGGCATTCAGTTTTAGGATTTCTTGATCGCGCCATTGCACAAAGTTAGGGCTTTCATTATCAAAGAAACGGCTAATAAAGGCGATTTTCCAATCACGTAATTCCGTTTCATTTAATTGCCAATTCTTCGCCCATTGCTCGTAAGGGGTGAAAGTTGGCTCATTCATATTTTCCGGAATCGTCCGCAAATAACGAGAAAAACCTAGCACTACGGCAAATTTATTGGTGATTTTATTCGTATTACCATCCATTAATGGCAGTCTCTCCGCGAGTATTTTCAAATTTGCTGGATTTTTTAAGAGATCCTGATAGAGCGCTAAATGAGCGGCTACTTGTTCGTCTTCTTTAGCATTCTCAATTTTTTCTAACTCTTTAGCGAGTATTTCGAGGCCTTTCGCATCATTTTTACCAAAGAGCATCTCCGCTTTTTGATAGATCTTCTCTTCAGTCCGTCCACCTTGTGAATACCAAGCAGCCCACAGCTGAGCATCATTCGGAAGTTCAGCATTGTTGAGCCAAAGCTGTTCATATTCAGACAAAATAGCCGATTTATTCTTGTCGTTTGATTGATTTTCTGTCATCTGACTGGTATTGGCTGCTTCTATTTGATATTTAGCTGTAAGCACGGCAATTTGTCTTTCCAAATTATTTGGCGTGAGTTTGGCAAGTGCTTGAGTATCTTCAGCATTGATTAACAACGTAAAAATACTTTGTTCTAATTTTCCACGTAGAAAATGAGAGGAATGTTGCTGAATAAATTGTTCAATGTCTGTTCTCAATGCATTCACTTCTTCACGAGGCGTATCGCGATTAACGGTTTTTACACGCGCATCTAAATAAGCCGCCATAGCATCAGTTTGCAATGGATAGCCTTTTAAAGAATCAATAAGCCTAAGAAATAATTTGGCATTATTAGAAACATGATTATTTTTGACCGCACTTTTTAGGAGCGATTCTAATTGCAGAAAAGTCGCTCGTTGTTCAATCAGCTTTAATTCATGAGCGTGCTGTTGTTGTGTCCATTTGGCTTGTTCTTCTGCAAGGTTAATTTGTGGCGCAGTTTCATTTTGGCTTTTATGGGCATGTTGATTAGCCAAAGCTGAGCCTGAAAGTGAGGTTAAAATTAATAACGAAATTGTCGCGTGTTTAAGTGCTCGCATAGGAGATTCCATATAAAGAGAAAGACGGATATTTAGATCCGTCTTTGAGTGTAGAGTTCGTTTTATTTAGAAAACTTTTTTGAAAGGCTTCACAATGACATCACCGTAAACGCCAGCTTCAACATAAGGATCTTGTGCTGCCCAGTCTTTTGCTGCAGACAGGCTTTCGAATTGAGCAATCACAGTTGAGCCGGTAAAGCCAGCTTCACCTGGATTTTCATCGTCAATGGCAGGATTGGGACCTGCTGTTAATAAGCGACCTTCTGCTTGTAATTGTTTTAAACGAGCAAGATGTTGCTCACGTACAGCAAAGCGTTTTTCTAAAGTACCAGGAATATCTTGGGCAAAAATCACGTAATACATCATTTATCCTTTTAACAATTTAATTCTTCGATAGAGGCTAATGCTCGTTCTAGTTCAAGATTACCTTCACGTGGAATAGAGCGGGATTTGCCGTCTTTTCCTACAGCTACAAAGGTAAATACGGCATCTGTCACGCAGTAACGTTCCCCAATTGGTTCACTGGCAACTTTTTTCACCCATACTTCTACCTTGATTTTAATAGAAGAACGACCCACACTGAGACATTGGCCGTAACAACACACCACGTCACCGACGGCGATAGGCTTAATGAAATTCATACTTTCTACGGCAACGGTGACAACGCGACCATGAGCAATTTCTTTTGCTAGAATTGCTCCGCCCATATCCATTTGTGACATAATCCAGCCACCGAAAATATCACCGTTCGCGTTGGTATCTGAAGGCATCGCTAAGGTACGTAATAATAATACGCCTTTAGATTGACGACCGTCTTTATCGATAAGATTTGAAACCATTATTTGTCCCCGTCATTTTTTTGATCATCTTTAGGTAAGTAACGGTAAATATAAGCACCGCTGACAATTGTTGCAATAAAGGTCATACCAAGTAAACCAAAAGATTTGAAATCAACCCAAGCATCTTCAGACATATTTTGGCTGATGTAAATATTTACCAGCATACACAGAATAAAAAATCCTGCCCAGCCTACATTTAATTTGTTCCACACATTATCCGGTAATTGGATTTCTTTGCCTAATAACTTTTTCACCAGTGGCGTATTGAATTGGAATTGTGCAACCAATAAAACAATGGCGAAGAGGGCATTAATAATTGTGACTTTCCATTGTAGATATTTGATTTCATTGAAATAAGCAGTAAGCAATCCAAAAAAGACGACAGCAATTGCCATGATTTTTTGTTGTTTCTCAATCACGCCATATTTCAGTTTTAGTACAACCATCTGAATGATGGTCGCAATGACTAAGACAATCGCCGCTTCACGCACACCAAACATTTTGTAGGAGACGAAAAAGAGAACAAGCGGAATAAATTCAAGAAGTTGTTTCATATTAAGCCTTCATAAATAAGCTGTAAAAACGGTAAGTAAATACCAAAATAAACATTTGAAATAATGCAGCCAAGATACCAACAATAGCACTTAAAAATGATGAACCCAAGATTGCACCAATGGTGTTCACCACTAAAGGAAGAAGTAAATAAGTGAGTAAAGCATAAATAATTAATACACCATTACGCTTAATACCTGCACGCCATACTTGTAAAGCACTTTGCCCGATAGATTGATTGGACGCAATGTAATGCACAGGCGATAAGCATAGGCGAACAAAGAAAAATAAACCAAATACCATTGAAACAAAGGCTAGAGGGGAGAGGGCATTTTTGTTTAAAAATGAGCTCATGACATCAGCAAGGCCAAATAAAAGCGGCAAACTCATAAAAATATCTAAAACGACCACACCTAAAAAACGGCGCAATGTCAGCATGAGACCTTGATTAATCGGATTTTCATTTTGCTGACTAATATGATGAATAGTTGCAATGCCGAAGGTTGCAATAAAAGACATCAACAATTGTTGGAATAAAAACGATCCAATCAGTGCAGTTGGCTCTACTTTGCTCAATGCATCAATAATATCCTGTTGTGATGGATTAGGATTATCACCCAAACTCGGCATTGGAACGCTCACTAATGCATTAATCAATTGTGTGGCAACAAAGAGTCCAACGAAAATCAGCACGATTTTCCGCTGATTACGCATAAAATTGAGGCTATCTTGAAAAATCTGAGTAAAGTTAATTTGCATACTATATCCCACAATAATAAAGTCCCGATTATACAGGGTTTATTGTTTTTTTCATAAAATCAGGTTGTTTAATGGTGATTTAAGTCACTCTTTTCAAGAGCGTATATCGCTTTACTCATTAGCGTAACCATTAGGTGGCAATGGCTTACCGTCTAAATAAGCTTGATTTTCAATGAGTTTTAATCGATCTTCGACAAACCATTTAATCACTAAAGGATAAATGTGATATTCCTGTTCACGAGTTCGAAGCTCAATCTCCTCGACAGTATCGCCAGGGAAAATAGGCACTTTAGCCTGTAATACGATGGCGCCCCCATCGATCTCTTCATTGACAAAATGTACGGTTGTACCGTGTTCGCTGTCGCCATTCTCAAGTGCTCTTTGATAAGTATGCAACCCAGGATATTTTGGCAGAAGGGAAGGATGAATATTTAAAATTTTCCCTGCAAAACGTTGTGTGAATGGCTTGGTTAAAATTTTCATGTAACCGGCTAACACAATGAGATCAACACTGAGATCTTCTAAATAATCACCGATAGCCTTATCCATATCGAGATTGGACGTAAAATCTTGACGTAAAAAAACTCGGCTAGGAATGCCCGCACTTTCAGCACGTTCTAAGCCAAATGAATCGATTTTATTACTGATGACAGTTACAATCTTTCCTGGAATAAATCCAGTTTGACAAGCCTCAATTATCGCTTGAAGATTTGATCCTTGCCCTGAAATCAGGACAGCAATTTTTTTCATATTATTCTACATAAAAGAAGGGCGAACCTTTCATTCTGAAATTTTCGCCCTGAAATGGAAAATTGAAATTATTTAATGATTACTTGTGGTTCGCTATCTGTCGCACTTTCGATATGACCGATCAACCAGGCATTTTCACCAGATTGTTTTAAAATTGCTAAAGCGGTTTCCACTTGCGATTGAGGTAATGCAATCACCATGCCAACGCCACAGTTGAATGTGCGATACATTTCATAGGTTTCAATGTTGCCTTTTTCTTGTAACCATTTGAACACCGGTTGCCATTCCCAGCTACTTTCATCAATAACCGCTTTTGTATTTTTCGGTAATACACGCGGGATATTTTCCCAGAAACCGCCACCCGTTAAGTGCGCAATAGCATGGACTTCGGTTTGTTTGATTAACGCAAGAACAGATTTTACATAGATTTTTGTCGGTGCAAGCACTTGTTCACTTAATGGACGACCATCTAACTGTTCAGTGGCTGGATTTACGCCAGCAACATCAATGACTTTACGAATTAAAGAATAACCGTTTGAATGTGGACCACTTGAACCAAGTGCAATTAAGGCATCTCCCACTTTAACTTGGCTACCATCAATGATTTCTGATTTTTCAACAACGCCTACACAGAAACCTGCAAGGTCATAATCTCCAGCGTGATACATACCTGGCATTTCGGCAGTTTCGCCACCCACTAATGCACAGCCAGATTGTACACATCCTTCTGCGATGCCTTTGACCACATCTGAAGCAACATCCACATCAAGTTTTCCTGTCGCGTAGTAGTCCAAGAAGAATAATGGCTCTGCACCTTGCACGACTAAATCGTTAACACACATTGCAACCAAATCAATACCGATGGTATCGTGTTTTTTTAAGTCAATGGCTAAACGTAATTTGGTTCCTACACCGTCTGTACCTGATACAAGGATAGGTTCTTTATATTTGCCCGGAATAGCACATAATGCACCAAAGCCGCCTAATCCGCCGATGACTTCAGGACGAGTAGTTCGTTTCACGTGTGGTTTAATACGTTCAACTAATTCATTACCGGCATTAATATCTACGCCTGCATCTTTATAACTTAATGATGGTTTGCTCACAATGTTATCCTATATTTTTAGGTTAAATGATAAAACGGCGTGATTGTATCAGATTAAGCAAACGTTTGCGATAGTGATTTAATTGGGTTTTAACTAAAAAAATAACCGCACTTTATTTTAAAGGATAAAGTGCGGTCAATTTCTAAAAAGTTTTTAGCGATTCGCTAATTCAAAAATCATCGCTTCAGCTTGGCAGCTAAATGTAAAGCGAGCTGTTAAATTTGCGCCATTTTCAGTTTCTGTGATTTCACTTTTAATCTCGCAAGGATCGCTTTCGGTTTTGC
Source organism: Haemophilus parainfluenzae (assembly GCF_003252725.1). Lineage (GTDB taxonomy): Bacteria > Pseudomonadota > Gammaproteobacteria > Enterobacterales > Pasteurellaceae > Haemophilus_D > Haemophilus_D parainfluenzae_L. Next base: position 233,056 of record NZ_QEPO01000001.1, read on the forward strand.
GAGCTTTTTCAATGAAACGATTAAGTGCTGCTTCAGCTTCAGCTTTATTCGCATAGGTTTGATGAATATCAACAGAACAATCTGAACCGTCAATAATCGTACCCACATCAACACAACTACAAGTGAGAGATTCTTCTGCTTTGCATGTTACTGTCATAGGATTTCCTTATTTAAAATTAAGATTGGTTCTATTCTAGCATTTTTAAAACGCTCTGCCAAAGTAGCCACATTTTTTTAATTTAAATATCATTTATTTATCACTGGTCGGAACACTTTAAAATTAATCTAAAATAATTTGCACTCCATTTATTGGAGTTTTAGAATCTCGCGGCTTTTTTCATTATTATTAATAACAAAAGGTTCCAAATGACAAAATTTAATAAAACGCTATTAGCAATGACCACATTGTTAGCAGCAAGCGGTGCAAATGCTGCCGCATTCCAATTAGCAGAAGTTTCTACATCAGGTCTTGGTCGTGCTTATGCGGGTGAAGCAGCAATTGCTGATAATGCTTCAGTAGCTGCAACTAACCCAGCATTAATGACAGAGTTTAAAAAAGCAGAGTTATCTGCTGGTGGTATTCTAGTTGATGCAGATGTTGATGTCACGGGTACTATTGGTGGAGTACCAGCTAATCATAAAAATGTCATTCCAAATGCCATTATTCCTAATATGTATGTGGTTGTGCCTGTAAACGACCGCTTCGCATTGGGCGGCGGTATGAATGTTAATTATGGTTTAAAATCTGAATATAATGATACCTACGCTGCTGGTGTATATGGTGGTAGAACAGAATTAAAAGCATTAAATTTTAATTTAAGTGGTGCATATGATTTAGGCTATGGTTTTAGTTTTGGTGTAGGTCTAAATGCAATTTATTCTGATGCAGAAGTCCAACGCTATTTAGGTATCGGTGGTAAAGCGGTTGCACAAAAATTAGGTGCAATGGCAGCAAAATTAAGTGCGGCTGGACAGACTGCTAAAGCAACGCAGTTATCAGTAGTTGCTAAGCAATTAGCAAACGCCCCAGCAAATACATCGGTTTCTAAAATTAAAGGTGATAAATGGAGCCTAGGATGGAACGCTGGTTTAACTTATAAACTTAATGAAAATCATCGTTGGGGTTTAGCATATCACTCTGCAGTAAATGTTAAATTTAAAGGTAATTATTCAAATGAATTCCCTGTTACATATAATGCATTATTATCTCAATTAGCAAATACTGGAGTTACCTTGCCAATTACTCAGGCAACCGGAGGTGAGAACGTTCCCGGCAGTTTAACTTTACACTTGCCAGCTTATTGGGAGTTTTCGGGATTCCATAAATTAACGGATAAATTAGCGGTTCAATATAGTTATAAATATACTGAATGGAAACGTTTGAAAAGCTTAACTGCTTATGGTGAAAGCGGTAACGTTTTATTCCATAAAGATGAAAAATTCAGTAATTCTTCACGTTATGCACTAGGTTTTTCTTATGATGCAACTGAAGCGTTAACAGTAAGAGCGGGTGTTGCTTATGATAAGAATGCCAGTGTCAATCATCCATCAATTTCAATTCCAGACACAGATCGTATGTGGTATAGCTTAGGGGCAACTTATCGTTTTACCCCAAACTTATCAGCTGATTTTGGATATGCACACTTACATGGTAAGAAAAATAGCTTTAAAGAAGGTTTATCAGGTCAATTTAAAGTTAAATCAAGTGCTAACCTTTACGGTTTAAACTTAAACTACAGTTTCTAATTTGTAAAAAATTTAGCATAATACGTAGCACACCGAATGTATGTTCGGTGTGCTTTTTTCTTATATGGTCCCATAAAAAACGGGAGAAAAATGACCGCACTTTTTTATGCTTATATGGACTCACCAATTGGTCGGTTATTAATGCTTTCTGATGGTGAAAACCTTACAAATTTAGATTGTGAATTAGAACAAACCACGCCAAATCCAAACTGGATTTTTCGACAGGATTTACCGCTTTTTGAAAAAGTGCGGTGCGCTTTAAGGCGTTATTTTAATGGCGAGCCAGAAAGTTTCTCCGATATTCCTTTATCGCCTAAAGGTACCGCATTTCAACAAGCGATTTGGACAGCATTGCGTCAAATTCCTTATGGTAAAACGGCGAGTTATGGCGGGTTAGCCGAAAGCATTAATAACCCTAAGGCGGTGCGAGCCGTTGGCGGTGCGGTAGGGAGTAATCCCATTAGTATTATCATTCCATGTCATCGTGTATTAGGGAAAAAATGTGAAATTACTGGTTTTGGTGGTGGATTGCCGGCAAAACGCTTTTTATTGAAACTAGAAAATATTCCTTACATCGACAAAGGCATAGAATACGTTAAACCGAAATTATTGAAGAAATACCACGAATGATCCCACAAACCGAACAAGCCTTATTAGAAAAAGCGCAATCTATTGCGGGGTTAACCTTTGGTGAACTTGCAGATGAATTAAATATTCCCGTTCCGCCTGATTTAAAACGCGATAAAGGTTGGGTTGGAATGTTGCTTGAAACCGCATTAGGAGCGACTGCCGGCAGTAAAGCAGAGCAGGACTTTTCCCATTTAGGCATTGAATTAAAAACGTTGCCCATTAATGCAGAAGGTTTTCCGTTGGAAACCACGTTCGTTAGCCTTGCGCCTTTGGTTCAAAACTCGGGCGTGAATTGGGAAAATTCGCACATTCGCCATAAATTATCGAAAGTTTTGTGGATTCCTATTGAAGGTAGTCGAGACATTCCTTTGCATGAGCGCCATATTGGCCAACCTATATTATGGCAACCTTCGATTGAACAAGAACATCAATTACGCCAAGATTGGGAAGAGTTGATGGATTATATTGTGCTCGGAAAGTTAGATCAGATTACGGCACGTATTGGTGAAGTCATGCAACTGCGCCCCAAAGGTGCAAACAGCAAAGCCATTACGAAAGGCATTGGTAAAAATGGGGAAGTGATTGATACTTTGCCGCTGGGGTTTTATTTACGGAAAGAGTTTACAGCAGGCATTTTAAACGCTTTTCTTAATCATAAAAATGGGTGAATCATCACCCATTTTTTATTTCTCTAAGTTCTGAAAAACACGGAAAAAACCTACCGCACTTTGTAAAGTCTCACCATAAAAAATGAGTGGAATACGATTTCGTTGCCAAGGCGGAACACCGAGCTCTTGCCAGATTTTTTTCATGGTTTCGGCAGGGCGATTATGTTGGCGTTTTACTTTGCTAGTATAAGCAAATCGTATTTGAATCGGCTCTTGTGTATCAGCAAGTTGAACCTGTTTTTCGTTCCAATTGACTAAAATGCCTTTCGCGTTGTGGGCTGCACAAATTGTTCCAAGATTATCAGGTAAGGTAATCTGTTGATTTAACGGCATATCAAGGCAAGTTTGCGACAAATCAGCGAATTTTCTCGTTAAATAGAGACATTGTTGATAACGACGAATAATATGCTCCCCAAGTTGAAATTGTGGGGAGGCATCCGCTTTGGCTTGAATAACATCATCAATAATATGCATTAATTGAACCTGCGTTGGCATGGCAATTTGATTTTTAGCCAGCCACATACGCAAAAGTGAGGTTTGTTTTTGCGATGAATAGTCTAGAAAGTTTAGGAGCGAAAACTGTTTTTGATCCTCAAGAATGTGCTGCTCAAAGCAAGTTTGTAATAATTCATTAATCAGTTGTTGTTGCTCAAAACAATGTTGTGCGGCACGCTGAACAGCATGATCAAAATGCCCCCAGCGTTGGCGTATTTCAGGCAAAATTTGGTTACGTAAGAAATTGCGATCGTAATAATTATCTTGATTACTTTCGTCTTCGACCCAAGATAGATTTTCTTGCTGAACGTAATCTTTTAATTCATTACGGCTAAAAGAAAGGAGTGGGCGTAGAATAGACATCCCGAACAATTGACTTTCTTTTTGCATGGCACCTAAACCTTGCAATCCTGCTCCGCGTTTTAGCGCCAGGAAAAAAGTCTCAGTTTGATCATTTAAATGATGTGCAGTGACTAGATATTCATTTGGTTGAATATGTGTTGAAATAGCTTGATAGCGTGCTTCTCTTGCGCCCGCTTCAATGCCATCGTGCATTTCCACTTTGACTTTTTCAATAATAAGTGGAATGGCAAATTGCTCACAGAGTTGTTGGCAATGAGCCGTCCAAGCATCCGCATTCGGGCTTAATCCGTGATGGATATGGATAGCTCGCAGACTTAAGTGCGGTCGTTTTTCGCTGAGTTTTTTAACTAAAGAAAGCAGTGCAGTTGAATCCAAACCACCGCTAAAAGCAATGAGCAGCTTATTGGCGGTGGTTGGGATTTGTGCTTGGAATAATGAAAAAAGATCCATTAGGCAACTTTAACGGCTTTGTAGTTTGTGCTTGGATTTAAGATCTCAAAACGCGCAGCAATAGGTTGGAGTTCGTAAGATTTCAAATCAAAGGTAGTTTTCATTACGCCTGCAACAGCATTATTCATTTTTTCAAAAGCTTCGACATCGTTGCCACAGTTTAAGTAATGCGCCAAGAAAGTACCTGCAATTAAATCACCCACGCCAACTGGTTCAAAGTCAAATTTATAAAGCGGACGACTTAAATGCCATACGCCTTCTGGTGTCGCCATAATAATTTCAAAGGTATCAGGATCATTCAATTTACCTGCTTTACCTAAGTGTTTAACTAACACTTTCTTCACACCTTTAGCAACTAACGCATTAGCCGCTTTGAGCACATCGTCAAACGTATTGATAGGGAAGTCAGACAGCGTACGAAGCTCAGAAAGGTTTGGTGTCATGATGTCTGCACGTGGAATGGCTTTTTCAATTAAGCGTTCACGTACACCATCGGCGACCACGCAGACTTTTTCGGCATTTGGCATAACGGGATCGCACAAGTAAAGTGCATTTGGGTTACGAGCTTTGATTTTTTCTAAAGCATAGATAATTTTGTCAACTTGCTCAGCTGAACCTAAATAACCGGAAAGCAATGCATCACATTCTTGCAGTTTTCCAATGGCATCTAAACCGTTGGCAATTTCGCCGATTTGTTCTTGTGGAATCACCATGCCCGTCCATTTCCCATATTGAGTATGGTTAGAGAATTGCACGGTATTGAGTGCCCATACATCTACACCTAAGAGCTGCATTGGGAAGGTCGCAGATTTATTGCCAGCGAAGCCATAAACCACGTGAGATTGGATTGCTAATACGTTTTTCATTTTGAGTTCTCCTTTTATATTATTTTAGGCATTGATGCTGTTTCTTGCATCCATGCAACATTTTTTCAAAACACAAAAAAGAGCGGTTAAACTAACCGCTCTTTTTCTATTTTATTAACAATAACCGTAAGACATTAAACGTTCATAACGTCTTTCTAATAAGCCATCTTTGTCGAAGGTATCGAGTTCGTTTAGTTCTTCAACAAGGCATTGTTTTAAATTACGTGCCATTTCATGATAATTACGATGTGCACCACCTAATGGCTCTTGAACGATATTATCAATTAAACCCAACTCTTTTAAACGAGTTGCGGTTAAGCCCATGACTTCTGCTGCGGTTGACGCTTTTTCTGCGCTTTTCCATAAGATAGAAGCACAGCCTTCTGGTGAAATAACGGAATAAGTTGAATATTGTAACATATTCACTTTATCTCCCACACCAATGGCTAATGCACCACCGGAACCGCCTTCACCGATTACGGTACAGATAATAGGTACTTTTAAGGTAGACATTTCACGTAAGTTACGAGCAATCGCTTCAGATTGACCACGTTCTTCCGCACCGATACCCGGGTAAGCCCCTGGCGTGTCGATAAAGGTAATAATAGGTAAGTTGAAACGCTCAGCCATTTGCATTAAACGTAACGCTTTACGATAACCTTCAGGTGCAGGCATACCAAAGTTACGAGTCACTTTGTCTTTTACTGTACGACCTTTTTGGTGGCCGATAATCATTACTGCGCGACCATCTAAACGAGCAAGACCACCTACGATTGCTTTATCATCTGCAAAGGCACGATCGCCTGCAAGTTCTTGGAAATCAGTAAAAATATGTTCGATATAATCAAGCGTGTATGGACGATTTGGGTGACGTGCCATACGAGAAACCTGCCATGCATCAAGATTTGCAAAGGTTTTTTTGGTTAATTCATCGCTTTTCTTTTGTAAGCGTTTAATTTCATCGTGTAAATCAATTTTGTCATCAGATGCTGAACGTAGCGCTTCAATTTTGGCTTCAAGTTCAGCAATAGGTAATTCAAAATCTAAATATTCTTGGCTCATTTCTTATCCTAAAATATCGTCAAAAGTTGCCCGCACTTTATCAAGATTTAAGGTGCGGTGCAAATGGTTTTCACTGGTTGGAGCGGATTATAAATATTCCTTTTTTAGTAATGATAACAAAAACAAAAATGCGGAACAAATCACGACAGAAGGCCCCGCAGCGGTATCATAAAAGGCGGAAAGGAATAACCCGCCAACGACGGAAAGCATACTGATTAAAATGGCAATAAATACCATTTGTTCAGGTGTCTTTGCAAAACGTCTTGCTGTTGCAGCTGGAATAATTAATAGCGATGTAATAATCAGGGCTCCAACAAACTTCATACTTAATGCGATTGTAAGTGCGGTCAAAATCATCAAGATAAATCGCATTTTTTTGATGTTAATGCCTTCCACTTGAGCCAGTTCAGGTGAGACAGTGGTGGAGAGTAAGGCTTGCCAGAAGTAAAGCAGTGTGCCTAATACAATGAGGACACCCGTGCCAATATAAGGTAAGTCGTTAAAATTAATGGCGAGCAAATCCCCAAAAAGATAACTCATTAAGTCTACGCGGACATTTTTTAGTAAGCCAACCGTAACCACACCAAGGGAAAGACAACTGTGTGCGATAATGCCTAAAAGGGTATCCACTGAAAATTGCGTGTTACTTTCGAGCCAAACCATTAATACGGCGAGAATAATCGTCAAAATTACAATGGCAACATAAGGGTTAATTTGTAAGAAAATCCCTAACGCCACACCAAGCAAGGCTGAGTGGGAAAGGGTATCACCAAAATAAGCCATTTTACGCCACACCACAAAAGCACCCAGTGGTGCGGTAATTAAGGAAAGCAGTAAGCCTGTAAGCAAGGCGGGAAATAAAATCTCAAACATGATTTTTCCTTATTGTTGGCATTCAGATGGATTGGCACTGCAACTACAAACATCACCGTGCATATTATGATGATGATTATGATGGTGCGTATAAAAGCCCACATTTTGTGAGATTTGGTTGCCCCAAAGGCGTATAAATGTTGGATCATTCGATAAACTTTCGGGTGTGCCGGCACAGCGAATATGTTGATTGATGCACAACACTTCTTTACTGTCCGCCATCACGATATGCAAATCATGGGAAACCATTAAAACCGCACAATTTAAGGCTTGTTGAGTACGGTGAATCAGCTGATAAAGTTCAGCTTGACCATTAATATCGACCCCTTGAGTTGGTTCATCTAGCACCAGTAAATTGGGTTTGTTCAAAATCGCACGAGCTAATAACACGCGTTGCATTTCCCCACCTGAGAGTTTTTGCATATTATTTTTTCTCAGATGCGTAATAGAGAGTTGCTCAAGTGCGGTTGATATTTCTTGTGTTTTAACGCCTTTTTTGAGCGCAAGAAAACGCTCAACCGTCATTGGTAAGCTGTGGTCTAAGTGAATTTTTTGTGGGACATAGCCAATTCTGACATTAGTGCTATAAATCACCTCACCAGATGTCGGCGTTTGTAATTTTAATAAAGTTTTTAAGAGGGTCGATTTTCCTCCACCATTTGGGCCTACAATGGTGATAATTGAATTAGGATAAATACTGAGGTTAATATCCCGCAATGCCGTCTTTTGTTCAAAGACCACATTGATATTTTTCAGCGTAATTAATGGTGTTGGTTGAGCTGGTTGAATGGCGTGAATCTGCATAATCCCCCCTCTAAAAATAGCTCACTAAAATAGCTCATTTCCTTGTTTTTCTCAAGAAATTCCGACTATGCCTAATATTTAGGCATAAGATTTGACATTTTTAGGGTAAAATGAATTTTTTTTAGAGTTTGTAGTCTGAAGAGCGAAAAGCTTTTTATTCATTTTAAAGGTATCTATTTTGCAACACGTTAAATTAGCTAGAGATCGACGGAAAAGAAAGTCCCGCATAAAAGCGGCGATTTTTTTTGCCGCACTTTTACTTATTTTAACGGGCATTTTCCTCGCCTTTAAAGATACCGCTGACTATGATCCCTCTCTGCAAAGCAATCTTGAGCCAGAGATGGTGGATAACGTTCAATATCAATCTCTTACACCTGAAAAAAAAGAATCTGATAAGTCTCAACCTCAAGCAGGCGAACATCCAGAAGCGAAGCAGAATGCGAATACGGAAGATGCAACTTCTTACGATGATGATCTTCAAGCCAAAGATGATGAAGTGGATGAAATTAAACCGCAGTTTGATGAGCTAACTGATTTACCAAAAGATGCGCAAGATGCGCTCAGCGGTATTTTAGATGTAGCTGATCAGGCATTGCGTATTACCGATCAATTTAGTCATACCGTGGTGCGTGGTGATTCCTTAAAAGACGTGTTAGAGCTTTCAGGTTTAGAAGATGATACAGCGAAGAATTTAATTGCCGAATATCCTGAATTAAAAACCTTGCGCGCAGGTCAGCAGTTCTATTGGATTTTAGATAAAGAAGATCAACTGGAATATTTAAACTGGTTGGTGTCTGAAAAAGAAGAACGCATTTATGAACGCACGGAAGACGGTAAGTTTAAACGCCAAATTCTAGAGAAGAAAAGTATCTGGAAGAAAGAGGTGCTAAAAGGCACGATTAACGGATCTTTTGCATCAAGTTTGCGTGATTTAGGTTTGGATGGTCGTCAAATCAGCCAGTTAAGCTCTGCGTTACAGTGGCAGGTAAGTCTTCAAAAACTCAGTAAAGGCACCAAATTTGCGATTTTGGTATCACGTGAATATTTAGGTGATAAATTAACGGGTCAAGGTAACGTTGAAGCGATTCACATCATGGCAGATGGTAAGAGCTATTATGGTATTCAAGCCGCCAATGGTCGTTACTACGATAAGCAAGGGGAAACCCTTGGTAAAGGCTTTGCGCGTTATCCATTGCAACGTCAAGCGCGTATTTCGTCACCATTTAACCCAAATCGCCGCCATCCGGTAACAGGACGTGTTCGTCCGCATAAAGGGGTGGACTTTGCTGTTTCACCAGGTACGCCAGTTATTGCGCCTGCAGAAGGTGTGGTAGAAAAAGTGGCTTATCAAGCAGGTGGTGCAGGACGTTATGTGGTGATACGCCATGGTCGTGAATATCAAACAGTGTATATGCATTTAAGTCGTGCTTTAGTTAGTGCGGGTCAAACCGTGAAGAAAGGAGAGCGCATTGCATTAACAGGGAATACGGGTATCTCAACTGGTCCACACTTGCACTACGAGTTTCATATTAATGAACGTGCGGTGAACCCGCTTACGGTGAAATTGCCGGGTAGCAGCAGCGGAATGGCAACGGCAGAACGTAAGCAATTCTTAGTTCGAGCGAAAGAAGTCGAAAGAACGTTAAAATTATAGCGAATGAAGTGCGGTCAAATTTGACCGCATTTTTATTCGATTAAGAATTAACCCAAAACTGACTGCTCTCCACCTTTCTTCTTTTCCTTCAATATGCTATTCTTTTTGCATTTTAGAATTATTCTCATTTTTATGATTAAGCGACGTTATCTAATTTTTCTTTTGATCGTGCTTTCCTTTGTTTCACTTTTTCTCGGGGTAAGTACTGTTAATCTGCAAGGGTTACTGAATTTTGAAGGTAATCAATGGCAGATATTTCTCATCAGTCGTATGCCGCGTTTAATCAGTATCTTGATTGCGGGTGCATCCTTAAGTATTTGTGGCTTAGTGATGCAGCAACTCAGTCGAAACCGATTTGTTTCTCCCACCACTGCGGGCACCATGGATAGTGCAAGATTAGGGATTTTAATGGCGATGCTGTTTTTCCCAACGGCTTCAATGTTGTTAAAAACGACCATTGCGGTGATTGTGTCTTTCCTTGGCACATTGTTATTTATGACGATTCTGTCCCGTTTGAAATTCAAGGACACCATTTTTGTACCTTTAGTGGGGATTATGTTCGGTAATATCATCAGTTCGATTACCGCCTTTATTGCTTACAAAGAAGATTTATTGCAAAACTTATCCGGGTGGTTACAAGGGGACTTTTCTCTTGTGATGTCTGGTCGCTATGAATTGTTGTATTTCAGTATTCCTACACTCATCGTGGCTTATTTATTTGCGCATCGTTTTTCTATTGTCGGGATGGGGAAAGATTTTGCGGTTAATCTAGGTCTAAATTACAACCAGGTCCTTTATCTCGGATTGCTCATTGTGGCGGTCGTGTCTTCGATTATTATCGTGTCTGTTGGCGTGATCCCTTTCTTGGGGCTAATTATTCCGAATATCGTCACACTTTATTTGGGCGATAACTTGAAGAAAGTATTATCTCATACCGCCTTGCTAGGCGCTGTATTTGTTTTATTTTGCGATATTTTAGGTCGAAGTGTGATTTATCCTTATGAGATTTCCATTAATGCCGTGGTTGGTGTATTTGGCAGTGGTATCTTCTTATTTTTATTATTAAAGCGGTATAGAAATGGCTAAGAAATCTTCTTCTCAACTGATTGTATTGTCGTTGTTAGCCATTGTTTCTCTTGCACTCTATTTAGGCTACAACTTACCGAACCGTTGGCAATATGCCTTGGAAAATCGTGCCTTATCCTTAATTGCGATTGTGATTACAGGCGCGGCAATTGCACTTGCTACGATGATTTTCCAAACCGTCGTGAATAACCGAATTCTCACCCCGAGTATTTTAGGGTTAGATTCGCTGTATTTGCTGATTCAAACGACGATTATCTTCCTTTTCGGTTCAAGCACATTGCTTTCCATGAATTCCATTGCATTGTTTGTCTTGTGTACGGGATTAATGATGGCGTTTTCATTAGTGCTTTATCACTTCCTATTTAAGAAAGAAAACCAAAATATTTTCTTCTTGTTGCTCGTCGGGATTATTTTCGGCACCTTCTTTGGTAGCTTAACGACGTTTATGGAAGTATTGATTGATCCAAATGAATTCCAGATCGCACAAGATATTGGCTTCGCAAGTTTCAACCGAATCAATACTCAAATCTTGTGGGTGGCATTAGCCATTTTAGTGGCGACGATTGTTTTCAGTTTGAGATATTGGCATTGCTTTGATGTGTTGGCGTTAGGACGCGAAAATGCCATTAACTTAGGAATCGATTATCAAAAGACCTTAAAAGTCCTCTTAATTCTCGTGGCAATTTTAACGTCAGTGTCGACCGCACTTGTTGGCCCACTTACGTTCCTCGGGTTATTAGTGATGAACGTGACCTTTGAATTTGTTCGTGATTATCGCCACAAGGTACTCATTCCTGCATCGATGTTAATTTCCATCATAACCTTGGTTTTAGGGCAATTATTAGTGACCCATATTTTTACGTTCCGCACGACATTAAGCATCATCGTTAATTTTGTCGGTGGCGTGTACTTTATTTATTTGTTATTAAGAGCAAACAAAAAATGGCAATAGAAATTCGCAATATTACTAAAAGTTACGGAAGCAAAAAGGTGGTGGATAATGTGTCCATCACCATTCCTACGGGGAAAATTACATCTTTTATTGGGCCGAATGGTGCGGGGAAGAGCACTGTGCTGTCTATTATGAGCCGTTTGTTGAATGCTGATAGTGGCGAGATCTATCTCAATGGTGAATTGCTCAATCGCAAGAAAAGTAGCGATATTGCGAAACAACTTGCGATTTTAAAGCAAACTAACAACATTAATTTGCGTCTAACCATTGAAGATTTAGTCGCCTTTGGGCGTTTTCCTTATTGCAAAGGAAACTTAACCCAAATTGACCGCACTTTTATTGATAATGCCATTGCTTATATGAATTTAGATGATATTCGTCATCAATATATCGATAACTTAAGTGGTGGGCAGCGACAACGCGCTTATATTGCGATGACACTTGCGCAGGATACGGATTATATTTTGTTGGATGAACCATTAAATAATCTGGATATGAAACATTCTGTTCAGATAATGAAAGTTTTACGTAAATTAGCGACAGAACTCAACAAAACTGTGGTGATTGTGATTCACGATATTAATTTTGCCTCTTGTTATTCAGACTACATTGTTGCCATGAAAAATGGAAAATTAGTGCATCAAGGGGAAGTTAACCACATTATGCAATCGCCCGTGCTACAAGATATTTACGACATGGCGATACCTATTCAGGATATCGACAACCATAAAATTGCCGTTTATTTTAGATAAATAAGGAAATCTTCATGAAAAAAACATTATCAACTTTAGCACTTTCACTCTTTGCATTTGCCGGTATTGCACAAGCTGCAGATATTACCGTTGAAAATGCCGCTGGAAAGCAGGTTGTGCCACAAAATCCACAGCGAGTCATTGTGCTTGATTTTGGTGCGGCAGACACACTTCGTGCATTAGGTGTGCAAGATAAAATCGTGGGCTTCCCACAAAGTGGAAAAATTCCAAACTATCTTTCAGAATTTGCAGACAAAAAATATAAGAATGTCGGTGATTTGAAAGAACAATCATTGGAGCAAATTAACGAACTCAATCCGGATTTGATCATTGCGTCTAAACGTCAAGAAAAAATGATCGACAAATTTAAAGAAATTGCACCAGTATTTAATGTTGAAAATGACTACAACAATTACTACCCGAGTTTTCAACAAAATGTGACCGCACTTGGTCAGATCTTTGGTAAAGAAAATGTTGCGAAAGAAAAACTTTCAGCATTAGAAAGTAAGGTTGACCTAGTCGCCAAAGATGCGAAGGACAAAACAGCCTTATTGGTGTTGGTTAATGAAAGTAAAATCAGTGCCTTTGGTGACGGTTCTCGTTATGGTATGGTGTATCAAAAATTTGGTTTTAAACCGATTGATGACAGCATCAAATCGTCTACGCACGGACAAAGTGTTGGTTTTGAATATATCTTAGAAAAAAATCCAGACTTTTTACTTGTCGTAGATCGTACAGCGGCCATTACAGAAAAAGCCAACAATGCACAAAAAGTATTGGATAACGATATCATCAAACAAACCAAAGCATATAAAGATGGACACATTGTGTATCTTGATGCTGCCAATTGGTATCTTGCATTTGGTGGTTTAGAAAGCATGGAAATCATCGCACAAGAACTTGATCGTGCAGTGAAAAAATAATACAAAAAATCATCTAAAAGGGCAGTCAACGATTGCCCTTTTTATATGTAAATTAATCTTTACACATATCAATAAACTCCCTATTATATCGGCATCATTCAATAAAATTGAGCTTATTTTATGCTGACATTTAATCCACAAGATCCTTTCTCTTGCTTTGTCACTCAAAGCCTCTCCATGAAAAGTGCGGTCGAAAATGCACAACGTTTTGCGATGTTTGATGTACCACTTTTAATTCAAGGTGAAACGGGCACAGGTAAAGACTTATTAGCAAAAGCTTGCCATTTTGCGAGCTTGCGCCGTGAGAAAAAATTCATTGCAGTAAACTGTGCAGGTTTGCCGGATGAAGATGCGGAAAGCGAAATGTTTGGGCGTAAAGTGGGTGACAGTGAAACCATCGGTTTTTTTGAATATGCTAACGAAGGCACGGTGTTGCTGGACGGTATTGCTGAGCTTTCATTAAGTTTACAGGCAAAATTATTACGTTTTTTAACCGATGGTTCTTTCCGTCGAGTAGGTGAAGAAAAAGAACATCATGCAAATGTTCGTGTGATTTGTACTTCACAAGAACCGATGGAAAAACTGTTAGAACAAGGGAAATTACGCAGTGATTTATTCCATCGTTTAAATGTTTTAGCACTAAATGTGCCGCCATTGCGTGAGCGAGTGGAGGACATTCAGCCTTTAACCGAAGGTTTTTTACAAGAAATCAGCACACAGCTTAAGATTTCAATGCCGCAATATGAGGCTAATTTTTTAAATTATTTAAAAAGTCAGCCTTGGCAAGGTAATGTGCGAGAACTATACAATGTCTTGTATCGTGCCTGTTCCTTAGCAAAAAATAACCAGCTTGATATTGAAAGTTTAAATTTAAAACCTATACAAAGTGCGGTCATTTCTGTGGATGATTTTGGTGAGCAAACCCTGGATGAGATCATGGGGCAATATGAGGCGAGTGTACTCCGCGCTTTTTATGCACAATATCCAAGTACGCGAAAATTGGCACAACGATTAGGCGTATCACATACGGCGATTGCCAATAAATTAAAACAATACGGTATTAGTAAATAATTTCTGACAGGTTAGGGAATTGTTTACAAAGTTTGAGCCATTCGACTTTATCAATTTGTACATTGAGGATAAATTCACCTTCATCTGAAATTTGCTCGTGACGAATGCTATCTAATTGATAGAGCGCATGGCGGATTTTGCCCTCTTGTGGGAGCAGCGTGAGGGTGAAAGAAAGTATCTCATTTTTCAACCGCACTTTAATGGCTTCAAGCAGTAGATCTAATCCTTTACCTGAATGTGCGGAAAGGTAAACGGCAACGGGCTTATTCTCGTCATCATATTCAATATGAGGCGCCACATTTTCCAATAAATCAATTTTGTTATACACCAATAATGCAGGCACTTTATCAGCCTTAATTTCTTCCAACACTAAATTCACAGCTTCAATATTTTCGATTTTTCGAGCATCTGCCGCATCGATGACGTGCAATAACAAACTGGCTTCGACCGTTTCTTGCAAGGTAGATTTAAAAGCGGAAACTAAATCATGGGGAAGTTGGCGAACGAAACCCACGGTATCGGCGAGAATTGCCGTACCAATATCTTGAATTTGTAAACGTCTTAATGTGGGATCGAGGGTAGCAAAAAGCTGATCCGCCGCATAGACATTGGCTTGCGTGATGAAATTGAATAGTGTTGATTTCCCCGCATTGGTATAACCCACTAAAGAAATGGTCGGAATATCCGCTTTTTGTCGGGTTTGGCGATTTTGATTGCGTTGTTTTTCGACTTTGGCCAAACGATTTTGCAACTGTGCAATACGAACCTTGATTAAACGGCGATCTGTTTCTAATTGCGTTTCACCAGGACCTCGCAATCCAACCGCACCTTTTTGCTGATCTAAGCCGGTTTTTCGACGGACTAATCGAGTGGATAAATGCTTAAGTTGAGCTAATTCAACTTGCAATTTCCCTTCGTGCGAGCGGGCTCGTTGGGCAAAGATATCTAAAATCACCCCCGTGCGATCCACTACTCGGCATTGGCAGATGCTTTCTAAATTACGGGTTTGTGCAGGGGTTAATTGATGATTCACCAAAACAACATCGGCATCTAAGGCTTTTACTGCATCCGCAATTTCTTGTGCTTTTCCTTCACCGATAAAATATTTTGCTTGTGGTGTCGCTCGGCTCGTGGTGATGATTTGTAAAATCTCAACATTGGCAGATTCTGCTAAAAGTTGGAATTCTTGTAAATCTTCAATGTTTTTATTTTGAGAAAAGAAAACATGCACGACGACAGCTTTATCTTTTGCTGATTGGCTATTGTCGCCTGTTTTAGATGACGAAAGTGCGGTTGAAATTTCAGGTGAATTTTCAACCGCACTTAAATTGATGAAATCATTCATTGAACAGAATTATTCTGCTTGTGTTTCTACTTCCGCTACAGCGTCAGATGTTTGTGCTGTATGATGACCGCCGTTATTATTGTGGTGAGAAACAGAACGTGCTGGAACCACAGTTGAAATAGCGTGTTTGTACACCATTTGATTAACAGTGTTTTTTAATAAAATCACGAATTGGTCGAATGATTCGATTTGACCCTGTAATTTAATCCCATTAACGAGATAAATCGAAACAGGAATACGTTCACGGCGTAACGCATTCAAATAAGGATCTTGTAATGATTGTCCTTTTGCCATTTTGCTATCCTTTGTTGTTATATGTTAATTAATGATAGAAACGAGTTGTCTCCGTCATCAAATATAACAATAAACATTTTTCTTGTCTATGGGTTTATCTCTTTGCTTTCATGCAGTTTTTTCAGAATTGCTTTCATTTTTTCGTCTAGTTGCGCATTGAGGCGTAATGTTTCACCCGTTTTAGGGTGCTCAAAGCGAATAGAAAACGCATGTAAAAACAAGCGATTAAGCCCGATATCCTGCATATATTTATCGAATTCTTTATCACCGTATTTATCATCTAATGCAATCGGGTGGCCTGCATATTGAGTATGAACTCGGATCTGATGGGTTCGACCTGTTACGGGTGAAGCTTTTACTAAGGTCGCATTTTGATAGCGTTCTTCAATGCTAAATCTAGTTTCCGAAGGTTTACCTTGTTCACTGACTTTAACGATGCGTTCGCCACTGGCCAGTTCATTTTTTAATAAAGGGGCTTGCACGACTTTTACATGAGATTGCCATTGGCCGCGTACGAGTGCGAGATAATCTTTTTGCACGGTTTTAACACGAAGTTGTTCGTGTAAGTTGCGTAAGGCAGAACGTTTTTTGGCGACTAATAAAATGCCCGATGTATCTCTGTCTAAACGATGAACCAATTCTAAAAAACGAGCCTCTGGGCGTAATGCACGCAAGGCTTCAATCACGCCAAAATTCAAACCACTCCCGCCATGAACCGCAATGCCGGAAGGTTTGTTCAATACTAATAAACAATCATCTTCAAAAATAATATGGCTTTCAAGGGAGGCGACTTTGTTCAAGTTTTTAGAAATTGGGGCAGTATTTTTTTCAGAAACACGAACCGGTGGTACACGCACCACATCACCATTTTGCAATTTATATTCAGGTTTGATTCGCCCTTTGTTCACACGTACTTCGCCTTTACGCAGAATGCGATAAATCAAACTTTTTGGCACACCTTTTAATTTTGCCAATAAATAATTATCAATGCGTTGTCCTGCTTCATCCTCAGAAATCGTGAGCATTTTGACGGATTGATTGATAATTTTTTCTTGTTTTTCAGTCATTGAATCTGTCCTTTAAAAATTGGGCTGAATCATATCACAATATCCCTGGTGATAATAGCAAGAATGCCTTGCTAATTTAGCCCTGAATGTGGATAATAGAGCGTCTTTCTACGCCTAAAATTTGGCATTTAGAAAGCGATTTTGTATGTTGGTCAAAACTCAATGCGGCGAATGGCATAAGACATTGATAATCAACATATTTTTCTTGAAGGTTAACGCTTCCTTGCAATGCGTAATTAACACACCGCATTGTTTTACGAAAATTGTCTTAGATAACAATTGAGTATGCTATCAATGCACCCAGCAACACACAGTCGTGAGATTGACTGTTCGCGAGAAACACGAGGTCGATGGCTAAGGTCAGTAAATCTATAAAGTGCGGTTAATTTTCAAGGTATTTTAGATAATTCAAACGAGAAATTGACAATGAAAAGAATGTTAATCAATGCGACTCAAAAAGAAGAGTTGCGCGTTGCGTTGGTCGATGGCCAGCGTTTATTCGACTTGGATATTGAAAGTCCGGGTCATGAACAGAAAAAAGCGAATATTTACAAAGGAAAAATCACTCGTGTAGAGCCGAGTTTAGAAGCAGCCTTTGTGGATTATGGTGCAGAGCGCCATGGCTTCCTTCCTTTAAAAGAAATTGCCCGCGAATATTTCCCTGCTGATTATGTGTTCCAAGGTCGTCCAAATATCCGTGATATTTTGACTGAAGGCCAAGAAGTGATCGTTCAGGTAAACAAAGAAGAACGCGGCAATAAAGGCGCAGCCTTAACCACTTTTGTTTCCCTTGCCGGTAGTTATTTGGTGATTATGCCAAACAATCCGCGTGCAGGTGGTATCTCTCGCCGTATTGAAGGCGATGAACGTATCGAATTAAAAGAAGCATTGAGTTCTTTAGATGTACCAGAAGGCGTTGGCCTTATCGTGCGTACAGCGGGTGTGGGTAAATCACCAGAAGAATTACAATGGGACTTGAAAGTACTATTACATCATTGGGAAGCGATTAAACAAGCTTCACAAAGCCGTCCGGCGCCGTTCTTAATTCACCAAGAAAGTGATGTGATCGTTCGTGCGATCCGTGATTACTTGCGTCGTGATATCGGTGAGATCTTAATTGATAGCCCGAAAGTATTTGAAAAAGCGAAAGCGCACATCAAACTTGTACGTCCAGATTTCATCAATCGTGTGAAATTGTATCAAGGTGAAGTGCCGTTATTTAGTCACTATCAAATTGAGTCACAAATTGAATCCGCCTTCCAACGTGAAGTGCGTTTACCTTCTGGTGGTTCGATTGTCATTGATGTGACAGAAGCGTTAACGGCGATCGATATCAACTCGGCGCGTTCAACGCGTGGTGGTGACATTGAAGAAACCGCATTAAATACGAATCTTGAAGCCGCAGATGAAATTGCTCGTCAATTACGTTTACGTGACTTAGGTGGGTTAGTGGTCATCGATTTCATTGATATGACACCAGTTCGTCACCAACGTGAAGTAGAAAACCGTATCCGTGATGCCGTGCGTCAAGACCGTGCGCGTATTCAAATTAGCCGTATTTCTCGCTTCGGCTTGTTGGAAATGTCACGTCAGCGTTTAAGTCCATCATTAGGTGAGTCTTCTCACCATGTTTGCCCACGCTGTCAAGGTACAGGTAAAGTGCGTGATAACGAAAGCTTATCACTTTCAATCTTACGTTTAATCGAAGAAGAAGCGTTAAAAGAAAATACCAAACAAGTACACACTATCGTGCCTGTACAAATTGCGTCTTACTTACTTAACGAAAAACGTAAAGCAGTAAGCAGCATCGAAAAACGCCATGATGTAGAGATTATTGTAGTACCAAATGAAGCGATGGAAACCCCGCACTTCAGTGTGTTCCGCGTACGTGAAGGTGAAGAACTTAATGAATTAAGCTACAACTTAGCAAAATTCCATGAAACACAAGAAGATGCTTTCGTACCTGAAGAGTCTCTTGTTTCTCGCAATATCGAAACTGCAGCAGTGACCTCTGAGCAAGTAATGGAAAGTGCAGCAGTATCTCTATCGATTCCAACGGCTGCACCAGCACCAGTTGAGCGTAAATCAGAAGAACCGTCATTGTTTGCAAAAATTGTTGCCGCAATTAAAGGTTTATTTGCTTCTGAACCAAAAGAAGAAGAGAAAAACCAAAACAACCGCAACAATCGTAACAACAACCGTAATAATCGTCGTAATCAAGATCGTCGTAATAATCGTCGTTCTCGCAATAACGAAAATAACGATAATGCGAAAAATACAGATGAAGAAAATGCGCGTCCAACTCGCGAGCGTGTGAATAATCGTCGCAATCGCCGTAACGCGAATGAAGAAGTGACATCTGAAAGTGCGGTTAATTTCGCTAATGTTTCTGATGATAATCGTCAAGAAGAAAAAGCAGAAAAACCAGTAGCAGAGCGTCGTCAACGTCGTGATTTACGTAAACGTGTTCGTATTGATGACAATCCAAATGATGTAACTGAAAATGTTACTGAAGCAGTTGAAGTGCCAGCTGTTGAGACTGTTCAAAATCAAGTGGTTGAAAACAATGTTGCTGATAATGCTGAAGATAAACCACGTCAAGAACGTCAGCGTCGTACTCCACGTCATTTACGTACATCGAATAATCAACGCCGTCGTCGTAATGAAGTGAAGTCACCAATGCCATTATTTGCAGCAGTTGCTTCACCTGAATTAGCAAGCGGTAAAGTTTGTGTCGATTATTCTGTTGTGAATGCAGCGAAAGAAAGCAATTTCTTATCTGTGGATGAATTGCTTGAGCAAGAAAAAACGAAAAAAGGTGTGATCACGCCTGCAACAGGTATTGTTGTGGAAGAGAAATCAGTTGAAGCACAACCAGCGTTAGATTTCATTACTCAACCGGCAAATGAAGCGGTTCAACAGAAAGTGCAAGAATCATTAGAACGCTTGCATCATAAATCAGAACCTGTTGCTCAAGTTGCAACGACAGAAGTTGAACCACAAGAGAAAACAGAGTTTGTTCGTTCTTATGTGTTCACTGGTTGTCCAGGTACCATTTCAGCGGTACAACACACTAAAGCAGCGATGACATTAGCTAAAGCACCAGATGAAGAGTCCAAACCATTCCCAATTGTAGAATGGACGGAGTCTCGCTATTACTTTAACGGTAAAGGCGCCGCAGGCCATCATAGTGCAATTAGTCATATTTATTCTGAAGCGACACAAGCAAAAGCAGAGTAATATCTCAATAATAAAAGCGGAGCCAGTAGGTTCCGTTTTTTATTTTGTGTATTTTTAAAACATAGTGATTTAAAAGTAGTCAGTCAGATAATTTTTTTATTTTCTTGCTTGACGGGGTGGGGGAAAAAACGTATTATTCACCTCGCTTAAATCACGGAGGAATGGTCGAGTGGTTGAAGGCACCGGTCTTGAAAACCGGCGAGGGTTTACGCCCTCCGTGAGTTCGAATCTCACTTCCTCCGCCATCAAATTCAAAAAATCCCTAAGTCGAAAGATTTAGGGATTTTTGCTTTTCAGTCTATTAAAAATATCTTATTTTTTGACCGCACTTTCTTGGGCCTCTTTAAAGGCAAGGTATTCTTCTAAGGTCTCAATCGCTTCTAAACATTTTTGACGGCGCGTTAAATAAATTGCGGCTGTTTGCTTATGTATATCTCGTTGAATATCTATTTGTGCCGTATTAGCTTGTGCTTTGGCTTCTTCGTATTTTTCCGTGAGTTGCTGCAAGGCTTCATAATACTTTTCTAGACGCTCTCTAGGAGGGAGACGATGAATGCTATGTTGTGATTTACTACTTGCAACTTGTGGCTCTGCTATTTTCGGTTGAATGGACTTTTTATGCTTGCGATTCATGGCTTCAGTCAAGACGGTACATTGCCCTAAAAGATGTTCTGCCATAAATACAATTTGCTCTTCATTTTGATGGGGGATATTAGATAGCTTAGTTAAGCTCTGCTGGATTTCTTTGAGATAAAAACCGACGGTTTCAAAATCTTCGGTAAATAAAGTGCGGTTAAATTTCGCGTTGATTTTTTTATCAGAGTCAGTTTGATAGGCTTGAGTCAGTTGCTGTACTTTTTGCTCGAGCGTATTGAGTAATGATTGAATAGACATAAAAAATCCCCGCATAATGTATGCAGGGATTATAACGATTAAAGGGTCATGGCTGCAATCCAACCGAACGCTAATAATGGGATATTGTAGTGAATAAAGGTTGGCACAACAGAATCCCAAATGTGGTCGTGTTTACCATCTATATTTAAACCGGATGTCGGCCCAAGTGTTGAGTCAGAAGCCGGTGAACCCGCATCTCCTAATGCTGCTGCTACACCTACGATAGCGACTGTCGCAAGTGGTGAGAAGCCAAAAGAGAGACAAAGTGGTACATAAATTGAGGTAATAATTGGTACAGTTGAGAAAGAAGAACCAATACCCATGGTAATCAATAACCCAACGAGTAACATTAAGAATGCCGCAACGCCTTTACTTTGAATCGCACCGGTTGAAAGTGCATCAACTAATTCTTTCACACCACTTGTGGTATTAATCACATTAGCGAAACCAGAAGCTGCAATCATAACAAAGCCGATCATCGCCATTAAACGTAAGCCTTGTTGGAAAATATCATTACTTTCTTTGAGTTTGAAGATACCGAATACACCGAAAATGATTAAACCAACTAAACCACCAATAATTGTAGAGCTTGTGAAAAGCTGTGTAGCAAAAGTGGCGACAATTGCGACCGCACTTGCGGTAATTTGGATAGGTTTAATGTTTGCAATGTGTTGTTCAATTTCAGTTGTAGTTGGTTCAGTCGCTGTCACAACATATTCGCGTGGTTTGCGATAGGTAACAAATACAGCAGTGAGTAAACCAAGAATCATACCTGAAACAGGGATAAGCATAGCAAGAGAAACTTCACCTACACTGGTTTGTAAGCCGAGTGATGCACCAGCAAGATTGATATTTTTAACTAAAACGCTTTCAATAAAGATTTTCCCGAAACCAACCGGTAAGATCATATAGGTTGCTGTTAAACCGAAGGTAATAATACAAGCCACTGAACGACGGTCGATTTTTAAACGGTTAAAAATAGAAAGTAGCGGTGGCACAACAATCGGGATAAACGCAATGTGCACTGGGAGTAAGTTTTGGGATGAAATGGCGAATAAAAGTAAAATACTAAGTAGCGTATATTTAAACCAAGCTAAATTTTTGCCGGTTGGTGTTTTATTCATTCGGGTAATGATTTTATAGGCAAGCAAATCAGTGATGCCAGATTTTGAAATCGCAATGGCAAATGCGCCTAACATGGCGTAGTTCATCGCTACTTCAGCACCACCACCTAAACCACCTGTAAAGGCTTCAATGGTTTTTCCTAAACCTAAGTCACCACATAAGCCTGCAGTCAGAGCGGAAATCACCAGTGCGATAACCACGTTTACGCGCAGCAAGCTTAACGCCAGTAGCACGACAATTGAAATAACAACGGGATTCGATAACATATTGTTGTTCCTTATTGATTAATTAAAAGAAAAAGGTCGTATAAAAGAAAATTGATTTAAGGTTAAATGTCGCATAGTAATAAACTCCTGTAAATTAATAACAAAACAAAAACCCCTCGAAAGTTGCCTTCCGAGGGGTAAGATTTTTTTGATCTTTATCTTGTCAGCTCGGAAGAAATCTTCCAAGCACACCAACAGCCTGAAAGATTATTCAGTTGAATGGCGATGATGGTGACGAAGGATAAAGTTCATTGGAAACTCTCTTATTTAGATAACTAAATTGAATTACTTTTTAAAATACGGTAAAGCGAAAACGATTGCAAGTTTTTTTTCTAAAAAATTTTAAAAATTAAAGTGCGGTCTGGTTTTTTGTTGTTTTATTGATAACTTTAACTTGAGGAATTACAATGAAAACAATGCTTTCTAGGTTTTTTAAGCATTGTCTTTGGCAAGGATATTTTAGATTTATAACAACAGCAATAACTATGGGGCTTAGGGATAAAATGTCATTTATAAAAATTGGATTAATTATACTATGTAGTTTTCTGAGTATGGCAACTTTTGCAAGGGTACAATGCAGTAATTTTGCTACACAAGAAGAAGCTCAACGTTATTATGAGAGAAATGGAGCAACTTGGCTCGATAGAGATCGTGATGGTGAGGCTTGTGAGTGTTTACCTGGCGGCAGTAAATATGGCTCGAGTAAATGCCGAAAATATTAATATGAATGACCGCACTTTAAAGTGCGGTCTGATTTTCATCTGTTTTTTTCGTTTCATCTGTTTGAGCAATATGCGGGAATCCCCCGAGATCTTTTAGATGATTCACCATATAGCAAAATAATTCTGCGGTACGTTCAGTATCATATAGCGCAGAGTGTGCTTGTTTGCCATCAAAAGGAATTTTTGCCGCTTGGCACGCTTTGACGAGCACCGTTTGCCCAAACATAAAACCAGCAAGCGTTGCAGTATCAAACATCCCAAAAGGGTGGAATGGATTGCGTTTTACACCCGTACGTTCAGCTGCCGCCATCACGAAGCTTTGGTCAAAAGCCGCATTATGTGCCACGATGATAGAACGCTGACATTCTGCATCTTTTTGTCCACGACGCACCATTTGGAACAATCCCGTGATCGCATCTAATTCAGATACGGCACCACGCAATGGATTGTGAATATCAATCCCATTAAATTTGAGTGATTCCGGATTAATATTCGCGCCCTCAAATGGCTCAATATGAAAATGGCATTTTTGATCAGGTTGTAAATTGCCATTCTCATCCATTTTTAAGGTGATTGCTGCAAGCTCTAAAAGCGCATCTTTTTTTGCATCAAATCCCGCTGTTTCCACATCAATAATGACAGGAAAGTAGCCACGAAAACGATTTTTTAATTGGTGGTGATAAGGAGTTTCTTGAGAATTGGACATATTGTATCCTTTAAAATAAATAACGCAGGTAACCCTGCGTTATAAAAGAGCGAAAAAATCAACCGCACTTTTAATTAATTGCCTAGACCAGATTTTGAGCTTTTATTTTCGATAAATTCAATTTTATAGCCATCTGGATCTTCAACGAAAGCAATAACGGTTGTACCACCTTTAACAGGGCCTGGTTCGCGAGTCACTTTACCACCACTTGCACGAACTGCTTCACAAATAGCATAAATATCATCAACGCCGATAGCAATATGTCCATACGCAGTGCCCTGTTCATATTTATCTACGCCCCAGTTGTATGTTAATTCAATTTCTGCAGCGCTTTCGCCATCTTCGTAACCTAAAAATGCAAGCGTGTATTTATATTCTGGGTTTTCACTCGTACGCAATAAACGCATACCTAAAACATCTTGATAAAACTTAATAGAGCGGTCTAAATCACCTACTCGAAGCATTGTGTGTAAAATTTGCATCTTGTTTTCCTCTTTTCTATTTGGGTGTTGGGGGATTATAGCATAGAAATTTTTAAATAGACTTAGAACGTAATTTGTTCCAGAAATTGGTGCTGTTGAATGATGTAAATGAACTAATCATTTGTAGTGATCGGAGCTCTGTTTTGTATTCGGTTTTGGTAATCTGTTTTTTGTTGTAATGGTCTAGCTATTGCAACAATATGACAAGTTATAAATTATTATAGGAGAACAAAGATGTTTTCATTCTTAAAAGCATCTCCTCCAGCACCAAGAATTGAAAGTTCTAGAACAGATGCCGAGTATAAAAAATTACGTTGGCAGGTGTTTGCTGGAGTATTTATCGGGTATGCGGCTTATTATCTTATCCGCAAAAACTTTTCTTTAGCCATTCCTTATCTTATTGATGAATATGGCTTTACTAAAGCTGATTTAGGTACAGTAGGGGTAGCCTTGTCACTGGCTTACGGTTTTAGTAAGTTCATTATGGGAAACATCTCTGATCGTAGTAATCCTAAATATTTTATTACCATTGGTTTATTAGGTTCTGCATTAGTGAGCTTAATTTTCGGTTTAGTACCTGGTGTACTTTCTTCTATTCCATTGATGATTGTGTTAGCCGCATTAAATGGGTGGTTCCAAGGAATGGGATATCCACCAGGTGCAAAAACAATGACCAACTGGTTCTCAGTTTCTGAGCGTGGTGTGTGGTGGAGTTGGTGGAACGTATCACATAACTTAGGTGGTGGTTTAATCGGTCCATTAGCGCTTCTCGGTTTATCGATTTTCGGCGTATGGCAATCTTTATTCTATTTACCAGCCTTAATTGCCATTGTATTAGCATTCATCATGTTCTATTTAATGCGCGATACACCTGAGTCTCAAGGGTTACCGCCAGTAGATGAATGGAAAGGTGAAAAAATCGTAGAGAAAGTTGAATCAGCTCACACGCTTTCGTCTAAAGATATTTTTATGAAATACATCATTAATAATAAGTTCTTATGGGCGATTGCACTTGCGAACGTATTTGTGTATTTCATTCGTTACGGCATTATTGACTGGGCACCAACGTATCTAAAAGAAGTGAAACATTTCTCTGTAGACAAACAAAGTTGGGCGTATTTCCTTTATGAATACGCAGGTATATTTGGTATGCTTGCTAGCGGTTATTTAAGTGATAAAGTATTTAAAGGTCACCGTGCACCACCGATGTTATTATTCCTAACCGGTGTATTAATCGCGATTATTGTTTATTGGAAAAACCCAGAAGGAAATCCACTCGTAGATAATATTTGTCTTGTTGCTATCGGTTTCTTAATTTATGGTCCAGTAATGATGATAGGGCTTCAAGCAGCTGATCTTGTGCCACGTGTTGCAACAGGTACAGCGACAGGTTTAACGGGGTTATTTGGGTACTTATTAGGTTCTGCGAGCGCAGGCTATGTGATGGGTAAACTGGTAGACTTATTTGGCTGGGATGGCGGTTTTTATGCCTTGATTGTTTCTTGCTTCTTAGGATTTGGTTTTATTGCTTTTACCTTACTCCATAAGCCGAATGCAGCGTAATAAATATTATTTGACCTAAATTAAAATGTGGCTAAATTGTATTATTTAGCCACATTTTTGTTATTTATTTACCTGACTATTATGCTAAGATAATACTAATCTCTTATAAAAAAGGAAAAAATGAATGAATACAACAGGCCTTTTTAATCTTTCTTGGCAACGTTATTTAAATTTACTGTTTTTATTATTAACTGTGGGATTTTTAACGAGTGGAGTAGTTACGTTAATTGCAGCTAATTTAGATTATTTTTCTGATTTAGCCAAAATTTATGGCTTACAAACATTGCTTGTAGTGACAGTAGTATTAGGTATTTATTGCTTTATTCGAGAGAGTCGTCGACAAGCCAAAGAAAAATTAAAGTGGAAGACATATAGCCTTTTTTTTGTTGTTTCTGTCTTGATTGGCGGTTTATTTGCCTTAGTCGGCCAAACCTATCAAACAGGGGCCGATGTATGGCAGTTATTTGCTGTTTGGACACTTTGTCAACTTCCATTTTTATTATTATTTCCGAATGTGGCCTCTGCATTATTATTTGCCGCCACCGCCAATGTTGCGTTTTATTTATTTAATGAACAAAACTCGCATAACTCAATGTGTTATGCCGTGCTGATTAATGCTGGATTGCTTGTGATATCGGAATTATTCAGTAAAGCTTTTCATGACCAACATTGGCGCATTTTACCCAAAGTATTTCTAGTACTGACTTTTGCCAGTTTATTCGGTTTAATAGTAATTTATGATGTGTACTTTTATGCTTATGCTTGGGGTGAGCTTGGTCGTTCACCACTCAGTTCTTTGCTAATTGCTATTCCTGCCTTAATCGCACTTTATGTATATCACAAATATCGCTTTGATTTTATTAATTTAATTATTTCAGTCATAGCCTTGCTTGGCGCTTATTGCTTTTTGGCATCTCTTTTGATTCGTGGTGTATTGGCATCTCTTTTGATTCGTGGTGTAGAAGAGGGGGTGGTTTTAGGATTGATTGGCTTTATTTTCACTGTCATGGCAATCAAGTGGTTAGTGAAACGCTATAAACAAGAATATCCAAATAATAAGAAATCCCATTGGGCGATTTCAATACTATGGATGATAGCTTTATTGATAGCTTTCGTGACTATAGGTGTTTGGTTATTTTTATTTTTAGGTTTAGATGCGTCTAGTGCATTCATTGTTGGTATTCTTTTATTTGGTATAGCTTGGTTGATTACTTTAAATAAAGATAAAAATGAATACACTATAATTTTAGCAGGTTTATTTTTTCTAATCGCAAACAGTTTTTTAGGATTCTATTTGCTTGTTAAATTTGATGATTTTTTTCTTTTATTAGGATATGAATTTAGCGAGGATTCAAATTTCGGTATTTTTATCTCCGCACTGATTTTTACAGTCATTATTATCGTTAGCTACAAATTGATGCCGAATTCTTTAGTGAGAATTCTTCTGGTTACCCAGCTTCTCGTTTTTTGGCAAATTTCCTATAATCTATATTTCCATAATTACAGCTTGAATAACACATGGTTTAATAACGCATGGTTTAATAAAATCCAGCTCCTGAGTTCGATTGTACTCTTTTATTGGGTCATGCGACCTAATCAATCAGAGCGAATTCATTTAAAGCCTATTGCCTGGGGAACAGTATTATTCTCTCTATGGATCTCTGTGCCGTCGTATATGGCGTTTCCTTGGGTAGATTATGGTCTTATCGATACAGATGTTTCAAGTGATGTCATGCCAGCAGACGCGATGAGTCTTGATAATGTGTTGCAAGTTTTAAGTGGGCAATTTTGGTCACACTTCCAGTTTGATGTTAGTCATATCTTATATTTACTTGTCTGTGCATTACCATTAATTGTCTATGCACTAATGAATAAGCATAGTGAATCCAAACACACAGAAGCAGTGTTAATTTTATTAGTATTAACCTTGTTTGCATTAGGCTTTATTGGGATACCCGTCATTCTATATTTAACAGCGTTATTATTGCTTGTTTATTGGACGGACAGCCGTGCGTTCTTCGGTCTTTTGGTATTTGCCTTTGTTGTTTATTTAGGTGGGTTCTATTACCAATTGAGCATCCCATTACTCTATAAAGGGGTATTGCTAGTAAGCTTTGCCGTTATTTTTGCGATTGTTACTTTATTCTTGTATGCACGTTATAAAGCGCCTTCACAAAGTGCGGTAGAAAACCATTCTGTTTTTAAAGCACCGATTTGGCTTGTTGGCGTCTTTGTGATTGCGTTATTGGGGGCGGTGAACTATAAAGTGCAGCAATTTGAAGATGTGCTGGCTACTGGTAAGCCTGTTGTCTTAAAAATCGCCCCTGTGGATCCTCGTTCATTGATGCAAGGCGATTATATGGTATTGAATTACGCTATTTTATCTGAGTTTCAGCAAAGTCAGGTTTTACCTGAATCAAATGAACCTCTTGAAAGTAATGAGCCTATTGAAACTGTTGAATCTAATGAAATCACTGAAACCACTGGTATAGATGAATCAAGTCCTTCGGAGAAAAAAGCTTATATCCTTGTTCATCTTGATAAAAATCATGTTGCGACATTTTGTGAGGAGCAATCAGAGATACCAACAGATTTTAAACATTGCACACCAAATGTTTATTTACCAATTCGTTATAAAGGTGGTTGGCTTCCTAGATTACCAAGCCAAGATTATTTCTTTGCAGAAGGGAAAGGTGAATATTATGCACAAGCAGAATATGCAGAGTATCGCTTTAAAGACGGTATTTTGTTGCTAGCTCGTTTATTGGATAAGGATTTAAAAGGGCTATAAAGCATTGGTGACAAATAAGGGCGTATTTGATACGCCCTTATTTTTTAGATTATTGATTGGGTTATGATTATTTCACTGCAATCATTGACCCAAAATTAAAACATTGGAACCATAATTCGACGTGTGAAAATCCGATGTTTTTTAACCGCTCTTTGTGGATATTAATCGAGTCAGTACGCATGACATTTTCAAGTGCGGTGCGTTTTTGGCTCACTTCAAGCTCACTGTAACCGTTAGCACGTTTGAATTGGTGGTGGAGGTCAATAAGCAACTCATTCACTTTTTCATCTTCAAAACGGAATTTTTCAGAGAGCACTAATACACCATTTGGGTTTAAACCTTGGTAGATTTTGGTGATCAAGGCTACACGATCTTCCGGTGGTAAAAATTGCAATGTGAAGTTGAGCACTACCATTGAGGCGTTCTTAATTTCAATTTGACGAATATCATCGCAAAGAATTTCTACGGGTACATCACTATGATAAGCCGCAACGTGCTGACGGCAGCGTTCCACCATTGGCAAAGAATTATCGACACCGATAATTTTCACATTCGGTTGTTTAATATTACGTCGCATAGAAAGAGCTGCCGCACCGCGTGAACAGCCCAAATCATAGACTTGGCTGTCTGCAGTCACAAAACGCTCAGCCAACATACCAATCGCCGTGATAATATTGGAATAGCCAGGAATCGAGCGTTGAATCATATCGGGAAAAACTTCCGCCACGCTTTCATCAAAAGTAAAATCGCCCAGTTTTTCGATCGGGGCTGCAAAAATTGTATCTTTCATCATGATTGAGTTCTGTTGTTGTATTGAGAGGGCATTTATTTAGATAAAATGCAAAAAACTGCGGTCATTTTAGTGAAAGTTTTTAAAGGATCAAATAAATTTCGCTTTTCAATTTAAAAGGCATGTCTTTTTCCGTATAATCAACGCGTTAATTATCCATTTTTAGAAAAATGAAAGGAATATAGAAATGATGCGTACACATTATTGCGGTGCATTAAACCGCAACCATATTGGACAAGAAGTAACATTAAGCGGTTGGGTTCACCGTCGTCGCGATTTAGGTGGTTTAATTTTTATTGATATGCGTGATCGCGATGGTGTCGTACAAGTTTGTTTTGACCCGAAATATCAAGAAGCCTTAACCGCAGCTTCAGGCTTACGTAATGAATTTTGTATTCAAATTAAAGGTGAAGTAATCGCGCGTCCTGATAATCAAGTTAATAAAAATATGGCGACAGGCGAAGTAGAAGTATTAGCGAAAGAATTATGCATCTACAACGCTTCTGACGTTTTACCATTAGACTTCAACCAAAATAACACCGAAGAACAACGTTTAAAATATCGTTATTTAGATTTACGTCGTCCAGAAATGGCACAACGTTTGAAAACCCGTGCAAAAATCACCAGCTTTGTGCGTCGTTTTATGGATGACAATGGTTTCCTTGATATTGAAACCCCAATGCTTACCAAAGCAACGCCAGAAGGTGCGCGTGACTATTTAGTGCCAAGTCGTGTACATAAAGGCAAATTCTATGCATTGCCGCAATCACCTCAGCTTTTCAAACAGCTTCTAATGATGTCTGGTTTTGATCGTTATTATCAAATCGTGAAATGTTTCCGTGATGAAGATTTACGTGCAGATCGTCAACCTGAGTTTACCCAAATCGATGTGGAAACGTCTTTCTTAACTGCGCCAGAAGTACGTGAGATCATGGAACGCATGGTACACGGTTTATGGCAAAACATCATTGGTGTGGATTTAGGTAAATTCCCACAAATGACCTGGCAAGAAGCGATGACTCGTTTTGGTTCAGATAAACCGGATTTGCGTAACCCGCTTGAATTAGTCGATGTGGCAGATATCGTTAAAGATGTTGAATTTAAAGTATTTAATGAGCCTGCAAACAATCCAAACGGCCGTGTGGCAGTCATTCGTGTACCAAGTGGTACAGAAATCACTCGTAAACAAATTGATGAATATACACAATTTGTTGGTATTTACGGTGCAAAAGGTTTGGCTTGGGCGAAAGTAAATGACATTAATGCTGGCCTTGAAGGCGTACAAAGCCCGATTGCGAAATTCTTAAATGAAGAGGTATGGAAAGCGTTAGCTGAACGTGTGAAAGCTCAAACTGGCGATATCTTATTCTTCGGTGCAGACAAATGGCAAACCACCACTGATGCAATGGGCGCGTTACGTTTGAAATTAGGTCGTGATCTTGGCTTAACTCGTTTAGACGAATGGCAACCACTTTGGGTGATTGATTTCCCAATGTTTGAACGTGATGAAGAGGGTAATCTTGCAGCAATGCACCACCCATTCACTTCACCAAAAGATTTTACGCCAGAACAATTAGAAGCGAATCCAACCGGTGCGGTAGCAAATGCTTACGATATGGTTATTAATGGCTACGAAGTAGGTGGTGGTTCAGTGCGTATTTTCGATCCGAAAATGCAGCAAACCGTGTTCCGTATTCTTGGTATTAACGAACAAGAACAACGCGAAAAATTCGGCTTCTTGTTAGATGCATTAAAATTCGGTACACCTCCACATGCAGGTTTAGCATTTGGTTTAGACCGTTTAACCATGCTTTTAACAGGCACTGAAAATATCCGTGATGTGATTGCATTCCCGAAAACAACAGCCGCAGCTTGTTTAATGACAGAGGCGCCAAGTTTTGCAAATCCACAGGCATTAGCTGAGCTGAGTATCGCAGTGACTAAAGCTGAGTAGTTTCTGTTTTTAAAATCGACCGTAGTTTTACGGTCGATTTTTTGGTTTATTAAGTTATAGGTGTTATTGCAAGGTATAAAATGGAACGCCCAATATCTGTAAGTGTGATTGCTTGGTTATACATACTGGGGGGAGCTAGTGGTTGCTTTTCCCTACTTTTTTCATTATTTGAAGAAACATTTAGTTTAAGTTTTGAACAGATTTTGAGACTATACCTAATAAATTTTGTTCTGGGTGTATTAATTTTTCTTACAGGTATTAAATTGCTTGAAGGGCAAAATAGTGGTCGGATCTTATTTATAATATCAGCTCTTTTATATATTGTGTGGAGCTGGATTAGCTACGGTCTTGACTCAACTTTATTTATTGGCTCAGTCGTTCGCTTAATTGTGTTTGGATTAATTCTCTATCGACCAAGTGTAAATAAATATTTTACTCAAACTTCAAAAGTGTCAGAGTAGAGGGGACTTGTTTCTCATGACTATTCTAGTTTTTAGTATCTAGTATGAGCTAATGCGATATAAGTGCGGTCAAAAATTCAACTGATTTTGACCGCACTTTCTTTTTATTGAAAAAATTTTATTCACTTAAATACATCACTTTTTTGGTATGAATATGATGTAGTTTTATTTGTTTTGAAGTTATATCCTGAAATTTCAAAATAATTAGATTTTTACTCTTTTATTCTTCTTTAAATGGAACTTTATTTACTTTACTCGAGGATAAAATTCTATTATAAATAAGACCTTTTTTGATTTATGATTCATTTATAAGAGAACATTTTATGAGTGAAGTTTCAACTCCAGTAGAAAAATCAACGTGGGCGAGTAAATTCTCTGCCTTAGGCCCGGGCATAGTGATGGCATCAGCAGCTGTTGGTGGTTCGCATATTATTGCATCTACCCAAGCTGGTGCAATCTATGGTTGGGAATTAGTGAGTATTGTTATTCTTGCTAACTTATTTAAATATCCTTTCTTCCGTTTCGGTGTTCAATATACCCTAGATACCGGTAATACTTTGTTAGAAGGTTACCGTCAAAAAGGGAAGTTCTACCTTTGGTTATTCCTTGCTTTAAACGTTTTTGCCACAGTAATTAATACTGCTGCAGTGGGATTATTAACAGCCGCAATTTTAACCTTCATTACGCCAATTCCTCTACCAATGCCAGTATTAAGCTCATTAGTGATTCTTGTGACAACCGGCATTTTATTGTTGGGTAAATATCGTTTATTAGATAGTTTATCGAAAATCATCATGATTGCTTTAACGGTAACAACCGTGAGCGCTGTCGTGATTGCTTTTATGCGTAATGGTATCAATGGCGTAGCCACACCTGATTTTGTAGCGCCTTCTCCATGGGAATTAAGTAAATTAGCGTTTTTAGTGGCCTTAATGGGCTGGATGCCTGCACCAATTGAAATTTCTGCTGTTAACTCTATGTGGGTGGTGGCAAAACGTCGTCTAACGAAAGTATCTTATGAAGATGGTTTATTTGACTTCAACGTGGGTTATATCGGTACAGCAATTTTAGCTGTCGTATTCTTAGCGCTTGGCGCATTGGTACAATATGGTTCTCCTGAAACCGTAGAGCTGGTTGGCGGAAAATATATCGCACAACTTATCAATATGTATGCAAGTACTATCGGTGAATGGTCTCGCTTATTAATTGCAGTCATTGCGTTCATGTGTATGTTTGGTACAACAATTACAGTAATTGATGGTTACTCTCGTACCAATGTTGAATCTTTGCGTATCTTATTCGGTAAACAAGAAAGCTCTGTGAGAATTCTTAATATCGGTATGATTTTTGCGGCGTTATCTGGTTTAGCGATTATTTTCTACTTTAATAATGCAGTAGGCCCAATGCTGAAATTCGCGATGATTGCTTCATTTGTTTCTGCACCAATCTTTGCTTGGTTGAATTTATCTCTGACTAAGCACGCGAAACACAGTGTAAAAGGCGGATTATTGTGGTTATCCCTTATCGGTTTATTCTACTTAACAGCCTTTGCAGGCTTGTTTATCGCCCAACAAGCTGGCTGGTTAAACTAAAATAATTGAGATAATTACCGCACTTTAGTTTTAAAGTGCGGTAATTTTTTTGAAAGTTTTTAGTAGAAAAGGTATGATGCTGCCCATTCTCAATTATGTAGATGATGAGCTTGAAATATAAAAATAATCAATCGGTTCTCGTGGTAATTTATGCGGAAAGCACGCATCGTGTTCTTATGCTTCAACGCCAAGATGATTCCACTTTTTGGCAATCCGTTACGGGGACACTGGAAACCAATGAAACACCAAGAGAAACAGCAATTCGAGAAGTTTGGGAAGAAGTAGGATTAAAAATAGAAGAAAATTCGATCGCACTTTTTGATTGTAAAGAGAGTATAGAATTTGAAATTTTTCCGCATTTCCGCTATAAATACGCACCGAATGTGACTCACTGTCATGAACATTGGTTTTTATTGGCAGTTGAGCAGGAATTTGAACCGATATTAAGTGAGCATTTGGCGTATCAATGGGTTTCACCAGAACATGCGATCCAAATGACAAAATCGCCGAATAATGCCGAGGCCATCAAAAAATATTTGATGAACGGCTTTCCTCTGTAGAAGAGGATTTCATTTAAAAACGTTTTTAAGATAAGAAGGAAAACAACATGGCAGGCCATAGTAAGTGGGCAAATATTAAACACCGTAAAGCAGCACAAGATGCGCAACGCGGTAAAATTTTTACAAAATTAATTCGTGAATTAGTGACTGCTGCAAAAATTGGTGGCGGTGATGTAAGTGCTAACCCGCGTCTACGTGCGGCAGTAGATAAAGCCTTATCGAGCAATATGACTCGCGACACCATTAACCGTGCGATTGAACGCGGTGTGGGTGGTGGTGATGACACCAATATGGAAACAAGAATTTACGAAGGTTATGGTCCGGGTGGAACTGCTGTGATGGTTGAGTGTCTAAGTGACAACGCAAACCGAACCATCTCACAGGTTCGCCCAAGTTTCACTAAATGTGGTGGTAACTTAGGGACTGAAGGTTCTGTGGGCTACTTATTCAGCAAAAAAGGCTTGATTTTAATTAGCCAAGGTGAAGAAGATGCGTTAATGGAGGCGGCAATTGAAGCCGGTGCAGATGATGTTCAACCACAAGATGATGGTTCATTCGAAATCTATACTGCGTGGGAAGATTTAGGTTCTGTGCGCGATGCAATCGAAGCAGCAGGGTTTAAAATTGATAACGCAGAAGTGACAATGATTCCATCAACAACAGTTGATCTTGATCTTGAAACTGCGCCTAAATTGTTGCGTTTAATTGACATGTTAGAAGACTGTGACGATGTACAAAACGTATATCATAACGGTGAAATTAGTGATGAAGTTGCAGCTCAGCTGTAATTTTAAGGAGATTTATAATGAAATTTGCTAAAGTATTACCAGCAATGGCCGCTCTTGTTGTTTTATCAGCATGTGCAAGCGATGCACCAAAAATGGAAAACAAAGCGGAACAAATGGCAACCCCTACTGTAACTGATAAAACAGTAGTTTATACCTGTAACAAGAAAACTGTAACTGCAGTTTATCAATTCGAAAACCAAGAGCCAACAGCAGCAATGGTGATGGTGGGTAACAAAGTTATCGCGAAAGATTTTGCTCGTGATGCAGCTCAAAAAGACTTCACTTCATTTACTTCTGGCAAATATGTTTGGAATGTAGATAGTGGTTTAACTTTAGATAAATTTGATTCTGTTGTGCCAGTAAATCTTTTAATCAAAGGTAAAAAAGCAGATAAAATTGTTGTGAAAAACTGTGATGTAGATGCAAAAGCAACTGCAAAAGCAAACCAATAATTAACGCTAAAAACGGCCGGCATTGACCGGCCGTTTATTTTTGAGAGTTTATGAGTATTATTTTAGGCATTGACCCAGGTTCTCGTGTAACGGGTTATGGTGTGATTAGACAAAATGGTCGACATTTAGAATATCTCGGCAGTGGAGCAATCCGCACGCAGGTAGAGGATTTACCTACACGCTTAAAACGAATTTATGCTGGCGTGACAGAAATCATCACACAATTTCAGCCCGATATGTTTGCCATTGAACAAGTGTTTATGGCTAAAAATGCGGATTCAGCTTTAAAACTCGGGCAAGCACGTGGTACGGCGATTGTGGCAGCCGTGAACCATGATTTACCGGTATTTGAATATGCCGCTCGTTTGGTGAAACAGACTGTCGTTGGGATTGGTTCTGCAGATAAAGCTCAAGTTCAAGACATGGTGACACGAATTTTGAAGCTCTCAGATAAACCACAAGCTGATGCGGCAGATGCTTTAGCCATTGCTATCACTCATGCTCATACCATTCAACATTCCTTGCATATTGCAAGCTCGGTCAAAACCACAGAAAAACACGAAAAAATGACCGCACTTTTAAAAACAAGGTACAGTCGAGGTCGATTTAGATTAAAAATTTAACTGGATTAATATCCAGTTTTATTTTATTCTATGCAAAAATTTTTTTACATGGAAATCTTATGATCGGTCGTTTAAAAGGCATCTTATTAGAAAAACAACCACCTGAAATTTTGCTTGATGTTCAAGGCGTCGGTTACGAATTATTGTTACCAATGACCAGTTTTTATGACTTACCTGAAATCGGGCAAGAAACTACTTTATTTACCCATCTTGTTGTGCGTGAAGATGCTCATCTTCTTTTTGGATTCGCCCAAAAAACTGACCGCACTTTATTCCGTGAATTAATTAAAACCAATGGTGTTGGTCCTAAATTGGCACTCGCAATTTTATCTGCAATGTCAGTAGAGCAGTTTGCTTACGCTATTGAACGAGAAGAACTGTCGAAATTAGTTAAAATTCCTGGTGTGGGCAAGAAAACGGCTGAACGTTTATTGGTAGAGTTAAAAGGGAAGTTTAAAGATGTTCGCCAAAGTGATTTCTTTGTGGAGAGCAAGCATATTCCTTCGACTTCAGAATTGCGTCAAGCGGAGAGCTCAGCTGATGAAGCAGTTGCTGCGCTGATTGCGTTAGGCTATAAACCAACCGATGCTGAAAAAATGGTGAAAAAAGTAGCTAAAGCTGACTTGAGCAGTGAGCAATTAATTCGCGAAGCCTTAAAAGCCGCATTATAAAGATTAAACAGATATGATCGAAGCAGATAGAATTATTAGCAGTCAGGCAAAGATAGATGAAGATGTCATCGATCGTGCGATTCGTCCAAAGCTTTTAGCGGACTATGTGGGACAGCCACAAGTGCGAGAGCAGATGGATATTTTCATTAAGGCGGCGAAATTACGTCAAGATGCCTTAGATCATCTTTTGATCTTCGGCCCTCCAGGCTTAGGAAAAACGACGCTAGCTAATATTGTGGCGAATGAAATGGGTGTGAATATTCGCACCACATCAGGTCCTGTGCTTGAAAAAGCTGGAGATTTAGCGGCAATGCTGACCAATCTTGAACCCCATGATGTGTTGTTTATTGATGAAATTCACCGTCTTTCCCCAGCGATTGAAGAAGTGCTTTATCCAGCAATGGAAGATTATCAGCTGGATATTATGATCGGTGAAGGCCCTGCTGCACGCTCAATTAAATTAGATTTACCACCTTTCACATTAATTGGTGCAACAACTCGAGCGGGTTCTTTAACTTCACCATTGCGTGATCGTTTTGGTATTGTTCAGCGTTTAGAATTTTATTCCGTTGAAGATTTAACTTCTATTGTGACAAGAAGTGCCTCTTGCTTAAACCTGGAATTAGAAGATAAAGCCGCTTTTGAAGTCGCTCG
Source organism: Haemophilus parainfluenzae (assembly GCF_003252725.1). GTDB lineage: Bacteria > Pseudomonadota > Gammaproteobacteria > Enterobacterales > Pasteurellaceae > Haemophilus_D > Haemophilus_D parainfluenzae_L. Next base: position 270,491 of record NZ_QEPO01000001.1, read on the forward strand.
TCGTTCACGTGGCACGCCTCGCATTGCAAATCGTTTGTTGCGTCGCGTTCGAGATTTTGCTGATGTGCGTAATGATGGCATTATATCGGCAGACATTGCGAAGCAAGCGCTTTCAATGTTAGATGTAGATGATGCGGGCTTTGATTACTTAGATAGAAAATTGCTTACCGCAGTGATTGAACGTTTTGATGGTGGACCAGTTGGGTTAGATAACTTGGCTGCAGCAATAGGTGAAGAACGAGACACTATCGAGGATGTTTTAGAACCTTACTTGATTCAACAAGGATTTTTACAGCGTACGCCTCGAGGCCGAATTGCGACCTCGTTAACTTATCGACACTTCGGACTTCAGAAGCCGTCAGAATAAGAGATAGAAAAAAGGACATATTGATATCAATATGTCCTTTCTTTTTGAAACCTGCTTAGTTAGTTCCTTCAGTATAGCTTTTCATGCTATTTAATCTTGCTAAACCCACATCACAGCTTTTTTGTTGAGTCGCTAATTCCATTTCAAGAATTTGCTGTTTGCTTTGGTTCAGTTTACTTTTGATTTTACCTACTTGAGTATGAGTGCCAGGCTGTTTTTCTGCTTGAGCAATCAAATTTTCTGTTTCTTTAAATAACTGTGTACATTGTTGTGGAAGAGCAGCTTTGTTTTCTGTAAGAGGTGCTGCGGTAGCAGATAATGCCATAGAACCGAAAAGTGCGGTCAAAATTACGCAAATTTTTTTCATTGTAAATCCCTACAAATCTTTCCAAATATTATTAGGCTAAAAAATAGCAAAATCTTGCAGCCCTGTCTAGTGATTATTTTGTCCATTTTTTTTAAATAAAGTTTCCTTGTGATAGATAAATTTTTCCATTTTGAGCAAAAAATACAGAATTTGATGTGGATCAATTTTGTTATTGTTATGCAAAATAGGGTATTTTGTAACTTATATCAAAAAATGTGATCAAGATAACGGTTTTTTCTGTTTTTTATCCTCATAAATAGTAGTAGAATAGGGCAAATCTTTGAATATTTATATTGTAATCGGTTACTGTATTCTGTTTTGAGAATAGAAAAGGTAATTATTACGTAAATAATTCAATATTTCTTAACAAGTTCTGTTGAGTAGTTTGGGGTGGTTATTTGGGGTTATCCTTGGTAATCATAAAGTGAAAATCTTGTAGATTTATACAAGGAGTTGAGATGTTAGACGTTGTTGATCTCTCACGCTTGCAGTTTGCATTAACTGCGTTATATCACTTCATTTTTGTACCATTAACATTAGGTTTATCTTTCGTTCTTGTGATCATGGAAACCATTTATGTTAAAACGGGCAAAGAAGTATATAAAGATATGACTAAATTCTGGGGTAAGTTATTTGGTATTAACTTTGCTCTAGGGGTAACGACCGGTATTATCATGGAGTTCCAATTCGGGACAAACTGGTCTTATTATTCTCACTATGTAGGTGATATTTTCGGTGCGCCATTAGCGATCGAAGCATTACTTGCATTCTTCTTAGAATCCACTTTCGTGGGTCTATTCTTCTTCGGTTGGGATCGTTTAACTAAAGGTAAACACTTACTCGCAACTTACTGCGTAGCCTTTGGTTCAAACCTTTCTGCGATGTGGATTTTAGTCGCGAATGGTTGGATGCAACATCCGGTAGCGGCAGAGTTTAACTTTGAAACCGTTCGTATGGAAATGACCAGCTTCTTAGATCTTTGGTTAAATCCAGTTGCGCAAAGTAAATTCTTACACACATTAACAGCAGGTTATTCAACTGGTGCTATGTTTGTATTAGGTATTAGTGCATTTTATTTATTAAAAGGCCGTGATATTGGTTTTGCTAAACGTTCATTCTCTGTAGCAGCAACCTTTGGCTTTATCGCGGCATCAGCAGTATTAATTATGGGTGATGAATCAGGTTACGACATCGGTAAAGCACAACCTGTGAAATTAGCTGCAATGGAAGCTGAGTTTGAAACTCATCCTGCACCAGCCCCATTCCACCCAGTGGCGATTCCAAATACTGCAGAAATGAAAAATGATTTTGCGATTGAAATCCCATATTTAGGTGGTTTAATTGCAACGCGTTCTTTAGACACTGAAATCGTTGGTTTGAAAGAAATTCAAGCAAAAAATGAAGGTCGTGTTCGTAACGGTATGGTTGCTTATGATTTATTCACACAATTAAAAGCAGAGAAAAAATCAGCAGGCCAAGTAAATCCAGAAACTAAAGCAAAATTTGATGAAGTCAAAGGTGATTTAGGTTTCGGTTTATTATTAAAACGTTACACAGATAAAGTTGTAGATGCAACGGATGAACAAATTAAACAAGCAGCACGTGATACTATTCCAAACGTAGGTCCTAACTTCTGGGCGTTCCGTGGTATGTTAGCAGCAGGCGGTTTAATTATTTTACTGACCTTTGGTGCATTTGTTCAAAATTTACGTAACAAAGTGACTTCTTCTCGCTTATTACTTAAAGCATTGCTTTGGGGTATCCCATTGCCAATCTTAGCGATTGAATTTGGTTGGTTCTTAGCTGAATTTGGTCGTCAACCATGGGCGATTTATGAAGTATTACCGGTAGGTGTGTCTGCCTCTAACTTGAGTGTAGGTGATTTATGGTTCTCTATCGGTTTAATTTGTGTACTTTACTTCTTCTTCATTATTGCGGAAATGTATTTGATGTTTAAATATGCACGTTTAGGTCCAAGTGCATTGAAAACCGGCAAATACTATTTTGAGCAATCATCTAAATAAGCAGGAGATGGATTATGCTTGATTATGAAATTCTACGTATTATTTGGTGGGTGCTAGTTGTTGTATTGCTTATCGGTTTCTCTGTAACAGATGGATTCGATATGGGCGTGACCGCACTTTTACCCGTAGCAGGTAAGAAAGAAGTAGAAAGACGTATTATGATTAACTCTATTGCTCCACACTGGGATGGTAACCAAGTTTGGTTATTAACTGCTGGTGGTGCAATCTTCGCGGCATGGCCGATTGTTTATTCTGTAGCGTTTTCAGGCTTCTATATTGCCTTATTTTTAGTGTTAGCTGCGTTATTCTTCCGTCCAATTGGTTTTGAATATCGTGCGAAAATTGATAATCCAACATGGCGTGCTGTGTGGGATTGGGGCTTATTTGCGGGTGGTTTTGTACCTGCATTAGTATTCGGTGTAGCATTTGGTAATTTATTACAAGGTGTACCATTCGAATTAAATGAACTTTCACAAGCAACTTACACAGGTTCTTTCTTTGCATTATTAAACCCATTCGCATTACTTTGCGGTGTGTTAAGCCTTGCAATGTTAGTGACTCACGGTGCAAACTGGTTACAAATGAAAACCACTGCTGCATTGCGTGATCGTGCAAGAGCAATTACACAAATTGGTGCATTAGTAACATTAATTACTTTTGTACTTGCAGGTGTGTGGCTTTCATTCAAAGACGGTTATGTGGTGACTAGCACGATTGATCATTTTGCAGCATCAGCACCAGCTTCAGGTAAGCAAGTAGCAGTTGAAGCAGGTGCATGGTTCAAAAACTTCAATGAAAATCCAGCTTTATGGGCGTTCCCAGTATTAGCTGTGGTTGGTGCATTATTAAATGTGGTTGCATCTAAAGCAAATCGTTGTGGTTTTGCGTTCTTCTTCTCTGTATTAACCATGGCTGGCGTGATCATCACTGCGGCAGCATCAATGTTCCCATTTGTAATGCCTTCAAGTACTCATCCAGAACAAAGCTTGTTAATGTGGGATGCAACGTCAAGTGAATTAACATTAACCTTAATGTTCTACTTGGCACTAGTATTTGTTACCATCTCATTGCTTTACACCATTTGGTCATACTACAAAATGTTTGGTCGCTTGGATGAAAGCTTTGTTGAAGACAACAAAAACTCATTATACTAAGGAGAAACAATATGTTATACGTAATTTGGGTAGTGGGTGTGTTGGCTGCAGTTATGGTGAGTGCTAAATTGACCATTGGCAAAGAAAAGTCAGGTAAATTTGACGAGTAATGATGATTAATTCACTCTATCAATTAAGTAATAAGGGTTCCTTGCGAACCCTTTCGTTTATTTTAGCGTTATTTTTAACTGCGGCTTTCTTTTTAAATTTAAGTCAATTTTCGACCGCACTTCGAACTGCTCATCCTGCTTGGATTCTTGCAATCTTTTGGGGATTGATTAATTTATGGATCCACGGTATCGGATTCGATATTCGCCGAGCAATATGGCAGCTTGTTTTCTTGCCATATATTGGTTATTTCACCACAATAATTGCTATTGTTCAGCATTGGTTTTTATAAGAACGATAGACAAATATTATTATTTGGAGCTTGCACATCTAATGAACAGGCTCTAAAATAAGCGGCTTGTTATGGCTGATAATTTGAGCATTATTTTGAATAACCAATGTTTTACCTTTCCGGTTCGTGTTTATTATGAGGACACGGATGCAGGCGGAGTAGTGTATCACGCACGTTACTTACATTTCTTTGAACGCGCGAGAACAGAATATTTAAGAACGCTTAATTTTTCCCAACAATCATTATTGCAGGAACAACAGTTGGCCTTTGTGGTCAAAACCATGTCTATTGACTATTGTATTCCGGCAAAATTGGATGATTATCTTATTGTCGAAACTGAAATAAAGGCAGTGAAAGGAGCAACAATTCTCTTTGAACAGCGGTTAGTTCGTGAGGCAGTGGTGTTATCGAAGGCTACTGTTAAGGTAGCCTGTGTTGATCTAGGCAAAATGAAACCTGTCGCAATTCCTGAAGAATTAAAAGCGGCATTTTTAAAGTAAATAACTTTTCGGAGTATGCAATGACTGCAGAATTGAACTTTTTAGATCTTTTTCTAAAAGCGAGTATCGTTGTTCAACTTGTAATTGTGATCTTAATTTCGTTCTCAATTATTTCTTGGGCAATCATCATTCAACGTAGCCGTATTTTGACGAGTGCGTTAAAAGAAGCGAACACTTTTGAAGATCGTTTTTGGTCTGGTGAAGATTTAAATAAGCTTTATGATGGTTTATCTAATCGTCGTGAAGTATTAACAGGTAGCGAACAAATTTTCTTTGTCGGCTTTAAAGAATTCTCTCGTTTAAAACAAGTGAATGCGAATGCACCAGAAGCAATTATCAAGGGTACGACTCGTGCGATGAATCTTGCGATGAATCGTGAAGTAGAAGCGCTTGAAAGCCGTGTACCTTTCTTAGCAACAGTTGCTTCTGTAAGTCCATATATTGGTTTATTTGGTACCGTTTGGGGGATCATGCACGCATTTATGGCATTAAGTGGTGCGAAACAAGCAACATTACAAATGGTTGCTCCAGGTATCGCAGAAGCCTTGATCGCAACCGCAATTGGTTTGTTTGCGGCGATTCCAGCTGTAATGGCGTATAACCGTTTAAGCTTACGTGTAAATGCGATTGAACAAAATTATGGTAACTTCATTGATGAATTCACCACAATTTTACATCGTCAAGCTTTTGGTAAAGCGCCCCATTAAAAATAAATGAAAAATTGACCGCACTTAATAAATAAAACGAAAAGTGCGGTGGATTTTAGCGAAGTTTTAGAGGAAATTATGGCTCGTCGTCAGCGTAAAGACATTAAATCTGAAATTAACATCGTGCCATTTCTCGATGTTCTTTTAGTTTTAGTGTTAATTTTTATGGCAACCGCGCCGATTATCAGTCAGAGCGTTCAAGTGGAACTCCCTGATTCGGTGCAAAGTCAAAATGTATCAAATGAAGATAAAACACCGGTTATCTTAGAAGTAGCAGGTGTAGGGCAGTATTCGATTTCTATTGGTGGTCAACGCCAAGAAGGCCTTAACGAAGAAATGGTCACCCAATTATCAAAACAAGAATTTGATAAAGACAATAACACAATGTTCTTAGTGGGCGGAGCAAAAGATGTACCTTATGAAGAAGTGATTAAAGCACTGAATTTACTACATCTTGCCGGCATTAAGTCTGTGGGTTTAATGACCAACCCAATTTAAGAATAAGTAGGTAAAACCGTGCAGAATAATCGACGAAAAAAACGTGCAAATGAGTTTGTCATCTCTATTGCGATGCACCTTGCATTGTTTGGTTTGTTGATTTGGAGCTCTCTTTATCAAACCGTTGAAATAATGGGTGGTGGAGAAGGTGAAGGTGATGCCATGGGAGCTGTGATGGTCGATACTGGCAGCGCAGCGCAGGAATGGGGACGTATTCAACAACAGAAAAAAGGTCAAACTGATAAACAGAAAAAACCAGAACCTGTAGTCGAAGAGAAAAAACCAGAGCCAGAACCTGAACCAAATCAGCAAGAAATTGCGAAACAAGAAGAGATTAAGCGTCAGCAGGAAATTCAACGTCAAAAAGAACTTGAAAAACAAAAGCAGCAAGAAATTGAGAAGCAAAAACAGCAACAAGAACTTGCTCGTCAAGAGGCGTTAGAAAAGCAGAAACAAGCTGAAGAAGCGAAAGCAAAACAAGCCGCTGAAGCAGCGAAGTTAAAAGCTGATGCGGAAGCGAAACGTTTAGCGGCAGCTGCTAAACAGGCTGAGGAAGAAGCAAAAGCTAAAGCACAAGCTGAAGCTCAAAAAGCAAAAGAAAAAGCTGAAGCTGATGCTAAAGCCAAGGCTGAGGCAAAAGCGAAAGCCGATGCTGAAGCAAAAGCGAAGGCCAAGGCAGAAGCAGATGCTAAAGCGAAAGCTGAGGCGGATGCCAAGGCTAAGGCAAAAGCTGAAGCCGATGCAAAAGCGAAAGCCGATGCAGAGGCGAAAGCGAAGGCTGAAGCAAAAGCTAAAGCGGATGCAGAAGCGAAAGCGAAGGCTGATGCGAAGGCAAAAGCTGACGCAGCAAAACGTAAAGCAGATCAAGCGGCTTTAGATGACTTCATGAACGGCGGTGATGTCGGTGGTGGTAGTGCATCTAAAGGTGGTAATGCAAATAAAGGTGGTACACAAGGTAGTGGTGCAGGACTTGGTGCTGGAGATGGTGGTAAAGTTGGTGACCAATATGCGGGTGTCATTAAACGTGAAATTCAACGCCGTTTCTTAAAGGATCCAAGCTTTGCTGGTAAGGTTTGTAGTATTAAAATCCAGCTCGGTCGAGATGGTACTATTTTAGGCTACCAACGCGTTTCTGGACCTGATGATATTTGTACTGCAGCATTAAGTGCGGTAGCGAGAACGAAAAAAGTTCCTGCAGCACCATCTGATGCTATTTATGAAAAATATAAAGCGCCGACTATCGATTTTGATATCAATGCTCGATAATCGGTTTTAAGAAAGTAACAACGTTAAAATAAGGTGATTAAATGAAATTGATCAAACGTGTTATGGGGCTATTTGTGGTGATGTTTGCATTTGCAAGCACAGCAATGGCAGAAGATGAAGTTCGAATTGTGATTGATGAAGGTGTTGATGGCGCTCGTCCTATCGCAGTTGTTCCTTTCGCAGGTTCTGCACCTGAAAATATTGGTCAAATTGTTGCAGATGACTTACGTAATAGTGGTAAATTTAACCCAATTCCAGTAAGCCAAATGCCACAACAACCAACGACTGCAGCAGAAGTGAAACCAGAAGCTTGGACAGCTTTAGGTATTGATGCTGTTGTGGTAGGTCAAGTGACATCAACTGGTAGCGGTTATAACATTTCTTATCAGTTAGTTGATACTGTGGGCGCATCAGGTACACCAGGTGCAGTGCTTGCACAAAATAGCTATACAGTGACTAATAAATGGTTACGTTATGGTGCACATACTGTGAGTGATGAAGTATTTGAAAAATTAACCGGTATTCGTGGAGCATTCAGAACACGTATTGCTTACGTGGTACAAAAAAATGGTGGCTCACAGCCTTATGAAGTTCGTGTAGCAGATTACGATGGTTACAACCAATTTATTGTAAATCGTAGCTCACAACCAATTATGTCTCCAGCATGGTCTCCAGATGGTAAACGTTTAGCTTACGTATCTTTTGAGAACAAAAAATCACAACTTGTCGTCCAAGACTTAGGTTCAGGTTCTCGTAAGGTTGTTGCTTCTTTCCCTGGCCATAATGGTGCACCAGCATTCTCTCCGGACGGCTCTAAACTCGCATTTGCGTCTTCACAAGATGGTTTATTAAACATCTATGTAATGAGTTCAAATGGAGGTACACCTACTCAATTAACTCGCGGTGCGGGTAATAATACAGAACCATCATGGTCTCCAGATGGTAGCTCAATTCTCTTTACTTCAGATAGAGGTGGTTCACCACAAGTTTATCGTATGAGCGCAAGCGGTGGTGGTGCATCACCAGTTGGTGGTCGCGGTAGTGCGCAAATCAGTAGTGATGGTAAAACGCTTGTGATGATCAATGGTAATAACAATGTGGTGAAACAAGATCTCACCAGTGGTAGCTCTGAAGTATTAAGTACATCTTTCTTAGGTGAAAGTCCAAGTATTTCTCCTAACGGTATCATGATTATTTACAGCTCTACACAAGGGCTAGGAAAGGTGTTACAATTAGTTTCTGCAGATGGTCGCTTTAAAGCGAGTCTTCCAGGAAGTAATGGCCAAGTGAAATTTCCAGCTTGGTCTCCATACTTGACTAAATAAAAAAACTCATTGAGGAGAAATCTAATGAACAAATTTGTTAAATCATTATTAGTTGCTGGTTCAGTAGCTGCATTAGCAGCATGTAGCTCATCAAACAACGATGCAGCAGGCAACGGTGCTAACAACGGTCAAACTTTCGGTGGTTACTCTGTTGAAGATCTTCAACAACGTTACAACACCGTGTACTTCGGTTTCGACAAATTCAACATCGAAGGTGAATACGTTCAAATCTTAGATGCTCACGCTGCATACTTAAATGCAACTCCAGCTTCTAAAGTTGTTGTTGAAGGTAACACTGACGAACGTGGTACTCCAGAGTACAACATCGCTTTAGGTCAACGTCGTGCTGATGCAGTTAAGGGTTTCTTAGCTGGTAAAGGTGTTGACGCTGGTAAAGTATCAACTGTTTCTTACGGTGAAGAAAAACCTGCAGTGTTAGGTCACGATGAAGCAGCATACTCTAAAAACCGTCGTGCAGTGTTAGCATACTAATTTTAGAGAATTTTGATTCTTAGAAAAAGGTAGAGTAGAAATACTCTCCTTTTTTATTTGTTCTAAGATCTTGTCAGAAATTGACGAGTATTCACGCAATTAACACAATTTCTTCAGATTTTTCTTGCGTCAGAAAATAAAATCGGTAATATACGCATCTGTTACGAAATGATGTGGGTCGTTAGCTCAGTCGGTAGAGCAGCGGACTTTTAATCCGTTGGTCGAAGGTTCGAATCCTTCACGACCCACCACTTTTATTTCGAAGAATTCCCAAACGGGTCGTTAGCTCAGTCGGTAGAGCAGCGGACTTTTAATCCGTTGGTCGAAGGTTCGAATCCTTCACGACCCACCATCTATTTAAAGATCATTATTTAACCGGTTGGGTTGTTAGCTCAGTTGGTAGAGCAGCGGACTCTTAATCCGTCGGTCGAGAGTTCGAGCCTCTCACAGCCCACCAGTCAACATCTTATTCCTCCTATTTGTTAATAAATTTACAAAAAAGTAAAATATTTTCAAAATTCTTGACTATATTTGGCGGTTATTATGGTAGAATATCCACAAATTTAAGTCGGGCATAAAATGTTACAAAATATTCGAATTGTTTTGGTTGAAACATCACATAGCGGGAACATCGGTTCAGCGGCGCGTGCGATGAAAACAATGGGATTATCCAATCTTTATTTGGTCTCACCAAAATCGGTAGATGAGCAATCTATTGCATTAGCAGCAGGCGCTGATGATGTTGTGCGTAATGCCCACATTGTTGATACTTTTGAAAAAGCAATAGAAGATTGCTCATTAGTAATTGGTACGAGTGCAAGATTACGTCATTTACAGAGTACGCTGATTGAGCCAAGAGAGTGTGCAGAGAAAGCCAGTACACATCAAGGGCAAGTAGCGATCGTGTTCGGTCGCGAGCGTGTTGGACTCACAAATGACGAATTACTTAAATGTCATTATCATTTAAATATCCCTGCTAACCCTGAATATTCTTCGCTCAATTTAGCGATGGCAGTACAGTTGGTAAGTTATGAAATGCGAATGGCATTTTTAACAAAAAATAAAACGGAAAGTACACTTTCAACGATAGAAGATATCTATCCAACAGCACAAGAAATGGAGTATTTTTTTGCTCATACGGAACAGGTGTATCAGTCTCTTGGTTTTATTCAAAATCAAGGGGTTATACAAAAGTTAAGACGACTTTATAACCGTTCTTCTCTAGAAAAAAATGAATTAAATATTTTGCGAGGAATGTTAAGTGCGGTTGAAAAACGCCTTAATCTGCAAAAAGAGTAAAATTGACTATCATAGTCAGATAGGTAAACTACCTAGATGGCGATTTATAGGGATGCTTTATGAAACTAACATCTAAAGGACGATATGCGGTTACCGCAATTTTAGATATCGCACTACACGCAGGAACAAATCCAGTTTGTTTAGCTGATATCTCAGAACGTCAAAATATTTCACTTTCTTATCTTGAGCAATTATTTGCTAAATTGCGTCGTGGTGGATTAGTAAAAAGCGTTCGTGGCCCAGGTGGTGGCTATCGTTTAGCGTTACCAACTGATCAAATTTCTATTGGCATGGTGATTTCAGCCGTAAATGAGAACATTAATGTCACAAGATGTCTTGGTAAAGGAAATTGCAAAGGTGGAGTTGAGTGTTTAACTCATACATTATGGCAAGATTTAAGTGATCGTATTTCTGATTTTTTAGATGAGATTACATTAGCTGAGCTTGTAGAGAAAAAAGCTGGGAAGCATAAAGCTCACAAAGATTTTGATGACTTAATTGTAGTCAACCAATAATGGGAAAGTAGATTCAAGTGCGGTCAAATTGATAGCATTTTTAGTAGTTATTTAGGAGTGAAAATGAAATTACCAATTTATTTAGATTATGCTGCAACATGTCCAGTTGATGAACGTGTGGCTAAAAAAATGATGGAATATTTAACTATTGATGGTGTATTCGGTAATCCTGCATCTCGTTCACATAAATTTGGCTGGCAAGCTGAAGAAGCGGTTGATATTGCACGTAATCAAATTGCGGATTTGATTGGTGCAGATTCGCGTGAAATTGTGTTTACTTCAGGTGCAACAGAAGCAGATAACCTTGCAATTAAAGGTGCGGCGCACTTTTATCAAACAAAAGGTAAACACATTATTACTTGTAAAACTGAGCACAAAGCCGTATTGGATACTTGTCGTCAGTTAGAGCGAGAAGGCTTTGAAGTCACTTATTTAGATCCAGAAGAAGATGGTTTAATCGATCTTGAGAAATTCAAAGCTGCATTGCGTCCAGATACGATTCTTGTGTCAATTATGCACGTTAATAATGAGATTGGTGTGATTCAGGATATTAAAGCAATTGGTGAGCTTTGCCGTGCAAATAAAACGATTTTCCACGTAGATGCGACCCAAAGTATCGGTAAAGTCGAAATTAATCTTGCTGAATTACCGGTTGATTTGATGTCAATGTCTAGCCACAAATTGTACGGACCAAAAGGTATCGGTGCATTATATGTTTGTCGTAAACCGCGTGTTCGTTTAGAAGCAATTATCCATGGTGGTGGTCATGAGCGTGGTATGCGTTCAGGTACATTACCTGTACACCAAATTGTGGGTATGGGCGAAGCTTATCGTATTGCAAAAGAAGAAATGGCGACAGAGATTCCGCGTATCAGAGCTTTACGCGATCGTTTATATAATGGCTTGAAAGAAATTGAAGAAACCTATGTAAATGGATCAATGGAACACCGCGTAGCAAATAATTTAAATATCAGCTTTAACTATGTTGAGGGTGAATCTTTAATGATGGCATTGCGTGATGTGGCAGTTTCTTCTGGTTCGGCTTGTACTTCTGCGAGTTTAGAGCCATCTTATGTACTACGTGCATTAGGTCGTAATGATGAGTTAGCACATAGCTCAATTCGCTTCACGCTCGGTCGTTGGACAACGGAAGAAGAAATTGATTACACCATTAATTTAACACGTAATGCAGTCGCAAAACTTCGTGAATTATCGCCACTTTGGGACATGTTCAAAGAAGGCATTGATTTAAATACAATTGAGTGGTCTGCCCACTAATTTTAAAGGCGGCTAGACCGCCTGATAGCAACTTATTTAGGAAAGGAACATAATATGGCGTACAGCGAAAAAGTTATCGATCATTATGAAAATCCACGCAACGTAGGTTCGATGGATAAAAAAGATAATTCAGTAGGAACGGGTATGGTTGGCGCACCGGCTTGTGGTGACGTTATGCAGTTACAAATCAAAGTAAATGACAGCGGCATTATTGAAGATGCAAAATTTAAAACTTATGGTTGTGGTTCTGCGATTGCATCAAGTTCTTTAATTACCGAATGGGTAAAAGGCAAATCTTTAGATGAAGCAGGTGCAATCAAAAACAGTCAAATTGCGGAAGAACTTGAATTACCACCAGTAAAAGTTCACTGCTCAATTTTAGCAGAGGACGCAATTAAAGCCGCTATTGCTGACTATAAAAATAAACAAGGTAAGTAATCAAAGTGCGGTTGAAAATGACCGCACTTTATCAATTTAAGGATCAGAATATGTCTATAACACTCACTGAAAAAGCGGCACAACGAGTTCGTACTTTTCTTGAAAATCGTGGAAAAGGCATCGGTTTACGATTAGGTGTGAAAACATCAGGTTGTTCGGGTTTAGGCTATGTGCTTGAATTCGTTGATGTGCTCAATGATGACGATCTTGTTTTTGAGCAGCATGGCGTGAAAGTGGTAGTCGATCCAAAAAGCTTGGTTTATTTAGATGGCATTGAGCTAGATTATGTCAAAGAAGGCTTGAACGAAGGCTTTAAATATAACAATCCAAATGTGAAAGAATCATGTGGATGTGGTGAAAGTTTCCATGTTTAAGGAATAAAGATGACAAATCCTTTTGCTATTTTTGATTTGCCCGTTGCTTTTAATGTTGATCAAGCCCTTTTGTCTGAACGCTATTTAGTGCTTCAAAAGAGCTTGCACCCTGATAATTTTGTTACGGCAGATGCGCAAGAACAACGTATCGCAATGCAAAAGTCAACAGAAGTTAATGATGCATTAAAAACCTTGAAAGACCCAATTTTACGTGCAGAAGCAATTATTGCGTTAAATACGGGAGAAACACAGGATTTAGAGCAAAAGAGCACACAAGATATGGCATTCCTAATGCAGCAATTAGAATGGCGAGAAGAACTCGAAAACATTGAGCAAAGCCAGGATGAAAATGCGTTAGAATCCTTTGCGAAACGCGTTAAAAAAGAAACAAAAGAAATGTTGACCGCACTTGAAGAACAACTAAATGAGCAACAATGGTCAACTGCTGCACAGCTCTGTGATAAATTACGTTTTCTAAAAAAATTGGCGGATGAAATTAGCCAAGTAGAAGAACGTCTATTTGAATTATAATCTTGAGGGCGTTTAATACGCCCTTTTCGCTATTGATAAATGGGTAATTGCCCTCATACTAATGAAACTCGATTATGCAAACTTTAGAACAACTGACTGATGCCTCAAAATCTGCTTGGGGAACCATTTCCCAATGGATTGAGCGTGCTCGTAATCATTGTGAAGTGATTAAAAAAGATCAATCCAGTGCAGAACGTGAACTTTTCACCATGCAAATGCCCACTTCTTCTCCAATGGGGGCGGTCATTTATGAAACTGGCGGCATTTTAATCCATCATGGTTGGTTACGTATATTAGGGTCAGGTAGTTTTAAATTACCACGTGGATTAATGGACTGGAATTTTAGCAAATCCTTTAATCAATCCGGTGATAAACCAAAATATTTGCTCGTTGCAGACGATGTCATTGGTGGTTATTTTGCCTTAAATGGCGGTTCTTTAGGGGATAATCTTGGCAAGATTTACTATTTTTCGCCGAAAGACTTAACTTGGCATGATTTAAATTTTACCTATACGGATTTCTTAGCTTGGGCATTAAATGGTGACATTGAAGCATTTTACCAAAATCTGTTTTGGCAAAATTGGCAAGAGGATGTAAAACAACTCGATGGTAACCACATGATTGTTTTTACACCAGAGCTTTCGGAAGATAAAACAACTGATATTAATCAGCGTGAGCGACGCGAAGTCAACATTGAAACCCATTACAACGCAAGTTTCACCGAACAAGATAAATTTGCACAAGCTTATTCTGTCGCATAATAAGCCTTTAACTAATTAATTATTAGAGATAAAAAGAGATATGGCATTACTCCAAATAGCAGAGCCAGGACAAACGGCTGCACCACATCAACATCGTCTTGCGGTAGGGATTGATTTAGGTACAACAAACTCTTTAGTTGCGGCTGTACGTAGCGGTCAAGCCACCATTTTGAATGATGAACAAGACAGAAGCCTTGTGCCTTCAGTCGTTTATTATGGTGAAAATGAAAAACTTGTTGGTACAGAAGCATTTGCAAAAGCTACGGTTGATCCTAAGAATACGATTATTTCCGTAAAACGTCTGATTGGACGTAGTCTTGGTGATGTGCAAGCTCGTTATACCAATTTACCGTATGAATTTGTGGCAAGTGAAAATGGCTTGCCATTATTGGTCACGCATCAAGGTAAAAAAAGCCCAATTGAAGTCTCTGCGGATATTTTATCTCGTTTAAATCATATTGCAGAACAGCGCCTTGCAGGTGAGCTTTCTGGCGTGGTGATTACCGTACCCGCTTATTTTGATGATGCTCAACGCCAAAGTACAAAAGATGCAGCACGTCTTGCAGGGTTAAATGTATTACGTTTATTAAATGAACCCACTGCTGCAGCAGTCGCTTATGGTTTAGATAGCGGAAAAGAGGGCGTCATCGCTGTTTATGACTTAGGTGGCGGTACCTTTGATATCTCAATTTTACGCTTATCTAAAGGCGTATTTGAAGTTTTAGCAACAGGTGGGGATACCGCTTTAGGTGGTGATGATTTTGACCATTTAATTGCAGATTGGATTGTTGAACAAGCGGGTATTCAACCACAAAATGTGAATGAACAACGTGAACTTTTGAGCTTAGCGACTCAGACTAAAATTGCTTTAACGAGTGAGCAAAGTGCGGTCATTTCTTGGCGCGGATTTGAAGGTGAGTTAAGTCGTGAGCAATTCAATGAATTAATCCACTCATTGGTAAAACGTTCTTTATTAACCTGCCGTCGAGCATTGAAAGATGCGCATATTGAAGCTGAAGACGTACAAGAAGTGGTTATGGTTGGTGGTTCAACTCGCGTGCCTTACGTACGTGAGCAAGTAGGCGAATTCTTCGGTAAAACGCCATTAACCTCGATTGACCCAGATAAAGTAGTAGCCTTAGGTGCGGCAATTCAAGCGGATATTTTAGTGGGCAACAAAAATGACAGCGATATGTTGTTACTCGATGTGGTGCCGCTTTCTTTAGGTATTGAAACCATGGGCGGTTTAGTGGAGAAAATCATTCCACGTAACACCACGATTCCAGTGGCTCGCGCGCAAGAATTTACCACCTTTAAAGATGGTCAAACAGCGATGACGGTACATGTGGTACAAGGTGAACGTGAGTTGGTGGATGATTGCCGCTCTTTAGGTCGTTTTACATTGCGTGGTATTCCACCAATGGTGGCAGGTGCCGCACATATTCGTGTGACTTATCAAGTGGATGCGGATGGCTTATTAAGTGTAACCGCCATGGAAAAATCTACAAAAGTCCAAGCATCTATTCAAATTAAGCCTTCTTATGGTTTAACGGATGAAGAAGTGATAGCAATGATTAAATCTTCTTTTGATCATGCACAAGATGATATGCAAGCCCGTGAATTAGCCGAGCAGCGAGTTGAGGCAGATCGTGTGATTGAAAGTGTGATTGTGGCATTACAACAAGATGGGGCGGAATTATTAACTGAAGCCGAATTCCATCAAATTGAAAATGCATTGAAACAATTAATGGATGTAAAAGAAGGAACAGATCGTCATGCTATTGTTCAAGGAATCAAAGCCCTTGATGTCGCGACTCAAGAATTTGCGGCAAGACGAATGAATAAATCCATTAATCAAGCGCTGACAGGTAAATCTGTATCTGACATTGAGGAATAAAGTGCGGTTATAAATTAACGAGTTTTTTATATTAAGGAAAGTAATATGCCAAAAGTAATTTTTTTACCGAATGAAGAATTCTGCCCAGAGGGTATGGTGGTTGATGCAGCAGCAGGCGACAACTTATTAGAAGTGGCACATAATGCGGGCGTTGAAATTCACCACGCTTGCGATGGTTCTTGTGCTTGTACAACATGCCATGTAGTTATTCGTGAAGGGTTTGATTCATTAAATGAAGCCAGCGATCAAGAAGAAGACATGTTGGATAAAGCATGGGGCTTAGAAATGGATAGCCGCCTTTCTTGCCAATGTGTCGTAGGTGATGAAGATTTAGTGGTGGAAATCCCTAAATATAATATTAACCATGCGAATGAGGCAGCCCACTAATGAAATGGACTGATGCCCAACTTATCGCAGAAGAGCTTTATGATCGTAATCCAGATTTAGATCCTAAAACGGTACGTTTCACGGATTTGCATAAGTGGATTTGTGAACTAGACGGTTTTGATGATGATCCAATGAAATCTAACGAGAGTATTCTGGAAGCGATTTTGTTGAAATGGTTAGATGAATACGAGTAATCGATTCGATTAAAAAAGCGAGCTGAGAGGCTCGCTTTTTGTTTTGAGAATTTACCTCAAAATAAAACCGCACTTTATTACTAAAGTGCGGTTATTTTTATCGTTGTTTTTAATTATTTTTTCTTCGCGTATTTTAAGGAGTCGATAGCAACCGCGAGGATAATAATACTACCTTTAATGATATATTGCCAGTAAGGGTTTACACCGATGTAAGTTAAACCGTAGTTAATAACGGTGAAGATGATAACACCAGTGATTACGCCGATAACAGTACCCACACCACCAGCGAAGGATACACCACCTACTACGCAGGCAGCAATCGCATCTAATTCATACATGAAACCGAGGTTGTTGGTAGCACTACCGATACGACCAGCTTCTAACATACCACCGAATGCATAGAACATACCTGCAATCATGTAAATCACAACAAGGTTACGCGCGACGTTTACGCCAGACACTTTTGCTGCTTCAGGGTTACCACCGATAGCAAAGATATTTTTACCGAAGCGTGTTTTATTCCACATTACCCAAACTAAGAATGCACAAATCGCCGCATAAATAGTGATGTAGGATAATTTGAACGAACCAAGTCTGAAGAAGCCTTGTGCGAAGTTAGAGAAAGATTCACTGAAACCTGCAATTGGTGAGCCACCTACGCCATCATAATAAAGTGAGTTGAAACCGTAAACGATGATCATGGTACCCATGGTTGCAATGAACGGGGTTACATTGAGATAAGCGATAACTAAACCATTCACTAAGCCGATTACAGCACCTACCGCACAAACAGTCAGGATAACTACTGGAATAGGAATTTCACCTAAATCCGGGAACACGCGGTTCATGTTTTCCATTGATTGTAAGAGAGTAGCAGAAATAACCGCTGCTAAACCTACTTGGCGACCGGCTGATAAGTCGGTACCTTGAGTGATAAGTAAGCCTGCAACACCTAGGGCAATAATGAGACGGACGGATGATTGAGTTAAAATGTTACTAAAGTTGCGAACATTCAAGAATGTTGGATCTTGTGCGATGATGATGCCAAGTAAAATCAACAACACAAAATAAATCGCATTTTGTTTTAAGAAATCGAATGATTTATTTTTTGGTAAGGCACTCATAATTTGTTCCTTTATGATTTATAAATATTTTGCGGCAAGTTGCAAAATTTCTTCTTGAGACGTTTTTGCCGTTTCAACGATGCCGGCAACACGACCATTACTCATGACCAAAATTCGGTCTGTTACGCCTAATAGTTCCGGCATTTCTGATGAAATCATAATGATGCCTTTATCTTTTTTAGCGAGTTCTTGAATGAGCTGATAAATTTCAAATTTTGCCCCAATATCAATACCACGAGTTGGTTCGTCGAGCATTAAGATATCTGGTTGGGTTAAAAGCCAACGGCCGATAATGACTTTTTGTTGGTTACCACCAGAAAGCGATCCAATCGTTGTTTTGTGAGAAGGTGTTTTCACGTTCATCGCATCAATCACCCATTGTGTATCGCTCGCCATTTTTTTGTTGCTGAGCAATTTCCATGGGGTGAGGTAAGATTTCATATTTGAAATCAAAGAGTTAAATTCAATACTTAGGTTTGAATAAATCCCGGTTGAACGACGTTCCTCAGTCACCAAAGCAAAACCGTGGTTAATCGCCTCAAGTGCGGTATGATTTTTCACGATTTTTCCATTGAGCTTAATCGTCCCTTCTTTTAATTCGCGTACACCAAAAATGGCTTCCACAATATCGGTTCGTTTTGCACCAACAAGACCTGCAATACCTAAAATTTCACCTTTGCGTAAATTAAAGGAAACATCTTGAATGGAAGGTTGATTCACCGCAGTTAAATGTTCCACTTCAAGCGTGATTTCTTTTGGTACGTTAGTTTTTTCAGGAAAACGTTGTGTTAATTCACGGCCAACCATCATTGAAACAATTTCTTCCATGGTGGTGCCTTTAACTTCAACGGTATTGATCCATTTACCATCACGAAGAATGGTGATTTCATCACAAATTTTGAAGATTTCATCCATTTTGTGTGAAATATAGATAATGCCACAACCGCGATCTTTTAATTTTTGAATAATTTTGAAAAGATGTTCCACTTCTTTTTCTGAAAGTGAGGATGTTGGCTCATCCATAATTACGATTTTAGCGTTATAAGAGAACGCTTTCGCAATTTCGATCATCTGCATTTGTGAAACGGAAAGTTTGGCCACTTTTTCTTTTGGATCAACATCAATATCCAATTCATCGAAAATCGCTTTGGTATCACGATACATTTTGGCGTGATCCACAAAAGGACCTTTAAGTGGGTAGCGACCCAACCATAGGTTATCCATTACACTGGTTTGACGCACCAAGTTAAGTTCTTGGTGAACCATTGAAATCCCATTTTCAAGGGCTTCTTTTGATGTTTTAAAATCAACAGGTTTGCCTAAGAATAAAATTTCACCTTCGTCTTTTGCATAAATTCCGAAGAGGCATTTTAATAATGTAGATTTACCCGCCCCGTTTTCGCCCATCAAGGCGTGAACAGAGTGAGAACGAACTGTTAGATTGGCGTGATCAAGGGCTTTTACACCGGGAAAAGACTTACTGACATCCGTCATTGTCAGTAGTACATCACTGTCTTGGGTTTGAGTTGTCATATCCAACCTCATCAAAAAAGGGGAAAGGGAATTTGGGTTTCCTTTCCCCCTAAAATTAAAGAAAAGCAATAGATTTTCTTATTTTAAGAATTCACTTAGGTTATCTTTATCTACACCAACATAAGGGATACGTACCACACGGTTTTCTAATTTCCATTGTGTACCTTCTGTTGCTGCTTTACCGTTAGCAAGATTTGCAGAAAGTTGAACAACTGCTTTACCTTGGTTAACGCCATCGTTTAACACAGTACCAGCAATTTCGCCTTTCTTAATTAATTGAAGTACTTCTGGTAATGCATCTACACCAAAGATTGGTAATTTTTTACCGTGTGCTTTGGTTGCTTCTAATGCACCTAATGCCATACCGTCATTGTTTGAAATAATCATTTCAATTTCGTTAGCTTTAGAGCTAGATAACCATGCATCCACTTTATCTTTAGCCATTGCTGCATCCCACATACCGGTATCAATAAATAATTGCTCGGTTGGAATACCTTTCGCATTTAATTGCTCAATCACATATTTAGTACGTGCTTCAGCATCTGGGTGACCTGGTTCACCTTTTAATAATACATATTGGATTTTACCGTCTTTGTTTAAGTCTAAGGCTGGCATTGCTTTCCATTGTTTTGCAATTAAATCCCCTTGGATTAAACCTGATTCTTTCGGATCGGTACCCACATAGTAAGCGTGATCATAGCTACCGATTGCTTTTGCACCAGGGTCTTTATTGAAGAAAACAACAGGAATGTCATCTTGTTTCGCTTTGTTGATAACAGTTGATGCTGCAGCTGGGTCCACTAAGTTAATGGCTAGGGCTTTTACACCTTTAGAAAGCAAACCATCTACTTGGTCGTTTTGAATAGATTGTGCATTTTGAGAGTCATTCATCAATAACTCAATGCCACCAAGGGCTTTCGCTTCTTTATCGATTTCTTTACGCATTAATGACATGAAGTTGTCATCATATTTATAAATGGTAACACCAATACGGTTATCGGCTGCGAAACCTGAAGTTGCTGAACCTAAACCGATTGCTAAAGCGACCGCACTTAATACTGCTGTTTTTTTCATAAAAACGCTCCTATTAGAGAAAGAGATTTTATTGTTGATTTTTTATATATCAAATAGAGGAATGTTGCGTACATCTATTGCAACTGAATCCATCATAACGAAATCAAAACTGTTAATCTGTGATCAAACTCACATAAATGAAAACGATTACATAGCAATGTTTAAATTTGTGATCTCCATCACGGTTTTATTGCATTTTCTACGGAAAAACGTCTCACCAATGTTGGATTAAATTGAACAACAGTCGGTGTAACAATAGACGAATCGACTAAACTTAACGCTAGTTTTGCCGCATAATTTGCCATTAAATCAATTGGATATCGAATCGTAGTGAGTTTTGGGATTAAATATCGAGCAATTGGCATATCATCAAATCCCACAATGGAAAATTGTTTCGGGACTTTGATATTGTTTTCATTTAAAACGGAAATTGCCCCCGCTGCCATTGTATCGTTATAGGCCACCACTGCGGTTAAATTGGAGTTGTAGCTCAATAAATCAATCATGGCTTTTTCACCGCCTTCAAAATCAGGCGAATTATGCACAATGGCTTGTTCTACAATGGGGAAGTTATGCGCTTCTAAGGCCTCTAAGTAGCCTTCCTTGCGCTCAGTTTCATCTAAAATACCGTGGTTGGAACCAATGTAGGCGATGTGCTTATGACCATAACGAATCAGTATTTCAGTGGCAAGATAGGTACCTTGGCGGTTATCAAGGCTGACGCAACGATTTTCATAACCCGCAATCACGCGGTTAATTACCACCATACCGGGTACATTTTCTAAATAATGTTGTAACTCTTCGTCAGAAAGGGCTTTGGAATGAACAACCAAACAGCTACAACGCTTGCGTAGCAAGGTATCAATGGCTTCACGCTCTTTTTCTGCATGATGGTATCCAATGCCGATCAAAATCGTTTTTTGATGCTCTTCAGCGACTTTATCGACCGATTTAACCAAGATAGCAAAGAACGGATCCGTTACATCGGTAACCACCACGCCAATGGTATCAGTATTTTGTACCGCCAGAGCTTGTGCATTTGCATTGGGTTGATAATTTAAGGCTTCCATTGCACGTTGTACCGAATAACGGGTTTTTTCACTTACGGAGGGAGAGTGATTAATCACCCGGGAAACAGTGGCAACTGACACGCAAGCTAATTCAGCAACATCTCGAATTGTAGGCATAACAGGGCTCTCATTCATTTTTTCATAGCAATTATCATAGTAAATTTGAATAAAATTGAAAGCGGTTACTTTCAAAAATGCTACATTCGTCACAAAAAAGTGATTGGATGAGCGGCTTATTTCCTGATTTTGTGATAATGATCACGGTTTATTTTTTTTAATTTGTTATCTTATGAGAAAATTTTTTGTAATCGTTTACATTTTGGAGCAAAAATATGAGCGAAACCGTATTTGAACCGACAGATCATCCACATCGTCGTTATAATCCGTTAATTGACCAATGGGTTTTAGTCTCGCCACATCGTGCTAAACGTCCATGGCAGGGGCAACAAGAAAAAGTGAGTGAGGAACAAAAGCCAAGCCACGATCCAAATTGTTATCTTTGCCCGCGTAATAAACGTATCACGGGCGAATCTAATCCGGATTACCATAAACCTTATGTATTCAAAAATGATTTCTCGGCTTTATTAGAAGATACACCCGCGCCAGAGCAATCAGTCGATCCTCTTTTCCAAATGGGCCAAGCTCGTGGTGAAAGCCGTGTTATTTGTTTTTCACCAGATCACAGCAAAACCTTGCCATTATTGACCGCACTTGAAATTGAAGAAGTGATTAAAGTGTGGCAAGAGCAATTGCGTGAACTGGGTCAAAAATATCAGTGGGTACAGATTTTCGAAAATAAAGGCGCGGCAATGGGATGTTCCAATCCACATCCGCACGGACAAATTTGGGCAAATAGCTTTTTACCGAATGAAGTTGCACGTGAAGATGTTGCTCAACGAAATTATTATGAAAAACACGGTTCGGTACTTTTAGTGGATTACGTTCAAAAAGAATTAGAGAAAAAAGAACGTATTGTGGTGGAAACCGAGCATTGGGTTGCGGTGGTGCCTTATTGGGCGGTGTGGCCGTTTGAAACCCTGTTATTGCCAAAAGTGCATGTAAAACGCTTAACAGAATTAACCGAGGCTCAAGCTAAAGATCTTGCCGTGATATTGAAAAAACTGGCAACAAAATACGATAACTTATTTGAAACGTCTTTCCCTTATTCGATGGGCTTCCATGCAGCACCATTTAATGGTGAAGATAACGAACATTGGCAGCTTCATGCACATTTTTATCCACCGTTATTGCGTTCTGCTACGGTTCGCAAATTTATGGTGGGTTATGAAATGCTGGGTGAAAGTCAACGAGACCTCACCGCTGAACAAGCCGCAGAAAGATTACGTGCGTTAAGCGAAGTACATTACAAAGAACGTTAAGAAATCCTTTCCCTCTTGAGTTAAGAGGGAGTGTGAAAGATAAAGGAAAATAATATGACTCCAGTCCAAAAATCCCAACACATTTTTACTCAAAAATATAATAAGCAACCTGAACTGACTGTGTATGCACCAGGTCGTGTGAACATTATCGGCGAACATACCGACTACAATGATGGCTTTGTAATGCCTTGTGCGATCAATTATGGTACAGCCATTGCGGGATCAAAACGTACTGATCATATTTGGAATGTTTATGCAGCAGATCTTGATCTTGAGGATACCTTTTCTCTTGATGAAGATTTCCCTCAAAGTGAGCAAAAATGGGCGAATTATGTGCGTGGTGTCGTTAAATTTATTCAAGAACGTTGCCCACAATTTAAACAAGGTGCTGATTTGGTGATTTCCGGAAATGTGCCACATTCTTCTGGTTTGAGTTCTTCTGCTGCTCTTGAAGTAGCGACGGGTAAGTTCTGTCAACAACTCAGTGATTTACCTTTAACACATACAGAGATTGCTTTAATTGGTCAAAAAGCTGAAAACAAATTCGTTGGTGCAAATTGCGGGAACATGGATCAATTAATTTCCGCTTTAGGAGAAAAAGATCATCTCTTAATGATTGATTGCCGTAGCTTAAAAACACAGCCAACACCTGTGCCGAAAGATGTTGCTGTTATTATTGTGAACTCAAATGTACCCCATGATTTGGTGACGGGTGAATACAATACACGCCGTTGGCAATGTGAAAAAGCGGCAGAATTCTTTGGTGTGAAAGCGTTACGTGATGTGTCAGTAGAAGAATTCCAAAAAAGAGAAGCAGAATTGACCGCACTTAATTCTTTAGTGGCTCAACGTGCACGCCATGTGGTGACTGAAAATCAACGTGTGCTTGATGCGGTTGAAGCGTTAAAACATAACGATTTAACAAAATTAGGCGAGTTAATGGGGCAATCTCACGAGTCCATGCGTGATGATTTCGAGATTACCGTGCCACAAATCGATTATCTTGTTGAACTTGCTCAATTAGTGATTGGTAAAACCGGTGGCACGAGAATGACAGGCGGTGGTTTTGGTGGTTGTATTGTTGCCCTTGCACCTCATGATAAAGTTGAAGAAGTGCGTAAAATTATTGCCGATAATTATGAGAAACAAACGGGTTTAAAAGAAGATTTCTACGTTTGCACAGCCTCACAAGGAGTGAGTCTATGCTAGAAAAAACGGCGTTCAATGCACCAGATGGACAGCCTTATCAACTTGTTCAACTCACCAATTCGAATGGCATGACCGTGCAATTTATGGATTGGGGAGCCACTTGGCTTTCTTGTAAAGTCCCCGTGAATGGTGAGTTGCGAGAAGTTTTACTTGGCTGCAAAGTGGAAGATTATCCTCATCAAACCGCTTATTTGGGTGCAAGCGTAGGACGCTACGCAAATCGTATCGCTAACGCCCAATTTGAATTGGGTGAGCGAACAATCCAGCTGGTCGCGAATCAAGGCAAACATCAATTACATGGTGGTAAAGAAGGCTTTGATAAACGCCGTTGGAAGGTGGAAGAGTGCGGTCAGAATTTTGTGCGTTTTTCCCTTGTATCTCCCGATGGTGATCAAGGTTTTGAAGGTAATGTTCAAGCTAATGTGATTTACACGCTGACCGATGAAAATAGTGTAAAAATTGAATACGAAGCAGAAAGCGATAAAGATACCGCGCTGAACTTAACAAACCACGCTTATTTCAATTTGGAAAATGCTGAGCAGGGCAGTGATGTGAGAAATCATACATTACGCCTTAATGCGGATTTCTATTTACCGGTTGATGGCGAAGGCATCCCAAATTCACCACTTAAGCATGTGGTGAATACCAGCTTTGATTTTCGTGTGGCAAAACCAATCGCACAAGATTTCCAACAAGGCGATCAAGTGGTAACAAAAGGTTACGATCATTCTTTTATCGTCAATAAAGCATGGCAAAAGCCTTGTGTATTATTGACTTCCCCTAATGAAGATTTAAGCCTTGAAGTGCTCACATCCCAAGCGGCGTTACAGGTTTATACGGGAAACTATCTTGCCGGCACTCCAACTCGTGAAGGTAGCACTTATCAAGATTTCAGTGGCATCGCACTTGAAACTCAATGCCTTCCTGATACCCCAAACCATCCAGAATGGCAAAATTATGGCGGTATTCAAAAAGCTGGTGAACGGTATTACCAGTGGACAGAGTTTAGGTTTAAATAGGTAATCCTTGAAAGTGCGGTTAAAAAATATTGTATTTTTAACCGCATTTTTTATTCTTATGAATAGAGTATTTAAGGTATATTTGAATGTATTAGGTAATAGCTTATTGATAATCTCAGAATACTAATGCTCATTTGTTGATATGTTAGTTCAATTGGGAAATAAAAATGATCAGATATAGTGAACAAGACTTTATAAATGAAATTAGATCCATGGTAAGTAATAATGCATCAGAACAGGAGATTTCTTATAGAGCCTTAGAATTGATGAATTCATCAATTGATTGGAGAGAGGAGTTTCGTGATTTTGCATTGGATCTGATTAGTATAATAGAACCTGTTTTTTATATGACAAATGATGAAATATTAGAAAATCTTAATTTGTTGGATAAAAAATATTATCCATAAAATGAATATTGGAAAATATCACCCCTGTGTAGAAGTAGAAGGATACAAAGAACCTAAAACTACAGTTTATCCAGTTATGGGAGACAAGTAGCATATGATAAATGTTAAGTTTAGTTGGATCGATATGTGGAAAGATGGATCTTTAGAACCACATTGCTCTATTCTAAATATAAATGAAGATTTAAATATAACTCATTTTTTAATTGATGATGAGGGATTAGGTATAAGCCATTTACAAAAGTGGATAAAAAATGGTCTAGAAGAGATTGATAAAATATCTAAAAAAGAAATTCTTGAATATGATATGTGGGGGCAAACTTTAGGTGCGATAATCTCGTTAGATAAAGTAACTATTTATTGGGGTGATGAAGAATATCCCGATGATTATCTTGGGTTTGACCAATTTAAGATCATTTTATCTAATTGGTATGACTTCTTACTATCTGAACCCAACATAAGTAATGAAGTTTATTTTTCAGTTTAGATTAGAGGTTTTTATGACTGTCATGCTCGGTGGACATTCCGCCTTAGGCAATATCCGTGTTGGTCGGATATTGTATACCTATCCAAATAGCGTATATCTTGCACAGATTTCCGCTTTATCTTACGTTGCATCGTGGAATTATGATTGATGTGTTGAGGTTATGGCTGATTTTCCGAAGTCAAGAACCAGAGGAAGGGTTAACGCAACGACTAGAGTTTTAAAGTAAAAGTGCGGTTAAAAATTACCATGTTTTTAACCGCACTTTATTTTCAGCCATTTAGCTTAAGTTTTTTGCGATTTTTGTCAAAATATGCTACTTTTCACACCGTCAATCCGACAGTAACACATTTAATTTTATGAACGAAGAACATTCGAGTAATCAAACTGAAACAACTAAAAAATCTTTTTTCCAATCACTTATTGGTCGCTTTTTCCAAGGTGAGTTGAAAAACCGTGAAGAACTCGTGGAAGTGATTCGCGATTCAGAACAAAACGATTTAATCGATCAAAACACTCGTGAAATGATTGAAGGAGTAATGGAAATCGCAGAGCTTCGCGTGCGCGATATCATGATTCCTCGCTCGCAAATTGTATTTATTGAATCGAATCAAGATCTCGATGCCTGCTTGAATACCATTATTGAATCAGCCCACTCTCGTTTTCCTGTGATTGCAGATACGGATGACCGCGATAATATTGAAGGTATTTTGCACGCAAAAGATTTGCTTAAGTTTTTACGTGAAGATGCGGAAGAGTTCGAACTTTCCAAGTTGTTACGTCCAGTCGTGATTGTGCCGGAAAGTAAACGTGTCGATCGTATGCTAAAAGATTTTCGCTCTGAGCGTTTCCATATGGCGATTGTGGTGGATGAGTTTGGTGCGGTATCAGGTTTGGTGACTATCGAAGATATTCTCGAACAAATTGTCGGTGATATTGAAGACGAATTTGATGAGGAAGATGTCGCAGATATTCGTCAGCTTTCTCGCCACACTTATGCCGTGCGTGCACTAACGGATATTGATGATTTTAATGCACAATTTAATACGCATTTTGATGATGAAGAAGTGGATACCATTGGTGGTTTAATCATGCAAGCCTTTGGGTATTTGCCTAAGCGTGGTGAAGAAATCACCTTAGAAAATATTCAATTTAAAGTCACTTCTGCCGATAGTCGCCGTTTAATTCAGGTACGCGTAACCGTGCAGGATGAGCATTTATCGGATATGGAAGGCGTGGAAGAACAAGCTGAGTAAGTTACTCAGTTTGACCGTATTCTTAGCCCCCTCTTTGCTAAAGAGGGGGAATGTTTTTTTGTAGTATGGATAAAATGAATAAATTAGTCGTTTATCTTATAGCCCTGATTTCTGGCGTAATTGGCGTATTTGCCTTTTCACCGTTTGATTATTGGGGATTAGCCTATGTATCCTTAGTCGGATTGCTTTTTGTGGCAAAAAATGCCAAAAAATCAACCGCACTTTTGGCCACCTTTTTGTGGTCGATGGGCTTTTTCTGTTTTGGTATAAGTTGGTTAAATGTCAGCATTCATCAATTTGGTGGGGCATCCCTTGGTGTGAGCTATCTCTTGGTGGGCTTACTTTCGGCTTACCTTGCACTTTATCCAATGCTTTTCACCTATTTAGTGCAACGTTTTCAGGTGCAAAGTGCGGTCATTTTTGCCGCGATTTGGACATTGACTGAATTCTTGCGTGGATGGGTGTTTACCGGTTTTCCGTGGTTACAATTTGGTTATACCCAAATTGACAGTCCATTTTTCGGCATCGCGCCGATCTTTGGTGTCACGGGGCTGACATTCTTTACTGTTTGGGCAAGTGCGGTCATTTTTAATTTTATTTTTGCACTATCGAAAAAACAATTGAATTTAGTCAGTGTGAATGCATTGCTATTATTGGTTGTGGGTGGATTAAGTGCTTATGCTGGTAAAGTGAATTTTGTTCAACCAAAAGAAGGTAAAGGACTAACAGTCACGCTTGCACAAGGTAATATTGAGCAAAATTTAAAATGGGATCCTGAATATCTTTATGCCACGGTAGACATCTATCAAAAACAAATTTTGGCACATTTAGGCAAGTCTGATTTAATTATTTTACCCGAGTCGGCATTGCCAACTTTGGAAAATGCGATCTCGCCATTTTTTGAAGCTTTAGATAAGGTAGCGAAAGAGAAAAATACGGAAGTGATGATTGGTACCGTATATCGTGATGAACAAAGCGGTAAATTATTAAATTCCATTGTGACGGCAGGGAATCCTGATTTTCCTTATGAGTTGACGACAAAAAATCGTTATAGCAAACATCATCTCGTGCCATTTGGTGAGTACGTGCCGTTAGAAAGTTTGTTGCGTCCACTTAATTCCGTATTTAATTTGCCAATGTCTGCGTTCCAAAGTGGCGATGCGGTACAGCCATCTTTTATGGCAAAACAACATGCTTTTGCGCCAGCTATTTGTTATGAAATTATTTTTGGTGAGCAACTTCGTGAAAATCTGAAAAAAGAAACAGATTATTTGCTGACTATTTCTAATGATGCGTGGTTTGGTGATAGCATTGGCCCTTGGCAACATCTGCAAATGGCTAGAATGCGCGCGCTCGAATTAGGTAAACCATTAATTCGTGCAACCAATACGGGGATTTCAGTGTTTATTGATGCAAAAGGCAACATTGAAGCACAAGCACCTCAATTTGAGGAAACAACACTGACCCATAAAATGGTGCCAACAGAAGGTAAAACACCTTATGCAGCATTAGGTAATTTACCTATTTATGTGTTGTCATTGATTTTTGTGTTATTACGTGGCTTCACGACGTTATTAAAACGCCGCTTGAACCTTTCACAAAAATAGCAGTCAAAACGACCGCACTTTTTTAACGTGAGAGGAAAATAAATTTCTTCTTGTAAAACCAATGAGATTTTAATGAATAAAAATCTAATCGAAGTCAAAAACTTGACCTTTAAACGAGGTGAGCGTGTGATTTACGATAACCTGAATTTAAAAGTCCAACAGGGCAAAATTACGGCTATTATGGGGCCATCAGGGATCGGGAAAACCACGCTACTGAAATTAATCGGTGGTCAGTTATATCCTGAACAAGGCGAGATTTTGTTTGATGGACAAGATATTTGTCGTCTTTCAAATCGCGAGCTTTACGAAGTACGTAAACGCATGGGAATGTTATTCCAATCAGGTGCATTATTTACGGATATTTCAACGTTTGATAACGTGGCATTTCCGATTCGCGAACATACGCGTTTGCCAGAAAGTCTAATTCGTCAAATTGTGTTGATGAAATTAGAAGCGGTGGGCTTACGTGGTGCGGCAGATTTGATGCCTTCGGAGCTTTCTGGGGGGATGGCGCGTCGTGCAGCATTGGCTCGAGCGATCGCACTTGACCCAGATTTAATCATGTTTGATGAGCCGTTTACGGGGCAAGATCCAATCAGCATGGGCGTAATTGTGAGCTTAATTAAACGCTTAAATGAGGCGCTGAATTTAACGTCTATCGTGGTTTCCCATGATGTGCAGGAAGTATTAAGCATTGCGGATTATGCCTATATCATTGCGGATAAACATGTGATTGCCGAAGGAACATCAGAGCAACTGCTGGCGAGTCAAGATCCTCAAGTGGTGCAGTTCTTGAAAGGTGAAGCAGATGGTCCGGTAAAATTCCATTATCCGGCAGGTGATTATGTGGAGGAATTATTTAAATGATCGTTGATATGATTTCTTCACTTGGACGAAGCGTAATCAAATTTTTCCGTGCATTAGGCCGTTCTGGCTTTATGTTGTTTGGTGCGTTAGTGGGTAAGCCGCAAATTCGTCAACATTTTCCTTTATTAGTGAAGCAATTACACGTATTAGGTGTACAGTCTTTACTAATTATCCTGCTTTCAGGTTTATTTATTGGAATGGTGTTGGGCTTACAAGGTTATGTGGTCTTAGTTGATTTTTCAGCAGAAACCAGCCTTGGACAACTTGTAGCGCTGTCTTTATTACGTGAATTAGGCCCTGTAGTGACCGCACTTTTATTTGCGGGTCGTGCAGGTTCAGCATTAACTGCTGAAATTGGCTTAATGAAAGCCACAGAACAACTTTCCAGCCTTGAAATGATGGCGGTCGATCCATTACGTCGAGTGATTGCGCCGCGTTTTTGGGCGGGTCTGATTGCGATGCCAATTCTTGCGCTTCTCTTTACCGCGATTGGTATTTGGGGCGGTGCGCTTGTAGGCGTAGATTGGAAAGGTGTCGATGCAGGTAGCTTTTGGTCTGTGATGCAAAATGCCGTCAGCTGGAGCTATGACATTCTAAACGGATTTATTAAAAGCGTATTTTTCGCCATTGCCGTGGTGTGGATTGCGTTATTCAATGGTTATGATTGTATTCCGACATCAGAAGGTATCAGTCAAGCCACAACCAGAACGGTTGTCCACGCATCACTTGTGGTACTTGGACTCGATTTCATCTTAACTGCCATTATGTTTGGGGCAGGCTAATAGGGTATTTTTATGCGACAAACAATTAAATATGAATTTTGGGTAGGCTTATTTTTACTACTCGGTATCGCTGCGTTAGTGTTCCTAGGCTTACGCGTAGCAAATGTACAAGGTTTTGGTGAAACAAAATCTTACACAGTGACTGCAACTTTTGACAATATTGGTGGACTAAAAGTCCGTGCACCACTTAAACTTGGTGGGGTAGTCATTGGTCGCGTGTCTGACATTACGTTAGACGAAAAATCTTACTTACCAAAAGTCAGTATCGCGATTAATGAAGAATATAAAGAAATTCCGGAAAATAGTTCGTTATCGATCAAAACATCGGGATTATTAGGCGAGCAATATATCGCCTTAAGTATGGGCTTTGATGATGGTGAAACCGCGATGTTAAAAAACGGTAGCCAAATTCAAGACACAAAATCCGCAATGGTGTTGGAAGATTTAATCGGCCAGTTCCTTTACGGTGATAAAAAAGCAGACGGTAATGCAGATAAAGCAGAACCTGAAGCCAAATAATAATCTTTATTTAGGAGATTTATGATGAAATTTACTCAGTTTAAAAAATGGTTTAGCGTGATGGCATTTGCAGTGACTGCACTTTTTGTGACTCAAACTGTACGTGCAGAAACAAGCCCTTATGTGTTGATGCAACAAGCATCAGATAAGTTATTTGCCGATATCAAAAGCAATCAGGCAAAAATTAAAAAGGATCCAAACTATTTACGTACTATCGTGCGTAACGATTTATTACCTTACGTGCAAGTAAACTATGCAGGTTCTTTGGTGCTAGGTTCACACTTTAAATCAACCACACCAGAACAACGTGAAAAATTCTTTAAAGCATTCAGTGATTTTATCGAACAAGCTTACGCGCAAGTGTTAACCGCTTACACCGATCAAAATATTCAAATTGAACCGGCTAAAGAAGTAGGTGACAAAAACCTTGTGAGTATTCGTGTAAATATCATGCAAAATGGTGGACAAGCGCCAATCAAATTAGATTTTAAATGGCGTAAAAACAGTAAAACTGGTGAATGGCAAGCTTATGACATGGTTGCTGAAGGCGTGAGCATGGTTGTCACCAAACAAAATGAATGGAGTGGTATCTTACGTCAACAAGGTATTGATGCATTAACTGCTCAAATTCAAAAATCTGCTGCAGCACCAGTGACATTGAGCAAATAAGCGAATGACTGCGTTAAAGTGGGATTTA
Source organism: Haemophilus parainfluenzae (assembly GCF_003252725.1). GTDB lineage: Bacteria > Pseudomonadota > Gammaproteobacteria > Enterobacterales > Pasteurellaceae > Haemophilus_D > Haemophilus_D parainfluenzae_L. Next base: position 302,289 of record NZ_QEPO01000001.1, read on the forward strand.
ATCCAAAATAATGATAAGATAGCTCTCCAATTATCGGGGGAGCTATCCCGCAACACGTTGTTACCATTATGGCAACAACGTGCTTCTTTTTTATCAGAAAAGCAAAACAATCAAAGTCTCATTGAATTTGATTTAACTGAAATTAATCGAATTGATTCTGCCGGTTTTGCATTATTGTGTGATTTTCTACACGATTGTGAGCAGTTACTAAATAAGAAAGTGCGGTTGATAAACCCTCCAGAACAGTTATTAACCCTTGCTGATTTAGTGAATTTATCTCATTGGATTAGCACTTTTATCGACCATAATTAAAACGGAAATCCGAATGGAACTGCAAGAAATTGAACGTATTTTAAAAGAAAGCCTGAATGTAGATGAAGTTTATGCTCAAGGTGAAAATGCACATTTTGGTGTGATTGTAGTGAGTGATGAAATCTCAGCACTTTCTAAATTAAAGCAGCAACAAACCATCTACGCGCCATTAATGCCTTATTTCCAAACTGGCGAAATTCACGCTTTAACTATTAAAACCTATACCACTGCAAAGTGGAAAATGGATCGTCTATTACATCAAGCAAGCTAGGATTTTCTATGGAAAAATTTCGTGTTTATGGCGGGAAATCTCGCTTAAGTGGTACTGTAACCATCTCAGGTGCAAAAAATGCTGCACTTCCTATTCTTTTTGCTGCAATTTTGGCAACTGAGCCGGTTAAATTAACAAACGTACCAGAACTAAAAGATATTGATACCACTTTAAAAATCTTACGTAAACTTGGCGTTGTGTCGGAGCGTGATGCTGAAGGTGCAGTATTATTAGATTGTTCTAAAATTGATCACTTCGTTGCACCGTATGAATTAGTAAAAACCATGCGTGCCTCTATTTGGGCATTAGCACCGTTGGTGGCTCGTTTTAATCAAGGTCAAGTTTCTTTACCAGGCGGTTGTTCTATCGGTGCACGTCCAGTCGATCTTCACATTAGTGGCTTAGAAAAACTCGGTGCGACCATTGAGCTTGATGAAGGTTACGTAAAAGCGGTTGTTGCTGATCGTCTTGTAGGTACGCGTATTGTGATGGAAAAAGTGAGCGTTGGCGCGACTTTATCTATCATGATGGCTGCAACACTTGCAAAAGGTACAACAATCATTGAAAACGCTGCTCGCGAGCCAGAAATTGTTGATACTGCAGACTTCCTCAACAAAATGGGCGCGAAAATTACCGGTGCAGGTACTGATCACGTTGTGATTGAAGGTGTAGAACGTTTAACTGGTTGTGAACACAGCGTGGTTCCAGATCGTATTGAAACCGGCACATTCTTAATTGCGGGGGCCATTTCTGGTGGTCGCGTGGTATGTCAAAATACCAAAGCGGATACCATGGATGCGGTGATTGATAAACTTCGTGAAGCAGGCGCAGAAGTTGAAGTCACAGAAGATAGCATTACATTGGATATGCATGGCAATCGTCCGAAAGCAGTGAATATTCGTACTGCACCACACCCAGGCTTCCCAACAGATATGCAAGCTCAGTTCACCTTGTTAAACATGGTGGCAGAAGGCACCAGTATCATTACTGAAACCATCTTTGAAAACCGCTTTATGCACATTCCAGAATTAATTCGTATGGGCGGTAAAGCTGAGATTGAAGGTAATACAGCAGTTTGTCATGGTGTTGAGCATCTTTCTGGAGCCGAAGTCATGGCAACAGATTTACGCGCATCAATCAGCCTTGTATTAGCAGGTTGTATCGCAAGTGGTGAAACCATCGTAGATCGTATTTATCATATCGATCGTGGTTATGAGCACGTTGAAGATAAACTTCGTTGCTTAGGTGCGAAGATTGAACGTTTCTCTGAAAAGAGCGAAGAAATTTAATTAAATCCAGATAAAAAAAGAGCGGTCAATTTTGACCGCTTTTTTATTTTCTATTCATTATTTTTTCGAATAATCTCTCGCCCCAAAAATGGCTGTGCCAATACGCACCATGGTCGAGCCGCATTTGATGGCACTTTGCATATCATCGGTCATTCCCATTGAAAGCGTATCAATTTGCTGATGAGGCAAAGCGGCTTTAAGTTGTTCAAATAATTGTTCCATCTGGCTAAAAGCCGCTTCTTGTTCAGTGACATTATCTGTTGGTGCAGGGAGCGCCATTAATCCACGTAAACGTAAGTGCGGTAGATTTTCAATGTGTTTTGCAAGCTCAATCATTTCACTCGGTTGAATACCTGATTTACTGGCTTCATCACTGATATTAATTTGAATTAAAACATTCAGTGGGGCTTTATTGACAGGGCGTTGTTCATTTAAACGATCAGCAATTTTTGCACGTTCTAGCGTTTGCATCCAATCAAAATGCTCAGCCACAAGACGCGTTTTATTGGATTGCAATGGGCCAATAAAATGCCATTCAAGCTGAATATTCTGTACTTCAAAATACTGAATTTTATCTACACCTTCTTGAACGTAGTTCTCCCCAAATGCTTTTTGTCCGGCTTGATAGGCTTCTAAAATGGCTTCATTAGGTTTCGTTTTAGAAACGGCTAATAAAGTGACCGCACTTTCAGGACGATGTGCAAGTTGAGTGGATGTTTGGATTTGTTGATGAATGGTTTCGAGAGCTTGTTGAATTTTCATCATTTCCTTCCTGACCAATGTAAAACTCGTTTTATTCTACACGAAAGTAATGATTTTTAGAAAAAATCTTCATTTTTTCGATTTTATGTTTGACAAGCTCGCGCTTTTTCGGTATTTCTAAACACATCTTTTTTCAAGGTAAAAATACAATGAAAAATAACCGCACTTTCACTATTACCACCATTATTATGACCATTACGACAATTAATGGGGCGGGTTAGTGCGTAGCAAACAGGATCAGGAAAACCCGCATTCAGTCTAGTGCGGGTTTTTTAATATTTAAAAATCACAACATCTTGAGGATATTATCATGCGCGTATTAAAATTTGGTGGCACTTCATTAGCCAACCCTGAGCGTTTCTCGCAAGCAGCTCAATTAATCGAAAAAGCTCATTTAGAAGAACAAGCAGCCGGTGTGTTATCCGCTCCTGCTAAAATTACTAATCATCTTGTCGCCCTCTCTGAAAAAGCCGCATTAAACCAACCAACCGATACCCACTTTAACGAAGCCATTGAAATTTTCTATAACATCATTAATGGTTTGTACGCTGAAAATAATAAATTTGATCTTGCGGGTACCAAAGCCCTCATTGATGCAGAATTTGCCCAAATTAAAGGTTTATTAGAAGAAATCCGCCAAGCTGGCAAAGTAGAAGATAAAGTTAAAGCAACCATTGACTGCCGTGGTGAAAAATTATCGATTGCTATGATGAAAGCGTGGTTTGAAGCACGTGGATACAATGTTCACATTGTTGATCCAGTTAAACAATTATTAGCGCAGGGCGGTTACTTAGAATCTTCAGTTGATATTGAAGAATCTATAAAACGCGTTGATGCGAAAAGTATCGGAAAGGATAAAGTTGTCTTAATGGCAGGTTTTACCGCTTGTAATGACAAAGGCGAATTAGTGTTATTAGGTCGTAACGGTTCTGATTATTCAGCAGCTTGTTTAGCTGCTTGTTTAGATGCGTCTGTTTGCGAAATCTGGACTGATGTAGACGGCGTTTATACTTGTGATCCACGTTTAGTACCAGATGCACGTTTATTACCAAGCCTTTCTTATCGTGAAGCAATGGAGCTTTCTTATTTTGGTGCGAAAGTGATCCATCCGCGTACAATTGGTCCATTATTACCAAAACAAATTCCATGTGTAATTAAAAATACGGGTAATTCATCTGCGCCAGGTTCTGTGATTGATGGCCATGTAAAATCTGAAGAGTTACAGGTGAAAGGGATTACTAACCTTGATAACGTGGCAATGTTTAACGTTTCAGGTCCAGGTATGCAAGGTATGGTGGGAATGGCTGCTCGTGTCTTCTCTGCCATGTCGAAAGCAGGGATTTCGGTCATTTTAATCACGCAGTCTTCTTCTGAATACAGCATCAGTTTCTGTGTGCCAGTGAAATCAGCGGATGCTGCGAAAGCAATCTTAGAACAAGAGTTTGCTGCAGAATTAAAAGCCCATGAATTAGAACCGATTGAAGTTGCAAAAGATCTTTCTATTATCTCTGTTGTGGGCGATGGCATGAAACAAGCTAAGGGTATCGCAGCTCGTTTCTTCTCTGCATTGGCTCAAGCGAATATCAGCCTAGTCGCGATTGCACAAGGTTCTTCTGAGCGTTCAATTTCAGCGGTAGTGGCGCAAAATAAAGCGATTGAAGCTGTGAAAGCGACTCACCAAGCCCTTTTTAATAATAAGAAGGTCGTCGATATGTTTCTAGTCGGCGTAGGTGGGGTAGGCGGTGAATTGATTGAACAAATCAAACAACAAAAAGAGTACCTTGCAAAGAAGGATATTGAGATCCGTGTTTGTGCCTTAGCGAATTCAACAAAAATGCTTTTAAATGAAAACGGATTGAATTTAGATAATTGGAAAGCTGATCTTGAAAATGCAACCCAACCTTCTGATTTCGATGTGTTGTTATCTTTCATTAAATTACATCACGTAGTGAATCCAGTCTTTGTCGATTGTACAACGGCTGAATCGGTCGCAGGACTTTATGCGCGAGCGTTAAAAGAAGGCTTCCATGTGGTAACCCCAAACAAAAAAGCGAATACCCGTGAATTAGCCTATTACCATGAATTACGTCGTAATGCACAAGCAAGCCAACATAAATTCTTATACGAAACTAACGTAGGGGCAGGCTTACCGGTTATCGAAAACTTACAGAACTTATTGGCTGCAGGTGATGAACTTGAGTATTTTGAAGGCATTTTATCTGGCTCACTTTCTTTCATCTTCGGCAAATTAGAAGAAGGACTTTCTCTTTCAGAAGTGACCGCACTTGCACGTGAAAAAGGCTTTACAGAACCAGATCCTCGTGATGATTTATCGGGGCAAGATGTGGCACGTAAATTGCTTATTTTAGCGCGTGAAGCAGGTCTAGAACTTGAGCTTTCCGATGTGGAAGTGGAGGGAGTATTACCGAAAGGCTTCTCTGAAGGCAAATCTGCTGATGAATTTATGGCGATGTTGCCACAATTAGACGCGGAATTTAAAGCACGCGTTGAAGCCGCGAAAGCGGAAGGCAAAGTATTGCGCTACGTAGGCCAAATTAAAGATGGCCACTGCAAAGTGTCAATCATTGCCGTGGATCAAAATAACCCATTGTATAAGGTGAAAGACGGTGAAAACGCCCTTGCGTTCTACACTCGTTATTATCAACCAATTCCGTTGCTATTACGTGGTTATGGTGCGGGTAATGCCGTGACTGCAGCAGGTATCTTTGCGGATATTTTAAGAACATTACATCACTAAAAAGGACATAATATGTTAAGAATTTATGCTCCCGCATCGAGTGCAAATATTAGTGTAGGGTTTGACACATTAGGCGCAGCCATTTCACCAATTGATGGTTCATTATTAGGTGATGTCGTACAGATTGACTCTATTCCAAGTGGTTTTGAGCTCGAAAGTGCGGGCTATTTTGTGCGTAAATTGCCAAAGGAACCACAAAAAAATATCGTGTATCAGGCCTATGTACTGTTTAGTGAGCAATTAAAATTACGCAATGTGAGAGTCAAACCATTGCGTTTGACCCTTGAGAAAAATATGCCGATTGGTTCGGGATTAGGCTCAAGTGCGTGCTCAATCGTAGCTGCATTAGTGGCATTAAATAAATTCCACGATGAACCATTCTCAAAAATGGAATTGTTAGAAATGATGGGGGAGCTAGAAGGTCGTATTTCAGGTTCGATCCATTATGATAATGTGGCACCTTGTTACTTAGGCGGTGTGCAATTTATGGTACAATCCCTCGGTAACATTTGCCAAAAACTGCCATTTTTTGATAATTGGTATTGGGTCTTAGCTTATCCAGGCATTGAGGTTTCAACCGCTGAAGCGCGCGCAATTTTACCGAAAAGCTACACACGTCAAGATGTGATCTCTCATGGTCGTCATTTAGGTGGCTTTGTGCATGCATGTCACACTCATCAAGAAAACCTGGCAGCGATGATGATGAAAGATGTGATTGCGGAACCTTATCGTGAAGCTTTATTACCAAATTTCGCAGAAGTGAAACAAGCTACTCGTGATTTAGGCGCATTAGCAACGGGGATTTCAGGCTCTGGCCCAACGATTTTCTCCATCGCACCTGATTTACAAATCGCAACAAAACTGGCGACTTATTTAGAAAATCATTATTTACAAAACAATGAAGGTTTTGTGCATGTTTGTAAAGTCGATAATGATGGCGCGAGAGAGCTCGGTTAAACAATAAATCGCTTTTATCCCCTTTTTTATATTTTTATCCCCTTTTTATAAGAGGGGAATAACATTTTATTAAAACTCTATAATTAACGGATATACAATGAATTTGTACAATATCAAACACCCTGAAGAACAAGTAAATTTTGCGCAAGCAGTACGTCAAGGACTTGGTAAAGATCAAGGTTTGTTCTTTCCAGAAACCATCCCCGCTTTAACCAATATTGATGAGTTATTAGCCTTACCATTGGTTGAACGTAGCCAAAAAATTCTTGGCACCTTAATCGGTGAAGAATTGCCGAAAGCCACTTTGGATGCGATGGTGAAAAATGCGTTCACCTTTACGGCACCATTAGAAAAAGTGGAAGACAATATTTATGCCCTTGAATTATTTCATGGTCCAACTTTAGCATTTAAAGACTTTGGTGGTCGTTTTATGGCGCAGGCGCTCGCTGCGGTGCGTGGTGATGGCAAAATCACCATTTTAACAGCGACATCTGGAGATACTGGCGCAGCGGTTGCCCACGCATTTTACGGTTTGGAAAATATCAATGTCGTGATTTTATATCCTAAAGGCAAAATCAGCCCATTACAGGAAAAACTATTCTGTACTTTAGGTGGGAATATCCGCACTGTTGCGATTAATGGCGATTTCGATGCGTGCCAAGCGTTAGTCAAACAAGCGTTTGATGATGCCGAACTACGTCAAGCAATTGGTTTAAACTCAGCAAACTCCATCAACATTAGCCGTTTATTAGCGCAAGTATGTTATTACTTTGAGGCGGTCGCGCAATTACCAAAAGAAAAACGTGATAATGTCGTGGTTTCTGTACCAAGTGGTAACTTCGGTAATTTAACCGCAGGGTTAATCGCGAAAACATTAGGTTTGCCAATTAAACGCTTTATTGCATCAACCAATGCGAACGATACTGTGCCGCGTTATTTAGAATCAGGTAACTGGGCACCTAAAGCGACTGTAGCCACGCTTTCTAATGCGATGGATGTCAGTCGTCCGAACAACTGGCCACGTGTAGAAGAACTATTCAAACGCAATGGCTGGAATTTAAGTGATTTAGGTTCAGGTATGTTAAGCGATGGCGAAACAGAAGAAACCTTAAAAGCGATGTACGCAAAAGGTTATTTATGTGAACCACACGGTGCGATCGCCTATCAAGTATTGAAAGACCAACTTAAAGCGGATGAAACCGGTATTTTCTTATGTACGGCACATCCAGCGAAATTTAAAGAGTCTGTGGAGCGTATTCTTTCGCTCGATCTTCCATTGCCGGAAGCGTTGGATAAACACAATAAATTACCATTACTTTCTGATGAAATGGATGACGATTTTGCACAATTACGTGCATATTTGTTGAAATAATAAAAAGTGCGGTTGATTTTGACCGCACTTTTATTTTGTCACTCAAAAGGGCGGGATAAACGCCCTTTATTTTTAGGAATTAATCTTCTTTTCCTAAGATTTGATTTACTTCACTCTTATAGAGTACGGCTTTGGCACCGAAAATAGCTTGTACGCCACCACCGACTTCAAGCACATCAATCGCACCTAATTTTTTCAATGTAGCTTTATCAACGGCTTTGACATCTTTAACCGAAACGCGTAAGCGAGTAATACACGCATCAACGTTTTCAATATTTTCAGCGTTACCTAATGCTGCAATAATTTTATGTGCATTTTCAGTCAGTGAACTGGTTTCTTGTTCTACATTTTCTTCGGTTTCTTCACCACGTCCTGGCGTCATCACATTAAAGATGCGAATCAAGAAAACGAAAGAGAAATAATAGAGCAGTGCCCAAGGAATACCGACGAAAATGACACGCAACCAATGGGTGTTTTCATTACCTTGTAAGATACCGAAGAGCAAGAAATCAATAAAACCACCAGAGAAAGTATTCCCGATAGAGATATTTAAATAATCGGCAATAAAGAAAGACACCCCATCTAAGAATGCGTGGAATACATAAAGCCATGGTGCAACAAACAAGAACATGAATTCGATCGGTTCAGTAATCCCAGTAATGAAAGAGGTGAGGGCTGCACCAAGGAATAACCCGCCAATTTGTGCACGACGTTTTTTCGGTACACAGTGATACATGGCTAAACAGGCTGCGGGTAAGCCAAACATCATGGTATCAAAACGGCCGGCAAAGAAACGGGTTCCTTCAGTAAATAAACCATGGTGATTTGGATCCGCTAATTGAGCAAAAAAGATTTTTTGCGCACCAACAATCATCTCGCCATTGACCATTTCCACACCACCTAATTCAGAATACCAAAACAGTGGATAAATCATGTGATGTAAGCCAACCGCGCCAGATAATCGCATTAAGAAACCGTATAAGAATGTTCCAAAGGTTCCCATGGATGCGATGCTTTTACCTGCAGAGACAAGCCATTGTTGGAAAGTTGGCCAAATGAGGAAGAAAACTAATCCAACAAAAATGGCTGAAAAAGCCGTCACAATTGGCACAAAGCGAGAGCCGCCAAAGAAACCTAATACTTGTGGTAATTGGATGTTGTGATAGCGATTGTGTAATTTAACGGTAATCAAGCCCATCACCAATGCACCAATCACACCTGTATCGATACTTTTTACATCAGGAGAGAAAATCGGAATTAATGCGGCAATGGTGCCTGTCATAATGAGATAGCCGACAACCGCTGCAAGAGCAGCAACGCCTTTGTCACGTTTGGCTAAGCCGATACCTAAACCAATACACAATAATAAGGCTAAATTAGCGAACACCACGCTACCGGCTGCTGACATAATCTGAAACAGACCCTGTAGTGCCTCATTATTTAAAATTGGATAGGCTTGCACTGTTGCTTTATTGGAAAGCGCACCACCGATCCCGAGCAAAAGACCTGCAGCAGGCAAAATAGCAATCGGCAACATGAATGACTTACCGACTTGTTGAAGTTGTTTAAACATAGAACCTCCTGTGATTACTTTTTCGAAATGTAACGTATTTGAGAAGAAAAATCTGTGAAACTGCTCAAAGTTTCAATCTAATACCTTGCTTTGATGAGTTTTAGCTTATGTTGGCGTGCGGTGGATTTCCTTTTATAATGCAATCAAACTTGCGTGTTTATTCATTATTTTTATGACAACTTTTATTGCCTACGCCAATATTCAACAACCTTTTACTTTTGATGAAATTCCTACGGATCTTGTCCCTGAAAATTTACGTATAGAACCGAAGGGGAATTCTCGGATAACGCAACGACATCAATGCCGTCGATTGGCGCATTTTTTACTTTGGCAGTTGCTAAAAACAGCGGAAAAATCGACCGCACTTTTAGGGCAAATTTATCGTACGCAAAGTGGCAGACCACAATTTCCCGTTGAGAATATCGATTTTAACATTAGTCACTCTAGCGATTGGGTTGCCGTATTGCTACATATTAATGAATCAGAAAAAAGTGCGGTCGGTATTGATATTGAATTTTCAAAAAAACGGAATTTTTCTGCGCTCATGGCGCATATTGCGCCACAAGCAGAACAAGAATGGTTTGCTAAACAGACTGATGCAGACCTGGCCTTTTATCGTTGTTGGTGTTTGCGTGAAGCAGTATTGAAATCACAAGGCGTAGGAATCGTGAAGTTATCAAGTGTGACGCATTTGCCAGAGCAACTGCAGATCTTCTCAGATTATTGTCCAAAAGGTCAGTTGATCTTTACGGATGAATTGCCTTTTTACTTTGCGGCATTTATAAATCAGTCAAAAATTCAACCGCACTTTTATCAATGGGATGGAAAAAAATTACTTGAAAAAAATATAAAAAAAACCTTGATTTACCAAGTAAATGAATAAAAGAAAATCCTTAAAAATATTCAAGGATTTTTTATTTTGTAATAATTTGCATTGCCACTTGTATTTTCATAGACTAACCCCATTTATTTCGTTAAACTCATTAAAAATTTTAGACAAATGGAGAACGTAATGTCGCAAAACGGTCCAGATCAAGATCCTTGGGGTAAACCGGGACAGAGTAGCGGTCCAAAACAGTCAGATAATTCATCAGATAAGCAAAATGAAAATGGCTGGGGATCGCGAGACAATAAAAATCAGGAGCAATCACCACCAGATATTGAAGAAGTATTCAATAATCTGTTGAAAAAATTAGGTGGGGGTAATAAAAAAGGTGGTTCAAATAATACTTCGCCTAATGTGCCTTCATTTAATTTAGGTAAAATTTTACCGATCGCCGTCGTCATCGGAGGGATTATTTGGGGGGCAAGCGGTTTTTACACCATTAAAGAAGCAGAACGTGGCGTGACGTTACGTTTTGGCGAGTTTCATTCTATCGTTCAACCAGGTTTAAACTGGAAACCAACCTTTATTGATAAAGTGATTCCAGTGAATGTAGAACAAGTTCGTGAGCTTAAAACGCAAGGTGCGATGTTAACCAAAGATGAAAACATGGTTAAAGTAGAAATGACTGTGCAATATCGCGTGCAAAATCCTGAAAAATACCTGTTTAGCGTAAGCAATGCGGACAATAGTCTTGGACAAGCGACTGACAGCGCACTTCGTTATGTGATCGGTCATATGACTATGAATGATGTGCTGACAACCGGTCGTGCCGTAGTGCGTGAAGATACTTGGAAAGCGTTGAACGATATTATCAAACCTTATGATATGGGACTTGAAGTGATTGACGTGAACTTCCAATCTGCACGTCCGCCAGAAGAAGTGAAAGATGCTTTCGATGATGCGATTAAAGCACAGGAAGACGAACAACGTTACATTCGTGAAGCAGAGGCTTATGCTCGCGAGAAAGAGCCAATCGCTCGTGGTGATGCACAGCGTATCGTTGAAGAAGCAACCGCTTATAAAGATCGTGTTGTGCTTGATGCACAAGGGGAAGTGGAACGTTTACAACGTCTTCTGCCTGAATTTAAAGCGGCGCCTGATTTGTTAAAAGAGCGTCTTTATATTCAAACCATGGAAAAAGTCATGGCAAATACACCTAAAGTGATGCTAGATAGCAATAATGGTAACAATTTAACCGTATTGCCATTGGAGCAATTAATGGGTAAAAAGACGATTAAGCCAGTGACCACTACTTCAGAAAGTGCAGTCAGTTCTGCGCCTGTTTCGACACAGGAACGTCGTGTAGAAACGCAAACGGCTCAACCAGTTCAATCAAATGAAGGCATTCGCCAAGGGAGATTTAACTAATGCGTAAATTTTTACTTCTGATTATTGTGGTGATTGCTGCGGTGTTGTATTCCAGCGTGGTGGTTGTAACTGAGGGTACTCGTGGCATCATGTTGCGTTTTAACAAAGTACAACGTGATGCAGAAAACAAAGTTGTGGTGTATGAACCAGGTTTGCATTTCAAATTGCCTTTAATTGATAGCATTAAGGTGCTTGATGCGCGTATTCGTACCCTTGATGGTTCAGCTACTCGTTTTGTGACAGTCGAGAAAAAAGACTTGTTGGTGGATTCCTACGTGAAATGGAAAATCAGCGATTTTGGTCGTTTCTATACTGCAACGGGTGGTGGCGATTATAACCAAGCTTCAAGCTTATTAAGCCGTAAAGTGAATGACCGTCTGCGTTCAGAAATTGGTACACGTACAATTAAAGATATCGTTTCTGGTACGCGTGGTGAATTAATGGCGGGGGCGAAAAAAGCGTTAAATTCAGGGCAGGATAGTACCTCTGAATTAGGGATTGAAGTCGTCGATGTTCGCGTAAAACAAATTAACTTACCGGATGAAGTTTCTTCTTCGATTTACCAACGTATGCGTGCAGAACGCGATGCGGTTGCCCGTGAACACCGTTCTCAAGGTAAAGAAAAAGCAGCATTCATTCAAGCAGACGTGGATCGTAAGGTGACCTTGATCTTAGCGAATGCAAATAAAACTGCACAAGAATTACGTGGTAATGGTGATGCGGCAGCAGCAAAATTATATTCTCAAGCTTTTGCTCAAGAACCACAGTTTTATAGCTTTATTCGTAGCTTAAAAGCCTATGAAAGTAGCTTCGAGGGTTCAGGTAATATGATGATCTTGAAACCAGACAGTGATTTCTTCCGCTTTATGCAAGCGCCAAAGAAATAAACGAGAGATAATAAAAAGTAAAGTGCGGTTAGAAATAGCCGCATTTTTTATTGCTTCATTTTTAGGGGAATTTTCATTTATAAAGTAAAACACTCTTTAATGCAATCAATCGAATCCATAGCCAAAGTTAATTAAATCCATACAAAATATAAGCCAATTTTTTGGCATAATCACCTTACTTTAAGTTTTACGTTTCTTTTTTATGTTTATTGATCGTTTGGAGGATTATTAGATGAAAAAACTGATTATTGGCGGTGCAGCCATTGCTATCTTAGGTTATTTGGGCGGGGGTATCTACATCAATTTGATAAAGAGAACGCGAGCCAACTCTTAATGGAAAATCGCTATACTGGCGAACAAGAAAAAGTGGCAAAAGCCTTATTTGATAACAGTTGCCAATATTGCCATAGTCCAAACACACCGCTTCCATTTTATTCAAAATTCCCGATTGTGGGTGATGAAATGCAATCGGATATTCAAAGTGGGCTTCGTGCTTTCCGCCTAGATCGTTTACTTGAAGGTTTAAAAGATCCAAGCAAATTATCCCAAGCTGATTTAGCAAAATTACAACGCGTACTTGAAAATAATGAAATGCCAATTGCTAAATTCAGACATCTCCACTGGGGAAGCAAACCAGATGAGCAAGAAAAAGTAGCGTTGCTTAACTGGATTCGTGAAGCTCGTAAAATGTCTTTACCAAAAGAAACACCAAATGTTGATGCCGATCGTTTAGTTCAACCGATTCCAGACAGTATTGCGACTGATGAAGCAAAAGTCGCGTTAGGTCATGATCTTTACTTTGATGGACGTTTATCAGGCGATGGTTCTATTCAATGTCATACTTGTCACCAATTAGATAAAGGTGGTGTGGATAGACTTGATACTTCAACAGGTATTGATGGTAAAAAAGGCCCAATCAACGCACCAACTGTATTCAATGCTGCATTCAACTTTGTTCAATTCTGGGATGGTCGAGCGGCAGATTTAGCGGATCAAGCGAAAGGTCCTCCAACAAATCCGGTAGAAATGGGCTCATACTCTTGGGATGACATCGTGGCACGTTTTGAAATGGATGAAGAGTTCAAAAAAGAATTCTTAAAAGAATATCCACAAGTGACGAAAGAAACCTTAACTCACGCGATTGGTGAATATGAAAAAACATTAATTACGCCAAATAGTGATTTTGACCGTTATTTGAAAGGGGATAAAACAGCCTTGACCGAACAACAAGTTCGCGGTTATGAGTTATTCAAACAACATAAATGCGATACTTGTCATACCGGCGTAGCAATGGGTGGACAATCTTATGAATACATGGGTCTCTACGGCGATTACTTTAAAGATCGCGGCACGCCATTAACTGATGCAGATGAAGGTCGCTTTGCACAAACTAAAGATCCATTCGATATGCATCGCTTCAAAGTGCCAACTTTACGTAATATCGCACTTACTGCACCATATTTTCATGATGCCTCAGCAAAAGAGTTAAAAGACGCTGTGAGCGTAATGTTGAAATACCAAAGTAACGTGCAACAGCCTGCTCAAAAAGATGTGGAGGACATCACCTCTTTCTTAGAAAGTTTGACAGGTGAATTTAAAGGTGAAAAATTGAAATAATCTTTAAATGGCTAAATAGAAACGACCGCAAGTGCGGTCGTTTTTTTGTGGGTTAATATTATTGCATACTATTCTTTGCAAGCCATGCCTGAATACGTGCTTCGGTTTTCTTTTCGTTATAGCCGATTTGTGGGAAGAGGCTAAATTGATAGAACCAGTTGAAGTAGTCACTTGTGATACGTTTTTCTTTTTTAAAGAACTTGCCGTATTCTTCGTCCGGATTTTCGCTGCCGAGATAATTCAAAATAAAAGTAAATAACGAATCATTATTGTTAGACAAAAGTGTAATCATAAAGGTTACATAGGACAGCAAAGTTTAACGGCTTAGCTGTCCTTTTGTTATAAAGTGCGGTTGATTTTAACTCTGTTTTTGATTTTTCATGGCTTCACAAACTTCGCAAATCGGTTTTGCTTCGTTTGCGGCAAGAGACAATACTGCTGGCGATTCTGGTGTTCCGCTAGATTGTATTAAATTACCTTTTACAGTCACTTTACCTTTTAACGTGATACCAGAGCCATCAATAACAATCGTACCTGCTTTTCCACGAATATTTACTTGTGTAGTACCAGTTAATTTAATGTTTTTACTATGTTGTTTTAATTCTTTCCCTGCTTTGAAAACCGCATTGCGACTTGTTTGATGAGAATAATCTCGGCCAATTTTAACTTCTTGATTGGCATACACATCCATTGATAGATGATTCCCGATGTTTAATACTTCATCCTTTTCAATTTTAGTCATGCGATTGCGATTGATCTTATTAGATTGATCGCGACCTACCGTTAATGACTCATCTTGCCCAACCATTTCAGTACGGTTGTTTCCGATGTTAATTGTTTCATCATGTCCTACTTGTTCGGTTCGATCATGCCCAATTTGTGTTGTTTCATCATTATTTACAACATTATTTTGGTCTTTTTCTGCATGAATAAAGATTTCTTCTCGGTCTTTTTCGTCTTCAAAACGTAATTCATTAAAGCCGTTACCTTTATGGGTTTTACTTTTTATGGTCATACGCGTTTTATGTTCAGGCAGAGCATAAGGCGGTTCCGTTGTGCTGTGATAAGTACGTCCCATGATGATTGGTTGGTCAGGATCGCCCTCTAAGAAATCAACCATTACTTCATGGCCAATACGAGGGATGGCAATATGTCCAAATTGCGCTCCCGCCCAACCTTGGCTGACTCGAATCCAGCAAGAACTGTGCTCGTTATTTTGCCCTTCACGATCCCAAGGGAACTGGACTTTTACACGTCCCCATTCATCACAGTAAATCTCTTCATCAGCTGGGCCAACTACATGGGCCATTTGAGACCCATCAACAACAGGTCTTGGTTGCGGCTCTGGTCGCCATTGTGTGGTATTTGGAATAAGTTTAATACGGTTTTCATAGCGGTTACCTTCTTCACCTGCTTCTTCTTCTAATACACCAGGTTGCCAACCATAATGTTCAACTCCGACTACTAACCAATCGCGATTAAAGGCCTCTCGTTGATGTCCCTCTAAGCCAAATACATAACCTGGTTGTACACGTAAATCATCACTTTGTGCAAGTGCCAATTCCGCTTCTCTACGTTCGTATTCCAAACGATATTGCGTAAAAGGCTCACCTTGAGCATCACGTTTATAACGGCCTGGATAGTCATACCGCTCATAAATGCTACCATGGCCTTTGTTATTACCTTGACCTGAATATTGGTGTTCTTGATTATAACGAGGATTTGTAAAAGTATAATCACGTAAAGTTTGAAGAGTAGTACCCAGTTTTTCTTCGTAGGACCAATGCCACACAGCTGCTTCTGGACGTTGTCCCGCCGGCATTGCGTTATAAACTAAATTTCCTTTTTTCTCTGAAAGTGTTGTCGAGTTGGAGAAATGAAGGATATGGCTATCATTGGTATGTTCAAAGTAATAATAAGAGCCTTCTTCGGCAGCCAAACGTTGAATAAAATTTAAATCAGTTTCGCGATATTGCACGCAGTATTCACGTGTCCAATATGGCGTTTGTAAATGGAATTGGCTCTGAGGTACTTGATTTTTACTCAGTAGCGTTTCGATAATTTTTTGAGAGTCTTGTTGTTGGAATATTCGTAAATCAGTTTGTAAACCTGCACGACATAAAGATGGTTCAATCACCATGTGATAACGAGTTCGAGTAAAACCAGTTTCCCTCTGATTTAAGGCCGTAACGATACCGTTGACACTACGTATTACCTCATCTCCTTGCCAAAAGGTTAGCGTAGCAGGTTGGTCGATTAGAGAATGAAAATTCGGTTCAGAACCAAAGCTTGCGAGATCGAGTTCAAGTCGGAAGAGTGTAGATAAATGTTCTTTTAATACAAAACGGACTACTTCGAATTGAGTGGCACCATTAACGGTAAGACTGTAACGATAATCGGATTGAACGGCCATTTGGAATTCCTATAAAAATATTGGCAGTAATAATAGCGTTATATAAATACTAAATAAATTATGCTTTAGCTTTCATCATAGATTGTGAAGCAATTAATTCTGCACCACAGGCAGTTTTCATTCCTTCAAGGGCAATGCCTCGCCCATTAGCTTGCATGATAGATGAACCTTCAACAATCGGGAAGTTACCTTTGCATTTTGGACATGAGACCAAATCACCTTGTCGGGCGACATTTTTGCCTCCGGCAGTCATGGTTTGTGATCCTTGAAGTACGGTACCTCCATGGGTAGTTTTATCTCCAATAACGATTACGCTACGAGCAGACATGACTTCTCCTTAATCTATGAAATGTTTAACCTTTACATTCTAAACTAAAATGATAGGATTTTCTTGTAAAATTGATAGTTTATGTGTTTATTTTAAAAAGAAAATACATATCTTCTAAAATAGTATGGGTGTTGTTTAATTTTGCCACATAACAAATATCATTTGTAAAAAATTATTCTATACTGCTGACTTCGTCATTGATTTAGTAACCGTGATTTTTTATAATCTAGTTATTTTTTAGTTCGTTATCTAAAAATAGAAATCAGTTTAAATTTCAAAGAGGATTTTATATGTCTAAAACAGGTTCAGTCGCACCAAAAGAGCGAATTAATATTAAATATACTCCGGCTACAGAAGGTCAAACTGATGAAGTTGAATTACCGTTAAAACTTTTAGTTACTGGTGATTTTAAAGGTGCTGCAGAAGACTTAAGCCTTGAAGAAAGAGAGACGGTTTCTATTGATAAGCACAATTTTGATGCTGTAATGAAACAATCTAATTTGACGATTGATGTAGCGGTACCAAACCGCTTAGAAGAAAATGCCGAAAATCAAGATCTTGGTATTAGCCTAAAAATTGAAAGCATGGCAGATTTCTCACCTGATAATATTGCTAAACAAGTACCAGAATTAAACAAATTATTAGAGTTACGAGAAGCCCTTCTTGCATTAAAAGGGCCTATGGGGAACATCCCTGCATTTAGAAATAAATTGCAAGAGTTAATTGCGGATCCAAACGCAAGAGAAGCGTTGGAAAAAGAATTGGCTATCATTTTAGAAAAAGAATAAAGGTAGTAGAATATGGTTACTAAGAATCAAACGGCAAAAGCTGAAAAGAATTCGCAAACGACAAGCTTACTTGATCAGGTGATGGAGCAGACACGTTTTAAACCTGAAAATGAAGATTATAGTATTGCACAAAGAGGTATTGCAGAATTTATTTCTGAAATGTTGAAGTCTGATAGTGCAGATGCAGTTGTAAATAAGACACTTATCGATGAAATGATTGTTCGTCTTGATGAGAAAATCAGTCATCAAGTAGATGAGATTTTACATAATGATAAATTCCAAGAAATGGAATCAGCTTGGCGTGGTTTGAAACTCCTTGTAGATCGTACCGATTTCCGCGAAAACATTAAAATAGAAGTACTAAATGTAAGCAAAGAAGAATTGCTTGATGATTTTGAGTATGCGACTGATATTACTCAAAGCGGTTTATACAAACATGTTTACTCCGCAAACTATGGCCAATTTGGTGGTGAGCCAGTTGCAGCTATTGTTGGTAACTACACGTTTACGCCATCTGCGCCAGATATTAAATTATTACAATATGTTTCATCTGTTGGTGCGATGTCTCATGCTCCATTTATTTCAGCCGCAGGTCCAGAGTTCTTTGGACTAGATAGCTACGCATCTTTATCTGAAATTAAAGAAGTAAAAGACATTTTTGAAGGACCTCGTTATGCTAAATGGAGAGCATTAAGAGAATCTGAAGATTCTAAGTATTTAGCACTCACAATGCCACGTTTCTTGTCTCGTTTACCTTACGACACGATTGAAAATCCGGTTAAAACCTTCAATTACAATGAAGGAATTGATGGTAACCATAATAACTATTTGTGGAGCAATGTTGCATTCTTGATGGCATCGAAAGTAACAGATAGTTTTGCTAAATATCGTTGGTGTCCAAATATTATTGGTCCACAAAGTGGTGGTACGGTAGAAGATTTACCAGTTCATTTATTTGAATCATTTGGGCAGTTACAAGCGAAGATCCCAACAGAAGTATTAATTACAGATCGCAAAGAATTTGAATTGGCAGATGAAGGTTTTATTCCTTTAACTATGCGTAAAGGAAGCGATAATGCTGCATTCTTCTCAGCTAATTCTGTCCAAAAACCTAAAAAATTCCCAAATACGGAAGAAGGCAAGGCGGCTGAAACAAACTATAAATTAGGTACACAATTACCATATATGTTCATTGTGAACCGTTTAGCGCATTATTTGAAAGTATTACAACGTGAACAGATCGGCTCGTGGAAAGAACGTCAAGATCTTGAGAGAGAGTTAAATGTTTGGTTGAAACAGTATGTTTCAGATCAAGAGAACCCACCAGCAGAAGTTCGTAGCCGTCGACCATTACGTTCTGCTAAAGTTGAAGTATCAAGTGTTGCAGGAGAACCAGGTTGGTACAAAGTTTCTTTATCTGTTCGACCGCACTTTAAATATATGGGGGCAAGTTTCGATCTTTCCCTTGTGGGTCGATTAGATATTGATAATAATAAATAAGTAGCTGTTTTATGGGATTTTGGAACAGGGTTAAAACTGCACCACAGAATACGGATGTCATTAAAAAGAAGACTGAAGCAGAAATTGTGAGTGATTTAATTCGTTCGATAAAAAGAAACATAGAATTAGTACTTAATTCAAAAGAAGGGTGCACGTTATGTGCACCCGATTTTGGTTTAAAAGACTTTAATGATGCAACTGCAACCACAAAAAGTTTAAGCCAAACAATTGTTGCAAATATTCGTTCCAGCTTAGAGCGCTATGAGCCAAGGGTTCGTATTACAAGAATAGAATATATTCATGATGCATATGATGTTCTTCAGCTTAATTTCCGTATAACCTGCGTTGTATTATTAAAACAAAAAAATGAGTTAACTGAATTAAATATTATCTTGGATAGTTCAAATAAGAAGTTTAGGGTTGTGTAAATGTCTTTGAAAGAGTTTTTTAGATCTGAGCTAGACTTTCTCAAAAGGGATGGTCAACATTTTTCAAAGATTTATCCTCACTTATCAAGATTTTTATCTGATGAGATAGTTGATCCTGAGGCAGAGAGAATTATTGAATCTTTTGCTTTTTTAACTGCACGTTTGAAAGAAAAAGTACAAGATAATTTACCAGAAATAACTCAATCAATGATTCAGCTTCTTTGGCCAAATTATTTGCGTCCTTTACCAAGTTGTGCAATTTTAAACTTTCAACCTAAAGAAAGGGCTATTACAACAAAACATATAGTTCCTAAAGGAACGTTTGTGTCGTCTAAACCGGTAGATGGTACGGCTTGTCAGTTTCAAACAACGATGGATGTTGCTGTTTATCCACTTGTTTTAAATGATGTAAAAAGCACATCAGGCAGCGAGTCTACAATTATTGAATTAGATTTAGAAAATATCACAGATAGTGATTTTTCTTCCATACAGTGCGATGAATTGTCATTTTATTTATCTGGGAGTGATTACAGCGCTTTAACTTGTTATCAATGGATTTTTAATTATTTAACAAAAGTTTATATTAAATCGGAAGATGGTGTAATTAATTTACCACTGGATGTTATTTCTCCTGTTGGTTTTGATAAAGAGGAATCCTTGATTCCTTACCCTGATAATGCATTTGATGGGTATCGTCTCTTACAAGAGTTTTTCTTTTTCCCTAAAAAATTTTATTTCTTTAAGCTAAGAAAGCTGCATCTGTATTTAAGTCGATTTGATAAGAAAAAATTTAAGTTATTTTTTGAGTTTAATCGTTCTTTTCCTAAAGATCTAAAATTAACACAAGCTGATTTTTCCCTATATTGTGTTCCAATAATTAATTTATTTGAGCATGATGCTGTTCCATTAAATCTTGATGGAAAAAAAGATCTATATCCAGTGATTCCGGCAGGTTTTAATCGGGAGCATTTCGAGATCTTTGATATTAGGCGAGTTTCAGGCTCAACGTTTTTAAAAGAGACGGGGAATAAGATTTATACTTATCCAAAATTTGAATCATTTGTTCACAGCTCTTCATCTGGCGAGAGTGGATACTATAAATCAATTATTAAAGATAATATTGAAGAAACGGGTTATGATCATTTTGTTTCTTTTGTATCTGATTCTAATAAAATTTTAGATAGTTCCAGAGAGACAATATCTATAGATTTAGATTGTACAAATCATAATTTACCAGAGTTTTTAGGGATTGGTGATATTTGTGTGCCATCACAAAATACACCGTCTTATATTGATTTTAAAAATATCACATTGCCAGTAAAAACGGTGAGAGCAGTTCTAGATGAATCGATTCATTGGAAGTTAGTTTCTAATCTTTCACTTAATTATTTATCCTTAACGAAGCTAGATGTTTTAAAGGAAATTTTGCTAACTTATGATTTTTCTGCAATGTATGATGTGCAAGCATTGAGACGAACAGAAAAACGTTTGTCTGGAATGGAGTCGATTACGACTCGTCCAATTGATAAGGTCATAAAAGGCATTGTATATAGAGGTCAAAAATCAGTACTAAGAATAGATAGCAATAATTTCCTCTGTGAAGGGGAGTTGTTTTTATTTGGTTCGATTCTTGCTGAATTTTTTAGATTATATGGCACGATAAATTCATTTCACCTTTTAGAAATTATCAATACAAGTAATAACGAGATATTTAAATGGGAACAGAAAACCTCTCTTCAAAGAGTGATCTAATTCAGTTTGGGTTTCATCAGCTCGTAGAAACAATTGCTGATGCATCGTCAATGAGCTTAGATGAATTAGAAAATACTCTCGTTGAAGAATCGATATTCCGTTTCTTTAGTAATCCTAAAATTAACTTTCCAGTTGGGGATATTGAGCAGCTCGTTATTCAAGATGAAGAAGGAAAAAGAATATTCCAAATTTTTGTTAACTTTTTAGGATTACAAGGTGCATCAGGCCCACTTCCTGGAAGTGTTTTGGATGAAATTGCAGAGGCATCGTATGAGAATGAATCTATTCAAGCAAAATATTTAGATTTCTTTAATCATCACTTGCTTACAATATTTCACCAAATTTGGAGAAAGTATAAATATTATATACGGTTTAAATCTGATTTTTCAGATGACTATTCTCGGGATATTCTAAATATTTTGGGACTGTCTAAGGACTTTATTGAATTCTCTCATTTAAATTGGAGTAAAATTTTTTATTATATTGGTCTTATACAATCGGGTATAAGAACTCCGCAGATACTAACTGATATTATTCGGTACTATTTTGATTTGGATGATGTTTCGATTGAAGAGCATGTAAGACAACTTGTTGAAATAGAAAGCGAACAAAAAAATAAACTTGGTATGCAGAATATGATGTTAGGTAATAATTTTATTTCAGGTGACAAGATTGAATCATTTTCAAATAAGTTTAGAGTTAATATTGATAATCTGAAATTAAATGAGTTTTACCAATTTTTGCCAAATACTGAAAAATATAAGCATCTTCAAGAATTGATTCGCTTTCTATTAAAAGATCCACTGCCTTATGATATTTCATTAGGTTTACATCCGGATACGCAATCTACCTTTATTTTAGGAAAGGATAATTCTAGTTGGCTAGGATGGACGACATTGATTAATGCAGATTCAACAAGCGCTCATACTTTAAACCAGGTGATCATTGAAGGAGCGGTATAAGTGCATAAACTTTTATTGATGGTAACCGATGCGTTTATGCTCGAAAGAGGAACATTACCTTATTGCTATTTTGATTTAGCTGGTGGTTTAGTGGGATCTGCATCAAATGTAAATTGGAAAATAGATAATTGGAAGAATGAAATTTCTGATATTGAGTTTGAAATAAAGTATTATAATGCTGATTTCTGTTTAATAGCTCATAGTAAAAAGCTTTTTATTAATGGAACAACGAGTGCTCTTCCCATGGGGGGGATTATCAAATTAAATGATAATGATCTCATTTCTCTATGTAATTATAAGATTAGAGCTAAGATTTTTACTAATGAAGCAGAAATGGTTACTTTACAAGATGAATTATCTTATTTATTGAATAAACAAACGGATAATACAATCTTAAATTTAGGACATTCTCAGCAATATCATTATGATTTTGAGAAAGAGAACATTAATCAAGATTTACTTGAATTAAAAGCAAATGATACGAATTTAGACCCTTTATTGGCATTAAAAGTAGATGATGAGCCTTCTTCAGAGTTAATGAATGCGATGCCTCATCAATTTGGGTCTACAGAATATAAATTTTTTAACCCGCATATTCATAGTGTGTTGGAATACTATACCCCGTTGGATGTTAATGAGTCACCAAATGAGTTAGTAAAGTCGATATCTACAATTGAATATGAAAAAATACAGAATTCTGTATCAACTTTAAAAGATAAAGATGATGCAAAGTCAAAACAAGTGGAGCCTATTTTAGATCCTCTATTTTTTATTAAATAACTAAGGAAATCTTATGAAATTAAAATCTTTATTTATGTTTACTGCTGTTGCATTAACTGTGGCGGGATGCTCTTCAGATAATGGACCGAGTGTTAATCCACGTTTAGTAAAACCATCGACTTATTCACTTTCTATTTACGCAACGGATCGTGCAAATATTAACGTTTATTCTCCAAAAGATGATGCTATTGCTGTAGTAAGTGATGAAGCTGCAGCAGAGTTCGAAGATTTAGATGCTTTAAAACCTCAAGCTAAACGTCCAATGACAGCTCATGAATACAAAAAAAATGCGACAGCCAATAGTACCAATTCCGATAAGCAAATTATTGAGCAGGAAAATGGAAAGGCTGATGCTAGAGCAACCCCTGTCATGTTAAAAGTTTTCCAATTAACGGATAAGTCGCTATTTTTAAGTAGTACATATGATGATTTTCGTGGTAATGATTTCACTGAATCATTGGGCAAAACATATGTTTCAAATATTGATTTAATTATTGCACCGAATCAGTTCAGATTTGTGGATTCAGAAGAAATGAATGAAAAAACTCATTATATTGGAGTTGTAGCTCTTTTTAATGGTTATGAAAACCGCAAATGGAAAGGTATTGTACAGGTCAAACCTAAAGGTGGGGAAAGTTATCCACTGTTAATTCGTGTGTTAGACTCTAAAGTTGAAATTTTTAAGGATAATTAATCCATGTCTTTATCAAATCGTGTTTTGTGGAAAGAAGGCCTATTCATTAGGCCTCAACATTTTCAGCAAGAAAGCCGTTTTTTAACATCACAACTGAAGCAAGTTATTGATATCTCGGCTTATAATCTAGGTTTTGAGAAAATTGCTTTTGATCAACAGCAGCTTTCTTTTGGAAAGTTTGGCATTACGGAATGCAAAGGTGTGATGCCAGATGGAACACTTTTTGATTTACCTTTAACAGATAGTTTACCTTCTCCAATTGCTGTAACTAGCAATCTTGTCGGTGAAACGATTTATCTTTGTTTGCCTATTGTTACAAATGGAGAAGGTGAAATTAAATATTCATCAAGTAATTCAGATTCAATGGATTTCCGAAGTGAAATTGTTTTTACTGAAGTGAAAGACTCTCATAGTGAAAGTGGAAACTATACTCAGCTTGAGTTGTTGAAAAATCAATATTTTCTAAAATCTTCATTAGATGATTTAAGTAATTATGTTTCTTTACCCATTGCAAAGATCAAGGATATTACATTAGAGCATCAAGTTATATTAGATGAAGCATTTTATCCTATGTCATTGCATATTAATGCAATGCCGGTCTTCATGAAAAAATTAGCAGAGTTATCTGATTTAGTTTCATTACGAGCACAAAACATTGTGAGCAGAATTGGGCGTCCAGAACAATCTGGTGTAGCTGATGTTAATGATTTCCTTATGCTTTTAAGCCTTAATAGAGTTTCACCATTAATAAAAAGCATTGTGAAATTAGGTAAAGTACATCCTTTATCTGTTTATGAATTACTTGCTTCATTACGTAGCGAGCTGACTACTTTTGTTTTGAAAGAAAGATTTTCAGAAACTTTTTATGATTATCTTCATGAAAATCCAGCGACTTCTTTAGAGCCCTTATTTAATGATATTAAGTCCTATTTAAGTATCGTGACAAATACAAAAGTTGTACCATTGCCAGTTGTTGCTCGTCAATATGGAATTTATACGGCTCAGGTTAATGATGCATCACTTTATTCTACAGCTGAATTTATCATTGCTGTAAAAGCTCATTTACAACCAGAATTATTAAAGAATCAGTTTATTCAACAAACTAAGATATCAAGTATCGAGCAAATCAATCAACTTGTTCATTTACAATTGCCTGGTGTTCCTGTGAGTGCTCTACCTGTAGCTCCTCGATATTTGCCTTACCATTCTGGTTTTATGTATTTCCAATTAGATAAAACATCGCCATATTGGGAGAATTTGCTGACTTCATCTGGATTTGGTTTCCATATTACAGGAAATTATCCTGGATTAGAGATTGAGTTTTGGGCTATTCGTGGAGATTTAGCATAATGAATAATAGAGAGTTGTTGAATACATATAATTCATCAATTGATATGCCTTCAGATCGAGTTTTCATTACAAATAATGTGCCAGTAATTAATGAAAAAACTGATCTTCTTTATGAGCAAGTTGGAAATGTTGATTTTGATATTGACTATGACTTTCAATTACAAACCCACTCCTACAATGCCTTAGTTGAATTGGCAAACCCACTATTAGCGACAGCTCTTAGACTAAGAAAATTATCGTCCATAGAGGACATCGGAAGTTTATATACTAGAATGCAAAATGAAATCATGGCATTGAGTGAAAAAGTAAAAGAATTGAACTATGACAGTGCATTCCAGCTTTCATTCCGATATTGTGTGTGTACATTTATTGATGAAATGGTGATGGCAACGCCTTGGGGAAGCTCTTCAGTTTGGGGGCAGCGTTCTTTACTTGCTCATTTTCATAATGAAACATGGGGTGGAGAAAAGTTTTACTCGATCTTATCAAGAACGATGCTTGAACCTGAAAAATATCATGAATTGCTCGAATTTATGTACATTTGTTTAGCTCTTGGATTTAAAGGACAGTATGCCCTTAGTCCACATGGTCAAGAAAATATTCAAAATATTTTAATTAAATTACAAAAAACACTGAGACCATTACGTGGGTATGATTATCAGAGAAATCAGCAAATGCATCTTTACAAAAGTGATTATACGGTAAAGAAACCATTGTCATTAAACCGTGTTGCATGGGGAACATTATTTGCTTTTGCGTTAATTTATTTCTTATATAGTATGTTCTTGGATTCATATTCAACTGAGATTATTAATAATGTAAATGACATTATTAATAATATGTAGTAATGAGGGATTTTGCTATGGCACCGCGTCTTTCTTTTGTATGTAAAGCGACGTTTGCTTTTTTCTTATCAATATATTCTGCAAATAGTTTATCTGAAGAAAAAATGGATAAAGCAGGGCAATGTGTTTCAATTAAGTCAAATATTAATCGTCTTGCATGTTTTGATAAGGTATTTAACACACCGGTTAGAGAGCAAATGATAGATGATCGTGTGGTCAGTAATCTTGTTCCTAAATTAGTTGGTGATATTTTTACATTAGCTAAAGTTGATGGGCGAGATGCTTGGGCTGAAAATAATTTAGAACTTGCTTTATTAAGTAATGACGGAAGTGCCTCAATATATGTTGCTTGCAAAGACAATATCACAAGATTCCAAATTGCATTGGATAAACCCGTTAAACATAATTTACTGAATGTTCATATTGCTAATAACGATACAAATCATACAGCCTCTAAAATTGACTGGCAGAGTGCCGAACGAGGTTATTTGTTAGATGCAGGGCGAGGACTTTATGCAATACAACAATTAAAATCAATCTTATATATTGATACGTTTTCAGTTTCTCTTCCTCAAGAAGATCGTCAGTTTATTTTCAAAAATAACGGACTAGCATCTCAAGTTGCGCCAATAAGAAAAGAATGTGGTTGGTAAAATGAAGTATCAGAGCATTTTAGATGATATTGCGGGAGAATATTTTCCCGTCGGTACACCTGATGAAGAGGGTATTGTTTTCTCTGCGCTTGATGAGCAAGTCATGAAGTTTGGTTCTTTGCAGCATGATACGATTGATTGGGAAGGGATTATTTCACATTCTCAGCAGTATTTATCTGAGTCTTGTAAAGACTATAAGGTTTTACAATATCTAGGTTATGCCTTACTTTATAAAGGATTTAAGTCTAATCTTGTTGACTTTCTATCATTGTTCTCTGAATTCAATAAGAAGTTTCTTTTTAATGCTTATCCTAAGCCTTCAACCGATAATACAATTAATCGTTTTAAAGGAAAGTTCATTACACTGATCTTTGAACGCCTTGAAAACGCAGCATCAAATAATACAGATGTAAGATTTACGGCAGTAGAAAATGAGCAGATAGACAAACTTATAGAGGTACTTTCGCTTCAATTAAATGAAAAACTTCCAGGTGTTGAGTCTACTTTAGCTCGATTACGACGTTTCGTAAAAGAGCGGTCAGATTTTGTTGAGAATTCTCAGACAAAAGAAGTGAATAAAGTCGTACCAGACCAAACGGCTACAGATGCACCAATTACTGCTAGCCAAGTTTCTGCTGAGAAAATTTCTTTAAATATTCCTGACGTAAATAAATTTGAACTGACAAATGCTCGTCAATTAAAACAATTTTACTTTCAAGTTGCAGATACCACTTGTGAATTACAGCCTTCATCAATATTGGGTTACGTAAGCCGTCGATTTGGGCTATGGCATAGTATTACCCAACTACCAGAGATGAATAGCCAAGGTATTACAGCCATGCAATCCGTTCCACTTGATAAAGTAAGTGATTATCGGGATCTAGTTGTTTCATCACCAAGTGTGGAGTTATTAAATCGTATTGAAAAAACGTTAACAACAAGCCCATATTGGATTGAAGGGAGCTACTTGTCTGCAAAATGTTGCCAAGCTTTAAAATTTAAAGAGGCGGCAGAAACGATTAGAAGTGTAACTGAACAATTTGTTAATAAGTTTCCTGCATTTCATTTAGCAAAATTCCAAAATGGTGAGCCTTTTTTGAGTGATATTGTTTCGGATTGGCTTTCCGATAATAATAGTGTGAATGTAAGCACTCAAGCTTCAGTACAAAACTCATTAGAGAGTGATCTTGATGAACTTTATTCGGCTGAAGGTTTTGTGTCTGTTCTGAAAAAAATTGATGAACAGTTAAAATCAGTGATTGATGTTAGAACAAAGCATTATTTACAATTTGAGAAAATACGTTTTTTCTTAAAAGAGGATATGTTATCGATTGCGCTTAATGAGCTGTCTGAACTGATTAATCACTGTAAAAAATACACAGTTGAAGAGTGGGATAGTACTTTTTTTACTCAAATAGAACAATTAAAAGATAAATTATTAAAGGATAATGAATGAATTATTTGAACCAATTATTAGGGATTTTTCGCCAGTTTACGCGTCCTATTTTTTCACATCTTAGAAATTCACTTCCTGTATTACTTACATTAGGTCTAATTCTTATTTTTGTCGGAATTTGGACTTATGGTACATCTTGGAGTTTCACAGGCCTTTCAAATGAAAAAGGTTGGGATTATGACTTAGCGAAACAAGTTGGAATGGGCAGCAGAATTATTGCCACCGTTGTTGTTTTGCTTACTTTAGCAATTATTGCTATTTTGAAACTTCAATTCAAGAACGCTCGCTTAAACAAAGAAAAAAATGATTTAGAGAAAGAGCAAGAGGAAAAAGACATTATTCTCCCTTATATCAAGGATCAAGATGACAGCCTTGAACTGATGTCTGAAGCACTTAAAAATCATTTATCTAATAAAGATTACATTTATCAGCTTCCATGGTATATGGTTCTCGGTTCTGATGAAGCTGGTAAAACAAGCTTTATTAATCGCTCGAACCAAAAATTTACTCTTACCGCAGTAGAGCGAACCTCTAAGCGTTATATGCGCGAGAATTCTTTATATCAAATTGACTGGTGGGCAAGTGATGATGCTATTTTGCTTGATCCTGAAGGTGGAATGATTCAGCAGTTAGGTACGGAACGTGATCCAGATGGCAAAATTGCAAAAGGACTATGGTTACATTTACTTGATTGGATTAATGATGTTCGTCCACAAAGACCAATTAATGGCATTATTTTAGTTGTTGATCTTCCAAAGTTAATTGCATCAAATCACAGTGATAGACAAGCATTAGCTGTTATATTACGCAACCGAATCCGTGAAGTAACTGAACAGTTTGGGGCGCGTATACCCGTTTATGTTGTTTTAAACAAGGCCGATCTTATTGAGGGTTTTGAAACATTCTATAATGATTTGAAACAAGCTGAACGTCATAAAAATTTAGGTTTTTCTTTCACATTAAATACAGATGAACAAATCGATAATTGGACAAAAGAGTTGGCTGATAGTTATAGTGCTTTTGTTAAAGAGATCGAGGAAATTGTTTTTGATAAATTAGCAGGAACAATTTCACAAGAAGAACGAGAGTCACTTTACATGTATGCTCGCCAATTAGGTGGTATGCAGAATATTCTGCTTCAATTTATTAGCGATGTATTAGAGAGCGATCGTTTCACAACTACACCTTATGTTCGTGGTGTGTATTTTTCTTCTATCTTCCAAGAAGGCATTCCAATGGATTTTTATCAAGCAGCTATTTCTAAGCAGTTTGATTTACCTCATGTTGTGCCAAGCTATTTGCCAGAGCGCTCTCAAAGAACCTATTTCACGTATAATTTCTTTCAAAATATTATTTATCCTGAAGCGGGTCTTGTTAGCGATAATGAAAAAGAAATTCGACGAAGTAAACGTAAGTTTATTCTAGGTGCTGTTGCGATGGCTGTGTGTGGTATTTGTGTTTTAGCGACATGGCAAAATTACTTCTATCAAAATAAAACAACATCAGTAAAAATTCTAAAATTGACAGAAGAATTCCGTCAGATGAATATTAGCCAATCCATGGATCCAACAGGACGTAATTTATTAAAACCATTGAACATATTACGTCAGGCAACATATGGTTATGGAGACTATGAAAAGGCCTTACCTATAATTAAAGATTTTGGGTTGTACCAAGGTAAAAAAGTAGGCGGAAAAGTAAGTGAAGCCTATAAAAAATTCCTTGGGGAGCGTTTTTTACCTGAAATTGCGATGGGATTGATTGAGCAAATGGACGCTTTACCTGAAGATAGCAATGAAGGACTTGAGCTATTGCGTGTTTATCGAATGATTGACGATATGGCAAATAGAAAGGTTAAAATTCCTGAGCAGTGGATGACGAAATATCTGCAAAAAAATTATCCTAAGAATCCAGATATTCAGCGTCAGCTTATGGCTCATTTTAGTTATGCAATGGAACATGTAGATCCCGATCTCAGCATGTTTGATAAGAAAATTGCAGATAAACAGCAGGAATACAGCAAATTACCACTGGCGGACCGTGTTTATCAAAACTTTAAAATTCTGGCAAATACAGAACTGCAGCCAGCCACTGATTTGAAAGCTGAAATTGGGCAAACTTTTACCACTATATTTAAAACTGATTTTACAACTGAAGATCCTAAAACGTTCTTTAGAGATAAAAATATTAGTTGGTATGGCACATTAATTAGTCCACTATTTACTGATTGGGCATATAAAGATTTTTATGATCCTAAGGCTCAGGATTTGCTGCAACTTGCTGCGATAGATGCTTGGGTGCTAGGTAAACAGCAAACGACGAATTATTCAAAAGAAGAGCTTGCCAATTTATCTGAAGAGATTCGAGAGCGTTACATCGCGGACTACATTCAGACATGGCAAGATGCACTAAATAATTTAGAGATTATTCATTTTGTTGATTTGCGTCATGCAGTAGACGTATTAGATGCTTTAACTGGTAATGAAAAACCATTACAAAAAATGATTAATTTAATTGATAAGAACAGTGATATTTATCCAAGTCTATCGGGAATTAATGCTGAAAATCGTAATGAAAATACAAATGTAGCTACAGCAAATCAAATGGCCTCATTGCAAATTGCACAACATTTTGCTCCTTTGGTTAATGAGGTAAAAGCCGCATCAGATGCTGGACAGCCGCATATGGATACGGTAATGAAAAAATTGTCTGAGTTAAAATTCTATATGCAGACGATTCAGAAATCACCGGAGCCATCTCAAACTGCATTGAAAGCCATTATGGCAGAGCTTAATTTAGAACGAACAAATCCAACTGTTGATTTAAAACGTTTAGCGAATGAAATGGCAGAGCCTCTTTCAACTCAATTAAATAAAGTTGCGGATGAGGCTTGGACACTAGAACTAAAAACGGCATTAAGTGAGATCAATGCACTATGGAATCGTAATGTATATGGTTTCTATAAGAGCAGAATCGCAAATCGCTACCCATTAAATCGTAAGGCAAGCGAAAATATCTCATTGGATGATTTCCGTGAGTTCTTTGGGCCAAACGGACGAGTGCAGCGTTTTTATAATGATTATTTAAAATTCTTCTTAGAAGACAATGCGGAACTTTCTGTCGTGAACGGTGAAAGCGTGATTTCATCATCATTTTTAGCCGCACTTCAGGATTTACAAAATATTCAACGAAATTATTTTGATGCTTCAGGTAATGTGAATATTTCTTTCAGCTTAAAACCGTTGGGGCTTTCTGGTAAGTTCACGGCATCAACATTTAATATTGATGGGCAGTTGCTGAAGTATAGCCATGAGGTGCCATCTGCAAGTCGTTTAATTTGGCCAAATACGACACGACAAGATGTAGAAACAAGCTTAACGCTCGTAACATCAACTGGGGACACATCAACTCTTCGTCGAACAGGTGAATGGTCATTATTCCGAGTACTAGATCAGGCGGCGAAGAAGGTAAATGGACAATCTGTAGATCTCTCATTTAAATTAAATGGTGGGGCGATCAATTATAGATTAACGGTAGAAAATGGCACAAATCCGTTCTTTGGTGGCGTATTAAGCAACTTTAGATTGCCATCAAAATTACTTGATACGGAAAAAGAAGGTAAAAGCTCTTTAGAACCAATGGAAATTTATGAAGAAGAAGTGAAGTTTCCAGAAAATAATTAATTTAAGTAAAAGGGAAATATAATATTTCCCTTTTTTTATAGAAAATAAAAAAGCTAAATAGATTTCTATTTAGCTTTTTCATCAAGTAGATAAAATTAAACTTGTGGTCTACGCCAGTCATCAGAACCTGATGTGCCAGCAATAGTGTGATCCCAGTTAATTTTACGGTAACTCATACTTACTTCTAATAATTGAGTATATGGTGCGTTGCTTGGATCTTGAGCATTTGGCATCACTAAGTTCATATCAACAATTACTGCGTCTTCTAATACTGTTGAGAAGAACTCTTCTTGGCGACCATCGATAGAGGTACGGAACCAAGTTACTTGAACTTTTGGTAACATTTCACCAGAAGCTAATGCGTTATACATTAAAGGTACTGCTTTGTTTAAAGAGCAAGTAAATTTGAATGCTTTGTGAACGCGTTGACCAGATGGTTGACCTGATTGTGGATCAGTTGGAACAGTCACGATATGGCTAATCGCTTGTGCCATGATCTCATCTTCATGACCTTCAACATAAACATTACCGACAGAATCTTCGGTAAATGCACCTGCTGTAATTTTTCCTTGATTACTACCTTCAATGGAAATAAATGCTGGTGTAGGCATAAAATTCTCCTAATGACTTTAAAGATGAATATATTTATTGTCTTTACAGACAAGTGTAACTATATCAAATTATAAACGATTTAACATTAAATTTTAGATGAAATAAGTAAATTTTTTAAATGGTTAGAGTATTTAAATCCCATGATATTTAAGGGGTTAAATAAACTCTACTTTAAAGTAAGGTTAATTGTTTACATGTTTTAAAAACATTTCAATTATCCACCGCACTTTTATTAATATTATAACTAAAACCTTGCTAATCACTTAAAGCTGGCGATTTTTCGATTTCTTCCCAGTCATCATTGACTTCGTTAATTAAGCCTTCTGAAGCCAGTTGTTCATTAAGCTCTTGCTGTTCTTTGACGGCTTTATCATAACGTTGCATTTGCTGTTTGTAAGACAGCGTATTCCAAAAAGCTTTTTGTTCCGCGATGGCTTGATTGATTTTCTTGCGACTGGAAATAGGAAAACGAATAAAACTGAAGCTGTTACAAAAAGCAATACCGGGACGAAGCCATGGCGTGCGATAAAATCTACCAATATGTTTTAAAAACTCAGGGTTTTCTTGAGTAAAGAATTCCCGCATAGCTTTAATTAGATGCATGTTATGCAGAGGATTCGGCAGGGGATAACAACCTAAAAGTTCAGCCTCGGTGTATTTCCCTTCCACTACAAGCCCCGTCATCAACAACGAAAAGTGTTTGCGGCTACCGAGCATATAAAAGCTAAAGCGGTTATATTTCATGCCCATCAATGGGTCACCTTTATCCGGCACTGGAATGACAAAAATTTTAT
The DNA here is from genome assembly GCF_003252725.1 of Haemophilus parainfluenzae. Classification (GTDB taxonomy): domain Bacteria; phylum Pseudomonadota; class Gammaproteobacteria; order Enterobacterales; family Pasteurellaceae; genus Haemophilus_D; species Haemophilus_D parainfluenzae_L. The sequence continues at coordinate 335,379 of NZ_QEPO01000001.1, forward strand.
GAAATGCCTGCATATAAATGACCCGCTCTTTACGGTTAAGACGAATTGAGCGGTGGCGGGGGTAGAAAAAGAGTATAAATACCAAAAAGATTGGAATTAGCTCAAAGTAAAATACATGTGTTCGCCAAAAATGATTTTCTATATATGGTTTTCTGTATTCTTTATAGCTTTCTATTTTTTCATCTGGAAAATTTTTAATAAATTCAGGAGTGCTTCTAATCTTTATATGTTCTTCATATAAAGGTTTAATTTTTATATCTGGATTAATAGCCCAAATATAATCATTTTTGATTCCTTCTAATATTCCCGATAGGGGCGCTTCTTTGTGTTGGTAATCTAAAAATGCAATTACAGAAAAAATGCCAATAATAAGAGTTCTAAAAAAACCACGTAAATAGCCATCAAAAGTTGAGTTTTTAATTTCTATTTCGTCTTTATTGACTTTGCGTATTGAAAAGCCAAGATCATGGTAAATTTGATTTCGATTCATCGTTTTCCTTATTATTTCTGAATCTGATTTTTTGCATTTAGTATACCTTACAGGGTGCTTTCTATTCTAATGTTCACAAAAAATAAAAGTGCGGTTGATTTTCTAAGCGTTTTAAAACGTTGAAAAATTTTACCGCACTTTTCTACTTATCTTATAGCGAGTGATTATCTAAGCCTTTGATGGTAAGTTCTTCATTAATGATTTTCTGTTCTTCAGCTATATCTTTAAACCATTTTTGTTTTTGATTATTCATTTTTTTATTCCATTCTGCGAGGGCTTGTTCAATAGCCGCATCAGCTTTACCTCGGTTAAACGGTACGGGAATGGCAAAAGCATTGCAAAATGGGATGGTGATAATATAGTGCCACACACTAAAACGGGGTTTAATGTGTTTTAAAAATTCAGGGTTATCTTCTGTGAGATAAGCCCGAATGGCGTTTAAAATATCAATGCTTTGCTTGGAAGTCACCGACGGATACACACCCAAATAATGACGAGAGGGAAGCATGTTCTTCTCTTCCCGAATGGCCATCACAAAAGAGTATAAACTTTCTCCTCCCAAAGGGTGCGGGCCATAACAGGAATAGACCACGCCACCCAGCGGATCACCTTCCTTCGGTACAAAGGCGACGCGATAAGTACCGTTTAAAATCGGTGCATAAATAATCCGTTTTTTACGGTTTACTCGGATTCCACGCGGGCGTGGCAGACAGAATAAAAATAGCAGGAATGCCATCCAAATTGGGTGGAAATAAGCTCTAACTCTTTCAGTAGTTCTTCTTTCGATGTAAGGAATTCTATATTCGTTATAAGGAAGCAGCTTATTATTAGGAAACATTTTTCTGAACTCTGGATCATTATGAGTTCTCTTACTTTCTTCGTATATAGGGTAAATTTTTTTATCAGGATTAAATGCCCAAACAAAATCTTCTTTTATTGCAGCGATTTCATAGGAAAAAGGCGGTTGTTTATATTTGGCATTTTGATACCAACTCATACAAAAAATACCGATAAATAAGAGCCGAATAAATCCACGAGTATAACCGTCAAAAAAAGAATTTCGGATTTCGATTTCATCTTCATTGATTTTTCGGATTGAAAAACGTAGTTGTTTACACATTTTTTCTTTTTTACTTCATGAATCTCAAATAAAAGTGCGGTTGATTATTTAAGCGTTTTAAAACGTTGAAAATTTTACCGCACTTTGTTTTAAATTGGTTTATTTTACTTCGTTATCTAATTCTTCCCGCAGATGACGTTCATTGATGAGTTTTTGTGTTGCGCGGCATTCGTTGAACCAGCCTTGTTTTTGGTTCGGGGTTTTCTTATTCCATTCGGCAAGCGCCAGGTCAATGGCTCGGTCGGCTTTTTTACGACTAAACGGCACACGCAGTGCAAAGGCATTACATAAAGCAATGTTAAATTTTAACCCGAAGTTTTTAAAATCTCTGCCTACATACTTTAAAAATTCCGGATTATCTTCCGTAAGATAGGCACGAATAGCGCGTAGGATTTGGGCGTTATGTTCCGAGCTTGGGCTTGGATATACGCCGAACAGGGCAGTGACGCGACGTTTGGAAAGGTAGTCGTCAATCCAAAGTTGCAATGAAAAACGTTCATGCCCACCAAACGCATACAAGCCGAAACGGCTGTAATTGATTCCGCCTAGCGGGTCACCTTGTTCCGGTACGAAAGCAATAGCATGGCTGCCGAAGATGGTTTGCCAATAAATCACCCGTTTTTTGCGATTGACACGAAAACCACGTGGGCGGGGAAGGAAAAAGGCAAAGACCACAAAGGGAATTAAAATGATATCAAGGATAAAATCTTTTAGTGGTGATTTGGGGGAAATTCCATATTTATATTCTGCATATGGAGTTATCTCCAATTTATTTTCTCTAAACTGATTAACTTCCTCCATTCTATCTTTGTAACTTAAATAATTTTCCATAGCTGGCTTGTCAGGATTGAAAGCCCATTCATAATCACTTTTTGCCTCGAGATATTGGCTATAAAATGGAATGCCAGATGAACCATGAAATACGTTAATGAGTGTCATGCCAATTAAAACAAAGCGAATAAACCCACGAGCATAACCATCAAAAATGGAGTCTCGAATTTCAATTTCATCGTTGCCACGTTTACGAATGGAGTAGGCAATATCTTTATGTTTATTAATAAAAAATTCACTTATTTTATCAATCAAATCTTTTTCTTTTTGTTGCTCTGGCATATTTTCTTTATTCATCTCAAATAAAAGTGCGGTTGATTATTTAAGCGTTTTAAAACATTGAAAAATTTTACCGCACTTTTCAATCAACCTGTTTATTAATCTTGCAAAGCTGGCGATTTTTCGGTTTCCTCCCAGTCATCGTTGACTTCGTTAATTAAACCTTCTGAGGCGAGTTGTTCATTAAGTTCTTGTTGTTCTTTGACTGCTTTATCATAACGTTGCATTTGTTGTTTATAAGAAAGCGTATTCCAAAAAGCTTTTTGTTCCGCGATGGCTTGATTGATTTTCTTCCGACTGGAAACAGGAAAACGAATAAAACTGAAGCTGTTACAAAAAGCAATACCGGGACGAAGCCATGGCGTGCGATAAAATCTACCAATATGTTTTAAAAACTCAGGGTTTTCTTGAGTAAAGAATTCTCGCATGGCTTTAATCAGGTGCATGTTATGAAGAGGATTCGGTAGAGGATAACAACCTAAAAGTTCAGCTTCAGTGTATTTCCCTTCCACTACAAGCCCCGTCATCAACAACGAAAAGTGTTTACGGCTACCGAACATATAAAAACTAAAGCGGTTATATTTCATGCCCATCAATGGGTCACCTTTATCCGGCACAGGAATGACAAAAATTTTATGAAATGCCTGCATATAAATGACCCGCTCTTTACGGTTAAGTCGAATGGAGCGGTGGCGTGGGTAGAAAAAGAGTAAGAAAATAAAGAGAAATAAAATAGAGTGAAGAATAAACCATATTTTAGATTTTAATATATCAGTGCTATATTCTGACTTATACTCTTCATAAGAAAGAATCTTTTCATCGGGGAACATCTTTATAAATTCGCTATCTTTCCTAGTGATAATATGTCTATCATGCATAGGTTTAATTACTTCATCAGAATAGAATCCAAAACTTAGTTCATTTTTTATAGCACTATATATTCCAGATAAGGGGAATTCGTTGTGTTGATAATCTAAAAATGCAATCACTGCAAAGATACCAATAATAAGCATTCTAAAAAAACCTCTCAAATAGCCATCAAAAGCTGAGTTTTTAATTTCGATTTCATCTTCATTGACTTTACGTATTGAAAACCCAAGATCATGGTAAATTTGATTTCGATTCATCGTTTTCCTTATTATTTCTGAATCTGATTTTTTGCATTTAGTATACCTTACGGGATGCTTTCTATTCTAATTTTCACAAAAAATAAAAGTGCGGTTGATTTTCTAAGCGTTTTAAAACGTTGAAAGATTTTACCGCACTTTTCTAACTTATCTTATGGCGAGTGATTATCTAAGCCTTTGATGGTAAGCTCTTCATTAATGATTTTTTGTTCTTCAGCTATTATATCCTTAAACCATTTTTGTTTTTGATTATTCGTTTTTTTATTCCATTCTGCGAGGGCTTGTTCAATAGCCGCATCAGCTTTACCTCGGTTAAACGGCACGGGAAGGGCAAAAGCGTTGCAAAACGGGATAGTGGCGATGTAATGCCATACGCTAAAACGGCGCTTGATGTGTTTTAAAAATTCAGGGTTATCTTCTGTGAGATAAGCGCGAATGGCGTTTAAAATATCAATGCTTTGCTTGGAAGTCACCGACGGATACACGCCCAAATAATGACGAGAGGGAAGCATGTTCTTCTCTTCCCGAATGGCCATCACAAAAGAGTATAAACTTTCCCCGCCGAAAGGGTGTGGGCCATAACAGGAATAGACTACGCCACCCAGCGGGTCACCTTCCTTCGGCACAAAGGCGACGCGATAGGTGCCGTTTAAAATTGGTGCATAAATAATCCGTTTTTTACGGTTTACTCGGATTCCACGCGGGCGCGGCAGACAGAATAAAAATAGCAGGAATGCCATCCAAATTGGGTGGAAGAAAAATCGAATTCTGTTCCATTTATCCCGCTCTATGTAAGGTTTTCTAAATTCTTCATATGATTTAATCTTTGCATTTGGAAAGTCTCTAATAAATTCAGGATCTGATCTTATTTTTATATGTTCCTCATATAATTCAGTAATTCCTTTATCAGGAAAAAAAACTGCATCAAAATCTTCCTTTATTGCAGCAATTTCATAGGAAAAAGGCGGTTGTTTATATTTGGCATTTTGATACCAACTCATGCAAAAAATACCGATAAATAAGAGCCGAATAAATCCTCGAGTATAACCGTCAAAAAAAGAATTGCGGATTTCGATTTCGTCTTCATTGATTTTTCGGATTGAAAAACGTAGTTGTTTACACATTTTTTCTTTTTTACTTCATGAATCTCAAATAAAAGTGCAGTTGATTTTTTAAGCGTTTTAAAACATTGAAAATTTTTACCGCACTTTTCAATCAACCTGTTTATTAATCTTGCAAAGCTGGCGATTTTTCGGTTTCCTCCCAGTCATTGTTAACTTCGTTAATTAAACCTTCTGAAGCCAGTTGTTCATTAAGTTCTTGTTGTTCTTTGACTGCTTTATCATAACGTTGCATTTGTTGTTTGTAAGAAAGAGAATTCCAAAACGCTTTGTGTTCTGCAATAGCTCGGTCGATTTTCTTCCGGCTGGAAATCGGAAAACGAATAAAACTGAAGCTGTTACAAAAAGCAATAGCAGGACGAAGCCATGGGGTGCGATAAAACCTACCGATATGTTTTAAAAACTCAGGATTTTCTTGAGTAAAAAACTCTCGCATGGCTTTAATCAGGTGCATGTTATGCAGAGGATTCGGCAGGGGATAACAACCTAAAAGTTCAGCCTCGGTGTATTTCCCTTCCACTACAAGCCCCGTCATCAACAACGAAAAGTGTTTGCGGCTACCGAACATATAAAAGCTAAAGCGGTTATATTTCATGCCCATTAACGGATCGTCTTTATCCGGTACCGGCATTACAAAGATTTTATGAAATGCCTGCATATAAATGACCCTCTCTTTACGGTTAAGTCGAATTGATCGGTGGCGGGGATAGAAAAAGAGTACAAATACCAAAAAGATTGGAATTAGCTCAAAGTAAAAAACGTGTGTGCGCCAAAAATGATTTTCTAAAAATGGTTTACGATATTCCTCATAAGACATGGGAGGATATTTACTAGGGTTTTTAATAAAATAATTAGGATCATTTTCTCTTAACACTCGATATTTGTACAGTGGAATTAATATTGTATCGGGTGATCTTGCCCAGTAAAAATCCTCTTTTACAGAATTATATATTCCAGATAAAGGAGGCTCTTTGTGTTGATAATCTAAAAATGCAATTACAGAGAAAATACCAATAATTAGAGTTCTGAAGAAACCACGTAAATAGCCATCAAAAGTTGAGTTTTTGATTTCGATTTCATCTTCATTGACTTTACGTATTGAAAATCCTAGGTCTTGGTAGATTTTTTTTAACAGCATATTACTTACCTTTTATATCCAATATTGTTGTATCTGATGTTATGTCTTCAGTCGCTTGATTATAACGAGGAATGGAAACTTGTAACTTGAGGCGTTCCATTTCATCGGCATTAACTAATAAAGGATTTCCACTCAGAGAATCTCTAATAGACCAATCTTTAAAATATAATATTGCCTGCCCCGACCTATTTTCATCAAAAATAATTTGAGGTTCAGAATACACTTCCAAGAAAGGTGAACGTCTTATGGTAATAGATTTGTGAGTAATTTTTAGTTTTTGTGCTGTATCTGATGTATTTATATTAGGATGCATCACTAAAATATGATGCTTATCTATTACTTCAAATTTAATTTTTTCTGTTATAGCAAATAGCCTTTGAATTTCTAATTTATAGTAATTAAACTCTGGGGCTTCTTTATTATAAAAAATGCTATGGTCAAAAATATTTTCTTTGAAGTGTTGATCCCTAGGTTCACTCCAACCATAAGCCCCAACAGCTTCTCCCCAATAATTATCACTATCTCCCCAAAAGCTATGTTTAATCCAAAGCTCCATGTCGCTTTTCTTAAACAATGCTAAACCAACACCGATTAATAGCAATATTGCGCCCACATAAGGTAATGCCATTGCGGCTATACGCAATGCAGCACCGGCAAATGCCACGTTCGCTGATGTGGATGCCATCATGGTTAACGCGGTGCCTAACGTTGCGGGAGATAATGCTATTAAGGCAGAACCAGTACCTCTAGATACCGCCCCCCAATAGTCTATTTCATCGCCTTTATATTTAGCTTCATGGGCATTTGCCACTTCAACTAATACGCCAATACCTGCCAGCGCTGTGCCGAAATTAAACAACCCCGCCCTTGCAGCTTGCCAGCTGCTTGAGAATGTTGCTCCTGTTGCATTATTAATTGCTGTTAAAGACATGCGTTGACCAGCAACCTGCTTAAACTCAAATCCTAAATTGCTGTTTGGTGCAACTTTTTCTGTCAAGGCTAATAAAGTAGCAAATGTGGCATTATTTGCCCATTGCCCTTCTTTGGTATAACTGGAATCTTCAGTAAAAAAGCCTAATATAGCTGAAAAAGCAAACAGTTTTGCTGCACCATCAAGTTTGGATGAGAGCTCAGTTACCCGTTTAAAGTCTAAATCATCTACTTTTAAGCCTTTAGGAAGTTCTGTTCTTATAGGAATGAGCTCTTCTGTAGTGAGTTTTTTTCGTGATGCTTTTAATTTATTCGAATGACTAAAAATTTTTTTTTCGGATAAGAATTCCTCTTGCCCAAATACACCGGTTTTTCGATAAACTTCTTCCATATTCCGCATGATTTCAGTTCGTTTATAGTACCGCTTGCCATTTTCTCTATAACTACCTGCTAGTACTACTTCATTACTGATAACTTGAACAATTCGATCAAAGGAATAGAGATTAAAACGATAAAAATTCCCCATGTTGGCAAGAGAGCTTAGAAAATTCTTAAAAGAATCTAATAAATTTTTTAATGATTCTGCTATTTTTGCTACAACTTGTTTTTGCGTTTTTGTCACTACATCATTATTAAAGTTGAATGCAGTAATTAAAGCTTGCTGCCCTAGGGATGTATAACTTAAATGCCCAATAAGCCCCTCAAAATACTGACAGCATAAACTAGCCATAGGCTCACTTTTGTTTTTCTCATATAACTCAAATAAATTTTTTATTTGTTGAGTGTTTTTAGCTATATGATCACAAATGCTATGTACCACATTATCTATATGTGTATTAAATAAGTTTGGTATTTTTGCAATTTTATTAATCGTATTAACACCATGAATGGTTTGAGTTATGCCTAATTCCTTCTTAAGTATTTCAACGATTGAGTCTTCACTATTGTTGAGGTGAGAGTCCTGAATATTTAATTGGGCATATACTTTCTCTATTGTCATGTCCATTTTTGCATCATACGGCACATATGGAGAGACAGAACGACGTCTTTTACTATTTTCCGCTTTCTGTAATTGTGTGACATGTGCATCAATTATCTGTGCAGTAATAAATGCATATTCATATTTGGCTAAGACCTCTTGACGTTTATCATCTAAATAATAAACGTAATAATCTAAGTCTCTTGCAATACCAATAGGATCATCTAATGCAACAACAACCCCTTCTGAATGGGTTATTTTCTGTAGTTGTTCTTTCCAGGATCTAAGCTTTCCTATGGGATGATTACGATATAAGTTACTGGTATAGTCTCGTACATACTTTGTTTTGCTAGCAAAATCATTAACTATATTCTCTGTCGTTTTTATATCTAATGTGAGGCTGGAAGGCGCATTAGTCGGAATTTTTTTCATCCAGAACATCTTAACTAAAGGATCTCTTTCTATTGCCTGCAATAGTTCGTATGGCAACTTAAATTCTGAGTACATAATATATGCGGTTTCAATTGCCCGATTTAATTCTATAAATGCAGTATATCGCTTTCCGGCTACATTAACTTGTTCTATTTCTGCTAGTTGAGGAGCTTCCCTAGTAGCGAGATCTACATTGTTGTTTTGTTCAAGTTGTTGAGAATTATCTTCGTTTACCTCATTTGATGTATCGTTTTGAGATATATCCTTTTCAGATGTATCCTTTTCAGATTGTTCTTTAACCCATTGCTCAAAAAAATTCTTAGACCATTTATGAAATGTTTGTTTATCACCATCACTATTGCAGTCATAAATATACCAAGCTTCACCATTAGATGCTTCAGTAGTTATTTTAAACTTTTGACATTCAGCTTTAGTCGCCAAAATATAGATATAACCATCACGCAAACGGCGGAGATCATAATCACTGTTCATTTCAGCTATTCCTTTTGGAGGAGTAGGTATTGTGCCGGTGTTTTTAATTTTTTCAAATGCACCGTCTGTTAATGCCCATCTTGTGGGATAAAGCCGAATAAATTCTTGGCATGGTTTGGTTGCTTCATCGGCAGGTTTTGCTTGTGGTTTATAATCTTGTTCTTTATTTGCCATTTTCTTATTCCAAATTTAAGAGATTAAATAATTGTATTGCACGGGCTAAGGGTGTCGGGAACTCTTGTTCTAATTGTTTTTCAAGTGTTGCAAAATCTCGTCCGTTTTTCACCGCACTTTGTTTGGCAACAGCATATTGCACGATTGCTGTTTCGTAAATATAGTTTTTGTTCCTTCCTTCATCTAAATTTTTAATTAATTGTTCTTGCTCCAGAGGGGAATAAACATGAGGATAAGTTTTTAAAATATATCCAACCATTTTTTCTCTCGTTTCCAGCCACTTTTTATCTTTAAATCCTTTTATTTCAAAATCAGTTAGGATAATGGGAATGTTTCTAGTGTCTTCTGGTAATGCTTTAATTTGATAATAATAAAAACTGTCTCCAATGCCAGAGCCAAAAGCATGAATAATGCGCTTTTCATAACCAAAAAACTTATTAAGTTTTTCGGGGCTGGTGGCGATAACATCTAGATAATTACGTAATACTTTTGGGTCATAAAAACGGAAGAAAAACCACTTTCCATTTTCGTCTTTCATTACTGGAAAGTGGCGAAGATGGTGTAATACGGTATCAAAATCATAACGGGAGTGGATAAAAATGCCTAACTCTTCATGCCAATTGAATCTTGTCATTGCACCTTCATCACTAAACAAGCCCATTAATTCGCTCTCAGCTTTATAGTCTGGGTAAGGGATAACTTCGACTAAATAAGGGCCTATTTCTTTGGTGATTTCCGCAAACTCGCCTTGGAATAGGTTTTCAATTCTACAGTGAAAGCTTTCAGGTTTTAAAAATTTATGCTTATTCGCGTCTAAGATGAAATAACATTTTAATTCCGGTAATGGTTCACCAAACAGTGCGATATCTTTTTTTAGTGTGTTTTCATCCCAAACGGGCAAGGGGAAAACTGGTTCCTGGTGATTTTCAGACCAACCCAGTTGAGTCATATTGGGCGGAATCGGTGTGTTAGGGAAGAGCAGCTTAAAAATCTCATCAGGTGCAAAGATTTTCGGGTGGCGCTCAAACTGTCTATCTAGCAATTCCACATTGTTGATTTGATGACAAAGTAAGTAATTAGTCTCGCTAGCAAAGTTTTCTTTTGGTTTATCCCCAACTAATTCTACTACCCGTACTTCACCTTCTTTTAATCCATTAGCTTGATACGCAAGCCACATTTGCCCATGTCGTTGAAAAAAGATTTCAGCTTTCAGAGGGGCTAATTGATATTGATAATGCGTTTGTTCTGAGTTAAAGGTGGTTTTTACAAGCTGCTCAAATGTTTCTCGGCTATCGGCAAAAGCCAATAATGCGACAAATTTATCCGTACTTGGAGATTCTTGTAAGTATGCAGTGGAAATCCAAAGGGATATAGACATAATGTTCCTTTTAAAATGATTGAAGAGGCAAAATGCCTTCTGAAATCATAGCAATAACTGCTGTGCAGTTCAAATCTAAAGATTGAAATATAAACCTCAAGAAAATAACTTAAAAGATGACCGCACTTTATGAATGAAAGCCAAAGTGCGGTCAAATTTTTAGACGTTTTGTATCATAAATTACGCAATCTCAACGAGGTATTCACCATTCTCAAAATTGATCGTGATATTTGACATTTTCTCACCACTCGCGATGCGTTGAAGCAATGCCAAGGAAAGTGGTGGTAAAAGTTGTCCTTCAAGAATTGCATCAACCAAACGGGCACCATTTGTATCGGCTTCACATTGTTGCTCAATATGTTTAAGAATATTTTCTGCGATAGTAACAGTCGCTTTATAACGCTCAGCGATTAATTTCTCTAATTTCGCTAATTTTGCTTTTACAATGCGTTGCATTACATCTGTCGTTAAATAGTGATATTGCACAATTTGCATACGGGCAAGCAATGCCGGTTTGAAGAATGTGAGAAGCGAACGACGTAATTCTTCATCACTTTTCACGGCAAACTGATCATTTGCAGCATCGAAACCACAGTTTGAGGTGAGCATAAAGAGAATATTTTTACAGTCAATTAAACGACCTTCACCATCTGCGAGTTCACCTTTATCAAAGGCTTGATAGAATAAGTTAAGCACATCTGGATGGGCTTTTTCCACTTCGTCTAATAATACAATAGAGTATGGTTTTTGGCGAATAGCTTCAGTTAGTAAGCCACCTTCACCATAGCCCACATAACCCGGAGGCGAACCAATTAAACGTGAAACAGTATGTTTTTCTTGGTATTCAGACATATTAATCGTGGTCAGGAATTGTTTGCCCCCAAAGATATGTTCTGCAATTTGAATTGCGGTTTCAGTTTTACCCACACCACTCGGTCCAACCAGCAATAATGCCCCCAAAGGTGTGCCGGCACGGCGTAAATCCGCCATAGCAGTAAGCAAGTTTTTGTGAATTTGCTCAATGGCTTGAGATTGCCCTTTAATATTATCGTTAAGAATATTAGGAAGCTCAGTGAGTTTAGTGAGTTCATCACCTGTCATGCTATTCACCGGAATACCAGTTAAATCAGCAATCACCGCAGTAATTTGTTTGCTGCCCACTTCTGCATGAATTAAGCATTCTTCAGGTTTGATTGCTTCATATTCCGCTTTTTTCGCTTGTAATTGAGCGATCAATTCTTGACGTTCTTCTTCAGTATATTCTGTTTCAGAATCAGAGAGCTTGCTCCGTAATGATAAAATTTCTTCCACTAATGCTTTTTGAGATTCAAATCGAGAAGAAAGCACATTTTTTTCTTCGGCTAATTCAGTGAGTTGGTTTTCTAGTTTGGTTTTCACTGTACTATCAACCGTTTCACCTAGCTGATAATCACGCTCAAATTCAGCAATGGCAACATTGATTTCATGGATCTTATTATCTAAGTAGCTTAAGCGTTTTGGTGGTGTGTCCTTTGCCGTAGAAACACGAGCGCAAGCCGTGTCTAAAATATCGATGGCTTTATCCGGAAGTTTTTTCGCCGCAATATAACGCGCAGATAATTTTGTTACTGTTTCAAGTGCTTCACCCGTGATATAAACGCCATGCGCTTTTTCGTAGAGAGGTTTTAAACCACGTAGAATGACAATACTTTCTTCAATAGAAGGTTCATCTACTTTCACTAACTGGAAACGACGGGATAAAGCAGGATCGCGTTCTACATATTTTTTATATTCAGACCAAGTCGTTGCTGCAATTGTGCGAAGTTCACCACGAGCAAGAGCCGGTTTTAAAAGGTTGGCTGCATCGTTGCCACCTTCGCTACCACCCGCACCAATAAGGGTATGGGCTTCATCAATGAAAAGCACAATTGGTGTTGTACTATTTTTTACAAAGTCAATCACCGATTTTAAACGTTTTTCAAATTCCCCTTTGATTGATGCGCCAGATTGTAAAGCAGCAAGATCTAGGCTCCATAGTTCAACATTTTGTAAATGTGGTGGAACTTGTTTATTGACGATGCGTAATGCTAATCCTTCAATTAATGCACTTTTACCGACACCCGCATCACCAACGACAATTGGGTTGTTTTTTCTTCTGCGTGAAAGAATATCGATCATCAGATCAATTTCTTTGTCGCGAGCAAGAACAGGATCAATATTACCCGCAGAGGCTCTAGCAGTTAAATTTTCAGCAAAACGTGCTAAATCAGATTGATCTGTATGTACAGCTGAAGGTGCTGCGGTATTTTCTTGTGTAGCTTGAGATTCTGCGGAGCCTTTAGCAAATACAAGTAAAGATTGGCGTAATGTTTCTTTGTTAATTTGATTTAAATAGCTTGCAACAGCGGTTGGCAAATAGCGAGAGGCATTCAATACCAATGCTAAGAAAATGCTTGCACTGCGAATTTGTGTCTGTTCAAACTCAAGTGAGCCGAGTAACCATGCTTCTTGCAACATTTCAATCAATAATGGCGAGAAGCTTGGTACAGAGTCAATATTAGTGTGAGATGTTTGCGTTTTGCTGAGTAAAAGTGCGGTCAATTCTTCGTGAGAAATGTTAAGTTTATTTAAAATAAAGCGAACGTCTGAGAATGGATTTTCCAATGACTTAAGTAATAAATGGGCTGGAAGCACTTCCGATTCACCACAACTAATTGCATAAGCGGCAGATTCTTCTAACATTAATTTAGAAACATCATTTAATGCACCTAGTGTCGCGGCTAAGTTAATTTTGATCATTATTTGAGATCCTTATGTTTAATAAAGCATTTGAAAGATAAATAAACTTGGGTATTTTATTTTTTTATATAGAAATTTACTACAACTATTTTTACTATTTAGAAATAGATGAAATTACATTATACTAGACGATATTTTACGCGTTAAATAAAGGATAATCATGGCTGTTCAATCCGACTACCGTTACACCCTTGATGCCGGTGAAAAACATACTTTTGATGTGATCAGTTTTAAGCTGACTGAAGGGCTTTCAGAACCATTTCGGTTAGAGCTTATGTTATCAAGTTTTGATCCGAATATTTCATTTTCAGCATTAATGGATCAATCCGTGACCTTCACTTTTTGGCAAGGTGAACAACCGGTTCGCTATTTGAATGGAATTGTGACCAGTTTCGGTTTGGGGAAAACAGGGTTTGTTCGCACGCATTATCAAATGGTGGTGGAGCCGGCTTTAGCGCGAGCAGCATTTCAATCTGATAGCCGAATCTTCCAACATCAAAACAGCGAAAAAATCATCCGCACTTTATTGCAAAAAAATCGCGTAGAAAAGGTTTCCTTTGAGCCTTTACCTTCAGATTGGGAGCGTGAATATTGTGTGCAATATCGCGAAACCGATTTAGCCTTTATTGAACGCTTGGCGGCGGAAGAAGGCTGGTATTATTACTTTGACCATCGAGCAGACAGCCATGAGTTGCGTTTTGGCCATCAAAGTATCGCTTCTCCGATTCTTGGCACCTTAACCTATAATGCAAAGCCCGCAGGAGACCGTTCATTTGCTTGCCTTTGGCGATTTGACTATTGCCGTAAGGTGACGACAACAAGCCAAACCTTACGAGATTACACCTTTTTAAATCCGAATTACAACCTCGAACATCAACATCATTCACAAGCATCCGCGCTCACTGATAGTGATACGTCTAAAAGTGCGGTCAATTCAGCGACAGTTTATGAAAAATATGACTATCCGGGACGATATAAGAAAGATGAACAAGGTAATCCGTTTAGTCTTTATCGTTTAGAATCAGAACTGGCCCTTTCTGAAACGGCGAATGCTGTGGGCGATGATATGCGTGTCGTACCGGGTTATGGTTTTACCTTAGAAGGGCATGCTAATTCAGCGTTTAATCAAGATTGGCTAGTGGTGCGAGTAGAGCATTCGGGTAAACAAACAGGCGCTTTAGATGAAGAAGCGGGAGAAGAAGGCAACCGTTATGAAAACACACTTTTCCTGATTCCTCACAACAAGCCTTGGCGCAGTCCATTAAAGCCTCGCCCAATTATTCGCGGTACACAAGTTGCCCATGTTACGGGCCCTGAAGGCGAAGAAATCTACTGTGATGAATGGGGAAGAGTCAAACTGCAATTCCCTTGGGATAGATTAGGCAACTTTGATGAGCACAGCTCTTGTTGGGTGCGAGTGGTGCAAGGTTGGGCGGGCGCACAATACGGTAATATGATGATTCCGCGCATTGGCCATGAAGTGCTGGTGAAATATCTAAATGGTGACCCGGACCAACCGATTGTTGTGGGGAGAACTTATCACAGTACCACAGAGCCCCCTTACGAGCTTCCAAAGCACAAAACCCGCATGACGATTAAATCCAAAACCCATAAGGGCAATGGTTTTAATGAGTTGCGTTTTGAAGATGAAATGGGTCGTGAAGAAGTCTTTATTCATGCAGAGAAAGACCTTAATCATATTGTGAAACATGATGAAACGACCCAAGTGGGGCATGACCGCACAGAGCAAGTGGGTCGCAATGAAACAATCCATATAGGCAATGACCGTACAGAAACAGTCGGACAGGATGAAGACCTGACTATCAATCGAGACCAAATACGCAGTATTGGACGCAATCGAATCACGAAAATAGAAAAAGACGATATTCTGAATGTGAATAATAACCGTCGAGTTAACGTCCATGCTGATAGCCTCATCAAAGTCGGACAGGATTTAAATATTGAAATTGCTCAAAATGGCAGCTGGGTTGCGGGTGAGCTTTTTGAACAAGTTTGTAAACAGTTTGATTTAGAAGGTTATGACGAAGTTCATATTCAAGGCCCTGCCGGTGAAATCGTGTTAAACCAAGAAGGGATTACGCTGATTGGGAATGTGTATGTTGAGGGACCACTTACGGAAGATGCGGGGGCGGCAGATGGGGTGAGTCCGTTTGAAACGCAACCTAATGGCTCACAACCGGTAGATATTCAAGATTTAATTATTTCATAATTCATTACAATAAGAATAATAAAGGAAGTTTTCATTATGCCAGAACAAAAGAAGAAAGCGACTCCAGAAACCTCAAAAGTCGAAAGTCCGAAAATACCTAATGTTGCCTACCCACTGAAACCGAGAAGCAATACCACGAATCTGTCTCAACAATACTTTAATCATCTTGCAGGAGATGAAAGTGCGCGCTTTTTATTTAATAATAGTGGTCTTTGGCATCAAGGGATTCATTTAAGAGCCTCAAAGTTTCCGAGTAGTGAATTTGAGAATAACAAGATTTGTGCGATAGCCGATGGCAAATTGATAGCTTATAAAGTGGATAGTGAATATAAAACCGATGCCAAATCTGAATCATCAAAAGCAAGTGCGGTGTATTCTACGGGCTTTTTTTTACTGAAACATGAAGTAGCTTATCCGAAAGACAATGTGCTGACGTTTTATTCGCTTTATCGTCATACAGCGAAATTAAGTGATTACAAAAGTGGAATAGAAGAGCTTGTTGGTATCACCAAGTCGGCAGATAATAAGATTGTTATCCGAGATGCACAAAATAATCCGCTTAATCCACGAGTGGAGTTGAAGAATGGCGTAACGATTGGAGTCAAACGACACACGCAGACGCAAGATAAGTTTGATGAATTACTTTGGTATAGAGAGACCAAGGACAATAAAACGGTTGAGCATAAACCTAAACCAGGTGAGCATTGGCGCATTTTTAATCAGTCTTATGAGGAGATGCAAAATGAGAAAATCAAAGGCCTTCCACTGCTAAGCAAGCATAAGATTGATACACAAGTTGATGTTGAAGTAAAGCTGGATAAACCCATTGAGATTAAAGCGGGTGAAGCATTAGGTCTGATGGGTGAATATAACCAAATAGGTGAAAGTGGTGAAAAACTCCTACATTTGGAAGTGTTTACTTATGATGATATAAGCCAATTTACAGCAAAAGCGAAGGCAGCTTATCTAAAGGACAAAGAAAAGAAAGGGATAAAAGATAACTTTCTGTATGTAGCACGAGGTAGTCAGCTTTATAGTATAACGAATGGTGAAGTGATAGAGCTTGAGAAAAGCAAAGTTGAAATCATGGTGCCGTTAGCGGATGTAGCGAAGCAGACCGTGAAGAAGAAAACGGATAAGGTGGGTAAAGATTACTACAATGTACAACCTTATCTTTATAGTTTGCCACAAAAGAATAAAGAGGGTGGGATTTATGTGGATAGTAGCCATTTAACACATGGTTTATTGTTCCCTGGTGTGAATATTTTTAATCAATCTGGAAATGGGCTTTGTATATTCAAACATCCTCTTCATCAAAACATAGACCCGAAAGGTGATTTAACGACTGAGCAGAAAAATGAATTAGACCCGGTGTTTAAGTCCATTATGAACGAACTTAGTTTAGATAAGGATAAAAACAAGCCAGTGGTATTTGAGGCAGGAAAGCTCAAGGATTTATTATTAACCCCAGTACAACAACGAAGATTAACGGGAATTGTTGTCAAACATGACAGCGAATGGAAGAAGGCCAGGACGGCAGATTTTAGTCAAACCTGTGGTGTTTACCGTGCAAATGGAAAAGAAGATACCGCTAAGAGAATAGAGAAACGGATAGCTGACTTATCGATAAAGTTAGAGGTGGACGGATTTAACTCGAACAAGCAGGCGTATTATCTGCATCCGTTGGGGTTGATTGGGTGGTTGGCTGTTGCAGGTTGTCAATGTGGACAGAAACTTATTAATGCGATTAAATGTACTAGGTATAAAACTAAAGTAAGGACACAATATGGTCCGGTTTATAAAGGTAACCAGCCTTTAAGTAGTTATGCTCATTGGAACAGACTTATATCAGAGGGTAAAGTCTCTCAAGATGAATCACGAATACTTATTGCTATGTCTGCAAATGAAGGTAATTTAGATGCCGTTCAATCGTATGACAGCGAGATATTAACGGCAGGTGCTAGTCAAAAAACAATAAATTCTCTAGGTGCGGGTGAATTACCAACTCAAATGAATAAGTTTAAAGAGCAATTTCCTCAGTTGTTTGATAAGTACTTCAAGTGTTGTGGATGGGATGTTCGTCTTAAATCGGGCGAGTATGTAGCTTATTATAATGATGTTACCGGTGCTGAGTTAAAAAACATAATTAGGAATGGATATACAGCGGATACATATGGAAAGTTTGTACCAAATAAGGCTGTAGCTATTTTTGCTGAAGCTATAGATACAGATGAATATAAAGAACTTCAAGTTCTAGATTTTATAGATAGGCTTCGTTTAGCCTTAAATATAATTCCTAAAGGCTATAACTATCAAATAGCAAGTTATGTAAAAAGTAATTTAGGCAAAGCAACAGTATTAGATCATCATGTTAATCGACCTAACAATGTTTCAAAATATTTTGGTATAGCATTGGATTCTTTCTTTTCCAAAAACCCTAATGTAAGCAAAAATCCTAATACTTGGGGGGCGTTGCATAATAAATATGAAAAAGAAATTATTGATTACTATGGAGTAAATAGAGATGGAACTGATATGCCAACAAGATATATGGAGTTGAAAAAGAAATTATGAAAAAATTGATAATATTATTTTTATTGCTATTTTCATTTTCTGTTATTTCATCTGAAAAGAATAATGTTTTATTTGAAAATGACATTTATAGATTATCTTTGGATTCTAGTGGTAATTGTAGTAAATTAAATTTGTTTAATAAAAAAGATAATAAGAATATACCTATTTTAGATAGGTTAAGTTTTCTAGACTATGGTTTTAACTTAAGTTTAAAATGTAATAGTCCTGATTTTATATCATGGGATAGATCTTTTGATAATAATTATAATAATGATTTTCTTGTTTTAAATTATGATCTAATTGGTTATGTATATAACCAAGAAGAAAAACCTGAGAAACATGTAGAGTACTACTGCTCAATATTAGATTTATCAACAGGTGAAGTTTTGACTAAAGAAAATTCTAATGATGGTTTCTGTAAAATGGATACATTAAGTTTGCCAGATGAAGTTTCCATAAAGAAGGATAAGGCATTGCTTTATAATCAACCGAATAAAAATAGTAATAAATACTTAATTAAAGGTGATAAAGTTAAAGTATTTTATCATTATATTGATAATAAAGATGAATGGTATTTAATCAACTACAAAGGAAAAAAAGAAATCAATATGTGGATTAAAGCTGATTCAGTTGATTTAAATTAAATAATTTGTTAACCGCACTTTGTAACGTGCGGTTATTTTTTGTTCTTTTAAAAACTAATCATCAACTTACCAATAAAAATTAATCATCAACTTGCCAAACCTTGCAAGACTACACCTTTTAAATCCGAATTACAACCTCGAACATCAACATCATTCACAGGCATCCAGGATTACTGATAGTGATACGTCTAAAAGTGCGGTCAATTCAGCGACAGTTTATGAAAAATATGACTATCCGGGCCGATATAAGAAAGATGAACAATGATTACAAGAAAAATTATGCTCTTTTAAATCAAAATCTTCATTTGGCAGTTGATGCTAGCGGGTATTTCTGGAAAAGAGGAAAATTATTAAATGCTGGTGATTTATTAAGTGCTAGATACCCTAATCCAAGTGGTGTGAAAGTTAAATACCCAAAAACTAAATTACCTACTCATACAACAATTGATATAAATTTAGTTGCTGATGATGACAATACCCGTCAAGTTACATTTTTGGTAAATGGTGGTCAGTATGCTATTGAAGAAAGAATATCTTATGTTAATGAATTAAAGAGAATTTTTAATTATGAAAATAACCACCTCAAAAAATAAAATAATACTATCTATATTTCTCTTTGCTTGTTTCGCAAGTGCTGATGATGTAGATATTAAATATTACTTAAATAGTAATGAATTCTTTAATAGAGATATTGACATTGATAATGATGGAGTTGCTGATAAGGTTATTAGTAATGTAAATGGATTTGGAGATGAATTGTTGTTTTTTAAAAAAAATAATAATAATTACCATCTCGTCCTTAAAGGGAGTAATTTTTCTGAGGATGGAGGCGAGAGAATTAATGATATAAAAAAACCAAAGAGTAACGAATATACAATTCTTATAACAACAAATACAGATAAATTAAATATTATTAATAGTTATTACATTACATATAATAATAAAAAGTGGATTCTAAAAAATATTAATTCTGAAGTGAGTGGTTTTTTGGATGATTACTCTAAAAAGTACATATGTAAATTTAATAATATTGACTTAGATATTTCTATACCTAATCTTAAAGATAAACTACCTAATTATGACTTATCTGATGAATATATTAAAAGTAATTGTGAGTTAGATTATTTTTTTGAGAATTCACTAGATGACTTTATAAAAAGATTTAATGAGGGGGATATAAATATTGTTAATGGAGTTGACCGTTATAGGAAGTTACTATCAATTTTTCCTTATGGAAATAGCAATGAAAAAGAATATTCCATTATCCTTAGCGAGCTGTCTAAATTAAAGTTGATAAATGAAAAGAATTATTTAGAAAAGGTTATAAATAGAAAAACAGGTGCTACAAGCACTGTTATAAATAAATCCTATCTATATTCATCTATTGGTATTAAGAGCGGTATGTACTTAATTAAGGGAGATCGGATTTCTATTTTAGATGAGAAAATAGATGAGCGTGGAGAAAAATGGTATTTTATTAACTACAAAGGAAAAAAAGAAATCAACATGTGGATTAAAGCTGATTCAGTTGATTTAAATTAAATGATTTATTAACCGCACTTTGTAACGTGCGGTTATTTTTTATTTTTTAAAAACTAACAGCTGCACGCCAAATAATCAAGAAACTTTTGCAACTATGTAAGCATAAAATAGATACACAAGCTGATGTTGAAGTAAAGCTGGATAAACCCATTGAGATTAAAGCGGGTGAAATATTAGGTCTGATGGGTGAATATAACCAAATAGGTGAAAGCGGCGAGGTACTGTTACTACATGGAAGAAAAATTATAGGAAATCAGGGGAATACCTAAAAAAAGATCTTGTTAATAATCCAGAATTAGCTTTAGATCAAAAGAATGCAACTAAAATAATGATATATGGAATGGAAACAGGAATGTTTACGACGAAAAAAATATCAAGTTATATTTCAGAAGATAGTGCTGACTACCTGAATGCCAGAAGGGTTATTAACGGTATGGATAACGCTGCTAGCATAGCTGGATATGCATCTAAATTAGAGGAGTGTTTAAGATGGTTATAAAAAGATTATTTATTTTGCTATTGTTTATTCCTCAATTTGCTTTTTCTGAATATTATGTAAAAGATAATAATATTTATAATGATGGTAATAAAGTTAAAACTATCTTAATTAATGATGAGTTAGGTAGCGTGTTATTGGATAATAAAGATGTTATTGTTATATCAAATTCATATAATGCTTCATCTACTAAAACTGAATTGAGTTATATTTTTAGTAAATTAAATGGAAATATATTAAAGATAGAGCGAATTAATTATTCTCCAGAGTGTGATAGGTATTATGGTTATTTTTTAAATTTTCATAATAGTATAAATGTAGAAGATATTAATGAAATATTTATAGATAGTCTTGAGTCCAGGTATGGATTTAAAGATTATGTTTTTTTTAATAAAAACGATAATTTTGTTCTAAACATTAATGGCCATGATAAGAATATTTTTTTTAGTACATATGATGATAAAAGTATATTGATTATTAATTATGATATTTCTTCCGATGGGGGGGTATTGAGTGAAAAATATATGAAGTGTGAATATTTAAATGAGAGTATTAATACATCCTCATGTAAGGATATTGGATTTGTTAATAAAAGAAGCTATTTATATACATCTCCTAATAGTATAAGTAAAATGTATTTGATTAAAGGGGATCAAGTCATAATTAATGATGTGAGATCTTTAAAAAATGAAAAATGGTACCTTATAAATTACAAAGGAAAAAAAGAAATCAACATGTGGATTAAAGCTGATTCAGTTGATTTAAATTAAATGATTTATTAACAGCACTTTACAACGTGCGGTTATTTTTTTTACTAGCATAATAGGGTTAAGTCGCTTATTAGAGATAATAATATACAAGAATGTCCTAATTTGAATTTATCTAAGCCTATGGGAGAGTATAAATTCTCTACTGCTGGTATTAAAAACACAAAATATAGCAAAAGTCTACAAAAGAAATTTGAAGGTTATGATGATTAAATTTATTTTTATTATTACTTTGTTGATATCTTATTATGCTGAAGCTACATCTAGCATGAATGGGCTGCAAAAATTTAGTGGTGATATGGAGTCTAAAATTTCTTGTAGTCAATCTGATTCAATAAGCTATCAATGCGAGTTAAAATTAGGTAATAATTATTATGATACTCTACGCATAAAAGATAATAATGAATGTGGAGAGTTTAGCATTATCCCTATATCAAAAGATAAAATATCTATAGAGTGTGGATTTGATGGTGTTTCTAATATATATACCTATAAATTGATAGATGATAATCTACTCTTGGATAAGTATGAATATTATTATTTGGGTGGTGGGCCATCAGAAGTTGATGAGTTTATAATCAATAATCTTGTAAGTTTTAGACGAAATATTTCTACAGATATTTCTGATAATGGAAATAGAATGTTTTCTCTTGGATATGTTAATAAAAAATCTTATTTGTATAATGAAAACTATAATAAGACTGATATGTATTTGGTTAAAGGGGATAAGGTATTGATACTTGATGTTAAAAAGGATTCTAAAAGCAATAAGTGGTATAAAATATTATTTCCAGGAAAGGGGAATATAATCAAATGGATGAGATCTTATAATATTAGTTATTTAAGTGTAAATAGTGAGTTTTTAACAAGATAGAGGTTAATGTTGTAAGTATATAGTAAACCTGTTTTTCAACTTCTAAAGTGCGGTTTGTTTCATATAAAATGAATCGCACTTTTCCTATATAGTTATTCTATTTTTAGCGAATTATAGACTTGGTTTTATCCAATATTGCCCCATTTCATGGGGCTTATAATGTTAAATGAGAAAATATGATTAATTTATTGATGGTATAGTTTAAGTCAAAAGGAATCGATTTGTTTAACAATAATAAATATACAGTGGTAATTTTTCTATCACTTTTTTCTTCTCGTTTAGTTTTTTCTCTTGAGCCAGAAGACTTGCTTGTTTCAGATGCATTATCTAAGCCTTGTTTGTCTGGAAGTGTGCAAGAAGCAGATTTAATGTCTTGTGTAAGTAAGGGGTACATACTGGCCCAAAAAAAATTAAATTTTAACTATAAAGTATCAATCCAACAAGAAAATCAAAAGATAAGAGAGTATCTAATTTCATCTCAAAAAAAATGGAATATATCAAAATTTAAGCAATGTTATCCTGAACTTGAAAATGGTCAGGAGGGGAAGATAAATTTTATTGATTGTGCAACCAAAGCCATTAATGAGAGAAATGATTTGCTAGAGTCGGTTTTTTTATGTGATTTTAATAAGAGAGCTTGTACGTTTAAAGATGATAATATTATTAAGCTATTAAGTGATAGATAAAGTACATAGAGAATAGAAATAAATAACCTTAAAATAGCATAGTTATTTTATTAAGGATGGCACTCTTTTCTTTAAATATGGAAAGAATGCAGATCTAAAATTAGAGAGTGGTAAGATGAGAAAAAATTTTTTGTTAGTGTTATCTTTCTTTATTTTTTCTAATGTGTTAGCTAAAGATGAAGAGTTGATTAATCCATGTATTGAAGAGAGCATTCCATTAAATAATGCTTTGTCTCATAAGGGTATTTTATTAAATAATAGAGTTGAGATAAATAATATTGAAGTATTTTTAGTGTCATACTTAGATAATCGCGGAGATGTCTGTTATGATAAGAAATATGATGTATTTTTTAATATTTCTGGTAATTATGTATATAGTAAGAAATTGTTTTCTGAGTTAGGAGATGTTTACCCTGAAATAAATAAAAGTGGTAATTTATTTACAATCGATTTTGAATATGGAAATGGTCAGTCTAATCTAGAGAGGTATTATTTTAATGTGCATTCACATGAAGTGTATCTTATTAAGAAAGATATAATCCAATCT
Organism: Haemophilus parainfluenzae; assembly: GCF_003252725.1. Taxonomy (GTDB): domain Bacteria; phylum Pseudomonadota; class Gammaproteobacteria; order Enterobacterales; family Pasteurellaceae; genus Haemophilus_D; species Haemophilus_D parainfluenzae_L. The sequence goes on from NZ_QEPO01000001.1 coordinate 359,008, forward strand.
AGAACGGGAGAATCAAAGGTTATTAAGTTTAAAGATTTAAATATAAAAGATATTGAGTTTTCTAAATTGCTTAATGTTTATTAGCTTTAGATAATTAAAAACATTGTTATTAATGTAACAGTGTTTTTTTTAATTTACCATAAGCTCAAGAATACTATAAATGTTATAGAATTATTTCAGATTGTCTTTCTTATTATGACTCCCCGCCCCAAAGTTCATGATTTGGACGATATTGTACCCTTACCCCCGGCAAAATTACCGAAATGGGACGGTAAAATCGCCTTCCAGCGTTGGTATGAAGGGGAAGCTCCGCCTAAACCGAGTGAGGCACTGATGCAGAAACTGGTGAATCAGGTAGGACTTTGGGTGGATACCAGGTTGGATTTAGAAACGGGTTTACTAAGAGAAGTGAAAAAATAACAAAAATTTCGACCGCACTTTAGATTGTAAAGTACAGTTTTATTTGAGCGTGTTGTTCTAACAGGGTTACATAATGAAAAAGTGTTTAAAAATTTTATTCGTATTAGTGATTGCGGCAATCATCGGCTTGTTTTGCTTATATTTCTATTTAGAATGTAATCCAAGTTGATAGGGATTAGCTTTTATCAATAAATTTATTATAATACCTCTTTGTAAATAAAGGGGAAATTTATGCAGTATGAAAATCTAGTTTATGCCGTTAATGGTCTGCAGCTTTCTAATAATGAACAAGAAAATATTATTATCTTAATCTATGCTTCTAATGTAGAAATTGCAAAAAATTATATTACGGTGTATCAGCAGCAAAACCAGCTCCGATTGCAGTATACGTTTCTTCCTTTACCGCTTAATACGTATTTTCAACGTCATGCTGATGAGACATTAATTGAGCAATTGAAAACGCTAGCTCAAGATTTATCAGAACAGCATCCTATTCTCATTTTTAATCCAAACCAATATCTAGAAAGTGAAAAAAGCAAAACAGCATGCTTAACCAAAAATGAATTTCCATTAAGACAAGAAGATGAACATTCTCCTTTCTTGTTTCAACCAATCCCCGATTCGATTAAGCCTTATCTGTGGCCTGAAGACAGCAATTCTCAATGTTATGCCATTATCAACGCAGAGGTAAGTGTTTGGTTTCCCCAGCGTTTTGAATTGGATGATATTCAAAGTGCATGTTTATTTAAAGGGGAGGACGGTGAAAGACGAAAAAAGACAGCGCCTTATTTATTGCATTTACCAGAAAATCATCCTTTTGTGGAAGAGTTATGCAGTGAAAGCCCGAAAGGAAAAGAGTCTGAGGATGGATTTCAACAGTGGAATAAATCATTTGGTTTTTTCTTTCGCTCAACCGCGACATTTGATGAGCTGTTGCACCATTTCAGAAAATTTATCTACATGCCGACCTATGACGGACGCTTGCTCTATTTTCGCTTTTATGACCCGACAGTATTGGAAGACCATTTTGACCGTTTAATATATTATCCAAAAAAATTAGCAACTTTTTGGGGGCAAGGTTTAATCGATTCCTTTATTTTGCCTAAGGGAAATGATGTCGTGCATTATATACCTACAATAGATTTGGCTAAAATAACACCAGCTAAGAAACAGTTTGATAAATTTGAATTAAATACAATTGTTGATGAAAGAAATGCTGTATTACTAAAAAATTTGGTTACTGAATTACTGGATACTATCCCAATGCTAAATGACCACTATGACAGAGCGACAATTGAAAAAGTCGTTCAACATTGCTATCGTCTTTGTCAAACTTGTGCTTTATATCAAACTATTGATATTGGATTATTTGCTTTACTGAGTTTAGCCTATGGCAACGTAATTGATATATTAGATCCTGAGAAAAAAATTAATCAAATTTTGCAAAGTGATATCGCAGAACAAAAAAAACGATATCTTATAAAACAACGGATAAGTATTCTAGAAAATCAAAAGATTATCCGTAATAAATTGGGAGCAAATTTACATGGTTAATACCAATGAAAAACCTTTTTATCATCAATTTGAAGAAAAACACCACTCGGAATCCACTGAGACAGGAACAGCAGCTTGTCGCACGGACATTATTATTCATCATAAAGATACCCTTGAGCGTTCTTTACCTAAAGGTATTATGGTAAAGGTTTATGACCAAGATGGTGGTGTTTCTTACGGTGAAATTGATGAAAACGGCGATAGCCATCATATTGGTGTAAAGTGCGGTTTAATTTCCTGGCAATTAATGAGAGGTCCTGATACAGCACCAAAATACGACCGACATAAAAAAGATGGCAGACAGCTTACTGATAAAGATGAGCAAGCATTTTTTAATGATTCAGACGGTTATGTACTGATCAAAGCAAATGATGAAAAAACTGAAGATCCACGATTACAACTTGCTAAACCACTAAAAGTGTTTGTTTCGGTAAATGCAAAAGAAGTGAAGGCAATTTATCTTCCTCCACCGATTTTATTGAATTTGCGTTTTCGTCAAAAAGGTAATGTAAGGTTATCAAGCAAACAAATTAAACAGATAAAAGATGATGGTAACACAGCCACTTTGTTTATTCATGGCTATAATGTTTCTCTTGGCCATATTGGAAAATTTCCACAAGCGGAAGACTTTGGGGATATTCCAGAATATTCGAATCTACCGCCTTCCGATCAGGTTCAGAGACCTTATTTGCATTATGATAACAAGGCGATTGGTCAATTGGCGAAAAATACACTCCTTGAGCAAGCAAAAGAGGATGACAATATTTATGTTAAGCACGTTTACAATGAGGTAGATTTAAAAGTTAATGGTCATAAAGCTTTAGGTTGGTTTCCACATGTTGAATATTATTTGAATTTAGCTGCATCAGGTAAATTAAATTACGATGATCCTTTTACCGATTGGGATAAATACCACCGAATTATCGGAGTGACTTGGTCTGGTAGTGTTGATCCTTCCATGGTTTTTTTCAGGGCGGAAATGTATGCTAACGAAGCAGGGCGAGAGCTCGCAAAGGTATTGATAGAATTATTTAATGAAGGCATTAAAGTTAATATTATTACTCATTCATTAGGCGCCCGAGTTGCATTAAGTGCATTGAATATTTTAGGTGATTTTGACGGAGCCTATGATGAGAAAATTGATAATCTGATTATGTGGGAAGCCGCTGTAGCTGATAATTCAATAACTGACTCATATACTCGCGTGAAAAATCCGGTGGCAATGGAACTATTTCCTTATGCACATAAAACAGTGAAATATCTTCGTGTGCTGTATTCCCAAGAAGATGGTGTTTTGGGGGGGGATAGTCGTGGTGGAGATCAAGAGTATACGGGGTTGCTTGGTGGAGCGTATCCGAAAAAATATACTTCATTAGCAAATACTACTGGCGCATTAAAAGATTACTATAAAGAAAATAAAATAGGTGAATATTATAAAACCATTGAGGAAATCAAACGCTATGGCCAGATACATAAAGGAACACAATGGGGGCAGGATAATCCTGAGGCGACCCCTAAGGGCATGGAAATCAAAAAAGAAATTGCAAGGTTGTTATTAGAGGAAGCCAATACAGTATCTTCGGATTTAAATACTCAATTAAATTATTTAAAACCTTGGAGTCATTTCCGCCGTTTCCGTCCTGAAGACGAACATTTTAAACACATTGTCGATGTATTAACTTATCAGGTGTTTAATAACTGGACAATATATGTAAATGATATGGCTGTGCGCCCTGCTCTAGGTCATCAAGGAGAGAGATTAACTGTTTTAGGTACATGGTTTAATAATAAAGGGTTGTCTGAGGCTAGAAAAAAAGAATGGATAGATTCATTTATTACAGCCCAAAATAAAAAACAATTTTGGTTTTGGGATCAAAGTAACTATTTTATTTCCCACTCGGCAATGCGAGAGTGGGAATGGAAAGCATTAGATACTCAAAAAGTATTCCCTGATATTTATAAAGAAAGCTATAAAGGCAGAATAATTGATGAATGGATAAATGAGAAATCAAATTTTGGGAGATATAAAAAATGAGTAGGAGCTTAAAAATCCGCATCATTGTACTAACCACAATTCTATTTGTTATTTTATTTGGTATATATAAATACATTAGCACAGCCCCTGTGCTTTCTTTGAGTGTTTCAACCGATGGCCGTTATGTCATTAGTGCTCATGCTGCGGAAGATGCCGATCGACATAAACCTATTGGTCAGTTGGTGTTATGGGATGTTGATAGAAAGGAAAAGACAATACTTGCCCGAAATGCTAATGCTTTTAGTGCAGCGTTTATTCCCGATAGTCATGAATTTATGTGGCAGGACAGTAAAAATATTGTACATATCCAAAATGTAGAGGGTAAAGAAGTAACTAACTTCCGACACTTCCAAGTGAAAACGCATATTATGTCAGCAGATAAACAATTTTATCTTTCCTCCAATATGGAAGATAACGGGCAGCTTTATAAGGGATATGGAGAAGATCTTGTGCCTGTTTATACCGATGGAGGTATCCCTTTCCCTCTAACTTTATCAATGACTAAGGATTATTTTTTATCAGCGACTGAAACATGTACAACATCACCTTATCCTGTGGTAGAGACAAATTTGACGATCAATCCAGTAAATCCTGATAGCAGTAAAAGAAGCAGCTACACCGGAGTGACTTTATGGGATAGGCATACCCTAAAACCGCTAGCCCGTCTTTATGGAAATTGTGGATATACTACGGGGTTAATTAGCCCTAATGGTGATTGGGTAGTGACGGGAGGTGAAAACTTGTCAAATTATATGTGGGAAATTCATAACCTTAATAATCGACAAGACCTAGCCCAAGTTAATAGTGATCTTAATCATGAAAATTCAGAGCGTTATAAACAAAAACTATTACCTAAACCGGATAAATTTAAAAATAAACAATTAGCATTAAATCATACTGTTGCAATTGCTTTTTTAACTGAAAAAGATTTTATTCTACTGGGGAAAAGTGGTAATAAAGATGGATTTGGTGATGAACTCGCCCGTCTATTTACCGTTGGAGAACCATGGATTAAAGCCTATGTAGAAATCGGCAACGACCCGAGTATTTCAACAAATTACTATCAGAGAAACCTCAGCGTCTCCTCTTCACCAAAAGCTCATATTCTCGTCACCGGGCAAGCTACCGGCGGTGGAATTAATGTGTATAAATATCATCCTGAGAAAATGGAATTAGAGAAAATCTGGGTGGCAGATTAAATGTTAAAAGTGCGGTTAGCATTTCGAATGTTTTTTAACCGTACTTTCCTTAATGGTATAATTCACTCCATATAATATTTTTATGTGATACTCCGAAGGTTAGAGTGATGATTAAAGTTATTGTTGGTATCTTCCTTGTTTTAGTTATATTTTTAGTTGGAGCGTTGATATCAGGGGATATTATTGTCTTTTTTGCGTGGTGGCTTTTACCAGCTTATGCGGTTCTTCTGATCATCTATTTTGCTTTATATGCGGTTATAGGATTAATAACTGATAAGCCATTAACAACTAAAATAAAACTTCTGTTAATTATTCCAACCATAAGCATTCCTTGGGGATATACTAAATGGACAGAATATCGAGATGCCCAAAGCGTGCAAGAACAAAAGATACAACGTGAACACGAACTAGTCGAAGCCTTAGAAAATCTTCCTTCCAAGGCAGAAATTGGAGAATATGGCTATACGCTTTATGCCAAAACCGATAACTTAAAAGACGAACATGGTAATCAACCTACTTTTAAATGGGGAAACTTTGAGCTGACTTCTTTCAAAGCTCCCATAAACTATGATCAGGTTGATGTGATAAGTCTAACTCAGCCAAAAGAATTGCCTCATGGCATAAAATGTACACATGAACTAGGCTTTAAAAGAAAAAAACAAGAGGATGCAGAAAAAGGCTTAACAGCTGAAGAATTTGAGTTTTCTGAATGTAAGGTTGATGAATTCGCCTTAATGCTAAATCAACATCGTATTCAGCTTAAAGATTTTGTGTTCTATTACAATTCTGGGCTTCCAATCTATAAAGAGAAAATAACCACCAAACTTGCGGACTTAAATAGCTTACCTAATCCTTATTGGACAGCGAGGCCTCAAGGATACGCTAGAATTGGAGAAGAATGGATTGTCGATGATCTCTTATTGATTTTAAACCAAGAAGGCAAGCCGATGATTCTTATTGGTTCAGCAAAACATCAGACGGGGTTAAACAACACAAAAATCGATCAATGTCTCATTAAATCACCTAAATTCGATGTAATTTTAACAGATCTCCAAAATGAACAAGCAACCTTGCATCTCATCAAACAATTTAGTCATCATTTTTCTGAATCTTGTCCAGAGACGTTCAAAACTTCGCTAACTTACTCCTCTAATCCTCTTGAGAAGTTGCAAACCACTAAAGTGGGCGAAATGAAAGGAGATCCAATCTTAAATATTTTCAAGCATTTAGATGATAATGTGGAAGTCACTTGGGCACCTGAATATCCATACTTAGATAAAGTATTGAGCAGCCAAAAATCCTTTTCTTGGGGAGAGGTAAATCTTATCTCATTTGAAAGTACAGAATCTTCAATTTTGGCTAAATTTGCAGATGAGAGTACAAAAATTGGCACTTTCTCCTGCAGTAAAAATAGCAATTCGCGTTTTCTTCATCTTTTGGAACCTGTCGATAACACGCTTGATTACCATAATTTTGCATTAGCTGAGTGTGAAAATATGGATGGTCTATTATGGATTGAAAACGATCCGATTCAAGTTGGTATGGGAAATGTAGAATATGTGGATATATTAAATAAATCACAGCATAAAAATATTTCTGATACAGCGCTATTGGTTTTTACACCATATAATTATCACAAAACAATGCTAACTCTCAACGGATTTCCATTTTATTTGCAGAAAGCACTAGTCGATCAACAAGGCAAAATAATCACATTAGTGGGAGAAGTCAGACCAACAGAAACCCAAGAAACCATCAGATTAGGGGAATGTGTAAATTATTATTCAGAGTTAAAATTAACGCATTTTTCAGATAAACAAGTGGATATCTCGGTTTTTGACCATGAGAATTGGGAAAGTATGCTTCAAACGAATAAAACACCAATATGTGAATTGAAACAGGTTAGCTACCAAATAGAAATATTTAAATAGCAGAATTATGTAGTAAAAGTGCGAATTTTTACCGCACTTTTATTAAGAAAAATTATTGTTTTTCTGGGAATAAATAATTTCAAATGTAGACGATAACTAAAATTTTTGAAACAGAATAGAAGTTCTATTTAATAGTTTGGATAAAATATTTAATTATTGAATGAGATATTGATTATTCGATTGGAATGAATAATGGTGCCCGAAGCCAGACTTGAACTGGCACGCCTCGAAAGGCGAGGGATTTTAAATCCCTTGTGTCTACCGATTCCACCACTCGGGCATCGAGTGATTAACTAACTGCGTGGTTATGGAGGCGTGTCCCGGAGTCGAACCGAGCTACATGGATTTGCAATCCAGTGCATAACCGCTTTGCTAACACGCCGTTAGTTTGGAGCGGGAAACGAGGCTCGAACTCGCGACCCCGACCTTGGCAAGGTCGTGCTCTACCAACTGAGCTATTCCCGCATACGCTGTTAGTGCGGTGAATTTTACGGAAATTTTAAACTCTGTCAATCGAAGATCTGAAAAAAAAATTCAAATGTTGAAAAAATCTTCGTTTCGGTTGAAATTACAGCAAAATTTAGCACAAGAATATAATTTTCACAGAGTTTTCAATTTCTACTTTTATCGAGAGTGGCTTTATGACAAAATTGGAGCGTTTTGTTCGCCATTAAATCAAGAAAAGCGCGGTCAAATTTTTGCATGTTTTAGAGGTAAATTATGACACAACAATATTCTATCGATACATTATTAGCCCAAGCGGGAAATCGCAGTGATGAGCGCACTGGTGCAGTTTCTACGCCTATTTATCTTTCAACGGCTTATGGCCACCACGGGATTGGTGAAAGTACCGGGTTTGATTATACGCGTACGAAAAATCCAACGCGTAGTGTTTTGGAAGATACCGTAGCAAAATTAGAAAATGGTGATCGTGGTTTTGCTTTTTCCTCCGGCATGGCGGCAATTCAAGTGTTAATGAACCTATTTAAAGGTCCTGATGAATGGATTGTGTCAAGTGATGTATATGGTGGGACTTATCGTTTATTGGATTTTGCCTATAAAAATAACAACAGTGTAAAACCTGTTTATGTGAATACAGCTTCTTTAGCTGAAATTGAAGCTGCGATTACAGCGAATACAAAAGCGATTTTTATTGAAACCCCATCTAATCCATTAATGGAAGAGTGTGATGTAGTAGAAATTTCAAAATTAGCGAAAAAACACAACTTGTTAATGATTGTAGACAATACTTTCTTAACTCCTGTGCTATCTCGTCCATTAGATTTAGGCGCAGATATTGTGATCCATAGTGGCACAAAATATATTGCGGGTCATAATGATAGTTTGGTTGGCTTGATTATTGCAAAAGGACAAGAGCTTTGTGATCGTATCGCCTATATTCAAAATGGTGCAGGTGCAGTACTTTCGCCATTCGATTCTTGGTTAACCGTGCGTGGAATGAAAACCCTTTCATTACGTATGAAACGCCATCAAGATAATGCAAAGGCGATTGCAGAATTTTTACGCGAACAGCCACAAATTGATAGCGTATTATATCCAAATAAAGGCGGTATGCTTTCTTTCCGTTTGAAAGATGAAAATTGGGTGAATACGTTCTTAAAATCAATCAAATTGATTACCTTTGCTGAAAGTCTAGGGGGAACAGAAAGCTTTATTACCTATCCAGCCACCCAAACTCATATGGATATTCCAGAAGCAGAACGCGTCGCTCGTGGTATTACAAACACATTATTGCGTTTTTCTGTTGGTTTAGAAGATGTGGAAGACATCAAAGCCGATTTATTACAGGCGTTTGCACAACTTAAATAATTAGTTTTTATCAATCGGACTAATCTGTGCAATTCAATATGCCTTGTGCTATTATGAATAACATCAATTAACGCTAGGTGTTGATTTGTCAACACCTTATTAAATAAGGAAACAAAAATGAGCGAAGTATTACATATTAATGATGCAGATTTTGAAACTACTGTTGTGCAATCTGATATTCCAGTATTAGTGGATTTCTGGGCGCCATGGTGTGGCCCTTGCAAAATGATTGCGCCAATTTTAGATGAAATCGCACCTGAATTCGCAGGTAAAGCAAAAATCGTTAAAATCAACGTAGATGACAATCAATTAGTTGCAGGTCAATTTGGTGTACGTAGTATCCCAACTTTACTACTTTTCAAAAATGGCCAACTTGTTGCAACACAAGTCGGTGCATTACCAAAAAATCAATTAGCGGCGTTTATTAATCAACACCTATAATTGAGTTATTAAACATAAAGAGCGGTCAAAAATAGCGATGTTTTTGACCGTTCTTATTTTTTCTCTCGCCAATAAGTGGCAAAACGAGGTTTTCCGGAATTAGTTAATCCTCGATATTTATAGGTGATTGTGGTGCCAATAGGCGGTGGATTTTCGCGCTCACTCAGATTAAATCCAGAACCAATTTTGAATTTTCCACGATGGTTTTCACAGGTGAGTGAACCGAGTATATTTTCAAATTGTCCTTTTCCTTTGTGATGCTCAACCACCATACATTCTTCATCATAAGCGGTTTTAAGCTTCAAAATTTGTGTACTGCGTTTCCGTTCGTAAGGGGCATTAGGATTACGTAACACAACACCTTCACCTTTTTTCCTTTCAATTTCATGTAAATACTCGAATAAATGCGTTTTATCTCGTATTGGAATTTGCGGAATAATCTTGATATAAGGTGTAGGGTGGTCTTTTAAATAATCTTCTAAGGTTTTAAGACGTTCAAAGAGATTTCCTGAGGCATTCGGTACATCAAAAACATAAAGTGTTAATTTTGCCCAATTATTACCTTTAAAGGATTTCGTGATAGAGGCAATCTCTTCAAATTGATTACGTTCACTAAATATCTCACCATCAATGGCAAAAGGCGGAAAGTGAGCGGTAAAATAAGTCGGCGCGGGCAAGGGTAGTCCTTGACGACTTAATAATGTTTTGCCATCCCAATAACCGCGTACCCCATCTAATTTTTCAGACATTACCCAGCCTTGAACATCTTGGTTTTCATAAGTGTCTAATAGCATTAAATCACGCTCATTCGCCCAAATTATTAGACTGAATAGCATACAAAGTAATAAATAAACTACTCGCATAATCTCTCCTTCTAAATTGTTTGAGTTTAAAAAGTGCGGTCATTTTTTACAGCGTTTTTAATTGAATCTTTGATTCGTATCGCAAAATAATGAGAAGTAAGCTGGAAAATAGAGAGATAAGAAAGAGCAGTGGATTATTTGAAATGAACGCTATACAATGCCAACGCGATTTCGAATTTTAATTTTTAAGGAGAATAAAATGTATTTTGATCAAATTAAAGCTGAGCTTGTGGAAGCACAAGACGTATTAAATAAGTTTGTTTCAGATGATAACAACATCAAACTCATTGAGAAAGCGGCTAAATTATTAGCGGAAAGCTTTAAAAATGGCGGGAAAGTATTATCTTGCGGTAATGGTGGTTCTCACTGTGATGCCATGCACTTTGCAGAAGAACTAACCGGTCGTTATCGTGAAAACCGCCCGGGTTATCCTGCGATTGCGATTTCAGATGTAAGTCATTTAAGCTGTGTAAGTAATGACTTTGGTTATGAATATGTATTCTCTCGCTTTGTTGAAGCAGTCGGTAAAGAAGGCGATGTTTTATTTGGATTATCGACATCAGGCAATTCTAAAAATATCTTAAATGCGATTGAAGCGGCAAAAGCAAAAGGCATGAAAGTGATTGCGATGACAGGTAAAGATGGCGGTAAAATGGCGGGCTTAGCGGATGTTGAAATTCGTGTGCCACACTTTGGTTATGCAGATCGTATTCAAGAAATTCACATCAAAGTGATCCATATTTTAATGATGCTAGTTGAATTTGAAATGGCGAAAGAGGCTTAATACGCGATAAGTGCGGTTAAAAATTCAATGATTTAAAGATCCCAAAAAGTTTTTTGGGATTTTTTATAAAAAACACTTGCATAAATAATCACTAAAAAGTAATATTTATTCATTCTTACAAGTCAATCAAGGACAGCAGTAAACTTAAAATGGCGATTAGTGTTAAAAATTTGAATTTCTTTTATGGTTCATCACAGGCATTGTTTGATATCAATCTTGATGCACAAGAAGGCGATACCGTGGTGTTACTCGGACCAAGTGGTGCAGGAAAAAGTACGTTAATCCGTACATTAAATTTATTAGAAGTACCAACCTCTGGTGAATTACATATTGCGAATAACCACTTTGATTTGTCTCAGGCTAATAATAATCCGAAAGCCATTCGTCAACTGCGTCAAGATGTAGGCATGGTATTCCAACAATATAATCTTTGGCCACATTTAACGGTGATTGAAAACCTGATTGAAGCGCCTAAAAAAGTGTTAGGCATTAGCGAGGAAGAAGCGAAAAAAGATGCATTAGAACTTTTAAAACGTTTACGTTTAGAAGAGCATGCCGATCGTTTCCCGCTTCACTTATCTGGCGGTCAGCAACAACGTGTTGCCATTGCTCGAGCATTAATGATGAAACCACAAGTGTTGTTGTTTGATGAACCAACGGCAGCACTGGATCCTGAGATTACAGCTCAAGTTGTTGATATCATTAAAGAACTTCAGCAAACGGGCATTACTCAAGTGATTGTAACTCACGAAGTGAACGTGGCACAAAAAGTGGCGACAAAGGTCGTTTATATGGAACAAGGTAAGATTATTGAAATGGGCAGTGCAGATTGCTTTGATAATCCAAAAACCGAGCAATTTAAACAATATCTTTCACACTCAGAATAAGGAAACACAACATGAAAAAATTACTTTTAACTGCAATGTTAATGGGCTCAGCTTTTGCTGCGAATGCACAAGAAATCACTTTTGCGATGGAGCCTAGCTACCCGCCATTTGAAACAACGAATGAAAAAGGTGAAATCATCGGTTTTGATGTGGATGTGGCGAATGCAATTTGTAAGGAAATTCAAGCAACTTGTCACTTTAAGAGCCAAGCTTTTGATGCATTGATTCCAAGCTTGAAAGCAAAACGTTTTGATGCAGCGATTTCTGCGATGGATATTACTGAAGCGCGTGCAAAACAAGTTTCATTTTCTAATGCGTATTATGATAGCACAGCAAGTTATGTGGCTTTAAAAGGCAAAGCAGATTTAGCTTCAGCAAAAACAATTGGTGTTCAAAACGGAACAACATTCCAACAATATACTGCCGCAGAAACCAAGCAATATAATGCAAAATCTTATGCAAGCTTACAAGATGCGATCTTAGACTTAAAAAATGGTCGTATTGATATCATCTTCGGTGATACCGCCGTATTGTCTGATATGATTTCTAAAGAGCCTGAAATTCAATTTGTTGGCGAGAAAGTGACTAACAAAAAATATTTCGGTAATGGTTTAGGTATCGCGGTGAATAAATCAAGTAAAGAATTGCTAGAAAGCTTAAATAAAGGTTTAGAAACCGTGAAAGCAAATGGTGAATACCAAAAAATCTATGACAAATGGATGACAAAATAATCTATGTTTTATGATTATCTTACATTAATTGGACATGCAGCCCTAGTGACCTTAGGGCTTGCTATTTGCTCGTTAATTGTCGGCTTATTGCTCAGTATTATTTTTACCGCCTTAGAAGCAAATAAATATGTCTTTATTGCAAAACCAGCTTCTGTTGTGATTGCTTTATTGCGTGGTTTACCGGAAATCTTGGTGGTTCTACTGATTTATTTTGGTTCAACCCAAGTAGTAGAAATGCTGACAGGGGAGTATATCGAATTCAGCGCCTTTGGTTGTGGTGTATTTGCATTGTCTTTGATTTTTGCCTCTTATGCTTCACAAACTTTGCGTGGTGCGATTCAAGCCATTCCAAAAGGGCAGTGGGAATCAGGTGCTGCTTTAGGATTAAGCCGTCCTTATACCTTCATCCATTTGATTATGCCACAAGTATGGCGACACGCTTTACCGGGCTTAAGCAACCAATGGCTCGTGTTATTAAAAGATACCGCACTGGTGTCGTTAATCGGGGTAGATGACTTAATGCGTCAAGCAGGATACATTAATACAAATACCCATGAGCCTTTTACTTGGTATGGTATTGCTGCATTAATTTATTTAGTGATTACGTTGATCAGCCAAGCAGGTATTCGCAAATTAGAATTACGTTTCACTCGATTTGAACGGGGAGTCGAATAATGTTTCAAGAGTATTTAGCAGTGATTGCTCAAGGTATTCCGACTAGCCTGTTGCTTACAGTTGTGTCTTTGTTTATTGCCTTTTTCTTAGCATTGGGTTTAACCTTCTTGCTTTCTATCGGCAATAAACTGGTGAAAAGTGCGGTCAATTTGTTCCTTGTTTTATTTACAGGCACTCCACTTTTAGTGCAATTTTTCTTAATTTATGCAGGCCCAGGCCAATTCCAATGGTTGGTGGACAGCCCATTATGGGGATTATTCTCCAACGCATGGTTCTGTGCAGCATTAGCTTTAGCTTTGAATAGTGCCGCTTATTCAACCCAATTATTTCATGGAGCAGTAAAAGCGATCTCTAAAGGTCAATGGGAAAGCTGTGCGGCATTAGGATTAAGTCGTCTGCAGACTTTGAAAATTCTCATTCCTTATGCGTTAAAACGTGCGCTCCCGTCTTATACCAATGAAATTATCTTGGTATTTAAAGGTACAGCATTAGCTTCTACCATTACGATCATGGATATCATGGGATACGCACGCCAACTTTACGGCACAGAATATGATGCGTTAACTATCTATGGTATTGCAGGCGGTATTTACCTCATCATTACTGGTATTGCCACTTTATTACTCCGTCAGTTAGAAAATAAAGTGTTGTCATTCGAACGTATTGATACCGCCAAGGCATAAAGTGCGGTCAAAAATAGAAACAAATCGGGCAGTTTAAAAATTGCCCGATTTTTTATTATAAATGCGAAGTAAATCTGTTTTTCAGGCTTATAATATAAAGTACTGAGGAGGATATTATGAAACCTATTTGTGTCGTATTAACAGGCGCAGGAGTTAGTGCCGAAAGTGGTATTCCTACATTTAGAGCAGAAGATGGTTTATGGGCAGGGCATAAAGTTGAAGAGGTCTGTACGCCTGAGGCCTTGCAAAAGAATCGTGCAAAAGTATTAGATTTCTATAACCAACGACGAAAAAATGCGGCTGCAGCTAAGCCAAATGCTGCACATATCGCCTTAGTTGAATTAGAAAAAGCCTATGATGTGAGAATTATCACGCAAAATGTGGATGATTTACATGAACGAGCAGGAAGTTTGAATGTTTTACACTTACATGGTGAACTGAATAAAGCCCGTAGTAGTTTTGATGAAAGTTATATTGTGGATTGTTTTGGCGATCAGAAATTGGAAGATAAAGATCCTAACGGTCATCCAATGCGCCCATATATTGTTTTTTTCGGTGAAATGGTGCCTATGTTAGAACGTGCAGTGGATATCGTAGAGCAAGCGGATGTCGTGTTAGTGATTGGTACTTCTTTGCAAGTGTATCCTGCGAATGGCTTAGTTAATGAAGCGCCAAGCAAAGCGCCAATTTACTTGGTCGATCCAAATCCCAATACAGGATTTGTTCGTAAGCAAGTCATCGCAATAAAAGAAAAAGCGGGAAAGGGCGTACCGAAGGTGGTGAGTGTATTGTTAGATAAAATAAAAGATTCACCTGTAGCTAAGTAATAAAGATGAAGTGCGGTCAAAATTCTCATTGTTTTTTGACCGCACTTTGTTATTTCCCCGTTAACCAACTTGCCAATAAGATAACGATAGTAAAAATAGCCAACCAAATAAGGTGAAGTTTAGTACTTTTTCGATTAATTTCGGCATTTTGTTGGCGTCGTTGTTCGAGTTTTTGTTTGTAAATTTCAAGATCTTCTTTTTTAAAAGAGAACCCACAATTTGGACAAAACTGAGCAGATTCGCTGATTTTTTTACGACATTCAGGGCAGCGGGTGAGAGCCATTGATAATCCTTTATTAATTATTTTAATTTATATGCCTATTGTAAGTGAAAAAAACGGAATGATAAACGTGACATGGATCACAAAATTGAAACAATGTAAAAATTAAAATTTTGATTTTGATGATTTTCACTTAGAATACCGCCGACGAAGTCTAGTATATGA
Source organism: Haemophilus parainfluenzae (assembly GCF_003252725.1). GTDB lineage: Bacteria > Pseudomonadota > Gammaproteobacteria > Enterobacterales > Pasteurellaceae > Haemophilus_D > Haemophilus_D parainfluenzae_L. The sequence goes on from NZ_QEPO01000001.1 coordinate 374,313, forward strand.
CTAAATTTCGGTATTCATTTATTCCTGAGGAGTATTTTTTATGTTGTGGTTTTTCTTCTGCGTGGCGTTATTGCTTGCAGGTTATTTCTTTTATAGTCGTGTAATTGAGCGCATTTTTGTGATCAATCCAAACCGTAAAACGCCAGCTTATACAATGAATGATGGCGTTGACTATATGCCAATGTCTAAAACTAAGATTTGGTTAATTCAATTATTAAACATTGCAGGTACAGGTCCAATCTTTGGTCCAATTCTTGGTGCGTTATACGGACCAGTTGCAATGCTTTGGATTGTAGTGGGTTGTATCTTTGCCGGTGCGGTACACGATTATTTCTGCGGAATGTTAAGTGTACGTAATGGTGGTGCATCTATGCCTAACCTAGCAGGTAAATACTTAGGTCGTCCGGTTAAAGCATTTATTAACATCCTAGCAGTTGTACTTTTATTATTAGTGGGGGTGGTATTCGTTGCAAGTCCAGCTCAATTAATGGGTACGATTACAATGGATGTGTTCGGTGCCGCATCAGGTAGCATTTCTATTAGCAATGCGGAAGAAATCCATCAAGTAGCTGAAGCAGGTGGTATTACCGTTTGGGGTATGGATAAAGCGACAGTTATCAGTGTTTGGACTGGTATCATCTTCATTTACTATATTCTTGCGACATTACTTCCAGTTGATAAAATCATCGGTCGTATCTACCCATTCTTCGGTGCATTATTACTCTTTATGTCTGTAGGTATGGTATATGGTTTAGTAAGTGCAGATCTTAGCTCAGCAGATCCAATTTCTTTCTATCGTTCTGTGGACGGTATGTCTTTTGAGAAATTCTTCCAAAACTTTGAAACCCGTGCAGATTTACCATTATGGCCACTCTTGTTCTTAACTATCTCTTGTGGTGCATTATCTGGTTTTCACGCAACACAAAGTCCGTTAATGGCACGTTGTACTGAAAACGAAAAAGAAGGGCGTTTCATTTTCTACGGTGCGATGATCGGTGAAGGTGTGATTGCATTAGTATGGTGTGCAGTTGGTTTAAGTTTCTATGATTCTTTACCAGATTTGTTAGCTGCGATTAAAGCGGGTTCGCCTTCTAAAGTGGTTTATGATTCTTCAATCCACTTCTTAGGTCTTGTTGGTGGTATTTTTGCAGTATTAGGTGTGGTTGTTCTTCCAATTACATCAGGCGATACAGCATTCCGTGCAGCACGCCTTGTTATTGCAGAATTTTTCCATTTAGAACAAAAAACCTTAGCTAAACGTTTAATTATTGCTGTACCATTATTCGTGGTTGGTTATATCGTATCAAAAGTGGATTTCTCTGTCTTATGGCGTTACTTCACTTGGGCAAACCAAACCACCGCGATGGTTATGTTATGGACTGCAGCAGCGTACTTATATCGCTATAATAAATTCCACTGGGTATGTACAATCCCTGCGGCATTTATCAGTACTGTATGTTTTACTTATCTTGCATACAACAAAATCGGTTTCGGTTTAGACTATCAATTATCTGTTTATATCGGCTTAGGCTTAACTGTTCTTTGCTTGGTATTATTCTTCACACAGCTTAAACCATTAGGTGATCGTGACGAAGAAGCGTATGTAAATAACTAATTAAATTGAGTTAAAAATTGAAAAACCGTTTGAGGGAGACCTTAAACGGTTTTTTTGTTTATTTTATTGCCAAAATTTACCAATCTTTACGTTTTAATTGCTTGCAAGTTAAGGCTACAACCGATAAACTTACGCAAAGTGGTGAAAAGTGGAATTTTGTGGAAAATTCTGCCAAATTTTTCTAAAAATAAACGTTTAAAGGTAGAGAAATGTTTCGTGGTGCAGCAGCGGTAAATTTAGATGCGAAGGGTCGTGTAGCGATTCCTACTCGTTATCGTGCTGAAATCATGGAAAAGAACCAAGGTCAAATGGTTTGTACCGTTGATATTCGTCAACCTTGTTTATTACTTTATCCTTTAGATGAATGGGAAAAAATCGAACAAAAACTACTTTCACTCTCCAACTTTGACCCAAATCAGCGCCGTTTACAACGTGTAATGCTCGGTTATGCCACAGAATGTGAAATGGATGCGCAAGGTCGTATCTTATTGAGTGGTCCATTACGTCAACACGCAAAATTAGAAAAAGGCTTAATGTTGGTAGGGCAGTTGAACAAATTTGAAATTTGGAGCGATACTGAATGGTACGCACAAATTGATGAGGATATCGAAATTGGCTCAAGTGCTGAATTCGGTGCTTCTGAAGAACTAAAAATGCTGTCATTATAGAACAGCAGCACTAGCAGGATAAGCGGTGCTTGCGCCGCTCTATCTTTTCTTTATCGATTTTGATTTAACGTTTACTTTTTATTTATGACTACGCAAAATTCCTTTTCTGCACCTGAACATATCACGGTTTTGCTTCACGAAGCGGTGAATGGTTTGGCGTTGAAAGAAAACGGAATTTATATCGATGGTACCTTTGGTCGTGGTGGTCATTCTCGCCTCATTCTCTCGCAGCTTTCTGAACATGGTCGTTTAATTGCAGTGGATCGTGATCCTCGTGCAATTGCTGAAGCTGAAAAAATTCAAGACCCTCGTTTTCATATTGAACATAATAGCTTTTCACACATTCCAGATATCTGTCAAAAACTCGATTTAGTTGGTAAAATTGACGGTATTTTGCTGGATTTAGGCGTATCATCTCCACAGCTTGATGAAGCAGAGCGTGGTTTCAGTTTTATGAAAGATGGCCCGTTAGATATGCGCATGGATACCACACAAGGTTTATCCGTGGCAGAGTGGCTAAAACAGGTATCTGTTGATGATTTAACTTGGGTGTTAAAAACCTTCGGGGAAGAGCGTTTTGCAAAACGAATTGCGACTGCCATCGTAGAGTTCAACAAAAGTGCGATTAAAAATGGCACAGAATGTTTAAGTCGTACTTCTCAGCTCGCTGAATTAATTGCTCAATCTGTACCGTTTAAAGATAAACATAAACATCCAGCAACTCGTAGCTTCCAAGCCATTCGAATTTATATTAATGCTGAATTAGATGAGTTAGAAAGTGTATTGAATTCTGCATTAGATATGTTGGCACCTGAAGGGCGTTTATCGATTATCAGTTTTCATTCACTTGAAGACAGAATGGTAAAACATTTCATGCGTAAACAAAGTAAAGGTGAGGATATTCCGAGAGGTTTACCATTACGTGAAGACCAAATTCAACGTAATCAAAAATTAAAAATCATAGGTAAGGCAATCCAGCCAAGTGAGGCTGAAATTTCAGCGAATCCACGTTCAAGAAGCGCGGTGTTACGTATTGCGGAAAGGGTGAAATAAGATGTTAGAAAATAGCGAACGTTATCCTTTACAACATATTCTCGTTGAAGATATTTTTTCTTCTAATAAATTAATTGTCGTCTTACTTTTATTAATTTTAGCTTCTGCAATGGGCACAATTTGGATGACCCACCAAACAAGAGGCTTGATTTCTGAAAACGGGCAGTTGGTATTACAACACCAAGCGCTTGAAAACGAATATCGCAATTTGCAATTACAAGAAGCAACCGAAAGTGATAATACAAGAGTTGAATCCATTGCAATCGGTACATTAAAAATGCAACGTGTTCAAAGTGAACAAGAAGTGGTTATTTTTGAATAGGGATTTTGAATAAAATGGTTAGATTTAATTCCTCTAAGAAACCAGTAAAGCCAAAGAAAACAATTAGAAAATTGGCTCAACCTGCCTCAGTAAAACCAAATAAACCGAAGATGGTGTTTGAGAAATGCTTTCTTCGTGGTCGTTATCTCATCGCAACAAGTTTTATTTTCTTAGGTTTAGGCGCATTAGTAGCTCGTGCTGCTTATGTGCAATCTGTTAATTCTGAAACCCTTTCTGGTGAAGCGGACAAACGTTCATTACGTAAAGATGATGTCCTCTCTGTTCGCGGCTCAATTTTAGATCGTAACGGCCAATTGTTATCGGTGAGTGTACCGATGAGTGCAATCGTGGCTGAACCGCGTTTAATGCTAAAAGAAAATGCATTAGATGATAAAGAACGTATTAAAGCCCTTGCTAACGAATTAAATATGACACCAGCCGAGTTGGTGAAAAAAATTGAGAAAAATGCAAAATCAGGCTTCTTGTATTTAGCACGTCAAGTAGAAGCGAGCAAAGCGAATTATATCCGTGAACTCAAAATTAAAGGTATCTCACTAGAGACAGAACCACGTCGTTTTTATCCTCGTGTAGAAGAGGCGGCTCAATTAATCGGCTTTACTAACATTGATGGTAAAGGGATTGAAGGTGTTGAGGCAAGCTTCAATTCAATGTTAGTGGGTAAAGACGGTGCGCGTGTTGTTCGTAAAGACAAACGTGGTAACGTGGTTGAACATATTGCTGATGAGAAAAAATACGATGCACAAGATGTCACCTTAAGTATTGATGAAAAATTACAATCCATGGTGTATCGTGAAATCAAAAAAGCGGTAACAGAGAACAAAGCAGAATCAGGCACAGCCGTATTGGTGGATGTACGTACGGGTGAAGTATTAGCTATGGCAACTGCACCTTCTTATAACCCAAATAATTTGGCTAATGTCAAAGATGAATTAAAACGTAACCGTGCGATTACCGATACCTTTGAACCCGGTTCAACCGTAAAACCTTTTGTTGTATTGACCGCACTTCAACGTGGCGCAGTGAGACGTGATGAGGTAATTAATACAGGTTCATTTACCGTAAGTGGTAAAGAAATTGTCGACGTGGCACCTCGCCCACAACAAACCTTAGATGAAATTTTGATTAACTCCAGTAACCGTGGTGTGAGCCGTCTTGCGTTACGTATGCCACCTTCAGCATTAATGGAAACTTACCAAAATGCAGGTTTAGGTAAAGATACTGAGTTAGGCTTAATTGGTGAACAACGTGGTGTATTAAATGCAAACCGTAAACGTTGGGCAGATATCGAACGTGCTACTGTGGCTTATGGTTATGGCATCACTTCAACACCATTACAAATTGCACGCGCTTATGCAACTTTAGGTAGCTTTGGGATTTATCGCCCACTTTCTATTACTAAAGTAGATCCGCCAGTTATTGGTCAACGTGTCTTCTCTGAAAAAATCACGAAAGACGTAGTGGGCATGTTAGAAAAAGTCGCGATCAAAAATAAACGTGCGATGGTTGAAGGTTATCGTGTTGGCGTGAAAACAGGTACAGCGCGAAAAATTGAAAATGGTCACTATGTTAATAAATATGTGGCATTTACTGCGGGTATTGCACCAATTAGCGATCCACGTTATGCATTAGTTATTTTGATTAACGATCCGAAAGCCGGGCAGTACTATGGTGGTGCGGTATCTGCGCCAGTATTCTCAAGCATCATGGGCTATGCATTACGCGCTAATGGTATTGCGCCAGATGCAGAACCAACAGAAAAAACAGCAAGACGTACCGTTCGCTTAAGCGATCAAAAACTTGAAAAAATGAATTAAGAAAAGGCAAAACAATGAAAAAATTGACCGCACTTTTTGATCTTCCGGTGCTTTCAGACATTAATGTGAAGGCAATGGTGTTAGATAGCCGCAAAGTGACTCAAGGAGATCTATTTGTGGCAGTAAAAGGGCATCGTTTTGATGCGAGTCAATTTGTTCCTCAAGCCATCTCTTCTGGTGCAATTGCGGTCGTTTTAGAAACAGATTTAGAAAACGAGCATTTGAACATCCAATGGCAAAATAATGTGCCTGTGATTCATTATTATCATTTATCTGCCAATCTTTCAGCGTTGGCCGGTCAATTTTATGATAATCCTTCCGAAAAATTGACTTTAGTTGGTGTGACTGGAACAAACGGTAAAACCACCGTTTCTCAATTATTAGCTCAATGGGCGACCTTATTAGGACATAAAGCTGCTGTCATGGGCACCATTGGCAATGGTTTATTAGGTCAAGTCAAAGAAGCAAAAAATACCACAGGCTCAGCCGTTGAAGTTCAAGAAAACCTTGCTGATTTTGTAGAGAATGGGGCAGATTTTGCTTCTATCGAAGTGTCTTCACATGGTTTAGTTCAACATCGCGTTGAAGCCCTTAAATTTAAAGCCGCCATTTTTACCAATTTAAGTCGTGATCATTTGGATTATCACGAGACAATGGAAAAGTATGCGGAAGCTAAAAAACGCTTTTTCGTTGATTTAGCCCCCGAATTACAAATTTTCAATGCTGACGATTCAGTTGGGGCTGCGTGGTTAAGTGAATTACCAAATGGTATTGCAGTCAGCTGTCGCCCAGATTTTCAACCAACTTCTAAACAATGGCTTTATGCAACACAGATTCGTTTTACTCACGAAGGTGCAGTGATTGATGTTGCTTCAAGTTGGGGTAATGGCACATTACATAGCCCATTAATTGGCGCCTTTAACGTGAGTAATCTGCTGTTAGCCACAGCCGTTTTATTGGCTTTAGGTTATTCTTTCGACGATCTTATCCGTACTGTTTCACAGCTAAAAGGGGTAAATGGAAGAATGGAATTGATTAAAAAAGCAGGAAAACCAACGGTTATCGTTGATTATGCCCATACTCCAGATGCATTAGAAAAGGCATTAAATGCCGCGCGTGAACACTGCAAAGGTAAACTTTGGTGTATCTTTGGGTGTGGCGGAGATCGTGATGCAGGCAAGCGTCCGCTGATGGCAAAAGCTGCTGAGCAGTTTGCAGATTTAGTGATCGTAACCCAAGATAATCCGCGTACAGAAGATCCAAATAAAATTGAAGCAGATATCCTGACTGGTTTTAGTCGAATGGAAGATGTTGGAGTGATTCCAGATCGCGAAGAAGCTATTAAATTTACCATTGAGAATGCGGTTGAAAATGATGTGATTGTGATTGCCGGTAAAGGGCATGAAAACTATCAAATCATTGGGGATAAAACACTTCATTTCTCCGATCAAGAAGTGGCTGAAGCTTATTTAACGAAAAAATAAAAACAGAATGATTAAACTAACTACCCAACAGCTTGCTAAAATTTTAAATGCTAATCTTATTGGAGATGAGCAGGCCGTTGTTGAAAATATCAATACGGATACGCGTAAATCGGTATCCAACTCACTTTTCTTTGCATTAAAAGGTGAGCATTTTGATGCACATCAATACTTAGATAAAGCCGTTGAGCAAGGTGCGAAAGCCTTAGTTGTGCAACAAGCCAACACTGAAATTGCAACGCCACAATTAGTTGTTGCAGATACGCGCTTAGCCCTTGGTCAATTAGCAAAATGGTTACGTGAAAAAATTAATCCTCGTACTGTGGCGATGACAGGCTCTTCAGGTAAAACCACAGTGAAAGAGATGACAGCATCCATTCTGCAACAAACAGCAGGTAATCCTGAGGCCGTGTTATTCACAAATGGTAATTTCAACAACGATATTGGCGTACCATTAACGTTATTACGCTTAACCGAACAACATAAATTTGCTGTTATTGAATTAGGTGCTAATCATCAAGGTGAAATTGATTACACTACGCATCTTGCTCAGCCTGAAGCCGCATTAGTGAATAATGTAGCAGCAGCACATTTAGAAGGTTTTGGTTCAATTGAAGGTGTTGCACGTGCGAAAGGTGAAATCTATCGTGGTTTAACCCCAAATGGTGTAGCCATTATTAACAGTGAACATAATTATATTGAATTGTGGCAAAAAGAAATTAGTTCGCATGCTATTCAATATTTTAATGGTGGCGATTACAAAGCTGAAAATGTAAAACATTCACCTAATGGATCAACATTTACGTTAGTTTCGCCAAAAGGTAGCATTGAAATTAATTTACCTTATTTAGGTGAGCATAATGTTAAAAATGCGTTGGCGGCGACCGCACTTGCCATGAATGTGGGCGCAAGTCTCGCTGATGTAAAAGTAGGTCTTGAACATCGTTCTCAAGTTAAAGGAAGATTATTCCCGATTCAAGTAAATGAAAATCTCCTTTTATTAGATGATACTTACAATGCGAATGTCGATTCTTTACAAGCGGCGATTGATGTTTTAAAAGGTTATGATGCTTTCCGCATTCTACTCGTGGGCGATATGAAAGAATTAGGCGAGGATAGTCTAAAATGTCATCAACAAGTGGGCGAACATGCAAAACAAGCGAAATTAGATTTAGTGCTTTCTTACGGAACGGAAAGTGCGGTCATTTCTGAAGCTGTTTTGGGAAAACATTTTACAGATAAAGCTGAATTGACAGCTTATGCGTTAGATATTATTAAACAGAAATTACAAGAAAACCAAAAAGTCGTCGTATTAGCGAAAGGCTCGCGCTCAATGAAAATGGAAGAGACGATTTATTCATTAAAGGATAGCTTATGTTAGTTTGGCTTGCTGAATATTTAGTTCGCTATGAAACGGCATTCAATGCCATTTCCTATATTACCGTACGTGCGATTTTGGCATTATTGACCGCACTTTTCATTTCTTTATGGATTGGTCCGAAAGTGATCAAACGCCTTCAAATTTTAAAATTTGGCCAAGAAGTGCGTAATGATGGTCCTGAAAGTCACTTTGCGAAAAAAGGCACCCCAACTATGGGCGGTGTGATGATTTTATTCTCCATCGGTGTGAGTACGTTATTATGGGCTAACTTAATGAATCCTTATGTTTGGATTTGCTTATTTGTGTTGTTTGGCTACGGTGCAATTGGCTTTGTGGATGATTTCCGTAAAATTACACGTAAAAATACCGATGGTTTAATTGCGCGTTGGAAATATTTCTGGATGTCAGTAGTCGCATTAGTGGCAATCATTTGGTTGTATTGGTTAGGTCATGATACCGATGCAACCCGTTTAGTGATTCCATTCTTCAAAGATATCATGCCGCAATTAGGTTTATTCTATATCGTGTTGTCTTACTTTGTGATTGTAGGCACTGGTAATGCGGTAAACTTAACCGACGGTTTAGATGGTCTTGCCATTATGCCAACAGCTTTAGTAGCTGGTGCATTTGCTTTGATTGCATGGGCGACCGGTAACGTTAATTTTGCAGAATACTTACATATTCCTTATATCAAATATAGTTCTGAAGTGGTGGTGTTCTGTACCGCAATCGTAGGCGCGAGCTTAGGTTTCTTATGGTTTAATACTTACCCAGCTCAGGTCTTTATGGGGGATGTAGGTTCTCTAGCACTTGGTGGAGCACTCGGTGTTGTTGCCATCCTTGTTCGTCAAGAATTCTTATTAGTGATTATGGGTGGTGTATTTGTTGTTGAAGCCTTGTCTGTGATTTTGCAAGTGGGTTCTTACAAATTAAGAAAACAACGTATTTTTAGAATGGCACCAATTCATCACCACTTTGAATTAAAAGGTTGGCCAGAACCAAGAGTGATTATTCGGTTTTGGATTATCTCCTTAATGTTGGTGTTGATGGGGCTTGTAACGCTCAAACTAAGATAATTTTTGTAGGGTGCACTTGTTGCACCCTGCGTGATCCCAGAATACGAGAGAAGAAAAACAACATGACAACTCTATATCAAAATAAAACTATCACCATCATAGGCCTCGGAAAAACAGGTCTTTCTTGCGTTGAATATCTTCAATCTCAACAAGCGAATATTCGTGTAATTGATACTCGCCAACATCCAGCAGGCGCAGAGCAATTACCTAAAAATGTTCCTTTACACACGGGTAGTCTAAATCAACAATGGTTACTTGAAAGCGATATTATTGTCATTAGCCCGGGACTCGCGGTAAAAACACCTGAAATTCAGACCGCACTTTCAGCGGGCGTAGAAGTGATTGGAGATATTGAATTATTCTGCCGAGCCGCCACCAAACCAATTGTAGGAATTACTGGTTCTAACGGTAAAAGCACCGTGACAACATTGGTCTATGAAATGGCAAAAGCGGCGGGAATAAAAGTAGGAATGGGTGGAAACATTGGCATTCCGGCGTTGTCATTATTAAATGAAGATTGCGATCTTTATATATTAGAACTTTCCAGTTTCCAACTTGAAACGACTTATAGTTTGAAAGCGGCTGCAGCGACTGTACTTAATGTGACTGAAGATCACATGGATCGCTATGTGGATTTAGAAGATTATCGCCAAGCCAAATTACGCATTTACCACAATGCAGAAACAGCAGTAGTGAATTTAGAAGATAAACTCACTTTTGGCGAAGGTGAAAATCAAGCTAAGAAGGTGGTGTCTTTTGCTGAAAATCAAGCAGATTACTGGTTGAAAACCGAAAACGGCAAACAGTACTTAATGGCGAAAGAGGAAGTCATTTTACCTTGTGATGAAGCAACCTTGGTTGGCCGTCATAATTACATGAATATTTTAGCGGCGACAGCGTTAGCGCAAGCAGTAGGTATAAATTTAGAGGCAATTCGTACCGCACTTCGTCAATTTAAAGGCTTAGATCATCGTTTCCAATTAGCCCATCAAGCGAATGGCATTCGTTGGATTAATGATTCTAAAGCCACCAATGTAGGTAGCACCGTTGCAGCATTGGCAGGATTATATGTTGAGGGAACGTTACACCTTTTATTAGGTGGTGATGGTAAAGGTGCGGATTTTTCTGAACTCGCTGATTTAATCAACCAACCTCATATTTCAACGTATTGCTTTGGCCGTGATGGCAAACAACTTGCGGCACTTTCAAGTCAAAGCCATTTGTTTGAAACCATGGAGCAAGCCATTTCATTTTTACGTCCACATTTAAAATCAGGTGATATGGTGTTATTATCTCCTGCTTGTGCAAGTTTGGATCAATTTGCCTCTTTTGAAAAACGTGGCGAAGAGTTTACTCGTTTAGCAAAATTAGCTTAAAGAATTAGGGTAGTAATGGAATTTATCAATAAAATTAAACAAAATTATGAACAATGGGCGAGAGTGACGCCGCAAGGGTTGCTCTATGATCGCGCATTGTTTTGGCTTTTTGTCGTGCTATTACTGATTGGTTTGGTGGCAGTAACTTCTGCTTCAATGCCTTACAGTGCACGCGTATTTAATGATACCTTCTATTTTGCTAAACGTGATGCTGTTTATGTTTTACTTTCTTTAGCGACTTGTTATTTAACCCTCCAAATTTCTTCTTCTCAATGGGAAAAGTGGTACGCTAAAATTTTCTTATTAGCCATTGTCTTATTAATACTGGTTCTCGGTATCGGTACTTCTGTTAATGGTGCTAAACGTTGGATTTCTTTGGGAATTTTAAATTTCCAGCCTGCGGAATTTGCCAAGCTAGCGCTAACCTGTTTCCTAGCAAGCTATTTTACGCGTCGTTATGATGAAGTGCGTGGTAAAAAATTTAGTGCAGCTAAGCCTTTTATTGTGATGGGCGTATTAGGTGTATTCTTACTCGCTCAACCTGATTTAGGGAGTACCGTGGTACTATTTGTAATCACTTTTGGTATGCTTTTTATTGTCGGTGCGAATTTTTGGCAATTTATTTTGCTAATTGGTACAGGCATACTCCTCTTTGTATGGCTGGTTCTCTCTGCCTCTTATCGTTTAAAACGTTTTACCGGTTTCTTAGAGCCGTTTAAAGATCCTTATGGAACAGGATTCCAGCTAACTAACTCTTTAATGGCCTTTGGTCGTGGTGAAATTAGTGGGGAAGGGCTGGGTAACTCCATTCAAAAACTTGATTATCTTCCTGAAGCACATACAGACTTTATCATGGCAATTATTGGTGAAGAATTCGGTTTTATTGGTATTTTTGTTGTTGTCATTCTTTTAGGTTTATTGATTTTCCGCGCGATGAAAATTGGACGTGAATCTCTCATGTTAGAACAGCGTTTCCGTGGCTTTTTTGCTTTAGGTATTAGTTTCTGGATTTTCTTCCAAGGTTTCGTCAATCTGGGCATGGCCTTAGGGATGTTACCGACAAAAGGTTTAACTTTCCCATTAGTGAGTTACGGTGGTTCAAGTATCATTATTATGTCGGCAACCGTAGGAATTTTATTGCGTATTGACCATGAAAATAGATTACAACGTGGTGGTCAAGCACGTCTGAGAGATGATTAGGGATATTTATGAGTAAAAAATTATTAGTTATGGCCGGTGGTACGGGTGGACATGTTTTCCCCGCCATCGCTGTTGCTCAAACCTTACAAAAAGAAGGTTGGGAAATTTGCTGGTTAGGTACAAAAGATCGCATGGAAGCACAGCTTGTACCAAAACATGGCATTCCTATTCGTTTTATTCAAATTTCAGGGTTGCGTGGTAAAGGGATTAAAACTTTACTAGGTGCGCCTTTTGCTATTTTAAGAGCCGTGTTACAAGCTCGTAAAATTATTCAAGAATATCAACCTAATGCGGTATTAGGTATGGGCGGTTATGTGTCCGGCCCAGGTGGTATTGCTGCAAAACTTTGCGGTGTGCCAGTTATTTTACATGAACAAAATGCCGTAGCAGGCTTAACCAATGAATGGTTGGCAAAAATCGCAACCCGAGTTTTACAAGCTTTTCCAACTGCATTCAAAGATGCCGAAGTGGTAGGAAATCCAGTTCGCCAAGATTTATTTGAAATGCCATCACCACAAGCGCGTTTTTCAGAAAGAAGCGGAAAATTGAGAGTACTTGTCGTGGGTGGAAGCCAAGGGGCTCGTGTACTCAATCAAACGATTCCGCAAGTAGTAGCGCGTTTGGCAGATAAACTAGAAGTGCGTCATCAAGTGGGTAAAGGTTCTGTTGAAAATGTGACCGCACTTTATGGTGAACGTGCAGATTCGGTCAAAATTACAGAATTTATTGATGATATGGCAGAAGCCTACGCTTGGGCGGATGTGGTGATTTGTCGTTCTGGTGCTTTAACAGTATGTGAATTAGCAGCAGTGGGGACACCAGCAATTTTTGTACCATTCCAGCATAAAGATCAACAACAATATTTAAATGCGAAATTTCTTGCTGATGTAGGCGCAGCTAAAATTGTTCAGCAGAATGAATTAAATGCGGATGTGTTGGTTGATTTCTTAGAAAAAATAGATCGTGAAACCTTGTTAGCGATGGCGATTAAGGCAAAAGAAATGTCGGCCCCATTGGCAGCTAAACGTGTAGCTGATGTCATCGTAGAGAACGCGAAATAAGAACAGAGAAGTTGAGGGATAGCAAATAAACCCTTAACCTAAAAGTGCGGTTAAAAATAAAGGTGAAATAATATGAAACATATTTCGGATGAAATTAGAAAGATTATTCCTGAGATGCGTCGGGTTCAACAAATTCATTTCATTGGTATCGGCGGCGCCGGTATGAGTGGGATTGCCGAAATTTTATTAAATGAAGGTTATGATATCTCTGGTTCGGATATTGCAGATGGTGTCGTGACTCAGCGTCTTGCTCAAGCTGGCGCAAAAATTTTCATTGGTCACCAAGCGGAAAATGTGCAAGGGGCAAGTGTCGTTGTTGTATCAAGCGCGATCCATGAAGATAATCCAGAATTAATTGCCGCTAAACAAAATCGTATTCCTGTGATTCAGCGAGCACAAATGTTGGCTGAAATTATGCGTTTCCGTCATGGTATTGCAGTAGCTGGTACCCATGGTAAAACCACAACGACAGCCATGATTTCGATGATTTATACTCAAGCGAAACTGGATCCAACTTTCGTTAATGGTGGTTTAGTTAAATCTGCCGGTAAAAACGCGCATTTAGGTGCAAGCCGTTATTTAATTGCAGAAGCAGATGAAAGTGATGCATCTTTCTTACACTTGCAACCAATGGTTTCTGTGGTGACTAATATTGAACCGGATCATATGGATACGTATGGTGGTGATTTTGAAAAAATGAAAGCCACCTATGTGAAGTTCTTACATAACTTACCATTCTATGGTTTAGCGGTGATGTGTGCAGATGATACGGTATTAATGGAACTTGTTCCTCAAGTTGGACGCCAAGTCTTAACTTATGGTTTCAGCGAGCATGCTGACTATCGTATCAAAGATTATGAACAAACCGGTTTCCAAGGCCATTACACCGTAGTTTGCCCAAGTGGTGAACGCATCAATGTATTATTGAATGTGCCAGGTAAACACAATGCGTTAAATGCGACGGCAGCACTTGCTGTGGCAAAAGAAGAAGGCATTGGCAATGAAGCGATTTTAGAAGCGCTTGCTGATTTCCAAGGTGCGGGCAGACGTTTCGATCAATTAGGTGAGTTTATTCGTCCAAATGGTAAAGTACGCTTAGTGGATGATTATGGTCATCACCCAACAGAAGTTGATGTAACAATCAAGGCAGCACGTGAAGGCTGGGGAGATAAACGTATTGTCATGATCTTCCAGCCTCACCGTTATTCACGTACTCGCGATTTATTTGATGAATTCGTGCAAGTATTATCCCAAGTGGATGCATTGATTATGTTAGACGTTTACGCAGCCGGCGAAGCACCAATTGTCGGTGCGGATAGTAAAGCACTTTGTCGCTCTATTCGTAATCTAGGGAAAGTCGATCCAATTTTAGTTTCTGATACGGAACAACTTGGCGATGTGTTAGATCAAATTATTCAAGATGGCGATTTAATTCTTGCTCAAGGCGCGGGAAGTGTAAGCAAAATTTCTCGTGGTTTAGCTGAGCGTTGGAAAGCATAAATACATCGAAAAAATAACCGCACTTTTGATGAAGAATAAAAAGAAAACAGGATAAAACAATGAATTTAAAACAAGAAAAAATTGCTGTATTGTTAGGCGGTACATCTGCTGAACGTGAAGTTTCTCTTAATTCTGGCGCAGCTGTGTTAAATGCATTAGTGAGCCAAGGTTATAATGCACATGGTATCGATCCTAAAGAATATAATGTCGCGAATTTAAAAGCAGATGGTTTTGATCGTGTCTTTAACATTTTACATGGCCGCGGTGGTGAAGATGGCACCATGCAAGGTTTATTAGAACAAATCGGTTTGCCTTATACGGGTTGTGGCGTGATGGCTTCCGCGTTAACTATGGATAAAATGCGTACTAAAATGTTATGGAAAGCCTTTGGTTTACCTGTCGCTGACATGGAGATCGTGACCAAAGAAAACGCTCACGAACTAAACCCACAAGCAGTGGTCGAAAAATTAGGTTTACCTTTGATGGTTAAGCCATCTCTTGAAGGTTCAAGTGTGGGTTTAACAAAAGTAAAAGCAGTCGAAGAATTAAAAAGTGCGGTCGATTATGCACTCAAATTTGATAACACCATTTTGATTGAAGAATGGTTGGCTGGCGATGAATTAACGGTACCTGTTTTAGGTGGCGAAGTGTTGCCTGCTGTTCGCATTGTGCCAGAAGGTGAGTTTTATGATTACGATGCGAAATATATTTCAGATAACACTCAGTATTTTTGTCCCGCAGGACTTTCTGCTGAACGTGAGCAAGAATTAGCGAAATTAGTTAAGCGTGCTTATGACGTCGTGGGTTGTCGTGGCTGGAGCCGCATTGATGTGATGACTGATTCACAAGGTAATTTCCGTTTAGTCGAAGTAAACACGAACCCAGGCATGACAAGTCACAGTTTATTCCCTAAATCTGCATCAACAGTCGGTATTTCATTTGAACAACTCGTCGTGAAAATTTTGGAGTTGAGTGCGTAATGAATGTAATTAAGCGCAAAAATACACCGCCAACGCAATTTGGTCGCTCATCTAACGGAGAAAGTAAATTCCGTTTTATGTTGCAGATTAAACTTGCTTTGCTGTTACTTTGTGCGGGGCTAGGGTATTTCGTTTATTCAAACTGGCAAAATTGGCTTGAAAGCTTAGACGGTGATAGAAAAATCACTGCTTATGCATTAGTGGGTCAAAATGAATTTACCACTTATCCGGATGTGCAAGACGTATTGCTCAAAATGGGTTCACTTAAGGGCTTCTGGGGACAGGACGTTAAGCAAATTCAAGAGCAGCTTGAAACGATTCCTTGGGTAAAAGGTGCGGTAGTTCGTAAAATTTGGCCAAATCGTTTAAGTATCTGGTTATCCGAATATCAGCCAGTCGCTATTTGGAACAAAACAGAGTTCGTCACAAAAGAGGGAACCGTTTTCCAATTGCCGATGGATAAGTTAAAAGAAAAAGCTTTACCTTATTTAGGTGGTCCGGATTATCAAAGCTTGAAAGTATTAGAGGCTTGGAATCAAATTTTTGCTGATTTTAAAGCGAAAAATTTGGTGGTTAAAGGTGTGACAATTGATGATCGTGGTGCGTGGCAAGTTACGCTAGATAATGATATAGTATTGAAACTTGGGCGCGGAGATTGGAAACCAAAATTAGATCGATTTGTAACGATTTATCCACAAATTGAAGTGCCTGAAGGTAAACGAATTGATTATGTAGATTTGCGCTATGCATCTGCATCAGCAGCGGTTGGATTGACAGAGAAATAAAAAATAATTCATTGGGTGTAATAAGAAAATGGCAAAAGAGTTGGAACCGAAAGTAATTGTAGGTCTTGAAGTTGGTACATCAAAAGTTGTTGCTGTCGTTGGGGAAGTGCTTCCTGATGGCGTAGTAAATGTACTTGGCGTGGGTAGTTGTCCATCAAAAGGGATTGATCGTGGCAGTATTACTGATTTAGATGCCGTTGTTAATTCTATCCAACGTGCCATTGAGGCAGCTGAATCAATGGCCGATTGCCAAATTATGAGCGTGACTCTTGCGATTACAGGTGAACATATTCAAAGCCTGAATGAGAGCGGTTTTGTTGCTATTTCTGAAAATGAAGTGACTCAAGATGAAATTGATGATGCTTTACATACAGCGAGTTCAGTGAAATTACCTGAGGGTCTTTCTTTATTACACATCATTCCACAAGAATATGCCGTAGATAAACAAGTTAATATTAAAAATCCATTAGGTTTACAAGGTGTTCGTTTAAAAGCAAACGTACACTTAATTGCGTGTCACCAAGACTGGCAGAATAACTTGAAAAAAGCAGTTGAGCGTTGTGGATTGCAAGTTGATAAAGTCGTGTTCTCCGGCTTTGCTGCAACACATTCTGTTTTAACTGAAGATGAAAAAGATCTTGGTGTTTGCTTAGTTGATTTCGGTGCAGGCACCATGAATATGATGGTTTATACCAATGGCTCATTGCGTTTCAGCAAGGTTATTCCTTACGCAGGAAATATTGTAACGAACGATATTGCTCATGCATGTACCGTTTCTCGTGCAGAGGCAGAGCGCATTAAAGTGAATTATGCGAGTGCATTATATCCGGCACGTTTACATGGTGATAAGAAAATTGAAGTAGCAAGTATTGGCGGTCGAGCGCCACGTGCTTTAACAAAAAGTGATTTATCTTTAATCACTTCAGCAAGATATATTGAACTATTAGGCGTTGTTAAGGACGAATTAGATAAGCTCAAAGAAGATTTAGAAAGCAAACATATTAAATTTGAATTAATTGCTGGTGTCGTTATTACCGGTGGTGGTGCACAAATTGAAGACTTAAAAGATTGTGCTGCGAATGTATTTGGTTGCCAAGTGCGTATTGGTAGTCCATTAAATATTACGGGTTTAACAGATTATGTAAATCGCCCACAATATTCAACTGTAGTGGGATTATTACAATACCATCATCAAAATAGTGATAATGATCCTGTGGATAGTAACTATGGTGATGAAGCATTAGGAAAAAAATTCTGGAAAGGCCTTAAAAATATTTTCAATAAAGTGAAATCAGAATTTTGATCATTTTGGCTTTTTCATTTACAATAGGAAAAATTTAACTTTTATTAATGTGCTAGCAGAGTATTAGCAGTAACGGAGAACAGCAAATGTTATACCCAGAGTATGGTGATTTTGAAGAGCAAACAGGTGCACTGATTAAGGTTGTCGGTGTTGGTGGAGGCGGCGGTAACGCAGTTAACCACATGGTTGCTAACATGGTGCAACAGGAATTCAATGGTAATTTCTTGGGCGAAAGTGCAATTGATAGCGAAGAACACGGTAAGATCGTATTCTATGCGGTGAATACCGATGCGCAAGCATTACGCAAAAGCCAAGTTCAACAAACTGTACAAATTGGTGGGGCAACAACAAAAGGTCTTGGAGCGGGTGCAAACCCAAACGTAGGTCGTAAAGCGGCTGAAGATGATCAAGAAGAAATCCGTAAAATGCTTGAAGGTGCAGACATGGTCTTTATCGCAGCCGGTATGGGCGGTGGTACAGGTACTGGTGCCGCACCAATCGTCGCTAAAGTTGCGAAAGAATTAGGCATTTTAACCGTTGCTGTTGTTACTAAGCCATTTAGCTTTGAAGGCAAAAAACGTATGCAATTTGCTGAATTAGGGATTAAAGATCTTTCACAATATGTGGATTCAATGATCATCATTCCTAACCAACAAATCCAAAAAGTTCTCCCGAAAAATGCAACGTTAATTGATGCTTTTGCTGCTGCTAATGACGTATTACGTAACTCTGTTATGGGCATCTCTGATATGATTACGTCTCCAGGTTTAATCAACGTGGACTTTGCAGACGTAAGAACCGTTATGTCGGAAATGGGCCAAGCAATGATTGGTTTCGGTTCAGCTCAAAGTGAACCAGGTGCAGGTCGTGCAGAAGAAGCAGCGCGTCTTGCGATTAAAAATGATTTATTAGAGAAAGTCGATCTTTCTAATGCTAAAGGTATTCTTGTTAATATTACCTCAGGCATGGATCTCGGCTTTGACGAATTTAACGTGGTGGGTGACACAGTAGGTAGCTTCGCATCAGAAGACGCGACTATCGTTGTAGGTACCAGTTTAGTCCCTGAAATGAGCAATGAAATTCGTGTAACGATCGTTGCAACAGGTTTGGGTGATGTTGTTGCGGCTGAGCCGGTAGTGATTGCTCGTCCTCAAGCAGCAGTACAACAAGCGCCAGTTCAACAACCTGTAGCACAAGAAACGATTCAGCCACAACCGCCAGTTGGTTTACATGGTTTAGATGCATTAAGACATAATCTACAACCAGAACCAACACAGGAGCAAAATCCACAATACGGTAACTTAAATAAACCGCTTGATCCAAGCCGTTTAGAGCAATTAAGAAATAATCCTAATTTCTTTAATCCGGCATCATTTGGTCGTGATGAGAAATAAGAGTAGAAGTAATCTTGTTGTTAAGCAATAAGGTAAAAAAGATGATTAAACAAAGAACATTAAAACAAAGCATTAAAGTCACAGGTGTAGGCTTACATAGCGGTAAAAAAGTAACATTAACGTTGCGCCCGGCTATGCCGAATACTGGCGTGATTTACTGCCGTACCGATCTTAATCCGCCGGTGACTTTCCCTGCGAATGCTGATTCAGTGCGTGATACGATGCTTTGTACTGCACTTGTGAATGAGCAAGGTGTGCGTGTTTCAACCGTAGAGCACTTAAACGCAGCATTAGCAGGTTTAGGTATCGATAATATTATTATTGAAGTTGATGCACCTGAAATTCCAATCATGGACGGTAGCGCAAGCCCATTCATCTACTTGCTTTTAGATGCAGGTATTGAAGAACAAAATGCACCGAAGAAATTTATTCGTATTAAGAAAAATGTACGAGTAGAAGACGGTGACAAATGGGCAGAATTCAAACCTTATAATGGTTTCCGTTTAGATTTCACAATCGACTTTGATCATCCTGCGATTAGTAAAAATGTACGCAATTACGTGATGGATTTCTCAGCACAGGCATTCGTACATCAAATTAGTCGTGCAAGAACCTTTGGTTTCATGAAAGATATTGAGTATCTTCAATCTCAAGGTCTTGCGCTAGGTGGCAGCTTAGATAATGCCATCGTATTAGATGATTACCGTATCTTAAATGAAGATGGATTACGTTTCAGAGATGAATTAGTTCGTCATAAGATGCTTGATGCGATTGGCGATCTTTATATGTGTGGCTATAACATCATCGGTGATTTCAAAGCTTATAAATCTGGTCACGGTTTAAATAATAAGTTACTCCGTGCTGTACTTGCCGATCAGGAAGCGTGGGAATTTGTTACTTTTGAAGATAAGAAACAAGTTCCACAAGGTTATGTTGCGCCTGCGCAGGTACTCATCTAACAATGTTTTGTTGAAAAGCTATACTTCTTTCGGGAGTATAGCTTTTTTATTTCCCATCTTGCTATGTTATTTTTGTTTTCTGCGAAGGTAAAGAGCGGTCAAAAATAGAGGTGTTTTTTATTATGAAAAAATTATTTACCGTGCTTCCTCTTGTGCTAGCAACTTCTGCGGCAATGGCATATGAACAAGATAAAACCTATCAATTTACCATATTGCACACCAATGATACACACGGACATTTTTGGCCGAATGCAAAAGGTGAATATGGCTTTCCAGCACACAAAACAATTGTTAATCGTGTGAAAGCAGAAGTGAAGAAAAAAGGTGGCTCACTCGTTTTATTAAATGCAGGTGATTTTAATACTGGTGTACCTGAGTCAGATATGCAAACGGCAAAACCTGACATTAAAGCAATGAATGCGATGGGATATGAAGCAACTGTATTAGGTAACCACGAGTTTGATAATCCATTACAAATCCTTGACATGCAAGAAAAATGGGCGAACTTCCCATTCTTATCTGCAAACGTGATTAATACGAAAACAGGTAAAACCTTAGTTAAGCCTTATACCATTTTAAATAAACAAGATCTTAAAATTGCCGTGGTGGGTTTAACCACAGAGGATACTGCAAAATTAGGTAACCCAGAATATCTTCACAATGTGAAGTTTGAAGACCCAACAACAGTAGCAAAAGCCACATTAAAAGAGCTAAATGAAAAAGTTAAGCCCGATGTAAAAATCGCTTTAACACATATGGGCTATTACTATGATGCGAAACATGGGTCAAATGCGCCGGGTGATGTAAGTCTTGCACGTAATTTAGATAAAGGCGCATTCGATATGATTATCGGTGGTCACAGCCATGATCCGATTTGTGTGGATGACAAAGGTGTATGGATTAAAGATTATCAACCAACTCAGCCATGTAAACCGGATTTCCAAAATGGTACTTGGATTATGCAAGCATTTGAATGGGGGAAATACGTTGGTCGAGCTGACTTTGAGTTCAAAAATGGTGAATTAAAATTAGTGAATTATCAATTAATTCCAGTGAACTTGAAGAAAAAAGTGAAAAAAGAAGACGGTAAAACAGAATATTTGAACTATGCGGAAGAGATTCCACAAGATCCGGAAATGGAAAAACTTTTAAAGTCTTACCAAGATAAAGGTGATGCTTTATTAAGCCAAAAAGTGGGGAAATTAAATGGTAAGTTAGAAGGTGATCGTACCATTATTCGTTTTGAACAAACTAACCTTGGTCACTTAATTGCAGAAGCACAACGTCAAAAAGCGAAAGCAGACATTGGTATCATGAACTCAGGTGGTATTCGTGATTCTATCCAAGAAGGTGATGTGACTTATAAAGACATTTTAAAAATCCATCCATTTGGTAATATTGTGAGCTATTTTGAATTAACCGGTAAAGAATTATTGGATTATTTAAATGTGGTGGCATTGAAAGAAGTGGATTCTGGTGCTTATGCACAATATTCAGGTATCAGCATGACAGTGAATCGTTCGGATAAGAAAGTTGAAAATGTGAAGATTCAAGGTAAACCATTGGATTTAAATAAAACTTACCGTATTTCTGTACCAAGCTATAATGCAGCAGGTGGAGATGGTTATCCAGTCATGACAAAAAATCCAACTTTTGTTAACACAGGTTTTATTGATGCGGATGTTTTAAAAGAATTTTTTGAGAAAAATTCACCTATTAATGCGGAGAAATACATCCCTCATAATGAAGTAACCTTTAAATAAGGAATGAAATGGCATTAGATTTATCAGAAATTCGTCAGCAAATTACGCAAATTGATCGCAGCTTGTTAAAGCTGCTTTCAGAGCGTCACCGCCTGGCATATGATGTAGTGAGAAGCAAAGAGGTCACGCAAAAAGCGTTGCGCGATTTAGAGCGAGAGCAACAGCTCTTACAAGAGCTTGTGCAATTTGCTGAAAGTCAAAATTATCAGCTTGAACCACAGTATATTACATCAGTCTTCCAAAAAATCATTGAAGATTCTGTGCTCACACAGCAAGTGTATTTGCAGAAAAAACTCAATGAGCAACGAGAAGAAACGTTACATGTCGCTTTCTTAGGCAAGCGTGGTTCTTACTCTAATTTGGCTGCGCGTAACTATGCGGCTCGTTACCATCAACAATTTGCTGAAATCAGTTGCGATTCCTTTGCTCAAATTTTTGAAAAAGTTGAAAGTGGGGAAGCTGATTATGGTGTACTTCCTTTAGAAAACACCACATCAGGTGCAATTAATGAAGTTTATGATTTGCTTCAACATACTAGCTTATCATTGGTAGGGGAGTTGGCTTATCCTATCAAGCACTGTGTTTTAGTGAATGAGCAGGATGATTTAAGCAAAATTGATACACTTTATAGCCATCCACAGGTAATCCAGCAGTGTAGTCAATTTATTCAAAGTCTTGAGCGTGTGCATATTGAGTACTGCGAAAGTAGCTCTCATGCAATGCAGCTTGTGGCAAGCTTGAATAAACCGAATATTGCGGCATTAGGTAATGAAGATGGTGGCAAGCTTTACGGCTTACATGTGTTAAAACATAATATTGCTAACCAAGAGAACAATATCACTCGTTTTATTGTGGTAGCTAAACAAGCTCGAGAAGTTTCACCGCAAATTCATACGAAAACTTTATTGTTAATGGCAACATCGCAACAAGCGGGTTCTCTAGTGGATGCTTTACTTGTGTTTAAAAAGCACGGTATTAATATGACCAAGCTTGAATCTCGTCCTATTTATGGCAAGCCTTGGGAAGAAATGTTCTATTTAGAAATTGAAGGAAACATTCATCATCCAGATACCCAAATTGCCTTGGAAGAGCTTAAGCAATTCAGTAACTATCTGAAAGTACTTGGTTGTTATCCAAGTGAAATTGTGAAGCCTGCGAAGGTATAACGAAAATAAAAAAGAGCGGTCGATTAAAACAACGTTAAAATCGACCGCTCTTTTTATTGGGAATTCTTAAGCTTTTTTCAAGAATTCTGATTTCAACATAATTTTGCCACAATCGACGTTGTGATCACCGTTGACTAGACGGATGTTTTTGAATTTAGTGCCTTTCTTCAACACTTCAGATGAGCCTTTTAATTTTAAATCTTTAATTAAAAGCACATCATCACCATCGGCTAATAAATTACCGTTGCTGTCTTTAACAATTAGTTGATCTTCATCGGTTTCAACTGTTTCGTTACCATTCCACTCATTGCCACAATCAGGGCAAACAAAATTTACAGAATCATGATAAACATATTCGCCTTTACATTTTGGGCAAGCTGGCATTTGATCCATTTCTTTTTCCTTCTTTATCTGATTTAAGCAAAGTATAATGCGCACGGAGTATAACAAAAAAGTGACTATTCGCCAAAAAATGGGCAATTTCACGGAATTTATGAGGTATTTATGAAAAAAATTATGCTTTTGAGTGCAGTGATGGGAAGTTTAATTTCAGTCAATGTATTCGCACACAATATTCAACCTAATCAGCTTTTAGCGAACGTAACGGTTTCGGATAAAGGTGAAATCACTTTAAATGGAAATGATGTGTCTTATAAATCATGGAGCTCAACGGCATTGCCAGGCAAAGTTAGAGTGATTCAGCATATTGCAGGCAGAAGTGCGGCAAAAGAGAGAAATCAAGCGATGATAGAAGCCATCAAAGCCTCTCATTTTAACCAAGCTAAATATCAAACCACGACTATTATTAATGCAGATGATGCCGTCGTGGGCACAGGCATGTTTGTGAAAAGTAGTGCAGAAAAAGGTAAAAAAGAAAATGCCCACAGCCAAGTGATTTTAGATGATAAAAGTGCGGTCAAAAATGCATGGGGATTACGTGAAAAAGATAGCGTGATTATTTTGCTTGATAAAACCGGCAAGGTGCAATTTGTGAAAGAAGGTAAATTGACGGATGATGAAGTTAAAGAAGTGATTTCACGTGCAGAAGCGTTAATTGCGAATTAATAGAGTAAATAAGCGGAAGTTGTCTTCCGCTTTTTTATCCCTTGAAATCCTTCATTAATTTTCTCAATGTGCCACAATTTCGTTGAAATTTACGGCAATGTGTACAAATGGCAAGATGCAAATTGAGCCCAATTTTTTCTTTGGTCATTAATTGGCGTTCTTGAGCATCTGATATGAGGCGAGTCGCTTGGCGACATTTCATAAAGTCACTCCTTAAAGTTTATGAGATAAGCAGTTTTGAAGTTGTAAGCGGGCACGATAGAGGGTCGTGTGCAAGTTACTTATGCTTAGTTGATTTTCTTGGCAAATTTCTTCGGAAGATAATTCCAAAAACTCTCTCATCATAAAAATCTTGGCTTGTTTGGCGGGCAGGCAAGTTAAACAAGTTTCAAAAATCAGCCAAAACTCTTCGGAATAGACCGCACTTTCGCTCTGTTCAAGATCAAGCGGGGAATGTTCAGCTTTCCAGTGTCCACCTTCATCAAAGAAATGATTAGTTTGTTCTTCATCTTCAATTTCGGTTTCTAGCACTAATTTGCCTTTCTGGCGAAGAAAATCAATGATTTTATTTTTTAAGATAGCAAAGACCCAGGTCTTAAATGCCGCTTGTCGTTTAAATTGCTCAAGATGGTTAAATGCACTTAAAAAACTCTCTTGCACCAAATCTTCAGCTAATACAGAATCGCCCACCTGTAATGTGGCAAATTTCAGCATTTGCTCTCTAATTTGAGCCAAGTCTTTATTGGAAATTCCAGTTTTCATATTTTTTCCTTGAAAAAAGTGTAAGAAATAGATTTCTCATTCGTCTAATGATAATGAAAGGGGAAACCTTTCCATCCAATGCTAATTATTCACAAATTAAGGAAGATTCAAAATGAAAAATATTACTTCAAAAACAACCTTTACTGCT
This sequence comes from Haemophilus parainfluenzae, assembly GCF_003252725.1. Classification (GTDB taxonomy): domain Bacteria; phylum Pseudomonadota; class Gammaproteobacteria; order Enterobacterales; family Pasteurellaceae; genus Haemophilus_D; species Haemophilus_D parainfluenzae_L. Next base: position 399,206 of record NZ_QEPO01000001.1, read on the forward strand.
ATTGCTGCACTTTTCTTCGCAACCAGTCTTTATGCGACCGATATGAAATCTAATGAAATGTCGATGGCAAAAGATTCCATGCCGATGACAAAAGATTCCATGCCGATGACAAAAGACGCTATGCCAATGCAAAATGACAAAATGGCATCTGATGGGATGATGAAATCTCATGATATGAAATCTCACGACATGAAAATGGATAATATGAAATCAGAAGGAATGAAATCTGATGATATGAAAACAAAAGAAATGAAAGCAAAAGAAATGAAGAAAAAAGCAAAAACAATGGAAAAACCGAAAATGTAATGCTTTCTTCTTAAAAGAAAAACTGCGGTCAATTTGACCGCAGTTTTTGTATCAAAGTGAGATTATTGTTTACGCCACGTCGTGCCGTTAGGGCCGTCTTCTAACACAATTCCCATTGCAGTGAGTTCATTACGAGCCGCATCTGCAGCAGCCCAATCTTTAGCTGCACGAGCTTCATTGCGTTGTTTGATAAGCGCTTCAATTTTTGCGACTTCATCATCGTCAGAGCCAGCTTGTAAGAATTTTTCTGGATCTTGTTGAAGTAAACCTAAGATACCCGCTAATTCACGTAAACGCGCAGCAAGACCATTGGCTTTTTCTGCATCTTCAGTTTTCAATTTATTGATTTCACGCGCCATTTCAAATAAGACAGAAAGAGCGTTCGGCGTGTTGAAATCATCGTCCATGGCTTCACGGAAGGCTTCCACAAAATTTTCACCGCCAAAAGCAACCGCACTTTGATCGGTGCCACGTAAAGCGGTGTACAAACGTTCTAATGCACCTTGTGCTAAATTCAGGTTTTCTTCACTATAATTGAGTTGGCTGCGATAGTGTGCCGTTAGTAAGAAATAACGCACCGCTTCTGCATTGTAGTGATTTAATACATCACGAATAGTGAAGAAGTTGCCGAGGGATTTCGACATTTTTTCTTTATCTACCATGATCATGCCAGAATGGATCCAATAATTCACATATTGACCACCGTGAGCACAGCAAGATTGTGCAATTTCATTTTCGTGATGCGGGAACATTAGGTCAGAACCGCCACCGTGAATATCAAAATGTTCGCTAAGTTGTTTGCAGTTCATCGCTGAACATTCAATGTGCCAACCTGGACGACCTGCGCCCCATGGGGATGGCCAGCTCGGTTCGTTTTCTTTTGACATTTTCCAAAGCACGAAATCCATTGGATTTTTCTTGATTTCATTAATTTCAATACGTGCGCCCGCTTGTAATTGGTCGAGATCTTGGCGTGATAATTTGCCGTATTCTTTAAAGCTTTCCACATCAAACATCACGTCGCCATTGTCTGCAACATAAGCATGACCACGTGCAATCAGTTTTTCCACAATCTCAATAATTTCAGGAATATGATGTGTCGCACGAGGCTCGAAATCAGGGCGTAGTACATTTAACGCATCAAAATCTTTATACATTTCTTGCACCATACGATCCACAAGTTGATCGCAGGTTTCTTTGTTTTCTAATGCACGTTTAATGATTTTATCGTCCACATCTGTGATATTACGCACATAAGTCAAATCGTAGCCTAAAGAGCGTAAATAGCGAGCAATCACATCAAAACATACAAAGGTACGGCCGTGGCCAATATGGCATAAATCGTAAACGGTCACGCCGCACACATACATACCCACTTTTCCTTCATGGATAGGTTTGAACACTTCTTTTTCTCGAGTGAGGGTATTAAAGATCTTTAACATATTTTTTCTCTTCTGATTGGAATCCGACCGCACTTTTTCTGCTCATGGTGGCACTTTCTCGCCATTTGTGGAATAATGAATGCCTTAATTTTCAAGAGGAAAACAACATGGTTACATTACACACAAATTTTGGCGATATTAAAATTAAACTTGATTTTGATAAAGCGCCAATCACTGCAGAAAACTTTTTAAATTATTGTAAAAACGGCTTCTATAATAACACAATTTTCCACCGTGTTATTGATGGATTTATGATCCAAGGCGGTGGTATGGAAAGCGGAATGCGTGAAAAAGCAACAAATGCACCGATCCAAAATGAAGCCAACAATCGTTTAAGCAATAAACGTGGCACAATTGCCATGGCGCGTACCTCTGATCCACATTCCGCAACCGCACAATTCTTCATTAACGTGGCAGATAATGACTTCTTAAACTACCGCTCAAAAGAGATGTTTGGCCGCGAAGTGGTACAAGAATGGGGCTATGCCGTATTCGGTGAAGTGGTTGAAGGCATGGATGTGGTTGATAAAATTAAAAAAGTAAAAACCGGTAATAAAGGTTTCCACCAAGACGTTCCGACCGAAGATGTGGTGATTACATCCGTTTCTGTTGAATAATTAATTTGGTGTGTAGATGCGCAATCTACACACTTTTTTTCTTAAGTGAAATAACGTAATGCCTTTCTTCGATACTCATACCCACCTCGATTATCTTCATCATGACACGGGAGAGCCATTAGCTCAGCTGGTGGATAACGCTAAGCAAGCTGATGTGCAGAAAATCTTGATTGTGGCGGTAAAAGAGTCGGATTTTAAAACGATCCAAAATATGACCGCACTTTTCCCTGAGCATCTTTATTGTGGACTTGGGTTGCATCCGCTTTATATCAAAGAGCATCAGGAGCATGATTTAGAGATATTGGACGCAGCATTATCTGTTCGTAATCAAAATTGTACAGCCGTAGCAGAAATAGGCTTAGAGTGTGCGATTGCAGATTTATTGGCTGATGAATTATGGCAAAAACAACAGCATTTTTTAGAAAGTCAGCTTTATTTAGCGAAGAAATACAATCTGTCGGTCAATTTACATAGCCGAAAATCCCATGAGCAATTATTCCGTTTTTTAAAACAAGCCAATTTGCCAAAATGTGGTGTGGTGCATGGTTTTTCAGGGAGTTATGATCAAGCAAAACGATTTGTGGATTTAGGCTATAAAATTGGCGTGGGCGGTATTATTACTTATGAACGCGCAAATAAAACGCGTCAAGCGATTGCGAAGTTGCCATTAGAGGCGTTGGTATTAGAAACGGATACACCAGATATGCCGGTGTTTGGCTTTCAAGGACAACCTAATCGACCAGAGCGGATAGTTCACACCTTTGAAGCGTTATGCCGTTTAAGAAGTGAAAATGCTGAAGTGATTAAAGAAACGGCTTGGCAGAATAGCTTAACCTTATTCGGTTAAACCTTAAAACGATAAATCACTTGATTGGCTGAACCGCGCCAAACCAAGCTTGGGTCAGCCTGTTCTTGTATAAATTTTCCATCAATGAGCACGTCAATATAAGGCAACATTTGACGTTGATAATCATCAAGTTCATCCAGTTTATAACCCGTCCACACCCAAATGTCCTTATCGGGACATTCTTTTTTTACACGCTGTACAAAAGGAAGTAAGGCTTCAACATTACGAGGATGCATCGGATCTCCACCAGAAAGCGTGAGCCCTTGACGTTTAATGCGCGTATCTTTTAAATCATTGATAATCTGTTGTTCCATCGCTTCATCAAATAATACGCCATTATCAAAAGACCAGCTCTTTTGGTTGTAGCAACCTCGGCAACCATGCGTACAACCGCTAACGAAAAGGGTACAACGCGTGCCTTCGCCATTTATAACATCGGTAGGGTAGTATTGGAGATAGTTCATGGTTTTACCTTAAAAGTGCGGTTGATTTTCTCGCCAAATTTACCGAATTGATAAATTAACCTTTGCAATACAGGGCCAATTCTTGCATAATAGCCCACCTAATCGCATTGCGATATCAATGGAAATCTTCTCGGTCTCTCGCAACGGTGTCCGGTTTACTCGGTCAGGTTCGGAAGAAAGCAGCCAAAGTCGGAATTTCTGTGTGCCGAGAATAAGCTGGGAAGATTTCCACCCAACTTATCCTTCCTTATTTTACACACGCTCCACTAGTTGTTTGAAGAACCCTTTTTCTAGTTGCAATAATTCTGCATAAGTGCCTTTTTCAATTAGCTTCGCTTCATCAATCACACAAAGCTCATCAAATTGCTCAATCGCCGTTAAGCGGTGAGTCACCATAATTAAGGTTTTATTTTCAGCATGGGCAAGAATTAAACGCAGAATTTGGCGCTCAGTTTCGCGGTCTAAGCCTTCAGTTGGCTCATCTAATAATAAAATTGGTGCATCATTAAGCAGAATACGCGCTAAGCCTAAACGACGTTGTTCTCCACCAGAAAGCGGACGGCCGCCATCACCTAGCCAAATATCTAAGCCTTGTTCTTGTTCCAACAATTTGCCTAAACCAACCTGATTTAATACTTCGATCATTTTTTCATCTGAAATATTGACCGCACTTGCGAATTGCAGATTTTGACGAAGTGTATCGCTAAATACATGAACACGTTGCGTTAAAAAGCAGAATTGGCTGCGTAATGTGTCTTCTGCATAATCGGAAATCGGTTTTCCAGCAAGGAATAATTCTCCTTGATTGGCATCATAATTACGTACTAAAAGTTGTAATAGCGTGGATTTTCCGCTGCCTGTTTTACCTAAAATTGCGACTTTTTTACCTTTTTGAATGGTTAAATTCAAATTCTCTAAAGCACGATTTTGACGTTCATGATAAGTGAAAGAAAGATCTTTCGCTTCAATTAATGTTGTGGCGTTTTGATCGAACTCCGCTTTGCCATTAAAGGTCACTAATGGTTGCTGTTCGATAATATCTGTCACGCGTTCAGCTGACGCAATGACTTGCCCGATATGTAAGAATGCTGAACCTAATGGCATTAAGATTTCAAATGAGGCTAAGGCCGCAAAAGTGAAGAGTGCAATAAACGCCATGCGATATTCATCGTTACCAAACTCCGCTTGTGAGCTAAACCACAACATTGCGGCAATAATTAAGCCATTTAAAAAGAGTGAAAGTGCGGTTGAAAATCCGCTTAAATTGGCTTCTTTTTGTTGATCTGCTTGCCAATTGGCTTCGGTTTTAGCCATGTTATCTTTCAATTTATCTTCAGCATTAAAGAGCAATAATTCCGCTTGTGCTTGGATAAATTCTAAGAATTGTGTGCGGTAAAGTGCACGTGAATGCACGAGTTTATCACCAAATTTTTTACCCAGTTGGTAGAAAACGGTTGGAATAACGAATACCAATAAAAGTAGGCTAATGCCTAAACCTAAGGCTAAAGGAGTATTGATGAAACTTAGGCCAATACACATGGCTAGAATCACAAAAATAGCCGTAATAAATGGCGCAATTAAGCGAAGATAAAGGCTATCGAGGGTATCTACATCAGACACTAAGCGGTTTAGCAAATCGCTGTTACGGTAGCGATTTAACACACCAGGGCTTAATGGAATAATTTTCTCAAAAACTTGTACCCGTAATTTAGCCAAAATGCGGAAAGTCGCATCGTGTGTCACCAACTTTTCAAAATAACGGAAAAGGGTACGGCCAATGGCAAGCCCACGCACAGAGGCAGAAGGATAGAAGAAATTAAATAACGTGCCAAGACCCGCAATGGCCGTTGCCGCTAAAAACCAACCCGATGTGGTCAGCAAGCCAATGCTAGATGCAAGGCCTGTAATCATTAAAACCAAGCCTAAAAATAAAGGCAACTTGGCAAATTTAAATAAACGTAAAAAGGGAAGTAAAGCACGCATTATTGAATATCCTCTTTTCGTTGAGCCAATAATTCGGCAAAGAAGCCTTGATCTTTTAATTGGTTGAAATGCCCTTGTTGAATAATTTCACCTTCTTGCATCACAAAAATATTGTCACATTGTTTTAGATCTTCAATACGGTGTGTGATCATTAAGGTCGTTTGGTTATGGCTCATTTTTGCAAGGGCAGCAAGTACCAGATTTTCAGACTGAGCATCGAGGCTGGCTGTTGGCTCATCGAGTAATAATAAATTGCCTTTGCGCAGTAAAGCGCGAGCGATAGCTAAGCGTTGAGCTTGTCCTACGGATACACCAATGCCACCATCTTTAATTTCGCTATCCAAGCCTAATTTATCGGTAAACTCTTTCGCTTGGGCAGAAATCAAGGCTTGCTCAATTTGCTCATCAGTTGCTTGAATATCGCCTAAAAGTAGATTTTCTTTGATGCTACCTTGTAGTAGTAATGGGTTTTGTCCGACCCAAGCAATTTGTTTGCGCCAGTCGCTTAAACGGCTTTGATTCAGTTCCACACCGTTAATTTTTAAGCTGCCTTCATAAGGCAAGAAACCGAGTAATACATTGATTAAAGAGGTTTTTCCTGCACCACTTTGGCCCACAAGGGCAATATGGCTTTCTTTCGGAATATGGAATGAAAGGGACTTCGTTAATGGTTGACCTTGTGGAGAAAGCGCCACTAAATTTTCAGCCTGAATTTCGACCGCACTTTGTGCTGGAATTTGTTCATTACCCTGATGTGCAATTAAATAATCTGCCTCTAAGAAATCGACAATGGCATCAGCAGCACCAATACCGGCTGCACGATCGTGGTAGTAAGTCCCGAGATCACGCAATGGTTGATAAAACTCAGGTGCAAGAATTAAGCAGAAAAAACCGGTAAATAAGGTCAGCGTAGTGCCATAAGTACCAAATTCGACTTGACCTAAATAGCTAAAACCAAAATACACCGCCATTAAAGCAATGGAAATGGAGGTGAAAAACTCTAACACAGCAGAAGAGAGAAATGCCATTTTAAGTACTGTCATGGTCGTTTCACGGAAGTCTTCCGTTGTGTTTTCAATATGTTGTGTTTGTTCTGAAGTGCGGTTGAAAAGACGCAAGGTTTCTAAACCACGTAAGCGATCCAAGAATTGAGCACTTAAGCGAGAAAGGGTAGCCATATTTTTTTGGCTGCTATCTGCTGCCGCAATCCCTACCAGAATCATAAAAATTGGTACAAGCGGTGCAGTGACCATCAAAATCAGTCCAGCAGCCCAGTTGAGTGGGAATACAGCTATTAAAATCACCATTGGCACAATGGCAGACAAACTTTGTTGTGGTAAGAAACGCGCATAGAAGTTATGCAGATTTTCCACTTGTTCAAGCATGATACTTGCCCAGCTTCCGGCTGGTTTATTATTGATGGTGGCCGGTCCAACTTGATGGATTTTATCTAAGATCTTTTGACGCATATGATTGCGCAGTAATCGACCTGCTTTAAAGCCAATTTTTTCGCGTAGCCATAAAATGACCGCACGCAAAGCAAAAGTAATGATTAATGCAATAAAATATGGAACCAGCTCACCGCGATCGACATTTTGCATAATCAGCTTGTCGAGCAATGTCGCAAGAAAATAGGTTTGAGCCACAAGAATTAAGGAAGAAAGTGTGGCAAGGGCAATATTGGTGCGCATTAATTTTTTAACAGGTTGTTGCTGCGCACGAAGCCATTTTTGTAAATATTTTTGGCGAAGTTTGTCCATAGATTTGTAGAGTTAGTATTTAAAAAGTTCTCCCTCTCTATTGAGAGGGAGCTTGAAGGGCGAGTTTATTGATACAAAATTGATTCTTTAAAATCTCCCTTAACCCCTCTTGGCTAAAGAGGGGGAAAATAAATAAGGAAATTTATTTATTCTAGTGCATCTAAATAACGTTCAGCATCTAATGCAGCCATACAGCCTGTACCCGCTGAAGTAATGGCTTGGCGATAGTTGTGATCCATTACATCACCCGCAGCAAATACGCCTTCTACAGAGGTTGCTGTTGCATTGCCTTCAAGACCAGATTTAACGACGATATAACCGTTGTTAAGTTCAAGCTGACCTTGGAAGATTTCAGTGTTTGGCGCATGACCGATAGCAATAAATAAACCGTCTAATTTCACGTCTTCTTTTTCGCCAGTTTTTACGTTTTCTAAACGTACACCTGTTACGCCCATGTTATCGCCTAACACTTCATTCAAAGTGCGGTCAGTATGAAGCACGATTTTGCCTTCTTCGACTTTTTTGTATAAGCGATCGATTAAGATTTTTTCTGCACGGAAGCTATCACGGCGGTGGATTAAGTGCACTTCAGACGCAATATTAGCCAAGTAAAGCGCTTCTTCAACCGCGGTATTTCCGCCACCGACAACGGCAACCGGTTTATTGCGATAGAAGAAACCATCACAGGTTGCGCAAGCTGAAACGCCACGGCCTTTATAAGCGGTTTCAGATTCTAATCCGATATAACGTGCTGATGCCCCTGTTGCGATGATTAATGCATCACATGTGAAGGTTTGCATATCGCCATAAAGTTTGAATGGGCGAGAAGATAAATCGACTTTATTAATGTGATCAAACACGATTTCGGTTTCAAATTTTTCGGCGTGTTGCAACATACGTTGCATTAAACCTGGGCCAGTGGTCATTTCAAAATCACCCGGCCAGTTTTCAATTTCATCTGTAGTGGTAAGTTGCCCACCTTGTTGAAGACCGGTCACTAAAACAGGTTTTAAGTTTGCGCGAGCAGCATAAATAGCGGCGGTATAACCCGCAGGACCCGAACCTAAAATTAATAATTTGCTGTGTTTAACGTCTGACATAAAGAATCCTTTGTTTATAGAATAAAGCATGAAGCTTTTGGAATTCGTTCATTATAAAGCCTTCATGCATAAAAAAATAGTTGATCGTATTAGTAAAGCAATGAATACAGCAATCGGCGATATTTATTGGTGATAGGATCTGCATTGCCAATGGCTGATAAAATAGATAAAAACTGTTGTTTCACTTCACCATTTTCTGCAGAAAGATCTTGTTTTAGAATGCTAAATAATAAATCTAATGCTTCTTCGTTTCGATTGGCTTGATGTAGCTGAACTGCCAATTTCAACGCAATTTCAGGCGTTGGATTTTTCGCATAATCCGCTTGTAATTGCTGAATTTCTGGCGTATCGGCTGCTTTAATTAAAAGCTCAATCTGTGCTTGTAAGCTATGCCAACGGCTGTCGCGATCCTGAATCGGAATTTGCGCTAAAATATCTGCCGCAGGTTCCGTTTTCTTCATAGCAATATAGGTTTCCGCATAAAGTAATGCCACGTCGCTGTTTTTCTTATCTGAAAGCTCCCAGGCTTCTTTCAGTAATGGAAGAGCAGAGTCGTAATCTTCCACTTGTAAAAAATCCAAGGCTTTTTGGAATTTTAAATCTTCTTCTTTTGGCAAAATCGCACTCAAACGTTGTAATAAGCTGGCTTCATCTAATGCGCCAGGGAACGCATCTAATGCTTGTGCCTCTTTGAAAAGGTAGGTTGTTGGTAACGCTTGAATACGAAATTGAGCTGTAATCATTTGCTCCGTTTCACAATTGACTAAGCCGAGAATAAATTGTCCTTGGTGTTGTTCTGCAACACGTTGTAGAACTTTTGCAAAATCTGCCGATTCTTTATGGCTTGGCGCATAAAAGTTAATGACAAGCGGGGTTTCCACCGAACGTTGCAACGTTTCAGTAAGATTTTGTTCGTTGAGTTCAACTAAAAAAGGTAAATCTGCCATTTTTATTCCTTGATGAATGGAAAATGATGTCTGATTTTAACAAAGTGCGGTCAGTTTTAGAAATGTTTTACAGGAAAAGAAAAGGGCAGTGTTAATCTGCCCTTATTTACTATCTATTCTTTTGTTTCTTCCACTTTATCTTCAGGAAGCACGAGATTAAGAATTAAGGCAAGTAATGAACCTACGGTAATGCCTGAACCGAGCACTTCTTTGAAAAAGTGCGGTAATTTATCAAGCAATTCTGGACGAGTCGTCACGGCTAAGCCACAGCCAATGGAAATCGCGATAATTAAACCATTACGTTTGCTACGTGCCACTTTATCCAACATTTGGATACCCGCGGCGATAATCATCGCGAACATCATTAAGCCTGCACCGCCTAATACTGGTAATGGAATTGAAACAATTAATGCACCAAATACAGGGAATAAGCCCGCTAGTGCTAGAAGTACACCGGTTAGTGCAACCACGTGACGGCTAGCCACGCCAGTTAGAGAAATGACACCAATGTTTTGTGAGAATGAAGAGAATGGTGTGGTGGACATAATAGCGGCCAAGGCAGATCCTAAACCATCGGCTAAAACACCACCGCGTAAATGTTTACCGGTGATTTCTGTTTGAGTCGCATTACCCAGTGCTAAGAAGTTACCGCTTGATTCAACGATCGTGACTAAATACGCAATGGACATGCCGATAATACCTGAAATTGGGAAGGCTAAGCCAAAGTGTAGTGGTTGTGGAATCGCGAAAGTTTGCGCTTGTTTGACGCCTTCAAAGCTCACCCAGCCCATGGCTAAACAAACGAGATAGCCTGTCATCATGCCAATAACGATCGCAGCAGCGGAGAAAATACCTTTGCCCCATTGCACGAGCGCAACCACGATCACCAATACAAAGCTCGCCATCATTAAATTTTCAGGTGTAGCATAATTCGCATCACCACGTTGACCACCCGCAAACCAGTCAACCGCAACAGGAATGAGGCTTAAGCCGATCATCATGACAACAGTCCCCGTCACAAGCGGTGGGAACAATTTGCGAATATACGGCATAAAGAAACTGCCAATAATCATCACTAAGGAACCAATGAGAGAAGAACCTAATATACCGGCGATGCCATATTCACTGAAACCAATGGCCAGTGCAGCGGCAACGAAAGTAAAACTGGTTCCCATCACACTTGGCAAACGAATGCCCACAGGTCCCAAGCCTTTACATTGAATAACGGTCACCACGCCAGAAATCAAGAGTGCAGCATTCACTAGCGTAATGGTATCTTCGGTAGGTAATTTTAAGACGTTACCAATGACCAATGGTACAGCAATAATTCCCCCGAGTGCGGCAAGTAAATGTTGTGCAGCAAGGAGTAAACTCAATCCGAAAGGTGGTTTGTCTTCCACTGTATAGAGCAGGTTGTTATTCATTTGGTTTCCCTAAGTAAAAAAATTGTGCGAATTATACGTTAATTTTGATTTGAGGCAAACGTTTGCGTAATAAAATAAAAAAGTGCGGTTAAAAATCATCTTGTTTTTAACCGCACTTATTAGGTTTTAAAGGTTACATCCAGAAGATATAAGCAATTGTCCCGATAATTAGCATACAGGTTAAATCAATAAATTTACCCACGCGGATCATTTCGGATTGTTTAACAAAACCTGTCGAGTACACAATCGCATTCGGTGGGGTACCAACCGGCATCATAAAGGCACAAGATGCTCCGAGGCCGATAATCATCGCAAAACCAAGCGGTGGCATATTCAGTGCTTGTGCGATGGAAATAAAGATTGGAACCAGTAAAGCTGCACTTGCAGTGTTTGAGGTAAATTCAGTCAAGCAGACAATAAAGGCAGCAACAATTAATGCCATCACATGGTAGTGGCCACCCTCAATAATGAAGACTATACCATCTGCCATGATTTTACTTGCACCTGAATGGGTGAGTACAGAACTTAAGGTTAAGCCGCCACCGAAGAGGAATAACACGCCCCATTCTGTATTTTCTTGCACTTCTTTCCAGCTTGCGATACCGGTTACACAGATGACAATTGCTGCTGAGAGCGCAACCATACTGTCAAAGCTGCCAATTGGTTTTGGTAAACCTAATAATTGAGAAAGAATAGGGTTGATGTAGCCACCAAAAATCCAAAGAATCGCTACCGTGATAAAAATGATCAAAGTTAAAATACGTTGTTTGGTCATGTGAATTTTTTCAAATTCAGCAGCAAAACGAAGGCCTAGTTTTGGTTTAAAAACAAGATATAGCCAACCAATAATAATCGGGAACAAAATTAACATGACTGGCGTACCATACATTAACCAGTCAGCAAAGTCTAAATGGAGCTGTGAAGCGGCAATCGCATTAGGTGGGCTTCCTACAAGCGTCCCCATCCCACCGATGGTTGCGCTATAAGCGATCCCTAAAAGTACGAAGACATAAGTATTATGTTCTTCTTTTTGATCTAATTGACTCAAAATGGTCATTGAAAGCGGGATCATCATCGCTGCCGTCGCCGTATTACTCATCCACATGGATAAAAATGCCGTCGCTAAGAAAAGGTAAAGCACTGCAACAAAAAGACGACCTTTCGCTAATTGCATGATTTTGTTGGAAATCATTTGGTCGATCTTTTGCACATTTAATGCTGTAGCAAGTGCAAAACCACCAAAGAATAAGAAAATAGTGGGATCTGCAAAGGCAACAAGCGCCTCACGACTATTTACCAATCCGAGTAATACCGACAAAATAGGAACAAATAGCGCCGTGATCGTCACGTTTACTGCTTCTGTTAACCATAAAATAGCCACGAATGCCAATAATGCTAAGCCTTTATTGGCAGTAGGCTCAAAAGGAAGAATGTTTAATAAAACAAAAAATAGAATCACATCAGCAAGGAATACCACTGTATTTTTATTCCAAGCTTTAGATTGCGAGTCTGTAATGGGGGTTTGTTGCATATATTTTTTCCCTATATATTTTTTCTATATATTTTAAGAAGTTGGCGATTTTAGCATAAGTGCGTTTAATCAGAAAATAGGGAGTACTAAAAATTGATTAGTATTAAAGCAAAGTGCGGTCAAAATCACGAGTTTTTTCGGTATTATGTAGCAGTTGCACAAAGACCAAAATTTAAACAAAACCGTACAAAAATGCCCTTATTTCGATAAGGGCATTATTTTTTATAAATGTATTTTACAGAATTCTACTTATTTTTACGTTACTCACTTTTCCGTTTTCTTCTAAACAGTCTTTCTCGCTGCTCCTCTAGCAGCATTTGTTCCATCATTGCAGGGTAAGCCTGTTCGCAGAGAGCAACGTATTCAGGTTGGGTGAGGTGTTCTCTAATTTTTGTCGGGCAACGTAGATAGATTTTATCTTCTGCAAAACTACTAATAATAGAAAGCATCTGATAAGGTTTCCCATCTTCGGTTTCAAACACTTCATCGGTAAATTGCATTTCAAATATCGCTACAACTACCTGATTATTGGCGATTTCATAAGCTCCGTAAAATATCAATGGATTACGGGGTAAAGTACTGACTTCTTTCGCAAGGTCTCGCAAATTGTGATAGAACAACAGATAGGCATCATCTTTTACGTTTGAATACATCTGAGCCAGTTCTCGCATAAAAGTTTTGAATATTTCATAGTCCATCTTTTTTAAATCCACGTTAAGTGGAGTGTGTGTCATAGCTTCCATCATTGCTCCTTAATGTTGTTTTAAATTATTTAGGCTACGGCTAAATATTGGTTATCGTTTGAGGCTTCCAAACATAAACTTTCCAATCCGAATTTTGCCGCAGGTTTCTTATTTCCCTGCCAGTAACCAGTTAAATCTCGTGAAGGTCTGGCTTTCAAACAGCGTTTTAGTACGTTGTCGAATTTGTCTTTATCTGACTGGTAACGAAAATCCTCACGCCATGCGGTTTCATTCGCATAGTGCATCATGTAATTATTTCCCATCTTATGATACACACCCATAATCATTCTTCTAAATCTTGCAAAGAAGGATTCAGCTAGGTTATTGGTGGTGCCGTCAATCGAGCAATATTCTTGCGAATGATTTACGCGACATAAGTCATAGTGAAATGCCAAGCCATCATAAGCAGGATTTTCATCAGCACAAATTGTAGATTTTGGTGCGACTAAGCTATGTGTTAAAGCAAGCATATCATCAGCATTTTCCTCTTTAACTAATGCAACGAGAGTGCGGTCGGCTCCTTTTATTATTTCCTGATTTGCAGCTTGTTGACGGAAAACCATAACGCAGGATTTATCTTTACGTTGGTGACATCTCTTACGTCTATCAATTCGCTTATGTTTAAAATTTTTTGGGCGAAGGTAGTTATTCACATAACAACCATCAATATGAATAATGCCCGTGAGTGGTGTGTAATCTTGCGTTTTTTCGACTGCTTCACGGAATTTATGTAGTAATGCCCATGACGTTTTATATTGCACGCCAATATGACGAGATAAGTTAAGAGCAGAAATCCCTTTACTATTGATAGTGAAATAATAAACCGATAACAGTAGCTTTTTTAGGGAAAGTTTAGTGTGCTGAAAAATCGTACCACTTTTTACAGAAAAACGATGTTGGCAATGTTTGCACTGCCATTGCTTACGAGAAGAAATAAAATAGGCTTTATGCTCAATCTGACAACGAGGACATTGAACAGTATGAAAACAATGAGAATTTCCCCAACGAGCATTTTTAAGAAGAATGAGTATTTCGGTATCAGATAAATCGTAAATAGCGAACGCAGAGAGATTGCGAAGTGCAGAAAGTAAAAGTGGTGATGTTTTCTTGTTGTTTTTCATTTTTTTCGTTCAACGTGTATAATCAACTTTCAACTTATTGTTTTGTAGTCAATAAGTTATGTTTCTCTTGCTAAATTGGTTGAACGAATTAAATATGAAAAAAGCAAACGAGAAGATTTGCTCAAAAGTGGGTGGCATTTTAGATCAAAGTTTGATCGATTTGCAAGAAAAACTAGCGAGCCTAAGCTCGCTAAAGTTTCTAAAGATAAGAAATTGTTTCAATTAGTTCATCTAGTGATTTAGCTCCTTCCATAGGTTTAGTGATAAACACCATAAAGTATCTAAATTTATACGGTAAACCAAGTTGGTTTGCAAGAGACTCCCACTTTTTCCCTAACTCTAATTTATTCTTAGATTCAGGATTGGCTAGTTGTTCTCCTTTTACCTCAACTAAAATCAAGGTGTTTTTCTTGGTTAATATCAGGAAATCAGGATAATGATTAATAAATCCATTTATTTTAAAGCTATATTCTTTTCTTTTATCATCAATACGATGCCACCAAACAACATTATCTAAACTAATAACACGAGAAATTACATTGAATTCATAATTATTCATACTAGCCTCTCTCTCATACAAGCTGCGGCTTAATGAATCAGCAAAGCTTTGTGGTGTAATGTCTATTGGAAGTTGATATTCGGCTTTAATTTGAAAACGCTCCTGATCTATCCATTTAAAAAACTCTTCTTTACCAAAATCTTCTTGTAATTGCCTAATTTTCTTTTTGATCTTATCAAAAAATGGGGAGGGCTTAATTAAACAGCTTTCCATATCAGCAAGGCTCATTTGTTCAATGATTTTTCTAAAGTAAACTCGAATTTCAGAATCTGCAATAGGGAAAAAAGCATTTTTTCCAGCAAAAGTTAGCAAGCTAGTTACAAGGTTTTCTTTTTTTTGTTCTAAAGAATAATTTCTAAATAATTTTAATAACTGTTCGGATTTTTCTTTATTTAATGGTGAGAATTTAGCATTTTGTTCATTTTCAACATCAATACTATATAATTCTGGATCTAAATCTGAAAAAGAGATATTTGTATCACACTTGTTTAACTCAAAATTTGTTAGTAGATTATTTTTATCAAATAAGACTTCATCTTCAAATAGCCCTGAAACTGTTTCAAAAAATTGAGGGATATATATGCTTCCAATTGTTTCAGTAAATTCTTGATTGATCTTCGCTATGTTCATATTTTCACTTAATTCTCTAGGAATAGATGAATGACTGTTTTTCACTTCTAAATTAAAGTTTTCACTTTGTGTTATGACTTCTTTTGTAAAATCACTAGATGTAGCACCAAGATTAATTTCATCAATATTTTGATTTTTTAAATTATTTTTTAATCTATTTTTATCAAAATTAAACTCTTCTTTTTCTGTTGCATCTTCTTTAAAATCTGAATCTAGCTGCAACTCAATAGGTTTGTTATCTGAAACTGGTTTTATAGATTCTTCATTCTTGATTATATTGGAATTAATTGCACGGTAATCCTTTGGACTAAACCCAGCCAAAGTTAAACCTTCCACAATATTACCTAACACTGTTCTAAATTGAGCTGAAGCAGTGAACACATAGCTCATATTAAGCAATGGATTACTAAACAGCTTCGCATTTGGCTGGCGTAAAATACGCCCTACAATTTGAGTTACATCAATTTCAGAATGTTTATTTGCTAAGTTAGCTAGAATGTATGCAAACGAGCAATCCCAACCTTCTTTTAAAGCGTTTACTGTAATTATAAAACGAACTGGGCAATCAGGCGAAAATAGATCAACATTTTTTAATTCATCTATTTCTGCTGTTTTAATCTTAATTTGTTCTGCTGGAATTTGTAATTCTTCTATTAAGGTTTGTTTTACTTTTTCAAAAGTCGTATTATCTCCTTTAGTTTTAGCTTCTGCCTGAAATAATACAATAGGGCGAACATAAGGCTCGCCATTCTCAAAGGCTTGTTTGGCTACTTTTTCCAAATAATGTTGGAAAGTCACTGCGGAAATCAATACATCTTCTTTATTTGCTTGATTAGAAGCATTAACAGGCAACTTAACCATATTTTCTTTCTTTAAAGAAAGTGAACTTACATAAGAAATAATATTACTATTCCTTCTTGGTGTTGCAGTCAGATCTAAAATAAATTTTGCATTCAGATTACTCAGCATTTCTAATGATAAATCAGATGTTGCATTATGGCTTTCATCAACAATCACTACAGGTTCAAGACTACGAATTACGTTAATTAACGAAGTATCATCACTCTCTGGCAGAGCTGTTGTTTTAGTATCAAAAGAAGCTAAGTAACCATTTTCACGATAAATCAAACGCCCTTCTTTATTTCTTGTTCTAAATGCATCAAAAGTCATTATCACAATAGAAATTCCACTTTTTACCGTGTCTGCGTCAAATCCTCGTCCAAGTAGCACATCATCTTTTTCATATACATTGACTCGCCCATTGAATAATACATTCAATTTTTGACGATAAGGATGTTCGGGATTTTGTAAATTTTTTAATGTTTGTTCTAAAATAGCAGTGGAAGGTACAAGCCAAACAGTAAAGCGAGGTTTCTTCTCTCCGTGATATTCAGCTGCATCATAAATAGATCGCAAGGCATTGACGGCAATAAAGGTTTTTCCTCCAGCTGTAGGCACTTTCACGCAAACGTGAGGTGTATTTGGAATTTTTTCTATATAATTTTGGTTAGCTACACCTTTTTTTAACCAATAACTAGCAAAGGATTGATTTAACTTCTTACTACCATATTTATTTAATTCTTCCAGATAATCATTAAGATCAAGGATTACTTTTTCTTGATAACTATTTAATTCCATTCTTCTTTCCTTATAATTTGCTAATATCTCTTGGTATGCGTTTGAATCTAATTTTAAATTGCGCTAACTGCTCATCACTTAATGTACATTTATCAGCATAGATAATATAATCTTGCGTTTTTTTAGAAAGGAAATCAGAGTTTAAATGACGTAAAAACTCTAAACTTAATGTAGTAATTTGATTAGCTTCATAATAAAAAATATAAGCTGTTTGGTAATTTTTACCTAAAAAATAACCGCTTATTTCTTGATTAAATACAGTCTCTAGTTTCTCACTATGTGCGATATATTCACGAATACTTTGCAAGTCAGCACGGTCATTTAAATTACCTTCTTTATCAAACAAGGTCTCTCCAATAGTATAAAAACTAAACCCCCCACCAGTACCTTGTTGAGTTTCAGACTTTGAACCATAACCATTAATTACTCTGCGGATTCGTTCCGCTGTAATATTTTCAGCATAATCCATCATTTCAATACCGATAAATTGACGATTGCCACCATCTCTGGCATTAAGATTTAAGACTGCGTGGGCGGTTGTGCCACTGCCAATAAAACTATCTAAAATTATAGAGTTTTTATTTGTTGCTAACTGTAAAGCTCGTTCAATAGTTCCTATAGGTTTAGGTTTAGGGAAGTCATTTTTATCAAATTTAAGTTCTTTAACAAAAATTTCTGTACCGCGTTCACTATTTACATCTTTAAAATCCCAAATTGATGTGGATTTTATTTTTTCACTTACATCAAAATAATCTTTTTCAAAGATGCTCCACTGTTTCTTATTTGGCATATATCTAGCATATAAATTTTTTATATTCTCCTTTGATGTATCTTTTCCCCAGCGCCAACACCCTTCTGTAGTACTATCTTTCATCGGTAGTATTTCTATCGCATTAGGAAATTCATCTAACGATAATATATTTTTATCTTTATCATAAAAAAAAGGATAAAACATATTTGGTCTATCTTCTTTAAGATCATTATCACCTGTTTTTCTTAAATCTATTTCTCTCCACTTAAAACCATCTTTATCTATTCTATTGTATCTTTTTGTTATTTTTTCTTCTGCATCAAATCCACTTAGATAAATATCATCTGATTTCTTATAAATGATAAGATATTCGTGGGCTGTTGCAATGTCTTTTTCGTCACTTCTACCTTTGGGATTATTGATTACTGAAATACTTGTTATCCGATTAACTGGTCTAAAAATTTCATCGCAAATTAATTTTAAATGAGCAAATTCATTATCATCAATACTAATAAAAATAACCCCATCATCAGCTAACAAACGATGTAGTAATTTCAATCTAGGATACATCATACAAAGCCATTTATCGTGACGAGATAGATCTTCACCTTCTTTACCTACCACTTCACCTAACCATTTCTTGATACGAGGATCATTTACATTATCGTTATATACCCATTTTTCATTACCTGTGTTATATGGTGGATCAATATAAATACAATTAATTTTCCCTTCGTACTTAGGTAAAAGACTTTTTAATGCTAATAAATTATCGCCCTGAATTAACATATTATTTTGGCTATTTTCAGGTTTGCCATTATTAGCTTTAAAATCGTATTCTTTTTTTAAAAGATGGAAAGGGATATCGTGATGATGATTTTTGACTTTATCTTTTCCAACCCAAGTTAGTTGTGGCATACAGCCTCCTTGAATATATTAGATAAAAAAGAAATGAAATGATTTAAAAAAGTTAAAATTAAGCTAAATCTATTCATTTTTATCTCTTATAAAATTAATGTTAAAGTTTATTGTTTTTCTGAAATTTCTTTAAAAGAAATTGAAAAAGCATCTTTTAAATTTTCAGGCATCATGCGGTAATTTGCTATTAGCTTTTCTTCTTGTTCAGAGATTTCATTTTTTAGCATCATAGTTTGAAACATCTCACCTTCACCACTTACGAGCCAATTCAAATTGACTCCCGCTTTAGCAATGCCTGACATTCCTTCTGCATTAGGCTCACGTTCACCACCGATATAACCTTGCATTGTGCGATAAGCTATTCCTGCCTGCTCTGCAAAATCTGTAATTTTCCAATTTTTAGCTTCACAAACTTGTCTTAATCTTTCTGATATACACATTTGAGCGCTCCATTTTCAATTTGCAATTGACAAATTACGCAAATGAGCGTATATTTGTTTTTAGTTTAAACGCATTTTATCACGTTTGAGCATATTTAAAATCTCTATTAACATAAATTTTAAACAAGACGATGACTCAGCATTTCTTACTTTCTAGCAAAGCTCGCTCACTTTCATCCTACGAGATTGCACAACTCTCGGAAGAAGAAGCGTATGATTTGCTTTGTGAATTAAGATGGGGTGGAAAAGAGTTCATCACTTGTCCTAAATGTGGGTTACAACACAAGCCTTATTATATTTCTACACGTAAACAATGGCGTTGCAAACATTGTAATCACACTTTTAGTGTCACTTCTGGCACTATTTTTGCTAATCGCAAGAAACCGATTAAGGTTTATCTCTATGCTTTAATGGAATGGGTAAATGCCGTCAAAGGCTTATCTTCCCTTCAATTAGCACGTAATGCAAAACTTAATCCTCGCACGGCATTTGTTTTATCACATAAATTCCGCAAGGCATTACTGGAAAGCCGTGATATGAAACCACTTTCAGGTGTAGTGGATATGGACGGTACTTATGTTCATCCTGCACCACGTAAAGCAAATAAGAAATCTGACCGTATTGACTATCGTTTAAAGGAAAATCAGAATCCTGATAAACGTTGTGTCATGGTTGCGCGTGAGCATTATTCACCAGAAGAAAAAGCCAGTAATGCGCTGCATTGTGGGGCAAAACGCTCTCACGTTTTTGTGGCGCATACGGAATCGCAATCGGTAGTGAAAAGTTTTGCCGATAAGTTCATTAAACCTAATACGCAAATCAATACCGATGAAAGTACGGCTTATGATGTCTTGTTACCTTACTATAATTTGAGAACTGTAAACCATAAAGAAGAATATCGTAGCGATTTAGGTGTAACAAATAATCAGGCAGAAAGTTTGTTCAGTCGTTTCAAACGTATGTACTACGGACAAGTTCACCGTATCAGTAACGAATATCTACTTAACTACGCGAATGAAATTGCCTACCGTGAGGATAATCGCCGCACCTCAAATAAAGTACAGTTTATTGATGTATTAAGCCGATGTTTGAAAACCACCAACGATAACAATGAATGGTGCGGTTATTGGCAACGTAAAATTATTCATCAAGAAGTGATTTGGCAGTAGATATATGGCATACAACCTTGATAAGAAACTCAAAGAGTTTGAATTTGAGCGTAAACAGGTATTACATCATCTTGCGCTGCTTGATGCAAACATTGCCACATTAAAACGTGCTATTGAGCTTACTCAACAGGAAACTGATGTAGCTCTTTATAATACGGACAACTTTGTGTACCGTTCCAAATATAAGCTCTTTAAAGGGAAAATTCGTAAATACATCGTACAAATGATGCGAGAAGCACCCACTAAAGCCTTTACAATTGCCGAACTCACGCAGCGCATTTTTGAGATTGAACAAAATCCTGATACACCGTCCGAAAAACACCTTGATTCCGTTCGTAAACAACTGAATGAGTTTTATAAAAGAGAATGGATTGATAGAATTCAAATCAGCCGAAATGAGGTTCACTGGCAATGGAAACAAAAATAGCGGTATTTCTACCGCTATTTTATCCCTATTTTAATGGCTTTAACCGCCAAAACTTCAACCCATTTTCAACGATTCCTCTTTTACGCAATTTAACCAGTATTCGATTGACTGTCTTATAGTGCTTATCGCCCATATCAACAAATTGTGGTTTTCCTAACAATGCCAAGGTTTTTTCAGCAATCTCCCCACAAAACATCCAATCGGGATTTTCACGCAAAACTTGAGCAACTAATCGCATCGTAATCAAGGGCTGCGGTTTTGGTTCTTTAGGCATATAAGGTTGAGCTAATGCGTTAATCTCTTGTGACAAACACTGCATTTGCACCGTCAGCTCATCTTGCTTTTCTTTTAGCTTTAATAGGCGTTCCACTAACTCGTGTTTCAGCAACTTTTGTGCCATAATAAAAATCCCTATTGAGTTAAAATTTCAATAGGGATTTTAAGGTTTTTAATCGGTTAAATCTTTGTGCAACTGCTACATAATACCGAGTTTTTTGACCGCACTTTATTAGAGAGATATTTGTTTAACGATATAAAATCGCTTTCACTTGCTTTTGTAATGTTGGAACTATCTCTTGTTCAAACCATGGATTTTTCTTGAGCCAAATTTGGTTGCGTGGAGAAGGATGAACGAGCGGGAGAAAATGAGGGAGAAAATCACGGAAATGGTGAACTGTTTCAGTCACATTAAGCTCATTTTCTGGTAAATAATATTTTTGTGCATATTGTCCAATGAGAATCGTCAACTCAATATTGGGTAAATTAGTGAGAATTGCTGGATGCCATTTTTCCGCGAAACCTTTGCGTGGCGGTAAATCACCGGATTTGCCTTTGCCTGGGTAATAAAAATCCATCGGAATGACAGCAAACATACCCGAATGGTAAAAGGTATCGCGATCCACACCTAGCCATTCACGTAGGCGATCACCGCTTTTATCATTCCAATATAAACGAGTTTCTTGGGCTTTAATTCCTGGGGCTTGTCCGACGATATTAATACGAGCTGTCGTTGGTGCAGCAAAAAGCGGTTCAATGCCTTTTTCGGTGAACGATCGATTGTCGGGATCTTGCATGATGGATTGAGTGATTTGTGTAAGTGTTGGCATAGTACTTCCTTATTTATTGGAATAAAAATAGCTCAATTTTGATGAGCTATTTTATCATAATCAATATCTCAGCATTATAGGTGTTTTACTCGACGTTTTACTTCTTCCTGTTTGCCCGCATTGAATGGACGAGCATCAGGACTGCCGAGATAACCACAAACCCGTCGGGTCACGGAGACTTTTGCACTATCATGATTACCGCATTTCGGACAGACAAAGCCTTTACTTGTGCAATTAAATTCTCCTGTAAAACCACATTCATAACATTCATCAATTGGCGTGTTGGTGCCGTAATAAGGCACGCGATCGTAGCTATAATCCCATACGTCTTCGAGTGCTTTCAGGTTATGTTGAATGTTAGGGTATTCGCCATAACAGATAAAGCCGCCACTCGCTAATTCAGGATAAGGCATTTCAAAGTCTAATTTATCGTATGGATTCACTTTTTTCTCTACATCTAAGTGATAGCTATTAGTGTAGTAGCCTTTATCGGTAACGCCGTCAATGACACCAAATTGTTTGGTATCTAAACGACAGAAGCGATCACACAAGTTTTCACTAGGTGTGGAATAAAGGCTAAATGCATAACCTGTTTCTTTCTGCCATTGTTTTACCGCTTCATTTAAACGACGCACAATCGCGGTACCTTTTTCACGTAGTTGCTCATCGTCAAAAATATGTCCCTTTTTATACAGTGCATTGATGGTTTCATGAATACCGATATATCCTAAAGAAATGGATGCTCGTCCATTTTTGAAAATATCCGCAACATTATCATCGGCTTTTAGTCTAACGCCGCAAGCGCCTTCCATATAGAGAATTGGCGCGACACGGGCTTTGGTATTTTCTAAGCGAGCAATACGGGTAAGCAAGGCTTTCTTCGCGAGGGCTAAGCGTTCATCTAAAGTGCAGTAGAATTTTTCTTCATTTCCTTGTGCTTCAAGAGCAATGCGAGGCAGATTCAGACTTACCACGCCTAAATTATTGCGACCATCATGCACTTCATGACCGTTTTCTTCATAAGCACCTAAGAAGCTACGACAACCCATTGGCGCTTTGAATGAGCCTGTAACTTTAACCACTTGATCATAGTTTAAAATATCTGGATACATGCGTTTTGAAGCGCATTCTAATGCCAGTTTTTTAATGTCATAGTTCGGATCTTGTTCGTTTTGGTTCACGCCTTTTTTAATGGTAAAGACCAGTTTAGGGAAGACCGGTGTTTTATGATTTTTACCCAAACCACGAATACGGTTTTTCAAGATTGATTGCTGAATTAAACGTTCTTGCCAACTTGTGCCTAAGCCAAAACCAAAGGTAACAAACGGCGTTTGGCCATTTGATGTATGGAGCGTATTGACTTCATATTCGAGGGATTGAAACGCATCAAAACATTCTTTTTCAATGAGTGCTTTTGCATAACCTTCAGCATCAGGAATTTGCCATTGTGCGGCATTTTTTAAATGTTTTTCGAAACTGAGTTGAACATAAGGCGCAAGCACTTCATCAATGCGATTAATGGTTGTACCGCCATAAATATGGCTGGCGACTTGAGCAATAATTTGTGCAGTAACCGCTGTTGCTGTGCCGATAGATTTAGGCGGCTCAATTTCGGCATTACCCATTTTAAAACCACGAGAGAGCATGCCTTTTAGATCAACGAGCATGCAGTTAAACATCGGGAAAAATGGCGCGTAATCTAAATCGTGATAGTGGATTTCTCCTTTTTCATGGGCTTCAACGACATCTCTTGGCAGAATATGACGTTTGGCATAATGTTTTGCCACAATACCCGCCAGTAAATCACGTTGGGTAGGGATAACTTTCGCATCTTTATTTGCGTTTTCATTAAGCAATTCCACGTTGCTTTGCTCAATCAGTCCTTCAATTTCTTTGGTTAATTGGCTGCGTTTTTCACGTGCCAGGTCGCGATCGTGACGATATTCAATATAAGCACGTGCAATTTGTGGATACTTGCTTGTCATTAAGTGATCTTCAACAATTTTTTGAATTTGGTTGATATCAATTTCATGCTGATAATGACTAAAAATTTCAGTATTAATCTGCTGGCTCAGATCATGGATATAAATTTCATCAACAATATTGACCGCACTTGCTGCTTTTTTGATTGCATTAGTAATACGTTGTAGGTCAAACCCAATTCGTGAACCATCACGCTTAATCACGAAGAAAGCGTTCATTTTATGACTCCTGTAAGGTAGCTATGAAAAAAATCGAAAGCACTATATATAGTTTTATTTAATAGATCAACACACAATATGTAGTGTTATTTATCAATTTTTGATGGTTGAAATTGAGTCTAAACCTTGTTAAATCTGGAAAGAAAGAGTGTTTTTGTTGAGAATTATTCTCAAATTATTTTTTAATAAATTTGATCTAAATCAAGTTTTTTAGCAATAAAAAACGGACGAAAAATCGTCCGCTCTTTAAGTCATAGAAAAGAAATTAAGCTGCAACCATTACCATAGCTGGGCGAATCACACGACCATTTAAGGTATAGCCTTTTTGTAAAACGGTGGTGATTTGGTTGCTTTCAAACCCTTCAGCTGGTTGCATAGAGATGGCTTGGTGGAGATCCGGGTTAAAGGTTTCACCCACTGCGCCAACAGGTTCAACACCAAAGCGAGCCACCGTTGAGAGTAACTCTTTTAAGGTTAGCTCCACACCATCGAATAACGCTTTGATGCTTTCATCTTCCTTATTAGCAGGGGTTGAAAGCGCACGCTCTAAGTTATCAATGGTATTTAAAATGTCTTTTGAAAATTTTTCTAATGCAAATTTATGCGCTTTTTCAACATCTTGTTCACTACGGCGACGCATATTGTCAATTTCTGCACGAGTACGAAGCAATAAATCTTGTTCTTTTTTAGAGGTTTCTTCTACTTGTGCTTTTAATTGTTCTTCAAGCTCTTGTACACGAGCGATCACTTCTTCTAACGGATCTTCCGTTGAAGTGGTTTCCTGCTGAACTTCTTCAACAAGTTCTTCATTTAAGTTTTGTGCTTGTTCTGACATCTTTTTCTCCATTTATCAAAAATTAGTGCTATTTTAGCAAAACTGAATTGTTATGTAATATAATGGCTAAAATTTTAAATTCAAGTGCGGTCAGAAATCGGTGAGTTTGCACTTGGGAGCAATTATAGTTATGGATGAATTAGTTAAATCATTTAAAACCATCGCTTTAATGGGAAAACCACGTCGCGATATTAATTTGCAAATGCATAAAAACTTGTATCAATGGCTGAAAGAGCGAGGGTATCAAGTTTTAGTCGAAAAAGAGGTCGGTGAAAAATTTGGTTTACCCGAAGAGGTTTTAGCGACAGTTGAACAAATCGGTGAGCAAGCACAACTTGTGATAGTGATTGGTGGTGATGGCAATATGCTAGGGCGTGCTCGCATTTTAGCTAAATATCATATTCCAATGATTGGCATTAACCGAGGTAACTTGGGCTTTTTGACCGATATCGATCCGAAAAATGCTTATGCACAGCTTGAAGCTTGTTTAGAACGCGGCGAGTTTTTTGTCGAAGAGCGTTTTTTATTGGAAGCTAAAATTGAACGCAATGGTGAAATTATTTCTAGTGGTAATGCAGTAAATGAGGCGGTGATTCACCCCGCTAAAATTGCGCACATGATTGATTTCCATGTCTATATCAATGATAAATTTGCCTTCTCTCAACGTTCAGACGGATTGATTGTTTCCACTCCAACCGGTTCAACGGCTTATTCGCTTTCCGCAGGCGGCCCGATTTTAACGCCAAATTTAAATGCGATTGCCCTTGTGCCGATGTTCCCACACACACTTTCTTCTCGACCATTAGTAATTGATGGAGACAGTAAAATTTCAATTCGCTTTGCAGAACATAACACTTCACAGTTGGAATTAGGCTGTGATAGTCAAATTGCACTCGATTTTTGCCCAGATGATGTGGTGCATATTGAAAAAAGTCCGCATAAACTGCGCCTATTACACCTGAAAAATTACAATTATTACAATGTATTAAGCACGAAATTAGGTTGGCTTAAAAATTTCTAATCCAAAAAGTTAAAAATCTCTTTACTGTATATTATATCAGTTATAATATATAGATATACAGTTAAGGAGATTTTTTATGCTAACCCAACTTACCATCAATAATTTTGCAATTGTTCGTCAATTAGAGATTGAATTGGCGAAAGGAATGTCTGTGATCACGGGGGAAACCGGTGCAGGAAAATCCATTGCTATTGATGCGTTGGGATTATGCTTGGGACAGCGTATTGAAACCTCTATGGTTCGAGAAGGGCAGGAAAGAGCTGAAATTTGCGCGACATTTTTTATTGAACCAACTAATCCCGCTTATCAATGGTTGCAAGAGCAAGAATTGCAAGATCCTGATAATCCCTCCGATTGTATTCTACGTCGTGTCATTAATGCAGATGGGCGTTCTAAAGCCTTTATTAATAGCACGCCAGTATCGGCTTCCCAATTAAAAGAAATAGGACAACATCTTATTCATATTAATGGGCAGCACGCTTCACAATTATTATTGAAAAATGATTATCAGCTTCAGTTGGTGGATACATTTGCACATCACAATGATTTACTCGCACAAATGCGAGAAGATTATCGAGCATGGAAAAATCTTCAAACGCAAGTTAAAAATTTCCAACAAAAAGTTGCCGAAAATGAAGCGAAGAAACAACTTTTACAATATCAGGTAGAGGAATTGGATGAGTTTGCACTTCGTCCAAATGAATATTTAGAATTAGAAGAGGATCAACGTCGTCTATCAAATAGCGAACAGCTGACACAGTTATCACAATCAGCCTTACAGCTACTCAGCGAAAATGAGACGGTGAGCATTGACTCTATGCTTTATCGTGCGACACAGTATATTGATGAATTAAGTGAGTTAGATCCTCGCTATGCTTCCGTTCAAACCATGTTGAATGATGCACTAATTCAAGTGCAAGAGGCGACAAGTGAAGTCCAACACCTTGCATCTCATATTGAGCAAGATCCGATGTTATTACAAGAGATTGAACAACGTCTAGGTCAAGCTTTACAACTCGCTCGCAAGCACAATGTGAAACCTGAAGAGTTGGTGGAATGGCATCAAAAATTAAAAGCAGAATTGACCGCACTTTTAGATTTTTCAGAAAGTGAAGAACGTCTGATTCTAGAAGAAAAAGCTACCTTTGAGAAAATGCAACATACGTCAAAACAATTACATGAAAGCCGTTGCCAAGCTGCAGGGAAATTAGCACAACAGGTTACACATTCTATCAAAGGACTTGGAATGGAAAATGCAGAGTTTTTTATTGAAGTGAATTCAGATTTAACTAAAGTAGCGGCAAATGGTGCAGATAATATTGTCTTTACTTTACGCAGTAATTTAGGACAACAGGCACAACCGCTAGCAAAAGTGGCATCAGGTGGTGAATTGTCTCGTATTTCATTAGCGATTCAAGTCTTAACATCCGATCAATCGGCGATTCCAACATTGATCTTTGATGAAGTGGATGTTGGTATTAGTGGAAAAACCGCGAGCGTGGTCGGTAAATTATTGCGCCAATTAGGTGATAAATGCCAAGTGCTTTGTGTGACCCATTTACCACAAGTAGCATGCCACGGACATCATCAATTTAATGTTGAGAAATTTACCGTTGATGATAAAACAGAAACTAAAATGACCGCACTTTCTCAAGAAGAGCGCGTTCCTGCTCTTGCAAGATTGCTCGGTGGCAGTGAAATTACGGATCTTGCCTTGGCGAATGCACGAGAGATGTTGGATTTAGTTAAATAAAATCAGGTAAATAAATGGGTGTTTGTCACCAATTTAATGTATTAATGAGTGAATTCTGTCGTAAAGCTTAGATTCTTCTTGTCACATTTCAAAAATACTTGATAGAAATGCTTGCTTATTAGTCAAAAAAGCGTATTATAGACGTCTATACGTCAATACATCCAAAAGAAAAGAAGAAAACTTATGTCTAGTTATTTATTTACTTCTGAATCAGTTTCAGAAGGACATCCAGATAAAATTGCCGATCAAATTTCTGATGCGGTACTTGATGAAATTTTAAAACAAGATCCTAAAGCTCGTGTGGCTTGCGAAACCTATGTTAAAACAGGGATGGCGTTAGTGGGTGGTGAAATTACTACATCAGCATGGGTTGATATTGAAAACCTTACTCGTCAAGTGATTTGTGATATTGGTTATAAACACTCTGAAATGGGGTTTGATGGCAATTCTTGTGCTGTATTAAATGCGATTGGCAAACAGTCATCGGATATTAATCAAGGTGTAGATCGTGAGAATCCATTAGATCAAGGTGCGGGTGACCAAGGGATTATGTTTGGTTATGCAACAAATGAAACCGAAGTCTTGATGCCAGCAGCGATTACTTATGCGCACCGTTTAATGGAAAAACAAGCAGAAGTGCGCAAAAGTGGCAAATTAGCATGGTTACGCCCTGATGCGAAAAGCCAAGTGACCTTAAAATACGAAGATAACAAAATCGTGGGTGTAGATGCAGTCGTCCTTTCTACACAACATAGTGAAGAAGTGTCACAAAAAGAAATTTATGAAGGTGTGATGGAAGAAATCATCAAGCCAATTCTGCCAAGTGAATGGTTATCTCAACAAACAAAATATTTCATCAATCCAACCGGTCGTTTTGTGATTGGTGGCCCAATGGGGGACTGTGGCTTAACGGGTCGTAAAATCATTGTCGATACATACGGCGGCGCAGCTCGTCATGGTGGAGGTGCATTTTCTGGTAAAGATCCATCAAAAGTAGACCGTTCAGCGGCTTATGCTGCGCGTTATGTGGCAAAAAATATCGTTGCGGCTGGCCTTGCAGATCGTTGTGAAATTCAACTTTCTTACGCAATTGGTGTGGCAGAGCCAACTTCTATCATGGTAGAAACCTTTGGTACAGGAAAAGTATCAAACGAAGTATTGGTTAAGTTAGTGCGTGAATTCTTTGATTTACGCCCTTATGGTTTAATTAAAATGTTAAATTTAATTCAACCAATCTATCGCCAAACTGCGGCGTATGGACACTTTGGTCGTGAACAGTTCCCATGGGAAAAAGTAGATCGCGCTGAAGAATTACGTGCGGCAGCAGGTCTAAAATAAGTAAATTAAATGTATATGATAAAAACCGCTAATTTAGCGGTTTTTGTTTACTTAGTATGATGATGTCATCTCAAACTCAGTTTCGGCATTTAAAAATGCAGGTGCAACGCAAGCTTGCAGAAACATTACAACTGGCTGAACGTCACTTTCAACAGAAATTTCCTATTCCGACAATCAGTTATGACTTGCGAGGTGTAAAGGCAGGCGTTGCATACTTGCAGAAAAATGAGATTAAATTTAACCGCACTTTGCTACTCGAGAACTCAGATGAATTTATTCGTCAGGTAGTTCCCCATGAATTAGCCCATCTTATTGTGTATCAAGTATTTGGTCGGGTGAAACCGCATGGACAGGAATGGCAAGCGGTGATGACACAGTTATTTAATCTTCCGGCTGATACTTGCCATCAATTCGATGTGGAAAGTGTACAAGGTAAAATGTTTGCTTATCAATGTGAATGTCAGACCCATTACTTAACAATTCGTCGGCATAATAGTATTCAACGCGATAAAATTGCCTATTTATGCCGAAAATGTCAGGGAAAATTGGTTTTTCATAGTGAAAATTCATAAGCAGTGTGGTATATTTCTAGTGTTTTCAATCAAATAACAGGGGTTATCCAATGAAAAAATCATTATTAGCTATCGTTGTCGGTGCATTAGCGGTTGCTTCAACTGCAAATGCAGGTTTATATGCAGAAGGTGATCTTGGTCTTTCAAGAACTAAATTAACCAATGGTGGTTCAAGCAAAACTAAAATTGAACCTCGTGTTGCAGTAGGTTACAAATTAGGTAATGTGCGTGTAGCGGGTGATTATACTCATCACGGTAACTTCCAAGGCACTAAAGTTCAAGGTTTAGGTGCGACAGTATTCTATGACTTCGATACCAACTCTCAAATTGAACCTTATGTAGGTGCTCGTCTTGCGGCTAACCGTTTCAAATTTGAAGATCGCGCAGAACAACGTTATAAAAGCTCTTCTGAAACCAAAGTGGGTTATGGTGTAGTTGCGGGTGCTAAATATAAATTAGCAGACAAAGTGTATGCAAACGGTGGTTTAGAGTATAACCGTTTAGGTAGCTTTGACGATACTAAAGTGAATAACTATGGCGCTAAAGTGGGCGTAGGTTACGAATTCTAATTTCCCTTTTGAAAAGTGCGGTTGATTTTTACCGCACTTTTTCTTTTGGATGCATAAGTTATATAGGGTTAATCTATTTGTGATTAATTCATGTAGCAGTTAAAATCCTCGTTCTAAATGAAATCGAGGATTTTTTATTTTTAGAGGTGAGAATATGATTATCGTTTATGGCATTAAAAACTGTGATACGGTGAAAAAAGCGTTGAAGTGGTTAACTGAACATAATATTGAACATAAATTGCATGATTACCGTGTTGATGGATTAGATACTCAATTCTTACAACAAGCAGAAGCACAATTTGGTTGGGAAAATTTAGTCAATAAACGCAGCACAACGTGGCGTAATCTTGATGAAAATGTGAAAAAGTCACTCTCAAAATCCACCGCACTTTCCGTTTTAGCCGAAAATCCAACGTTAATTAAACGCCCGATTATTTTGCAAGATGGTAAAGCTTTAATTGGCTTCAATGAAAAAGAATATAGTGCAGTATTTGCTTAAAAGAACAGGATTTCTTAGGAGTTTTTATGAAAGAAAAAGTGGTTTCTTTGGCACAAGACCTCATTCGTCGCCCCTCTATTAGCCCAAATGATGAAGGCTGTCAGCAACTAGTTGCGGAGCGTTTAGAAAAACTCGGCTTTCAAATTGAATGGATGCCTTTCAACGATACGTTAAATTTATGGGCGAAGCATGGTAGTGGTGGGCCCGTTATCGCTTTTGCAGGGCATACCGATGTGGTGCCAACGGGCGATGAAACACAATGGACTTATCCGCCGTTTTCTGCCGAAATTGTGGATGATATGCTTTATGGTCGTGGTGCGGCAGATATGAAAGGCTCATTGGCGACAATGATTGTGGCGGCAGAAGAATATGTGAAAGCTAATCCAAATCATAAAGGAACGATTGCTTTGTTGATTACTTCTGACGAAGAGGCTGCCGCGAAAGATGGCACGGTACGTGTTGTCGAAACCTTAATGGCGCGCGGTGAGAAAATCACTTATTGCATGGTAGGCGAGCCATCTAGTTCAAAAACATTAGGCGATGTAGTCAAAAATGGCCGTCGTGGTTCGATTACGGGCAACCTCTATATTCAAGGTATTCAAGGTCATGTAGCTTACCCTCATTTAGCAGAAAACCCAATTCACAAAGCAGCGCCGTTCTTACAGGAATTAACCACATATCAATGGGATAACGGCAACGAATTTTTCCCGCCAACCAGTTTGCAAATTGCGAATATTCATGCAGGCACAGGGAGTAATAATGTCATTCCTGGTGAGCTTTATGTGCAATTCAATTTACGTTATTGTACAGAAGTGACTGATGAAAGCATTAAGCAGAAAGTGGCGGAAATGCTTGAAAAACATGGTTTGAAATACCGTATTGATTGGAATTTATCGGGTAAACCATTTTTAACGAAACCGGGTAAATTATTAGATGCGTTAACGATAGCTATTGAGCAAACAACCGGTATTACACCACAAGCAGAAACTGGCGGTGGTACCTCTGACGGGCGTTTTATTGCATTGATGGGCGCTGAAGTTGTGGAATTTGGACCGCTTAATGCAACGATTCATAAAGTGAATGAATGTGTAAACGTTGATGATCTTGCCAAGTGCGGTCAGATTTATCATCAAATGTTAGTGAATTTATTGGATAAGTAAGATGAAATTAACGCCAGAAATGTTAACCGGCAAATCTCGTGAACATTTGATCAATTTGCCTACACCTCATTCTCCAAATCATTTTTTGCAAGCTGAGGCAATGAAAGCATTTCAAGGATTGCAGCAAAGTGCAGTCAGAAATGGCTTTAATTTGCAACCCGCGAGCAGCTTTCGTGATTTTGAACGTCAACAACTCATTTGGAACGGTAAATTTAACGGTGAACGCAAGGTTCATGATGATGCGGGAAATCCATTAGATTTAGCGTTATTAGATGATTGGCAAAAAGCACAAGCCATTTTACGTTGGTCAGCGCTTCCTGGGGGAAGTCGTCATCATTGGGGAACAGAAATCGATATTTTTGATCCTGATCTTTTGCCGCAAGGTCAATCTTTACAACTTGAACCTTGGGAATATGAAAGAGGTGGTTATTTCTTTGAGTTAAGTGAATTTCTCACTGAAAATCTACCGCACTTTGAGTTTGCTTTGCCATTTATAAGTCAACCTAAAGGTAAGAAAGTTGGTCGAGAGCCTTGGCATATTAGCTATTTACCTTTAGCAGAACAGGCATCACGATTATTTACGCCAGACGTGCTATTGCAAGTTTGGCAGCATGAAACCGTAGCAGGAAAAGAAACGTTAATTGCGCATTTACCCGAGATTTTTGAGCAATATGTGGTTTAACAAAAAACGCAGCAAGCCGCTGCGTTTTTTTATGGTTTGATTAATTCTTTTTATTCTTTTCCAAGGATTTATGTTGAATTTTTACATTCTTGCCTTTGGCTTGGAAATATTCACCAATTTGTTGAGCGATGTAAACAGAACGATGTTTACCTCCTGTACAGCCGATAGCAATGGTGAGATAGCTTCGGTTATTTTGCTCTAACATCGGTAACCATGTTTCGATGTAATTACGCGTTTGGTAGATAAAATTATTCACTTCATCATGCGCAAGTAAAAATTGTGCAACAGGTTCATCAAGCCCCGTCATTGGACGAAGTTCTGGGTTCCAGTGTGGATTAGGTAGAAAACGTACATCAAAGACATAATCGGCATCAAGCGGAATGCCGTATTTAAAGCCAAACGACTCAACCACGATTTTAAGTTCTTTATCCGTATTACCACGTAAAACTTCTCTTAAACGTTCAGATAACGAATGAGTAGAAAGTGGTGCGGTATCAATAATAAAATTAGCATGCTGAATTAAAGGCTCAAGCTGTTGATATTCTAAATCAATCGCTGATTCAAGTGGGAGATCTTGAGCCGAAAGTGGATGAAGACGACGTGAATCGCTGTAACGGCGAATAAGTGTACTGCGATCGCTGTCCAGAAAGATGATTTTGACGGAATAAGAGGCTTGAATATCAGTCAAAATTTTGTCTAAATCAGCACTGGAATGAGGAAGATTTCGAATATCAAGGCTGATCGCAACAGCCGATTGAGTGTTAGCGAGAATCTGCGTGAGTTGAGGAAGTAAATTGAGAGGAAGGTTATCCACGCAATAATAGCCCATATCTTCTAAGGCTCGTAATGCGACAGATTTCCCGGCTCCAGAGCGACCGCTGATAATGATAATTTCCATCTGCGTGATTCCTTATGGTTGTAGGTTAGGTTATACCTCTTGAGGTTAAATATTATCTAAATTTGTGTCATCCTCAGATTCCTCTGAATGATCGGCACATTCAAAAATTTGCCAAATTTCATCCGCACTTTGTGCTGAACGAAGTTGTTTAATTAAGTTTTTATCAGTTAATTTTTCATTGATTTCTGCCAGAACAGGAATATATTCTTGGCAGTGATTTTCGGGTACGAGCACAGCAAAAACGATATCCACCGGTTTATTATCGGCGGCATCATATTCGACAGGCGTTTCTAATTGCATAAATACCGTCTGGATCTTATCTGACACAGTAGCAGGTAACTTAGCTTTAGGCATGGCGACACCATTGCCTAATCCTGAATTACCTAATTTTTCTCGTTCAAATAAACATTCAAAACAAGCTTGTTTACCATTTTCAGAGTGAAGTTTTTCCACAACGAAAGTGGCAATAGATTCAAATAATCGTTTCTTGCTAGAAAAAGCAACCCCCTGACGAATATCATCAGGGGAGAGCAATGTCGTAAATTTCATAGGTTATAGTTTAAATTGTTCGCCTAAATAGACACGTTTAACGTGCTCATCATTCATGACTTCTTCTGGTGTGCCGGTTGCGATAATTTTCCCTTCACCAACAATGTAGGCACGTTCACAAACATCAAGGGTTTCGCGTACGTTGTGGTCTGTAATTAACACACCTAAGCCACGATTACGGAGATCCGTGATGATTTTCTTAATATCCGTGACTGAAATTGGATCTACACCCGCAAAAGGTTCATCTAATAAAATAAACTTTGGATTTGCCGCTAATGCGCGTGCAATTTCTACACGACGACGTTCACCACCAGAAAGCGATTGTCCAAGACTATCACGAATATGGCTAATATTGAACTCATCAATTAACTCATCCGCTCTCTCTCTGCGTTGTTCTGCAGTGAGATCTTTACGAATTTCTAATACCGCCATAAGATTTTCATAGACAGTTAAACGGCGGAAAATAGAGGCTTCTTGCGGTAAATAGCCAATTCCTCTGCGCGCACGTTCATGCATAGGCAATACGCTAATATCATCACCGTCAATGGTGATTTTTCCCTGATCGTGACGCACTAAACCGACGACCATGTAGAAAGTAGTGGTTTTACCCGCACCATTTGGACCAAGCAGGCCCACAATTTCATTGGAGTTTACGGTTAAACTCACATCAGAAACCACTTTTCGGCTTTTATAGCTTTTTGCGAGGAATTCAGCTTGTAATACAGACATCGGTTATTTTTTACCTTTTTGTTGTAATTGGGTTGGAATTAAAACGGTTTGCACGCGTGATTTTCCATTACCATTGGCTTTTAACTGTTGTTTTTTCACATCATAAGTGATGCGTTCACCGTTAATTTTGCTATCCAATTGTTTTAATTCAGCATTACCGGTTAATGTTAAGAATTCAGTGCCTAAATCGTAGTGAACTTTATTCGCTTTACCGTCAACAGGTTTACCATCATCAAGTTGCTGGTGGAAGGTAACAGGGCTACCAAATGCTTCGACGGTTTCTTTTTTACCTGAATTTTCTGGCGGACGAGTAATAACCACTTTATTGGCTTTAATCAAAATAGAACCTTGTGTAATAACAACGTTATCCGTAAAGGTCACCACGCTGTTTTCCATATCTAAAGATTGATTATCTGAGACGATATTGATCGGTTTATTGGTATCGTCTTTTAACGCAAAAGCAGATAAAGAAGTCATCATTAACGCTGTTAAAAGCAGAATTTTATTGTTTGTTGATTTCATAATATGTTTTTACCTGTTCCTTTAGAGTTGCAACTTGCTGACGTAAATTTCCGACCAACTTCAATCCACTTGAGTTAAAGTTTAATCCGTTAATTTTTACTTGTGTATCGGAAGTAATGTCTTGTGTTTTTAAATTAATCACTGCCGCTTCGGTCTCAACACGTTGCAGGCGAGATAAAGGATCAAGGCTCTCGGCAACTACGCCGCCTTCAAGATAGAGCATTTGATCTTTAGTTAATTTTGCCTTTTTCGCGCTAAGCTTCCAATTTTGTTTTTCTAATTGAATTTTATCGGTTTTCGTATCTTTGTCTTTATTATCTAAAGAGACATCAAAAAGATAGACTAACGGCGAAATAAAATCCGTATGACCGTCTTGTGTGTAATATTCCACTTTGTCGGAAATCGCGAGATATTGCTTTTTACCTTCAGGCGAGAATACGGTAGTTTCCATTTTATTACCGACGTATTCTGGGCTATCAGGCTTTTTGATTAGGCTTTGTAAATCGCCATGATCTTGATTAAGCGAATAATACCAGCCTAATAAAGCCAAGGCGATGACACCTAAAATAATATTCCAACGAATATTCATAAATAACGTTTTTTCCTTCTTGAAAGGGTAGCTAATCATAGCACTTTTTTGACACAAAGTGCGGTCAAAAATAGCCGTATTTTAGTCTTCTAAAATGAGTGTTTTTAAGATCTGATAAATCTCGCGATAAGCTTTTGATGGCTTATTTTGTTCCTTCTCTTTCTGTGCTGCACGAATCAAATTACGTAATTGTTGGCGATCTGCAGAAGGATGTTCATTTAACAAATCAGTTAATGCCGCATCACCTTTCGCGACTAATTTATCACGTAAGATTTCCAATTTATGCAGCATCGCTTGTTGCTGATTATGTTTGTTTTCAATTTTTTCTAAAGCTTCACGAATAGGCTCTGCATCAATTGAGCGTAAGAGCTTACCAATATATTGCAATTGGCGACGACGCGCCTCTTTTTGTAGGCGTTGCGCTAATTCAATGGCATCTTTCAAGCTATCGTCTAGTGGAACCTTAGTCAGATTTGCTTTGGTTAAGTTCACCAATTTCTCGCCGAGCTGTTTTAAATCCTCAGCGTCGCGTTTGATTTCACTTTTACTTACCCAAATAATCTCTTCTTGGTCTTCATCTTCCCAATCAAAGGCTTCTTTTTTCTTACGTTTTGCCATTCTATTACCTTATGAAAAATTTGGTGCATTTTAGCATAAACTTTCAAAATAAGATAAAATGGCGCAAATTTTTAATAGGATTATCATCATGAAAACAGCAGAAAATTTAACCGCACTTTTAAAATCTCAAGAGCAAACATTGCGTGATGCAGTCAGTTTTGCGATTGAAACTGCGCAGAAAGCGGGAGCCACCGCTGAAGTTGGCGTGACAAAAGTGAGTGGTTTATCGGTTTCAACCCGTCTGCAAGAGATTGAAAATGTTGAATTTACTAACGATGGGGCATTAGGCATTTCTGTTTATTTAGGCCAACAAAAAGGCAATGCTTCTACCTCAGACTTAAGTGAAGAAGCGATTAAAAATACGGTTGAAGCAGCACTTGCTATTGCAAAATATACCTCACCAGATGATTGCACAGGGCTAGCCGATAAAGAACTAATGGCTTTTGAAGCGCCCGATTTAGCGCTTTATCATGGGGCAAGTGTTGATGTTGAACAGGCTACGAAATTAGCTTTAGAAGCTGAAAAATCAGCGTTGGAATACGATGCTAAAATTGTGAATAGTAATGGCGCAAGCTTTAATTCGCATACTGGTGTGCGTGTTTATGGTAATACACATGGCATGCTACAAAGTTACTTATCTAGCCGCTATTCTTTATCCTGTTCGGTGATTGGTGGCGAGCTAGATCAACTTGAAAATGACTACGAATATACAGTTTCACGTGAGTTTGATGCGCTTTCTCCAGCAGATTGGGTAGGGCAGAATTGTGCGAAAAAAGTGATTGCGCGTTTAAATCCACAAAAATTAACGACACGTGAAGTGCCGGTGATTTTCTTAAATGATGTGGCAACAGGATTAATCTCTCATTTAACGGGCGCGATTAGTGGCGGCAGCTTATATCGTAAATCCAGTTTCTTGCTCGATCATCTTGGAAAACAAGTGTTGCCAGATTGGTTCCAAATTAGTGAGCGTCCGCATTTGTTAAAACGTTTAGCCTCCACGCCTTTTGATAGCGAAGGGGTGCGTACACAGGATCTTGAAATTATTCAAGATGGCGTATTGCAAACCTATTTGCTCACCAGTTACAGCGGTAGAAAAATGGGCATGCAAAGTACCGGTCATGCAGGCGGTATTCACAACTGGCTCGTGAAACCAAATTTAATGGGTGGATTGACCGCACTTTTACGTCAAATGGGCACCGGTTTATTGGTGACAGATGTCATGGGGCAAGGCGTAAATATTGTGACGGGGGATTATTCCCGTGGCGCAGCAGGCTTCTGGGTGGAGAATGGCGAGATCCAATATCCAGTTGCTGAAATTACTATTGCTGGTCAATTGCAGGATATGTTAAAAAATATTGTAGCAGTAGCAGATGATATTGAACATCGATCCAATATTCAAACAGGTTCAATCTTGTTAGATAAGATGAAAATTTCAGGAAATTAATATTTTTTTAAAAATGATAATAATTCTTATTGACATGTGATTTCTTTCTGCTACTATACGCACATCTGTTTAGCAGCGATTGCAGATTGCTCCAACAGGTAGAGTAGAAAGTAAATTCGTTAGGGTTAAAAAGGCTGAAGGTTTAAACTTCAGCCTTTTTTATTATAGAATACGCAAACGATTAAATTAAAAAGGAAAGACCATGAAAAAACACCACGTCGATATTTTAATTTCAGAAGCAGATGTTCGTAGCCGCATTACTGAACTTGGCGCAGAAATTACGCATTTTTATCAACAACAAGCCATTGATAAACTGATTGTTGTTGGGCTTTTACGTGGTTCATTTATGTTCATGGCCGATCTCGTGCGTGAATTAAAATTACCGGTAGAAGTGGAGTTTATGACCACATCAAGTTATGGCGCAGGGATGACAAGTAATCACGATGTGAAAATTTCGAAAGATCTTGAAGGGGATATTCGTAATGAACACGTGCTGATTGTTGAGGACATTATTGATACAGGTTACACCCTTGAAAAAGTGCGCGGCATTTTAAATTTACGCGATCCTGCAAGCTTGGCGATTTGTACCTTATTAGATAAACCTTCTCGCCGAGAAGTGGAAGTACCGGTTGAATGGATTGGTTTTTCTATTCCGGATGAATTTGTTGTCGGCTATGGCATTGATTACGCACAACGTTATCGCAACTTAGGCTATATTGGCAAAGTGGTTATAGACGAATAATTTATTTTTCAATAAAAAGAGCGGTCAAAATTCACAGTGATTTTTGACCGCTCTTTGTTTGTTAAGATTAGCGTTTCGCTTTTTTGATAAACTTCATTAAACGTTTACGTTTACGTAATTGGTTTGGTGTGAGTTTATTTTTTCTACCTGCGAATGGGTTTGAACCTTCTTGGAATAGCAAGCGAATTGGCGAACCAATAATTTTCAAACTCTTACGATAATAATTAGATAAATAACGTTTGTATGAATCCGGTAATTTATCCATTTGGTTACCATGCACCACGATAATTGGTGGGTTATAACCACCTGGGTGAGCATATTTTAATTTAATACGACGACCGCCAATCATTGGTGGTTGATGCTCATCCGTTGCCATTTGTAAAATACGGGTGAGAAGGGAAGTTGTCATTTTTTGCGTCGCACAAGCATAAGCTTCTTTAATCGAATCAAAAAGATTACCCACGCCACTGCCATGTAAAGCAGAAATAAAATGCACACGGGCAAAGTCGATGAAATCAAGACGGCGATCTAATTCGGATTTGACGCGATCTTTCACATCTTGATCTAAGCCATCCCATTTATTCACGACGATCACAAGCGAGCGACCCGCATTTAAGATAAAGCCAAGTAGAGAGAGATCTTGATCTGAAATGTTTTCACGCGCATCAATTGTGAGTAATACCACGTTTGCATCTTGAATCGCTTGTAATGTTTTGATGACAGAGAATTTCTCAACGGCTAAATGCACTTTACCACGTTTACGCACACCTGCTGTATCAATTAAGGTGTATTGCTGACCATCGCGTTCCATTGGAATATAGATACTGTCACGTGTTGTGCCTGGCATATCGTAAACCACCACGCGATCTTCACCTAAAATACGATTGGTTAATGTGGATTTACCAACGTTTGGACGGCCTACAATCGCAATTTTGATATTTTTATCTTGTTCTTCTTCAAGCTCTTCGTCTAATGCTTCATCAATCAATGAAGTATCTTCTTCTGAATCGAAGTCAAATTCGTGATCCCATTCATCTTTTTCTTCTTCATCAGAAGTGCGGTCATTTTCTGCTTCGTTTTCTTGTAATTTTTCCGCTAAAGGTGCAAGTACTTGCTCCATTAATTGAGTCACGCCACGGCCTTGTGATGCGGCGATTTGTTCAATTTCACCTAAGCCTAATTGATAAAATTCCGCACAGTGTGAGTCTGCATCAATACCGTCAGTTTTATTTGCTACAACCACGGTTGTTTTATTAGTGCGTTGGCGTAAGTAATTGGCTATGCCAATGTCTGCAGCCGTTAAACCTGCACGCGCATCCACTAAGAAAAGCACTACATCGGCTTCTTCAATCGCTAATAAGGATTGTTCCGCCATTTTTTCTTCAACGCCTTCTTCAGTGCCATCAATACCGCCGGTATCGATCACAATGAAATCATAGCCAGAAATATTGGCATGACCGTATTTACGATCTCGGGTTAAACCAGGGAAGTCAGCGACAAGCGCATCACGAGTACGGGTTAAACGGTTGAATAGGGTGGATTTACCTACATTTGGGCGACCCACTAAGGCAACGACAGGAGTTGTCATAAAAATATCTCTGTAAAATGTAAATTTGGTTAATTATAGCGAATGTTGGCTGGCAGGTAAAATTCGGGCATAAAAAAAGCACCTTTTGGTGCTTCATTATCTCGGCTTAATTGGCGGAATGGACGGGACTCGAACCCGCGACCCCCTGCGTGACAGGCAGGTATTCTAACCAGCTGAACTACCACTCCGTGAGTATATTAAGACAAGTTTTAAATTGGCGGAATGGACGGGACTCGAACCCGCGACCCCCTGCGTGACAGGCAGGTATTCTAACCAGCTGAACTACCACTCCGCTAAGTGCTGGGTATAATAATGATGAACGTTAAAACCGTCAATCTTTTTTTTCTTTTTTATGTTTATCTGATTAATAGATAACCGATTAATGTGAGGTTTCATCCCCCGCACGAATAGACCAAAAACATTTGCCATCGCTTTTTTTATTGACCAATTTAATGAAATCTAAATGGGCTTGGAGTTCATCATCAGTGGGTTGTAACACTTTTAAATTCTGCGAAAAATTGACCGCACTTTGAAGATCTTGCATATTAGCACCAGCTTGGATAATTGAACTATCCGCATGATCTTCATCAAATAGACTGGTTTGACCGCCCGTCATGGATAAATAAACATCGGCCAAAATCTCCGCATCCAGTAACGCACCGTGGAGTGTTCGTTTGCTGTTATCAATACCTAAACGATCACACAACGCATCTAAGCTATTACGTTTGCCGGGATACATTTGGCGCGCCATTTGTAACGTATCGGTGACGAGGCAAATGTCGGTTGTTTTGATATCTAACCCGAGTTTACGGAATTCATAGTCCATAAAGCCCACATCGAAGGGGGCATTATGAATCAACAGTTCGGCTCCACGAATGTATTCAATAAAGTCTTGTGCAATTGTTTTGAAATCCGGTTTATCCGCCAGCATTTCATCCGTAATACCGTGAACTTTAATGGCATCGGGATCAACCAAACGATCCGGCTTAATATAAATGTGAAAATTATTGCCCGTGTATTTACGGTTGATCATTTCCACCGCGCCAATTTCAATAATGCAATGTCCTTCGTAATGCGCACCAATTTGGTTCATACCGGTGGTTTCAGTATCCAGTACAATCTGGCGATCCGGATTTATCATTGTTCTACCTATCTGTTTCCTTTAAAATACTGCCTATTTTACACAAGCTCGAATTAGTTATGCAAAAACAGATTGAAATTTTTACGGATGGATCTTGCCTCGGCAATCCGGGAGCCGGTGGCATAGGGATTGTCCTGCGCTATAAACAGCATGAAAAACATATTTCAAAAGGGTATTTCAAAACCACTAATAATCGCATGGAATTACGAGCAGTGATTGAGGCTTTAAATAGCTTAAAAGAGCCTTGCCATGTGACGCTTTATAGCGATAGCCAATATATGAAAAATGGCATCACACAATGGATTTACAATTGGAAGAAAAACAATTGGAAAGCGAGTACGGGCAAAGCGGTAAAAAACCAAGATTTATGGATTGCGTTAGATCAGGCGATTCAAACCCATAACATTGATTGGCAGTGGGTGAAAGGCCATTCAGGCCATCGTGAAAATGAAATTTGTGATGAATTAGCCAAACAAGGTGCAGAAAATCCGACCTTCGAAGATATTGGTTACGAAGGGTAATCTGCACCTTGTTTTAAAGTGCGGTTATTCTTGATAACGAATTAATCCTTCTTGTTGTGTTGTGGCTATTAATGTGCCATCTGCAGCAAAAATTTGTCCTCTCGCTAAACCTCGCCCCGCAGAAGCATTATTACTTTCAATGGCATGTAAGTGCCAATTATTTAAATTGAAAGGGCGGTGAAACCAAATACTGTGGTCGATTGTAGCCACTTTCATCCCTTTCTGTAAAAAGCCTTTCCCATGTGGGTGAAGTGCGGTCAAAATACAGTGGAAATCAGAAAAATACGCTAAGAGACATTGTTGCGTCTGCAAATCCAGTGGTGCTTCTCCATTGGTTTTAAACCAAGCATATTGTTCGGGTGGGAGTTCACGACCATCAAATGGATTGTTCAAATATCGGCTATGAATCTGAAATGGGCGTTCTTGGGCAAATTTTTCACTCAAGCTTTCAGGCAAAGTCTGCGCCACTTTCAACATGATTTCATGTTCATCAATGCATTGTTCAGGACCAGGCACTTGCGGCATGGCTGATTGATGGTCAAAACCTTCTTCGGGTACTTGAAATGAAGCAGTAACATGACAAATCACATTTTTATGTTGAATGGCTTTTACGCGTAATGCAGAGAAGTTGCGTCCTTCACGCAAAGTTTCCACATCATAAATAATCGGGTGTTGACTATCGCCAGGTGCTAAAAAGTAAGCATGGCAAGAATGGAGTACACGCTCCGTAGGGGCAACTTGCATCGCGGCAGAAAGAGATTGCGCCACAACCTGACCGCCAAACACTTGGTGAAAACCTAAGTCTTCACTGGCTCCGCGAAAGATAAGATCATCAATTTTTTCTAATTTTAACAATTCGATGAGTTGATTTAATTTATCCGACATTGTTTTTTCCTTTTCTAAATACAAAAAGACCGCATAATCATGCGGTCTAAAGCGTTTTTATACGTTAAAGCGGAAGTGCATAACATCACCATCTTGGACGATGTAGTCTTTACCTTCTAAGCGCCATTTACCTGCTTCTTTTGCACCGTTTTCACCTTTGAATTGGATGAAGTCATCGTAAGCAATTACTTCTGCACGGATGAAGCCTTTTTCAAAGTCTGTGTGGATTACAGCTGCTGCTTTAGGGGCGGTTGCACCCACAGAAACTGTCCATGCGCGCACTTCTTTCACACCCGCAGTGAAGTAGGTTTGAAGATTTAATAAGGCATAACCCGCACGAATTACACGGTTTAAGCCTGGTTCTTCAATACCAAGATCTTGTAAGAATTCGATTTTTTCATCATCATCAAGTTCAGCAATTTCTGCTTCAATCGCCGCACATACAGGCACCACAACAGAGCCTTCTTTTTCAGCAAATTCACGTACTTTGTCTAAATATGGGTTGTTTTCAAAACCGTCTTCATTCACGTTCGCAATGTACATGGTTGGTTTTAATGTGAGGAAGTTATAGCTTTTAATTGCTAATAGTTCGTCTTTATCTAACTCAACAGAACGAATCATGCCTGCTTCAGAAAGTACAGGAAGGATTTTTTCCATCACAGAGAGTTCAAATTTTGCGTCTTTATCACCACCTTTAGCGCGTTTTTGTAAACGTTGGATTGCACGTTCACAGCTGTCTAAGTCAGCAAGGGCTAATTCGGTATTGATAGTTTCGATATCGCTTAATGGATCGATTTTACCCGCAACGTGCACGATGTCGTCGTTTTCAAAACAACGAACAACATGACCAATTGCATCAGTTTCACGGATATTAGCTAGAAATTTATTACCTAAGCCTTCACCTTTACTTGCACCCGCAACCAAACCAGCGATATCCACAAACTCCATGGTGGTGGGTAATACGCGTTCAGGTTTAACAATTTCCGCTAGCGCATCTAAACGCGGATCCGGCATTGGTACCACGCCAGTATTTGGTTCGATTGTACAAAACGGATAGTTTGCCGCTTCGATACCGGCTTTGGTTAATGCATTAAAAAGGGTAGATTTACCGACGTTTGGCAAACCAACGATACCACATTTAAATCCCATGATGTTTTCCTTATTGTAAGCGTAAGTGCGGTTAAAATTTATGGTGTTTTTTCACCGCACTTTTGAGTTAAATTTTAAAACTGTTTAAGCGATTGGTGGCTTTCACCATGCCTTCTTTGAAAAGCAATTCAATGCAATCGGTGGCTTCGTCTAACGCTTTATCGAGTGCTTCTCTTTCTGCAGGCGCGGGTTTGTTAAGCACAAAACCTGAAACTAAATCACGGTGTCCAGGATGGCCAATGCCAATGCGTAAACGATAGAAATTGTTGCTGTTACCAAGCTGTGCCACGATATCTTTTAAACCATTATGTCCGCCATGTCCGCCACCTTGTTTTAATTTTACGGTGCCAGGTGGTAAGTCTAATTCATCGTGTAGCACTAAAATCTCTTCTGGTTTGATGCGATAAAAATTAGCAAGTGCGCCTACGGCTTTTCCACTTAAATTCATAAACGTCGTTGGCACTAAAAAACGCACTTCTTTGCCGTTAATCAGTGTTTTTCCCACGTGACCGAAGAATTTATTTTCTGCATTAAGCGAAACATTAAAGCGACGAGCTAAACGCTCAATCAGCCATTCACCTGCATTGTGGCGGGTTTCCGCATATTTATCGCCAGGGTTTCCCAGCCCCACGATGAGTTTAATTTCAGACATAGTTTTCTGCTTGAATAAAAATAGTGGCGTATTGTAGCGAAAAAGGGCTAATTTCTCAATCTATAAGGCTAAGACTAAAACACCTGAGAGAATTAATAGACTTCCTATGACTAATTTCATACTTAAGGGTTCGCCTAACAATACCACACCTAAAATAATGGCAATCACGACACTGAGTTTATCAATGGGCGCAACCCAAGAGGCGGGCGCCATTTGTAACGCACGATAATAACAAAGCCAAGATAGGCCCGTAGCAACACCAGAAAGAATTA
The DNA here is from genome assembly GCF_003252725.1 of Haemophilus parainfluenzae. Classification (GTDB taxonomy): domain Bacteria; phylum Pseudomonadota; class Gammaproteobacteria; order Enterobacterales; family Pasteurellaceae; genus Haemophilus_D; species Haemophilus_D parainfluenzae_L. The sequence goes on from NZ_QEPO01000001.1 coordinate 444,058, forward strand.
AAAAGGTGAGAGGTTTTGCAGCAATATGTTGTGGTAGTTGCCATTCATTGCGGGCGCTAATGATACCCGCTGTAACGAGTAAAACCACAATTGTGCGGATAAAGGTCGCGAGATTGCTGTTAATGCCTTCAACCCCTAATTTGCCTAAAATAGCGGTAAGTCCAGCAAAAAAGGCTGAACCAATGGCAAAAAATACCCAATTCATGATGAACTCCTGATTTTATCGTTAATATTGACCGCACTTTTCCGCTATAATAACGGAAAACTCATCAAGACAGAATAAGACATGAACCAAATCAATATTGAAATCGCCTATGCCTTGCCGGATCGTTATTATTTGAAGTCCTTCAAAGTGGATGAAGGCACGATGATCCAAACGGCTATTTTGCAATCGGGCATTTTACAACAGTTTACCGAGATTGATTTGCGCGAGAATAAAGTAGGAATTTATTCCCGTCCAGCAAAACTAAACGATCAGTTAAAAGATGGTGATCGTATTGAAATTTACCGTCCATTGTTAGCGGATCCGAAAGAAATTCGTCGTAAACGTGCAGCAGAGCAAGCCAAAGCCGCACAAGAAAAAGCTCAACAAGAAAAACAGGAAAAGGAGTAAAAAAATGACCGCACTTTCCAACCAATATTGTCTGCCTGATGGCATTACCCCTGAAATATTCCTGCGTGATTATTGGCAGAAAAAACCATTGATTATTCGTAATGGCTTGCCTGAAATTGTTGGTCAATTTGAGCCTGACGATATCATCGAATTAGCACAAGGCGAAGATGTGACGGCGCGTTTAGTAAAAACCTTTTCAGATGATAATTGGAAAGTATTTTTTAGTCCGTTATCCGAAGAAGATTTTGCAGATGTACCGGAGAAATGGTCGGTGCTCGTCCAAAATTTAGAACAATGGAGCACTGAACTCGGTCAGCTTTGGAATAAGTTTGGCTTTATCCCACAGTGGCAACGCGATGATATTATGGTGTCTTATGCACCTAAAGGCGGTTCCGTTGGTAAGCATTATGACGAATATGATGTGTTCTTGGTGCAAGGTTATGGTCATCGCCGTTGGCAGTTAGGTAAATGGTGTGATTCTTCCACAGAATTTAAACCGAATCAGCCGATTCGTATTTTTGATGACATGGGCGAATTGGTCATTGATGAAGTCATGAATCCAGGCGATATTCTTTATATTCCGGCTCGCATGTCGCATTATGGTGTGGCTGAAGATGATTGTTTGACCTTTTCTTTTGGTTTGCGTTATCCGAATTTAGCAGACATTTTTGATAACGTGAATAAAGCGTTTTGTCATCAAGATCCTGAATTGAATTTAAGCGAATTCCAATTACCGTTACGTTTAACGCAAGCGGAGCAACGTACGGGTAAATTGGCAGATGAAAATATTCAGGCAATGAAGAAACAATTCTTAGCAAAATTGGCAGAGTCTGAAGCCTTTGATGCCTTGTTCAAACAAGCAGTAGCCAGTACAGTGAGCTCACGTCGCTATGAAATGTTGGTGTCCGATGAAATGTCCGATCCTGACGAAGTGCGGTCAATTTTAGAAGAGGAACAAGGTGTATTAATGCAGGACAATAACTGCAAATTGCTTTACACCGAAAATCCGCTCCGCATTTATGCTAATGGCGAATGGTTAGATGAAGTGAATGTCATTGAAGCGGAAGTGCTGAAACGTCTTTCTAATGGTGAAGCGCTAGATTGGACATTCTTAAATAATTTAGTGAATGATACAGAAGATCCTGAAAGTACAATGGAATTATTGCTCGATTCGATTTGTAACTGGCTAGATGACGGTTGGGTGTTGATAGAATAATGTCTGAAAACATTTACTCCGTTTCCCAACTGAACAGCGCTGCCCGCCAAATGCTGGAAGGGAATTTTTCACAGATTTGGCTTACGGGGGAGATTTCCAATTTCACCCAACCTGTGTCGGGGCATTGGTATTTAACGCTGAAAGATGAAAATGCCCAAGTTCGCGGTGCGATGTTCCGCATGAAAAATTTGCGCGTGGGATTTCGTCCGCAAAATGGTATGCAGGTCTTGGTGCGGGCAAATGTCAGTTTATATGAACCTCGCGGTGATTATCAGCTGATTATTGAATCTATGCACCCTGCTGGCGAAGGATTATTGCAACAGCAATTTGAAGCGCTCAAAATGAAATTGGCGGCTGAAGGGTTGTTTGCACAAAACTTGAAGAAAAGCTTACCGGACTTTGCTAAAGCAGTGGGTATTGTTACCTCTTCGACTGGTGCCGCATTGCAAGATATTCTGCATATTTTGGCTCGCCGCGATCCCAGTTTAAAGGTTGTGATTTACCCAACGGCCGTGCAAGGCAAAGAAGCAACGGCTGAAATCGTCCAAATGATTGAACTCGCCAATGCTCGTCAAGAAGTGGATGTATTGATCGTCGGTCGAGGTGGAGGTTCCTTAGAAGATCTTTGGTGTTTTAATGAAGAAGAAGTGGCACGTGCAATTTTCCGTTCTAATTTACCGATTATTAGTGCAGTAGGCCACGAAACGGATGTCACCATTGCCGATTTTGTGGCTGATTTACGTGCGCCGACACCGTCAGCTGCGGCGGAGTTAGTGAGTCGCAATCAGCACGAGTTACTTCAACAGTTAGCCTATAAACAACAGCGTTTAGAGATGGCGTTAGATCGCATTTTTAGTCATCAACAACAACGTTTACAACAGTTACGTTTACGCCTGCAAAACCAACATCCGCAAAATCAATTATTGATGCAAAAAGCCAGAACGGAACAATTACATCATCGTTTAGTCTTGGCGATGCAGCGCCAAATAGATAAAACGCAGCAAAAATTGACCGCACTTTCAGTGCGCTTAAAACAAAATCCGTTGCCTTATCGATTGCAAAAACAATCACAGTATTTAGCTCAGTTACAAGTGCGGTTAAATTTAGGGGCGAATCGTCAAGTCACGGAACGCCAAAATAAATTGGCGACATTGTGTGGCAAGTTGGATGGATTAAGCCCATTGAAAGTGTTAGCACGAGGATATTCCATTGCAGAGGATGCCAAAGAACATGCCATTGTGAGTGTGAAACAAGTCAAAACAGGCGATACGATTAAAACGAAGGTGGCTGACGGGGAAATAACCAGCCGCGTTTGTTAATTCAAATAGATTCTTAATGTAAACCTATGATGAATAAGAAATCATCATAGGTTTTCTTTTTTTGTGACCAGCTTCAAAGTTTCAACAAAAAAACAGAGGGTTCAGTTTTTTTTATTTTTTTATGGGAGTATTATGCGACCTCGATACTAGGAGAGTAATGATGTCAGAAATTCAACAGTTTAGTCAGCATGATATAGAAGTTCTTAATGAAGAAACTGTTTATAAAGGTTTTTTTACACTTAAGAAAGTACAGTTTAAACATAAGCTTTTTGCCGGTGGTGAAAGTGGTGTCGTGACACGGGAGTTGTTGGTCAAAGGTGCCGCTTCTGCAGTAATTGCTTACGATCCGGAAGAAGATGCAGTGGTTTTAGTTGAGCAAGTACGTATTGGTGCATATCAACCTGAATCAGCTCGTTCCCCTTGGTTATTAGAATTGATCGCCGGCATGATAGAAGAGGGGGAACAACCTGAAGAAGTCGCTTTGCGTGAAAGTGAAGAGGAAGCAGGTGTATCTGTTCAAGATCTCACACATTGTTTAAGCGTGTGGGATAGCCCGGGCGGTGTCGTCGACCGTATTCATTTGTTTGTTGGTCGAGTAGATAGCTCGCAAGCCAAGGGACTTCATGGTTTAGCAGAAGAGAATGAAGACATTCGTGTTCATGTGGTGAAACGTGAGCAAGCCTATCAATGGATGTGTGAAGGCAAAATTGATAATGGCATTGCAGTAATGGGCTTGCAATGGCTTCAATTAAATTACGCCCAATTGCAGCAACGTTGGCAATAGGAGTCCCATGAACAATAGATTTGAATACGAATCCGCGATTGAGATCGTCAAATTATTACAAATCACCGATCCTCATTTGTTTAAGGATACAAGCAAAGACTTATTAGGTATTAACACGCACGAAAGCTTTTCTCAGGTGTTAAAAGAAATTCAGGCAGAATCTTTTGATTATGATGTCGTGCTTGCGACGGGTGATTTGGTACAAGATAGTAGCGATGAAGGTTATCTACGATTTGTTGAAATGGTTAAACCATTAAATAAGTCAGTATTTTGGCTTCCGGGTAACCATGATTTTCAACCCAAAATGGTTGAGCATTTAAGCCAACCGCCTATTAATGCGTCAAAACATTTACTTCTTGGAAAACATTGGCAAGTGATTTTGTTAGATAGCCAAGTATCTGGTGTGCCTCATGGTGAATTAAGCGCTTATCAGTTAGATTGGTTAAAAACAAAATTAGCTGAAAATCCAGCGCGTCATAGCTTAGTCGTATTACATCATCATCTATTACCAACGAATTCAGCATGGCTTGATCAGCATAACTTACGTAATGCTCATGAATTCTCAGAGGTTCTGGCTCAATTCAACAATGTAAAAGGGATTTTATACGGTCATATTCATCAAGAGGTTGATGGCTATTGGCAAGGTTATCAAACCATGGCAACACCAGCGACTTGCATTCAATTTAAGCCGGACAGCAACCATTTTGCTTTAGATACCTTACAACCAGGTTGGCGTGAAATTGAGCTACATCTAGATGGGCGAATTGAAACGAGAGTGAAACGAATCAAACAAAAAACATTCCTACCGAATATGGAGGAAGAAGGATACTAAATAAAGTGCGGTTAAAATTCAGGTGATTTTAACCGCACTTTTTCTATACCGAAAGGGGTAAAAGTCCATTTTACACTAGCCAGCATTCCCACAAATCTGTACAATAGCCGACCGATTTTATCTTTTTACTAATCTTTATTTTTTAAGCAATATGACGCAAAAATTACATATTAAAACATGGGGCTGTCAGATGAATGAATACGATTCATCAAAAATGGCCGATCTTCTCTTAAATACACATGGTTTGGAATTAACTGATATTCCAGAAGAAGCAGATGTGTTACTTCTAAATACCTGTTCTATCCGTGAAAAAGCACAAGAAAAAGTGTTCCATCAGTTAGGTCGTTGGAAAGAATTAAAAAAACAAAATCCAAATCTAGTGATTGGTGTGGGCGGTTGTGTAGCATCACAAGAAGGTGAGCATATTCGTCATCGAGCACCTTATGTGGATATCGTATTTGGTCCGCAAACTTTACATCGCTTACCAGAAATGATTAACCAAATTCGTGGCGGTAAAAGTTCGGTGGTGGATGTGAGTTTCCCAGAAATTGAGAAATTTGACCGCTTACCGGAACCTCGCGCAGAAGGCCCAACCGCGTTTGTGTCTATTATGGAAGGCTGTAATAAATATTGTACTTACTGCGTGGTGCCTTATACCCGTGGTGAAGAAGTGAGCCGTCCTGTTGATGATGTATTATTTGAAATTGCGCAGTTGGCCGATCAAGGTGTTCGTGAAATCAATTTATTAGGCCAAAACGTAAATGCGTATCGTGGCCCGACATTTGATGGCGGTATCTGTACATTTGCGGAATTATTGCGTTTAGTAGCGTCTATTGACGGTATCGACCGTTTACGTTTTACCACGAGTCACCCAATCGAATTTACTGACGATATTATTGACGTGTATCGCGATACACCAGAATTAGTGGACTTCGTTCACTTGCCGGTGCAAGCTGGTTCTGACCGTATTTTAACCATGATGAAACGTGGGCATACCGCGTTAGAATATAAATCGATTATTCGTAAATTACGTGCCGTGCGTCCAAATATTCAAATCAGCTCAGATTTCATTGTAGGCTTCCCAGGTGAAACCAATGAAGAGTTTGAACAAACAATGAACCTAATCGCACAAGTGAATTTTGATATGAGCTTTAGTTTTATCTATTCCGCGCGTCCAGGTACACCTGCAGCAGACATGCCAGATGATGTAACCGAAGAAGAGAAGAAACAACGTCTTTATCTTTTACAAGAGCGTATCAACCAACAAGCGGCGCAATATAGCCGTCGTATGCTTGGCACAGAGCAACGTGTATTGGTAGAAGGGCCGTCTAAGAAAGATATTATGGAATTAACGGGACGTACGGAAAACAACCGTATTGTGAATTTCCAAGGCTCACCAGATATGATCGGTAAGTTTGTCGATATCAAGATTACTGATGTTTATACTAACTCTCTACGTGGTGAAGTGGTGCGTACTGAAGACCAAATGGGATTACGTATTGCACAATCTCCACAAGAAGTGATGAACCGTACTCGTAAAGAAGATGAATTAGGCGTAGGACGTTATCACGGCTAATCATTTAAGAATATAGATAAGTAACCGTACGAAAGTGCGGTTATTTTTTTATGTGTTTTTTAGAAAAGAGAGTAGGAAAGTCTTTATCCTAAATTTTAGGCATAAAAAAACACCCATTAAGGTGCTGATTTAAAGTGGTGGGTCGTGAAGGATTCGAACCTTCGACCAACGGATTAAAAGTCCGCTGCTCTACCGACTGAGCTAACGACCCACTGGTATGATTTTGAAATGGTGCCCGAAGCCAGACTTGAACTGGCACGCCTCGAAAGGCGAGGGATTTTAAATCCCTTGTGTCTACCGATTCCACCACTCGGGCAAATTGGAGCGGGAAACGAGGCTCGAACTCGCGACCCCGACCTTGGCAAGGTCGTGCTCTACCAACTGAGCTATTCCCGCGTTTGCTTGTTGCCAAACAACGGGGCGTATTTTACGGATTTATCTCATTGTGTCAAATAAAATTCGTAAAAAAAGTTTTTGATTGGTTAAAAATAATTCAAAAACAAAAGGTGCGATTAAAATAACCGCACCTTTTATTTAAAATTTAGTCAATTTTATAATTCAATGTTATCTAACAAGCTACCTTTTGCTGCTTTCAAGTATTGGAGCATTGACCAAACCGTTAAAATTGCAGCTAAGTAAAGTAGTATGATTGCCAATGTTTCCATATAAACGTTATATCGCCAGAGTAATCCACCTAAAGCTAGCATTTGAGAGGTAGTTTTTACTTTTCCCAGCCATGAAACGGCTACTTTATTACGTTCACCCAACTCAGCCATCCATTCACGTAAAGCAGAGATAATAATTTCACGTGAAATCATAATAATCGCAGGGATGGTAATCCAGAAAGAATGTTGATATTCCACAATTAATACAAGCGCAGTAATAACCATTACTTTATCAGCTACAGGATCAAGAAAAGCACCAAAACGGGTTGTTTGTTTTAATTTTCGAGCAAGATAGCCATCAAACCAGTCGGTGACGCCCGCGATAAAGAAAATAAGAGTGGTAATAAAAGGCGCAGAAGGGATAGGCAAATAAAACGCCAAGACGAAGAATGGGATTAAAATCACTCGGAGAATCGTCAGGAAAATGGGAATATTATATTTCATAAAAATAACCGCACTTTGGTTAAAGATACGTTCATTTTAAAGGATCTACAAAAATAAAAAAAGCCACTTAATGTGGCTTTTTCTTAAAAATTAAAGTTTGTCAGCGTTTTGTTTCAAGTATTTAGCAACACCTTCTGGGCTGTCTTTCATACCTTCTTTACCTTTTTCCCATTGAGCTGGGCAAACTTCACCGTGTTCTTCGTGGAATTGTAACGCATCTACCATACGTAACATTTCATCGATGTTACGACCTAATGGTAAGTCGTTTACGATTTGGTGACGAACAACACCGTTTTTGTCGATTAAGAATGAAGCACGTAATGCAACGCCTTCTTCTGGATGTTCGATACCGTATGCTTTAGCGATTTCGTGTTTAACGTCAGCTGCTAATGCATATTTAACTGCACCGATACCGCCGTTTTCAGTTGGGGTATTACGCCATGCATTGTGAGTGAATTCTGAGTCGATAGATACACCAACAACTTCAACACCACGTTTTTTGAATTCTTCATAACGGTGGTCGAATGCGATTAATTCAGATGGGCAAACGAAAGTAAAGTCTAATGGGTAGAAGAATAATACCGCAGCTTTACCATTAACGTGTTTTTTGAAATTGAAGTTGTTAACGATTTCACCATTGCCTAAAACTGCAGAAGAAGTAAAATCTGGAGCTTGACGAGTTACTAATACCATAGTCATAATTCCTATATAAATGTTAATAAAAATTTTGCTAACGCAAAAACTCGGTTAGTATTTTAAAAAAATTGACCGCACTTTAACAGCTGTTTTTATCTATTGAATTAATTAATATTGTCTAAGTTACAGGTGAAATATATGTCAGAACATCATACCTTATCGACCACACTGGTTCATGCTGGGCGTAAAAAACGTTTTACCCAAGGGGCGGTAAACCCGGTGGTCCAACGTGCCTCTTCTTTAGTGTTTGACACTATTGCAGATAAAAAACATTGCACAAAAAATCGTTACAAGGGAGAGCTTTTCTATGGACGCCGTGGCACGTTAACACACTTTGCGCTTCAAGATTTAATGTGTGAAATGGAAGGTGGAGCGGGTTGCTATCTTTATCCTTGTGGTGCCGCAGCGGTAACCAATGCTATTTTATCATTTGTAGAAACGGGCGATCACGTCTTAATGACAGGGGCTGCCTATGAGCCAACACAAGATTTTTGCAATGTGATTTTGAAAAAAATGCATATTGATACGACCTATTATGATCCAATGATAGGTACTGATATTGCGAAACTTGTGCAGCCAAACACGAAAGTCTTATTTTTAGAGTCACCAAGTTCTTTAACAATGGAAGTACCCGATATTCCTGCGATTGTTAAAGCCGTTCGAGCCGTAAGTCCCGAAATCGTCATTATGATCGATAATACATGGGCGGGGGGCATATTATTCAAAGCGTTAGAACACGGTATTGATATCTCTATTCAAGCTGGGACTAAATATTTAGTAGGGCATTCTGATATTATGATCGGTACCGCAGTGGCTAATGCACGTACTTGGGATAAATTGCGTGAACATTCTTATTTAATGGGACAAATGGTTGACGCTGATTCCGCTTATACGACAGCACGCGGTATTCGTACCTTAGGAGTGCGATTAAAACAACATCATGAAAGTAGTTTAAAAGTCGCCAAATGGTTAAGTGAACAACCACAAGTGAAAGCAGTTTATCATCCAGCGTTACCAAGCTGTCCAGGTCATGAAAACTTTAAACGTGATTTTACGGGGGCTAGCGGTTTATTCTCTTTTGAATTACATAAGCGTTTAAATGACGAAGAGCTTTCAGCCTTTATGGATCACTTTGAACTGTTCACGATGGCTTATTCTTGGGGCGGGTTTGAATCGCTCATTTTATGTAATCAACCAGAAGAAATTGCGAAAATTCGCCCGGGTATTGAACGTAAATTAACAGGCTCATTAATTCGTCTGCATATTGGATTTGAAGATATGGATGAATTAATTGCCGATCTTCAAGCTGGCTTTGATCGAATCAAATAAAAAAGAGGGCTGTTTATGTAAACAGCCCTTATTTACTCAATCTTTGAGTTGATTTATCATAGTCAGCATTTTTAGCAACTAGAGAAGAACAATGAAACATATTCATATTTTAGGCATCTGCGGGACCTTTATGGGCGGCGTTGCGATGATTGCCAAACAAATGGGCTATAAAGTCACAGGCTCCGATACTAATGTTTACCCGCCAATGAGCACTTTTTTACAAGAGCAGGGTATTGAAATTATTCCTAATTATGATGTAGCTCAACTTCAGCCAGCACCCGATATGGTAATTGTCGGAAATGCTATGAAGCGTGGTAATCCTTGCGTGGAATATGTTTTAGACAATGCGTTGCCTTATACATCAGGCCCACAATGGTTACATGATCATTTATTGCGTAATCGTTGGGTGTTAGCAGTTTCAGGTACACATGGTAAAACCACAACAACGGGTATGTTGGCCTGGATTTTAGAACAAAATGGGTTAAAACCAGGTTTCCTAATCGGGGGAATTGCGGGGAATTTTGGTACCTCTGCTCGTTTAGGGGAAAGTGAGTTCTTCGTGATTGAAGCGGATGAGTACGATACGGCGTTCTTTGATAAACGTTCTAAATTTGTACATTACAATCCAAAAACTTTGATCATCAACAATATCAGCTTCGATCATGCTGACATCTTCGACGATCTTCACGCGATCCAGCGTCAATTCCATCATATGATCAGAACCATTCCTTCCAGAGGACGTGTTCTTTCTTTTGCAGATGAACAGAGTGTGAAAGAAACTCTCAATATGGGATGTTGGTCAGAACAGCAATTTATCGGTAAAGATAAAGAATGGTTTGCGGAACGTATTACTAATGATTGTTCTGAATTTGCTGTATTCCATCACGGTAAAAAAGTGGCTGAAGTGAAATGGAATATTGTCGGACAGCACAATATGCACAATGCTTTAATGGCAATTGTAGCCGCTTACCATGTGAGTGTCAAAATTGAAGATGCATGTCAGGCATTAGGTAGCTTTATCAATGCAAAACGTCGTTTAGAAGTGAAGGGGGAAGTCAACGGTATTACGGTTTATGATGACTTCGCTCACCATCCAGAAGCAATTCTGGCGACACTTACGGCGTTGCGTGACAAAGTGGGTGGTGGCGTACGTATTCTTGCCGTATTAGAGCCTCGTTCAAACACTATGAAAATGGGGGTGCATAAAGATGAAATTGCACCAGCACTTGGACGAGCTGATGCGGTGTTTATGTTACAACCAGATAATATTCCATGGGATGTGGCTGAAATTGCGGGACAATGTGTTCAACCCGCACATTACACAGGAAATATTGATAAATTAGTGGATATGATTGTGGCTGAAGCGAAACCAACGGATCAGATTCTTGTAATGTCAAACGGTAGCTTTGGTGGCATTCATCAAAAGATTTTAGATCGATTAAAATAATCTCAATATAAAGTGCGGTCAAAAATGAGAGTATTTTTGACCGCACTTTTTATCATCAGAAATAAGGAAATAGCATGGCTGATCCACATATTGAATCTCCAATGGATGTTTGGGATAAACTCACCGTCATTATTTATCGTACAGGCTTTGTGATTGCAGCATTTAGCATCTTGGCTTTAACTTGGTATCCTCAACAGGCTCAAATTGCCGTATTAATTGCAGCAACTTGTTGTGCATCATCGCTTCATATTTATTTAAAGCATTTCCGCTTAACATTTCAATTTGCCATGTGGCTTGCACTCTTATGTGCGCTTTTAGGTTGGCATGAATTAGCGTTAGGTGGTGCATTAGTCACACTGGGCGGTTTATGCTTTAAAGAATACTTCTGTTTTAGAGTACCGCTATTAAATTTACAACCTGCATTTGTCGCCGCACTTTGGTTTGCTTGGGTATTTGAAGGGGGTTGGATTACTCGAATTTTATCGTTAATTGTCGGCGGATTATTATTGATTCTTGCGGTTCAAAAATGGCGAATGTCATTGCACTTTGATATTGGCGATAAGACAAAGTATCAAATCTAATAAGATTGATAAATAAAGGCATAATGTTTCAAAACATTGTGCCTTTTTATTTTTTAGTATTCTATAAAAATTAAAATTGTGATCTTGTTCTCATTTTTTAATATAAAGCCGATCTATGCGATAGTTTTTTTTAATGATCAATATATAATAATAAATATCATTATTATTATCATTATTAGATTGAGGAGGATTGAGATGGATGACTCAAAAAAAAATTACACCACCGCAACTTTATTGCTTTTTTCTTTTATGGGGATAACCCCTTTAGTAGCTCTAGCGGAAGAAATAAATCAATTGGAAACCATTAATGTTAATGCAACGGCAGAAAATAAGATATTAGCGGGTAAAGATGAGGTTTATAGTAAAAACAATGTCACTGAATATAAAAGCAAAAAAGAAATTGAAACTTATCATTCTCAATCTGTATCTGATTTATTAAGTGGTATTACAGGCGTCTATAGTGGCGATGCGCGTAATGGCGGTGCGATTGATCCAATCATTCGAAGTTCTTGGGGACAAGGTCGGATTCCTGTATTAGTTGATGATACTGAACAGGCGATTACCATTTGGCGCGGTTATTCCGGTGTAAGTAATCGTAACTATCTTGATCCATTTTTAGTGAGTGAAGTAAATGTGGAAAAAGGTCCCAATTTAGACCGCACTTTACGCTCCGGCGCGGCAGGTACGATTCGTATGACGACGCTCAACCCCGACGACATCATCAAACCCGGCAAGAAATGGGGCATTGAGCTTAAAACGGAGACAGCCAACAATTCCATTAAGGCTCGTCCTTATGAAGGCATACCTATTGGGCAGGATTATCGACTTGTTGCACCGGATGGGCGTGCTGAATTAGCTGAATGGGCGTTGTATTTTAAAGATGATGATCGGATTAGCCCAAGAAAAAAAGGCAGAAACAAACCTTTACACGATAATGCTGTACGTTTAGCGTTAGCCGCAAAAGACGATGGTTATGAAGTCTTAGGGGCGTATGCTTATCGTAATAAAGGGAATTATTTTGCTGGTAAACGGGGAGGAAAAAAATACGGTGAAGGAACAACCGGCCCGCTTAATTTAGATAAAAACTCCGATGACCCTTATATTCCACTCATTGCTCGAATTTATAAACCGGGTGAAGAAGTACCAAATACATCTTATGAAAGCCGATCTTGGTTATTAAAGGGAAAATTCCACTTTAATAAACATACTTCACTTTCAGCGAACTTCCGAGACACGCAAATAAATTATGGTGACATAATGCCTTCCCGACTTGGCTATAACTATGCTGCGCGTAATACCGTCACCCAATGGCCACTAGCAGATGTAAAACAAAAAACAGGTAATGTTGAGTTTTCCTATAACCCGCCGGATAACAAATGGCTTGATTTAAAGATAGGTGTTTGGGCAGTAAAAAATGATACGGCAACTAATACATCGGGCGGCTCACCGGGCGATGTGCTTTTTAGCGATTATGAAACTCAATTACTTGGAAGTGAAGCGTACATCCAACTGGTTAATGAACTCGGTGATAAAGCTTATGATTTTGATCAGATAGAAGATCCTGTTGAACGTAAACGAGCACAAGATCGCGTTTATGAAATTTTTCATAATAAAGTAAAAGAATATATGAAAAATCCTAAATTTAAAAATATTGATGGGATTTTTAATACTCAACCCGCTCAAGTGCAATTTGCCCGTGATAATCATATGGGAATAACCTTTAGCAATGTCACGGAACTAAGTCCAAAACTTCGTTTAAGCATTATGACAAATTACCGTCGTGAAACTTTAGACAGTACCAATGTTTATGAGCTTTGGGATAAATATCAACTTACTGCATTTAATCAATACGAGACTGATGCTAAAACAGAAGGGGAAAACCTTACCTGTGTGGAAGGCAATTTACATGGTATTTGCCGAGTATCAAACTCTGCTCGTTCAGGAAATCGAAAAGGCAACCGAAATGAATTCAATGCAGGCTTTAAATTTGAATATTCACCAACCGATTGGTTATTACTGACTGCCGGGATGAAATATACCCATTACAAATCTAAGGATCGCGGTTTGCAGGAGAAAATTGCAAACTTAAAACAGGAAGAGGTATTAACCGAATCACGTATTCCATTTACAGTAAGAAAATTGAAACAAGTCGCCCCTGAAATAACACAAGACTATATAAATTTTGAAAGAAAAAATAATTTAAGAGTTTCTCTTGAGGCAGAATTTAAAAAATTATATCCAATACCTGCTGATGATTCACCAGAATTACAAAAATGGCTTGATGATCGTGATGAGTATGTTGTTTCACATGGCTGGACTCCAACCACAGATGAGGAATATGATAGTTGGTTACAGCTCAGTGGTAATAATAATGGTGAATGGGATGAATCTGCAACGCAGACTATTTATTGGGAACGGGACGAATATGGTAATTTTTCTGTTGAGCATTTTCCGTTTACGGATGGACGCATTACAAAAGAAATGTTAGAAAAAAAAGCAATCCATCCACAAACCGGGAAAGAAGATTATTTATATGACATTGGTGCTGATTTTTCCGGTTCGCCAGAAAAAACACCAATAACCAAAGAACAGTGGGAAAAAATGAAAAAGGCAGAGCGTAAAGATCACGCTTGGGCACCTTCCTTTAGTGCTACCGCATTTTTAAGTGATAACGCCAGAATTTATGTGCGCTATGATGAAACCAAACGTATGCCGAGTATTTTTGAAGATACCATTGGCTATTCCATTGATATTCTCACGCCACTTTATAAACGTAAACCGGAACACAGCAAAAATATTGAAGTGGGCTATGTACATGATTTACGTGGTTTCTTCCCAAGTTTACGCCGTGCGGATATTCGCCTAAATTGGTACAAAAACACCACGAAAAATATTTTTGACCGTGATATTAATTATGAGATGAAGCAGTTTGATAAACGGATTTTAGAAGGTGTAGAATTATCCGCTCGTTATGATCAAGGTCGCATCTTCGGTGATATCGGTATTAGCTACAACATCAAAAATAAATTCTGCGATAAAAGTTCAGCAATTCGAGATGTTGGTAGTACGGGTGATATACGTACATTTAAAGCCTATCCCGAATGTGTTAATGGTGGTAATGAAAACGGCTACTTAAAAAATGCCATTTTACCGAAATACAGCATTACCTCAAATCTTGGTGTACGTTTCTTAGATGAACGATTAGAAGTTGGCACGCGCATGGTGTATCACACCAATGTAAAAGAAACCCGCAATAAATCCTTGCGTGATGCTGGTTGGTTTGCCAATAGCAATAATAACCCACGTTGGCAACCAGTGTTCTTGGTAGATGCGTATATGAATTACAAAGTGAATGAGAATCTTGCGCTGTCATTGTCTGCGACAAATTTAACCGATCGTTATTATCTTGATCCAATGACACGTTCCTCCATGCCTGCACCGGGAAGAACGATTAAATTTGGGTTGACGGCAACCTTCTAGAATAGAAAACAGTCACTTTGAATACAAAAAAGCACCGAAATTTCGGTGCTTTATAATTTGGTTGCGGGGGCCGGATTTGAACCGACGGCCTTCGGGTTATGAGCCCGACGAGCTACCAAGCTGCTCCACCCCGCGTCTGATGGCGCGTAATATACTCGTTTCAAAAATTATTGCAAGATTTAAACTGAATTTGACTTTCTGTTTGTTAAGAAAATAAACAATGTGAATATTAATTAATCATTTTATGAAATAGTGCTAGTCCTAAAAGGGAATTTTTGATAGCGTATGCAACTTTGTATTAGTTAGTTTAATTTAGGAAAATAAGAATGAAATTTCGTCAAAATCTCGCCGTAAAAATTCTTTCTGTAATGGCGGCTGTTTCAGTGCTTGCATCATGTGGTTCAGCACCAAGTAAAGTCTCTTCAAAAAATAATTCTAGCTTGCCGCGTACTGCGACAGGCGACGATCCACAAAAATTTGGTGCAAAGTATAGTGGACGTAATTATCAACAAGCTATTTTAAGCCCAGTGGCTTCCGTGGAGAACAAAAGTGCGGTTGTTAATCAAGGTGATTTTTTAACGCAGTTGACGAATGTTCGTGATTATTCAAATTCATTAACAAATCGCTTTGCGGCGAATTATGGCAAAATCACTAACTGGGTACTTGCAGGGGCTAATGTGAATGAATTAGCACAATACGGCATTAACCCACAGATTATGAAAGGTTTCGATGGTTATCAAAATGTGTTGATGACAGGTTATTACTCACCGGTTATTCATGCGCGCCGTACTGCACAGGGCCAATATCAACATCCAATTTATGCGATGCCAAGTTATAAACGTTATAGCCGTGCAGAAATTTATAATGGTGCATTAGCTGGACAAGGCTTAGAGCTCGCTTACAGTGATTCAATGATGGATAACTTCTTATTAGGCGTACAGGGGAGTGGCTATGTTGATTATGGTGACGGCAATTTAAATTATTTAGCCTATGCTGGCCAAAATGGCTATAAATATCAAGCGGTTGGTCGTTTGTTAGTAGAAGATGGTGAAATTCCAAAAGAAAAAATGTCTATCCAAGCGATTCGTGAATGGGGGAAAGCAAACCCATCTCGAGTACGAGAATTGTTAGAACGTAATCCATCTTATGTTTTCTTTAAAAACGATCCAACGGGTGAAGTAAAAGGTTCTGCAGGTGTGCCTTTAGTGCCAATGGCTGCTGTTGCTTCTGACCGTAATGTCATTCCTTCTGGAACCGTATTATTAGTTGAAGTGCCGGATATTGATAATGATGGTAACTGGATGGGTACACACAAATTACACTTAATGGTGGCACTTGATGTGGGCGGTGCGGTAAATGGTCACCACTTTGACTTATATCGTGGTATTGGTGATCAGGCAGGCCATATCGCAGGTTTATCAAAACACTATGGACGTGTTTGGGTGCTACAATAATGGCTCGAGTCGATAACTACGAACAACGTTTTGGCGGCATTGGCCGCCTTTACACACCAGAAGGCTTGGCGCGTTTGCGTCAGGCTCAT
Source organism: Haemophilus parainfluenzae (assembly GCF_003252725.1). GTDB lineage: Bacteria > Pseudomonadota > Gammaproteobacteria > Enterobacterales > Pasteurellaceae > Haemophilus_D > Haemophilus_D parainfluenzae_L. The sequence goes on from NZ_QEPO01000001.1 coordinate 460,583, forward strand.
GTGTGCGTCATTGGTATTGGCGGCGTAGGTTCGTGGGTGGTGGAAGCATTGGCTCGGAGTGGCGTAGGGCAGATCACCATGATTGATATGGATGATATTTGTGTCACCAATATTAATCGTCAACTTCCTGCATTAAGCGGCAATATTGGCAAGCTTAAAACGGAAGTGATGGCAGAGCGCATTAAGCTGATTAATCCAGAATGTGTGGTGAATATTATCGATGATTTCATTTCACCAGATAATCAAGCAGAATACTTAAATCGTGGCTATGATTATGTCATTGATGCCATTGATAATGTGAAAACCAAAGCGGCGATGATTGCCTATTGCAAACGTAATAAAATCAAGATTATTACCATTGGTGGCGCAGGTGGTCAGACCGATCCTTCGAAAATTCAAATTGCTGATTTAAGCAAAACGATTCAAGATCCATTATTGGCAAAAGTGCGGTCAGTTTTACGTAAGGATTTCAATTTTACTCAAAATCCACAACGTAAGTTTGCAGTTGATGCGGTGTTTTCCACCCAGCCTCTGATTTTCCCTAAAATGGGCGAGGGCTGTGAAGTATCAGCTACCATGAATTGTGCAAATGGTTTTGGTGCGGCAACTATGATCACCGCAACTTTTGGATTTTTTGCCGTTTCTCGGGTAATCGATAAATTATTAAAATAAAGAAATAAAGCGACGTGAAAACGTTGCTTTTTCTTTATGAATGAAAGTATTTAACAAGATGAAGAAATATCACTTCATTTTTTTATTTGGAATGTTGCAATTTTATCAAAAAGGAGTAGTCTATGTTGGCTTTGAGAATAATTCCCAATAAAAGTAAGGAAACAAACATGAAACAAGTATTAAAAATGAGTGCAATTTCTACCGCACTTTTAACCCTTCCAATGATGGCAAATGCAGATGTGTTAGCATCCGTGAAACCCCTCGGTTTTATTACATCATCTATTGCAAACGGTGTGACAGATACACAGGTTTTAGTACCAGCTGGTGCTTCTCCACATGATTACAGCTTAAAACTTTCAGATGTGCAAAAAGTGAAATCTGCAGATTTAGTGCTTTGGGTTGGTGAAGATATTGATGCTTTCTTAGCAAAACCAATTAGCCAAATTGATAGTAAAAAAGTCATCAATATTTCTGATATTCCAGAAATTAAACCGCTTTTAAGCAAAGTCCATCATGAACATTATCATGAAGGCGATGAACACGAGCACGGTCATGATCATAAACATGGACACGATCATAAGCACGAACACGGTCATGACCATCACGACCACGATGTGGATGAAAATGGGTTAAGTGTGAACTGGCATTTATGGTATTCACCAGCGATTAGCCAAATTGTGGCACAGAAAGTCGCGGATAAATTAACAGAACAATATCCGGATAAAAAAGAGCTCATCGCGAAAAACTTAGCTGATTTTAACCGCACTTTGACTGAGCAAAGCGACAAGATCAAAGCACAATTAGCGCCACTTAAAGATAAAGGCTTCTTTGTATTCCATGATGCTTATAGCTATTTCAATGATGCTTATGGTTTAAATCAAACTGGTTATTTCACCATTAATCCATTAGTGGCACCAGGTGCAAAAACCATTGCTCACATCAAAGAAGAAATTGAAGAACATCGTGTAAATTGTCTTTTTGCGGAGCCTCAATTCACACCAAAAGTGATTGATTCTCTTGCTCAAAGTACAAAAGTTAACGTAGGTCGTTTAGATCCTATTGGCGATAACGTACAGCTTGGTCCAAATTCTTATGCGAATTTCCTTCAAGCAACAGCTGATAGCTATGCTCAATGTTTAAGTAAATAATTAAAATCTCCCCCTCGCCCCCTCTTTATAAAAGAGGGGGAATATTCTTGAAATATCCCCCAATTTAACCGCACTTTCGTGCTATAATTCGCCCAATTTTTCCCTATCGAGAAAACCCATGAAACAACTATTTGCCACAACTGCCCGTGGTTTTGAAGAACTCTTAAGAGTCGAACTGACTGAGCTTGGTGCAACGGAATGTAAAATCGCACAAGGCGGCGTACATTTTCAGGCTGATGATGAAACACTTTATCGCAGCTTATTATGGTCACGCTTAGCTTCACGTATTTTATTACCGATTGTAAATGGCAAGGTATATAGTGATTTAGACTTGTATTCAATTGTGACAGGGCAGGATTGGTTAAGTTATTTTGATGAGAAAACCACATTTTTTGTCGATTTCAACGGGACAAACCAAGAAATTCGTCACACTCAATTTGGTGCGATGCGTGTAAAAGATGCCATTGTGGATTATTTTGAACGCCAAGGGAAAGCGCGTCCAAATGTGGATAAAGACTATCCGGATGTGCGAATTCATGCTTATTTAAATAAAGAAGAACTCGTTGTTTCACTTGATTTAAGTGGCGAAGCATTGCATTTACGTGGCTATCGTGAAGATACAGGTCAAGCGCCTTTACGTGAAACCTTAGCCGCTGCGATTGTGCTTCGTTCAGGTTGGACAAAAGGGACTCCATTAGTGGATCCAATGTGCGGTTCGGGTACTTTGTTAATCGAAGCGGCACAGATGGAAGCACAAATTGCGCCGCAATTACATCGTTTACATTGGGGCTTTGATTGCTGGAAAGGGCATAATCAAGATGCTTGGGATAAGGTGAAAGCAGAAGCAGTACAGCAGGCTGAAACTTATTTTAATCAAAATCCAAAACCGCATTTTTATGGTTTCGATCTCGATCATCGCGTACTGAAAAAAGCACAAAAGAACGCACAAAATGCAGGCGTAGCACACTTAATTGAGTGGAAACAAGGTGATGTCGCCGCATTAAAAAATCCAAGTCCAGATGAAGTGGGAACAGTGATTTGTAACCCGCCTTACGGTGAACGTTTAGGCACAACTCCTGCTTTGATTGCGCTGTATTCAGTCTTTGGACAACGTCTTAAAAATGAATTTGGTGGTTGGAATGCGTCGATTTTCAGTAGTGAATCTACGTTGCTTGATTGCTTGCGTATGCGTTCTTATCGTCAATTTAAAGCGAAAAATGGCCCGTTAGATTGTGTTCAGAAGAATTATCAAATTTCAGAACGTAAAGAAAGTGCGGCTGAAAATCCGCTTGAATTTGACCGCACATCAACGGTAGCGGTAGATTTTGCGAATCGCTTGCAGAAAAATATCAAGAAAATTGAAAAATGGGCGAAGCAGCAAGGCCTTGATGCGTATCGTTTATATGATGCTGATTTACCGGAATATAACGTAGCGGTGGATCGTTATGGTGATCATATTGTGGTGCAAGAGTATGCCGCACCCAAAAATATTGATGAAAACAAAGCCCGTCAACGTTTATTGGATGCCGTGACTGCAACCTTACAAGTCACCGGTATTGAAACCAATAAACTGATTTTGAAAGTCCGTCAAAAACAAAAAGGTATGAATCAATATGAAAAATTGGCCAATAAAGGCGAATATTTCTATGTAAATGAATACGGTGCACAGCTTTGGGTGAATCTAACGGATTACTTGGATACAGGATTATTTTTAGATCATCGCTTAACCCGTAAAATGATTGGCGAAATGGCAAAAGGCAAAGATTTCCTTAATCTTTTTGCTTATACCGGTTCCGCAACAGTGCATGCGGCATTAGGTGGGGCAAAATCGACGACGACCGTGGATATGTCTAACACCTATTTAAACTGGGCAGAGCAAAACCTGATTTTAAATGATATTGAAGGCAAGCAGCACAAGCTCATCCAGGCAGATTGTTTGCAGTGGTTAGAGAAATGTGATCGCCAGTTTGATTTAATTTTCGTGGATCCGCCAACATTCTCGAATTCTAAGCGTATGGAAGACAGTTGGGATGTACAACGTGATCACATCAAATTAATGCGTAATCTCAAACGTATTTTACGCCCTAGCGGTACCATCGTGTTCTCGAACAATAAACGTGGTTTTAAAATGGATTTTGAGGCGTTAGATGAATTGGGATTAAGTGCGGTCGAAATTTCAGCGAAAACCTTACCGCTTGATTTTGAGCGAAATAAACAAATCCACAACTGCTGGCTTGTGACAATGAAAGCCTAATAAAAAAGCCCGATAATAATTTATCGGGCTTTTTTATTATTCGACTTCTTTTTGTTTTTCGGTTTCAGAATCATCATGAAGAAGGGTTTCGACCGCAGCTGCATCATTGATCTCATCTTCTTTTTCTAAGATTTCAGCCGTTTCTTCATTTAATGCTTCAGCATCAGAATGTGGTTTGATGAAGGGTTTAGGCATCCAATATTTTCGGATGATGTCCGTTGAGAAACCATGTAAAACTTCTTCATTCAAGCGTTCTTGATCTAAATAACGAACTTCCGCAATGATTTCATCTGCTTCAATTTTATTTACACCTAATTGCACTAAGGTTGCATGACTGAGCGTGAGGGCAGACTCAAAGGTCTCACGTACAATAAAGTCCACATCTTTCTTAATAAGACTTACTGTCGTTTTACGGTCATAAGTTCGAGCCAAAATTGGGAGTTTCGGATAAGCATCTTTCAGATTCTCAACAATATTTTCAATTCGCTGTGTATCGTTAATCCCAATGACAACACATTTAGCTTTTTCGATACCCGCTGCACGTAAAACATCAAGACGAATACCGTCACCGTAATAGACTTTAAAACCGAATTTCGCTGCTGCACGAATGTTTTCAATGTTGCGGTCAATCACCGAGACGTTAATACCTCGAACAAGAAGCGATTGACACACGATTTGGCTGAAACGACCAAAACCAATTACGAGCACGCTATCTTCTAAATCCATAATTGGATCAAGATCACTAGTATCGACTTTTTCCTCTTGATTCGCTGATTTGCGTTGGTTAATTTTACGCATCAATAAACCAATTAATGGGGAGAATAACATCGAGATAATGACGGCAGCGGTAAAAGTCGCATTTTGATCTTTTGTCATCACGCCTGCAGTGGTCGCAGCAGAGAAGAGTACGAATGCAAATTCCCCACCGTGTGCCATGATGGTCATTCGTCCAACGGATTCTTTTCGGTCAAGTTTCGTAATACGTGCAACAGTGTAAACGGCTAAGGCTTTGCCGATGATATAAAGGCACACGATACCTAATAACCAAAGTGCATTGTCGAACACCAAGGTTAAATCAAGTGACATCCCTACGCCCATAAAGAAGAGACCGAGCAATAGACCACGGAACGGTTCAATATCCGCTTCGAGTTGGTGACGGAATGCAGATTCTGAAAGCATCACACCGGCGACGAATGCGCCCATCGCCATTGAAAGGCCACTTGCTTCCATGGCTAAGGCTGCGCCTAATACCACAAGTAAGGCGGCTGCAGTCATCATTTCACGAATGTGAGCTTTTGAAATTAAGCGGAAAATAGGGTTCATTAACCATTTACCCGCAACCACTAAACCGACAACGGCACCGAGTGCAATAGCAATAGATGTCCAGTTGGTTTGATGTTCAATATGTTTGGTTTCAGGCGTTAAAAAGGCAATAGAAGCCAATAATGGCACAATGGATAAATCTTCAAAGATTAAGGTTGAAATCACCCGTTGGCCTTTTGGTGTGTTCGTAATCCCGCGTTCTTCTAATACCTGCATTACAATCGCGGTAGAAGAAAGGGTAAAGCCCATACCTGCAATAAACGCGACTTCTTTTGGAAGATTTAAAATATAGATACCGGCAAAGGTCAGCAATGCGCCACATAGTCCGACTTGTAGAAAACCTCGCCCGAAGATTGCTTTTCTCATTGCCCATAAACGTTCTGGGTGCATTTCCAAACCGATGATGAATAAGAACATCACCACACCTAGTTCAGCCATATGCAGAACTGATTCTGCATCTTTTACTACGCCGAAAACGGAAGGACCAATTAAACAGCCTGCCACTAAATAACCCAACACGCTACCTAAACCAATACGCTTAAAAAGTGGCACAATGGTTACGCTGGTTGCAAGTAGAACAACAGTTTTAATTAATTCAGGGCTGACGGCATTCGACATAGGGCAAAAACCTTAGTAAAAACAGGGAGTATGAGAAGAAAATTCTCTTGTATTCTAGCCTTTTTTAGGTAAATAAAAAACACAGAAAAGCAAGAAATTGGTATAATTTACAAAAACTTTACATGCCAAAAAATGGTCATCTTTCTGACCGCACTTTAGAGGTATTATGTCATTACAATTCAATGTGATAGCGTTATTGTTGGTTTTCTTAATCATTTTAGGTTTAATGAGTCAAAACAGCGCAATTACCATCTCAGCGGCTGTGTTATTAATCATGCAGCAAACCTTATTATCCAAATACATTCCCATACTTGAGCAATACGGGATAAAAATTGGGATCATCATTTTAACGATTGGTGTGCTTGCGCCGTTAGTCTCGGGGAAAATCCAATTGCCTGATCTCAGTTCATTTTTAAATTGGAAAATGGGAATCTCTATTTTAATCGGGGCATTAGTGGCGTGGCTTGCAGGCAAAGGGGTACCATTAATGGGAGAACAACCCGTTTTAGTGACTGGATTATTAATTGGTACGATTATTGGTGTGTCTTTCTTAGGCGGTATTCCGGTAGGTCCACTTATCGCCGCCGGTATTTTAGCGATATTAATAGGAAAATTTTAAATGAAAAACAAATGGTTATTTATCGCAGGATTGAGCGGTTTTTTGTGTGTGACAATTGGTGCTTTTGCGGCACATGGATTAAGCAAGGTTTTAGAGCCTAAAGAATTAGCGTGGATTGAAACGGGTGTGAAATATCAAATGTTCCACACCATTGCGATTTTAGCGATTGGCATTTTGCAATTATGCCGTGAATCATTGGTTGCAAACAAAATAGTTAATCTTGCTGCAGGGACTTGGGCGTATGGCATCCTTCTTTTTAGTGGCAGCCTTTATGCACTTGCGCTTGGTGCGGGTAAGTTCCTCGTTTGGGTGACACCGATTGGAGGTACGCTCTTTTTAATTGGTTGGCTTTGCTTGGCTTACGGTGGTTTTAAAAGTAAATAGATATGAAGAATAAATCAGTCAGACGTGAATTAAACCCGATACAACAATCTCTCTTTTCGAAACTCAAGGATATCATGCTGGTGGATCAACGTCGTTTATCTGCCCGCATTCATGGTATTGGAAAAATTAAAAGCCAAGAAGCTCAACAAGCTGTGGCTGCTGAAATTCAGCTTCAGATTGAACAGGCCCAATTACGTGTAGAAAATCGTAAAAGTGCGGTCAAAAATCCGATTGTTTTTCCAGAGAGTTTACCGGTTAGCCAACGCAAAGCAGAAATTCAAAAACTGCTTTCTGAACATCAGGTCATTGTGGTGGCTGGGGAAACCGGTTCAGGTAAAACCACCCAGTTGCCGAAAATGTGTTTGGAATTAGGTTTCGGCAATTTAGGCATGATTGGTCATACTCAACCACGCCGTATAGCCGCTCGTTCGGTGGCGGCGCGTATTGCGGAAGAACTGGAAACGGAGCTTGGCGGTTTAGTTGGTTATAAGGTTCGTTTTAACGATCAAATCAGTGATGATACGCAAATCAAATTGATGACCGACGGGATCCTGTTAGCTGAAATTCAAAACGATCGTTTTCTCAATCAATATTCTTGTTTGATTATCGATGAAGCCCACGAACGAAGCCTAAACAACGATTTTATTCTCGGTTATCTGAAACAGCTTTTACCACGCCGTCGTGATTTGAAACTTATCATCACTTCCGCAACCATTGATGTGGAACGTTTTTCCAAACATTTCAACAATGCCCCGATTATCGAAGTCTCAGGCAGAACCTATCCTGTTGAAGTGCGTTATCGTCCCGTAGTGGAAGAAGACGATCAAGATCAGCTACAAGGCATTCTTAATGCGGTGGATGAACTGCAAGCGGAAGGTCGGGGCGATATCTTGATCTTTATGAACGGTGAGCGTGAAATTCGCGATACCGCCGAAGCTTTACAAAAACAAAATCTAAAACACACGGAAATTCTACCGCTCTTTGCTCGCTTGTCTGCGCAAGAACAAAATAAAATTTTCCATCCTAGCGGATTAAATCGCATCGTGTTGGCGACCAACGTCGCAGAAACCTCATTGACTGTGCCGGGCATTAAATATGTAATTGACCCAGGTACAGCGCGCATTTCCCGTTATAGCTATCGTACCAAAGTACAACGTTTACCGATTGAACCCATTTCACAGGCTTCTGCGAATCAGCGTAAAGGTCGTTGTGGTCGTGTAAGTGAAGGGATTTGTATTCGTTTATATTCGGAAGAGGATTTTAATTCTCGCCCAGAGTTTACCGATCCTGAAATTCTGCGCACCAATTTAGCCTCCGTTATTTTGCAAATGACAGCATTGGGCTTGGATGATATTGAAGCTTTCCCATTTGTTGATGCGCCGGATAAACGCCATATTCAAGATGGGATAAAACTGTTGGAAGAATTGGGTGCGTTTGAACTGGTTCGCACAAAATCAGGTGAGAAACGTCAATTAACGGCAGTAGGCCGTCAATTATCTCAACTCCCAGTGGATCCTCGTTTAGCGAAGATGTTGCTGAGCGCCGTCTCTCAAGGTGCGTTGCATGAAGTGATGATTATTGTCGCCGCATTATCCATTCAAGATCCTCGCGAGCGCCCACAAGAAAAACAGCAAGCTTCCGATGAAAAACATCGTCGTTTTGCTGATAAGAAATCAGATTTCTTGGCTTTCCTCAATCTTTGGCGTTATCTACAAGAACAACAAAAAGAATTGAGCAAAAACCAATTCCGTCGTCAATGCCAAAAGGATTTCTTAAATTATTTACGTATTCGTGAATGGCAAGATATTTATCATCAAATTCGCTTAACCGTGCGTGAAATGGGGTTGCCGATTAATTCCGAAAAAGCAGAATATCAGCAAATTCATACCGCACTTTTAAGTGGCTTGCTTTCCCATATCGGTTTAAAAGAAGCGGAGAAACAACAATATCTTGGTGCACGTAATGCCCATTTTGCAATTTTCCCCAATTCTGTGCTTTTCAAAAAACAACCGAAATGGGTGATTGCCGCAGAGTTAGTGGAAACCTCCAAACTTTGGGGGCGCATGGTGGCAGAAATCGAGCCGGAATGGATTGAGTCACTTGCTGAGCATTTAATTAAAAAATCCTATTCCGAACCACGTTGGTCGAAATCTCGTGGGGCAGTGATTGCAGATGAAAAAGTCACGCTTTATGGTGTGCCGATTGTGGCTGCAAGGCCAGTGAATTACGGTGCTATTGATCCAACGGTAAGCCGCGAGATCTTTATTCAATCTGCCTTAGTGGAAGGGGATTGGCATACCAAACATAAATTCTTCAAAGAAAATCAACGACTCGTTCGAGAAGTAGAGGAGTTGGAGCACAAAAGCCGCCGCCGCGATATTTTGGTGGATGACCGTACGCTTTTTGAATTTTACGATCAGCGTATTGGTACGGAAGTGGTTTCCCAAAAACATTTTGATACCTGGTGGAAAAAGACGCAGCAAAAAGATCCTGAATTGCTTAATTTTGAACGTTCATTCTTGATTAATGATGATGCGGAACAAGTGAGCAAGCTGGATTTTCCGAATTTTTGGCATCAAGGTAATTTAAAACTCAAATTAACTTATCAATTTGAACCAGGCACCGATGCGGACGGGGTGACCGTGCATATTCCGTTGCCGTTGCTCAACCAAGTGGAAATGACAGGCTTTGACTGGCAAATTCCAGGCTTGCGTGAAGAATTGGTGATTGCGCTGATTAAATCTCTGCCGAAATCTTATCGTCGTAACTTCGTGCCTGCACCTAATTATGCTCAAGCTTTTTTAAGTCGTGCCGTGCCGTTGGAAAAACCGTTATTGGATACGTTGATTTATGAATTACGTCGTATGACGGGCGTTACCGTAGAAGCGGAACATTGGAATTGGGAACAAATTCCAAGCCATTTGAAAATGACGTTCCGTGTGGTGGATGAAAATGGCAAGAAAATTGCCGAATCCATGAATTTGGATGAGCTGAAATTCAACTTAAAAGATCGTGTGCAGGAAAGCATTTCTGCTGTGGCAGATGACGGCATTGAGCAAAGCGGGCTACATATTTGGAGCTTTGCAGATTTACCACAATGTTACGAACAAAAACAACGCGGTTTCAGCGTCAAAGCGTTCCCAGCCATTGTGGATGAAAAAGATGCGGTGGGTATTAAACTGTTTGAAACAGAGTTTGAGCAAGCAGTGGCGATGCAAGAAGGTTTGCGTCGATTGTTGCTACTCAATGTACCATCACCGATTAAATATCTGCATGAAAAATTGCCGAATAAAGCCAAATTGGGGCTGTATTTTACCCCGTTCGGTCGTGTGTTGGATTTGATTGACGACTGTATTGCTTGTGCGGTGGATAAACTGATTGCCGATTTTGGCGGGTTTGTATGGGATGAAGCAGGCTTTGAAAAATTACGTGATTTCGTTCGAGAAAACCTTAACGAAGTGACCGTGGATATTGCGCAGAAAGTAGAACAAATCCTATCTCTCAATCACGCCTTAAACCAACGTTTAAAAGGCAAAATGGATTTTACTATGGCCTTTGCCTTTTCCGATATTAAGGCACAGTTAGGCGGATTGATTTATCCAGGTTTTGTGCAAAAGAGCGGTTATGATCGCCTACCGGATTTACAGCGCTATCTACAAGCCGTTGATAAACGTATTGATAAACTCGCTCAAGATGTGAATCGTGATCGTGCCGCGATGCTACGCGTGAAACAAGTGCAACAGGCTTATCAACAATTGCTTGCTAAACTGCCGAAATCCAAACCGATTTCTGATGAAGTGGCGGAAATTCGCTATATGATAGAAGAATTGCGTGTGAGTTTATTTGCACAGCAGTTAGGCACGAAGTATCAGGTGTCGGATAAGCGGATTTTGAATTTGATTGATGAAGTTTAGTTAAAGGAAATAATATGAACAAAATAAATAATGATTTATTAAATAATGAAAATATTAAAAGTAAAATTATAGAATTAAAAAATATATCAAGGATTAATTCAGATGAAAATAAATTCTTAGAGTCTAGATTACAATTGGGCGTTTTGTCAGAAAAATTAGGTTTATATAGTGATGCAGAAAGGTACTATAGAGAAATCAACAAAAATGACATTGGTGAATATTTTGTAAAATCAAGAAATGATTTAGGCAGATTATTAGAAAAACTAGAGAAATATGAAGAGGCTGAAATGGTTTATCGTGAAGTTATTAGAAACGATTCTCCAAAAGATTTTGCTATGCTCTGCATTAATTTAGGACTTCTATTAAGCAAGTTAAACAAAAATATAGAGGCAGAAAAAGTTTATAAAGAAGTAAAAAGAGAGGACGATAAATTACAATATGCCAAATCTAGAATTAATTTAGGGGTGCTGTTAAAAAAACAAAAAAGATATGAGGAGTCTGAGCAGGTTTATAAGCAAGTAAGAAGAAAAGATGATAAGAGTTTATTTGCCATTGCTCAAATGAAATTAGGTATTTTATATGATGAATGGGGAAAATCTGAGGAGGCAGAAAAGGCTTATTTAAAAGTAAAAAAAGAGGATAATAAAGAATGTTTTGCTATGGCAATGTTTTTATTAAGTGAATTATTAAATAGAAAAGAAAGATACAAAGAAGAAGAACTAATTCATAGAATAATTCAAAAAGAGGATAGTGGAGAATATTTTGCAAAATCAAGGAATAATTTAGGAAGATTATTAGAGAAATTCGGGAAATATGAAGAGGCTGAAAAAGTTTATCGAGAAGTTGTTAGAGAGGACTCTCCAAAAGATTTTGCTATTCTAAGTATTAATTTAGGAGTGCTATTAAGTAAGTTAAATAGAAATATAGAGGCAGAGAAAGTCTATCAAGAGGTTAGAAGAGAAGATGATAAAATACAATATGCCAAATCTAGAATTAATTTAGGTGTATTATTAAAAAAAAGAAGAAAATATGAGGAAGCTGAGCTGGTTTATAAAGAAGTTGAGCGTAACGATGATAAGAGTTTATTTGCAATTGCTCAAATGAATTTGGGAATTCTATATAGTGATTGGGGAAAATATAAAGAGGCAAAAAAAGCTTATCTAAATGTCAAAAAAGAAGATGACAAAGAACACTTTGCTAGAGCAAGAAATAATTTAGGATATTTGTTAAACAAGCGTGGAAAATATAAAGCTGCAGAGAAGAGTTATTCAGAGGTTGGTAGAGACGATTCTCCAAAAGAATTTGCAAGAGCAAGTGTTAATTTAGGTCTTTTACTAGATAAACAAAAAAGATCTGACGAGGCAATAAAGGTCTTGTTGGATATAAAGATAGAAGATAGTGAATATTTTTTCTGTAGAGCAAGATTTATAATTGGAAGTATATTGGTTTGCAAAGGTAAATATTCTGATGCAATGACTTATTTTAAATATTCTAAAAAAGTTCATAGTTATGAAAGTGAGTGTTTTATAAGAATTTTAGAATCTTCAAATGAATTTATTGAAATATTAAAAGATTTAAAAGAAATAGTTGTTTCTATTTTAAATAGCTTAAAATTAGATAATAAGAATGAGGATTGTATTTGCCATTATACAAGACCTAGTACAGCGTTCTCATTATTAGGATTTTCAGGTGATGATAAACAGCCATCGAACTTACGTTTAAGTACTATAAAAAATGTAAATGATCCAAAAGAGGGTAAAATTTTATTTGATTATCTAGGATTTCCTAATCGAGAAATTGGCCTTGCTTCATTTATTAGCTGTTTTACATTTAATCATGATAGCTTAAATCAGTTTAGATTATATGGAAAAGAAAATAACCAAGAAGCTTCAGGAGTAAGTATTGTTTTAAGAAAAGATTTCTTTGATGAATATTCAGAATTTTATAACTTTATTGACTATGAAGGAAAAGAGTTGCCAATTTCTTTACCTTATTTAGAAGAAAATACAAATGCTAATAATAATGAAATAAAAAAACTACCAGTTTATAGGTGTATATATATAGATCAGGAATCCGACTATATTAAATTAGCTAAGAGAAATGAGATTGATTTCTATAGAAGGGGAATGTCTTCTAAGGATTTTAATGATTATTTAAGAACTATTAATGAGAAAACTATAGAAACAAAAAATAACCTTAATAAGATTAAGTCTATATTAAGAAATATAATTAAAAATAATATTAATGATGATGTGTTTGATGTGATTAATTATATTTTATTACCCTTAAGGTTTTTAGTTAAACATGCCGCATTTGAGGATGAGCAGGAATGTAGAATATTTTTTATAACAAATTTATTTGATAAGCGAATTGTTTCAAATGTAAATGAGAAATCAATGTATTTAAAATATGAAGAGGCAATTGGAGAGTATATAGATAAAATATATTTATCAATTGGAGCATCTCAGTATGAAGATTTCTTTATTAGAGCTTTAAGAGATAGTTCTAAAGTTTGTCATTCCAAAAATCCATTTAGAAATAAATAATTTCTTATACGGTTCTATTGTTCTAATAATAAACTAAAAGTGTGGTTGGTTTCGCAAGATTTTTTGCTTTAAAGATGCTCTAAAACCAACCGCACTTTCTCCCCAAAACTCTTTTTGTGATCTACCTCAAATTTTCGTATTGAACTGATTTACAAGTGCCAATTCAATCGCTATCTTGCTGATATTATTATTTTAATAAAGAGGTAAATTATGGATCTGATAATAGGTTTGATTGCCATTGTCTTGGTGGCATATTACATCGTGAAAGGCTATTCAGCGACAGGCGTATTGATGTTCGGTGGCTTGGTCTTGTTATTCATTTCAGTGCTGATGGGGCATTCGATTTTACCGGATGGTGTGAAAAGTACCGGTTCTACTTATTTTGATATTTTAGAATATGTGAAATATCTACTCGGTAATCGTGGCGGCGGCTTAGGCTTGATGATTATGGTGTTATGTGGTTTCTCTGTGTATATGACCCATCTTGGCGCGAATGATGTGGTGGTGAAATTGGTGTCAAAACCACTGAAAAACATTCGTTCACCTTATATTTTAATGGTGTTTGCTTACTTCCTTGCATGTTTGATGTCTTTTGCTGTGTCATCTGCAACAGGTTTAGGCGTGTTATTAATGGCGACATTATTCCCTGTGATGGTAAACGTGGGGATTTCACGTGGGGCAGCGGCTGCAATTTGCGCATCGCCAATTTCCATTATCCTTTCCCCAACATCAGGCGACGTGGTGCTTTCGGCTGAAATTTCAAAAATTCCTTTAGGTGAGTTTGCCTTTGGTACCGCATTGCCGGTTTCGATTTTTGCGATTTTAGGGATTGCTGTAGCACACTTCTTCTGGCAGCGTTATTTAGATAAAAAAGAAGGTGTGCAAGTAGAACGCATTAATGCAGATGAAATTAAAACCACAGCACCAAACTACTACGCGATTTTGCCATTATTACCCATTATTGGCGTATTGATTTTTGATGGTAAATGGGGCTTACCAAATTTACACATCGTTACCGTGATGGTGCTTTGCTTTATCATTACTGCTGCGGTAGATTTCTTACGTAGCTTTAACGCAAAACAAACCTTCGATAATCTCATTGTGGCATATCGCGGTATGGCAGATGCCTTTGCGGGTGTGGTGATGCTTTTAGTGGCGGCAGGTGTATTTGCACAAAGTTTAAGTACAATCGGCTTTATCACTAATTTAATCGACTCAGCACAAACCTTCGGCGGTTCAGCCTTCTTTATGATGTTAGTGCTTGCGGTGATTACCATTTTAGCCACCATGGCGACCGGTTCAGGTAACGCGGCGTTCTACGCTTTTGCAGAATTAATTCCTAAATTAGCCACACAAATGGGCGTCAACCCAGCATTCTTAACCATTCCAATGTTACAAGCCTCTAACTTAGGTCGTGGTTTATCACCGGTTTCTGGCGTGGTTGTAGCAGTATCCGGTATGGGAAACATCTCACCATTTGAAATCGTAAAACGTATGTCTGTCCCAATGTTGGTTGGTTTTATTTGTGTGATTATCGGCACAGAAATCTTTGTTTCCGTTGCTGCCTAATTTGATAGGCAAAAAAGAAGGGCTGATAGTGAATATCAGCCCTTTGTTTTAAGTTAAGTGCGGTCAATTTTCTCGCTGTTTTTGATTTTATGCATTTGATGATTTTCAAAGGCTTTCACCAAATCTGCGACTTTTTCGCCTTCCGGTAAAACCAAATCTTGTGCGATATCATTAAGCGGCACAATCACGAATTCGCGATTTTTCATATCGTAATGAGGCACGGTTAAGCGTTCATTTTGAATGATTTGATCGCCATAAAGCAGAATATCCAAATCCAGTGTACGCTCCCCCCAACGACGTAAACGCACGCGACCTTGTTCATTTTCAATGCGTTGTAATTCATCGAGTAAGGCTAAAGGTGGGCGAGTGGTTTCGATCATAGCCACCGCATTTACATAGTCAGGTTGATCTTGCGGACCTAATGGTTTGCTTTGATAAAATCCGCTCACCGATTTTAATTCGGTATTAGGTAGCGCAGAAATTGCCTCTAATGCGGAATTTAATTGTTCTGTCGGCGTATTTAAATTGCTGCCAAGGGCGATATACACTTGAACCATTAGTTAGCCGCCTTAGGTTTACGTCTTCGATAATATTTTTTCTTCGGTGCAGGATGCAATTTTTGTTGTTCTTGAACCAACTGGCGACGTTGTTCTTGATTGCTCAGTTGGTACTCATGCCACCATTTTGCCAATTCAACGGTTTCACCACCTTCCACTTCGGCACGCATCGCCAATAAATCAAAGGCCGCACGGAATTTTTGATGTTCCATCGTGCGAGCAGGGTGAGAACCCGTGCGTTTAAGCAATTGTAATTGCAACATCCAAATATCACGAATAACGGATGTATGACGACGAGGTGCGGCTAATGATCGGCATAATTGATCAAGCACTTCATTTGCCGCAAGGGCATAGGCATCGTGATTGTTTAAGCCACCTTCATTTTTCAGCACATCCACTTTTTCGCGTAATGGATACCAGAAGAATGCCGCAAATAAAAAGGCTGGATTGATACGTAATTTGTCGGCAATACGTTCATCAGTTGAATTTAACGAAGTTAAAATCATGCGTTCTGCAAGGCTGTCTTCTTTTTCGGTAAAATAAGGTGTTAAGCTTGGGAAAAGCTGTTCAAATAAGCCATATTGGCGAAGTAATTTATAAGTTTTTACGCCATTGCCAGACTGCAATAATTTTAGGCTTTCATCGAATAAACGCGCCGGTGGAATATTTTTCAGCAATGGTGCAAGCTCACGAATGGGTTGTTCACTTGGTTTTTCCAAGAACATATCCAATTTCGCCATAAAGCGCACAGAGCGTAACATACGCACGGGATCTTCTTGATAGCGGGTCACCGGATCACCAATCAGACGTAATTTTCCGTTTTTCAGATCATCAATCCCATTGAAGTAATCACGCAATGTATTATCTTGCGGATTGTAGTAAAGGGCATTTACGGTGAAGTCACGGCGCTCCGCATCTTGTTCAATGGTGCCGTACACGTTATCACGTAATAACATCCCTTCATCGCTTTGTTTTGCTTGATTTTCGCTGCGCGCGTCCGAATGGCTAGCACGGAATGTGGCCACTTCGATTACATCACGACCAAACATAATATGCGCAAGGCGGAAACGACGACCGACTAAACGGCATTGACGTTGGAATACCGCTTGAATTTGGTCGGGACGTGCATTTGTTGCTACATCAAAATCTTTTGGATGTTTGCCCAACAATAAATCACGCAAACAACCACCAACGATATAAGCGTCATAACCTTGGCGTTGCAATTTTTCTACCACGGTAATGGCATTACGGCTAAACATACGTGGGTTAATACCAAAATGAGAGGCTTTAACGATATGTTTGTCGTGACGATGCGCTTGGGTGTTGGTTTTTTTGTGGTGAGAAGAGGACTGGGCGATCTTGGGTTGTGAACGCTCTGTTTTTGAAACGTTTGGTTTTTCAGTTTTTGGCGCCGTTTTTTGGACGGGGGAATTTATATTGGTTTCAGTTTCTTTTTTAGTTTTTTTACCAAATAAATTTTTTATATAAGTAAGAATAATTTACTCCATTCTCTATGTTAAATGCGCATTTGATAAAAACACGAAAAGTGCGGTTGTTTTTGACCGCACTTTTTCGTTGGGTTATTTGAATCAATTAACCTGCGACTTGTTTTTCACGAATTTCAGCAAGGGTTTTGCAATCGATACAAAGATCAGCAGTAGGACGTGCTTCTAAGCGACGAATGCCAATTTCTTCCCCACAAGAATCACAGTAACCGAAATCATCGGTGTCCAATTTTTTCAATGTGTATTCAATCTTTTTCATTAATTTACGCTCGCGATCGCGGTTACGTAATTCAAGACTGAATTCTTCTTCTTGGGTCGCACGGTCTGCTGGATCTGGGAAGTTTGAAGCTTCATCTTGCATATGAGCAACAGTTCTTGATGCTTCTTCCACAATTTGCTCATGCCATGCAGTTAAAATTTTTCTGAAATGAAGAATTTGATCTTCATTCATGTATTCTTCACCTTTCTTTGGTTGATAAGGTGTAACACCGGCTAAATCCAGCAAACTTAGAGATGCCTTAGACATTGATAACTCCTAATAATAGTACAGAATTTAATGACGTCCTGTCTTGTTTTTTGTGATTAGTTCTTATTGCTAAAAATAGCTGACATAAGAACCTAGTTATTTTAAGGGCGATATAAATAGCAGAACTTCATCTATTTAGCAAATAAATTTAACCTGGAAATTTAAATTTTGCGATCGAGATCGCAAAAAATGGCGTAATTATTTGTTTATTTATGAGGTTAAGGCTAGGTTGCCTTATTTTCTCGCTATAAATCACACTCCAAATGAAACTCACGTTATTTCAACTGTGCATCATGCTCATCATTTCAGCCTTTTCTTTGCTTATCGTGCCTGATTTTTTACTGTTTACCTGGCAACGAGCAGGGCTGAGCATTTTATTGTTGGTTATGACCGCATTTTGTTTCCATTGGTTCAATTATTTTAAAGCCAGAAATTTTTTTATGAGCGGTATCTTGTTTTTGATTACTTTAGCTTATGCACATTCACCCGCTTTATCGTTATTGGGACAAGCAGAGAGAATTTCAAGTTTACCGAATAAAATCACGTTAGAACTCCACATCTCAGAAATTTTTCATCAGCAAGATTATCAAACGTTGGTTGCTACGGCCTCTTTATTTGATGGGAAAGAACAACAAATTTTTATTAATTGGAGAGCACCAGAAAAACCACAAGTAGGTGAAATTTGGCGGGCGGATGTAAAGCTTCGTCCTATTTCGGCGAGATTAAACCATGGGGGATTTGATCGACAGCAATGGTATTTTTCCAAAAGAATTATTGCCGTAGGGAATGTGAAAAGTGCGGTCAAAATGAGTGAAGATTTTTCTTATCGCACAGATTTTCTACAGAATAGTCTCAAACAGACGGAAGGGCTTTCTTTACAAGGTTTACTTATCGCATTGGCATTCGGTGAGCGAGCTTGGTTGGATAATAAAACGTGGCTGATTTATCAGCAAACGAATACAGCACATTTGATTGCTATTTCAGGACTCCATATCGGTTTAGCAATGGGGATAGGATTTTTCTTTGCTCGATTTTTGCAATTTGCACTGCCTACACGCGTTATTTCGCCCTGGTTTCCGCTTTGCTTTGGTGTGTTGATTGCTTTAGGTTATGCCTATTTAGCCGGATTTAGTTTACCGACCTTTCGTGCAATGATGGCATTGCTTTTTATTGCAATCCTTCAATGTTCTCGACGATATTACACGCCTTCGCAAATGCTGTGTTTGGTGGTGGCATTTTTGCTTTTTTGTGATCCGCTTATGCCACTTTCGGTTAGCTTTTGGCTTTCAGTTGGTGCTGTTACCTGTTTGATTGTATGGTACCGATATGTTCCCTTATCAATCATTGAATGGCAACATCAAAAATTATCCCGCAAAGTGCGGTGGATTTTAGGATTGTTTCATTTGCAGATTGGTTTGTTGATTTTATTCACACCTATTCAGCTTTTCTTTTTTAATGGCTTGGCATTAAATGGGTTCTTAGCAAATTTAATTGCAGTGCCCTTGTATAGCTTCTTACTTGTACCCTTGATTCTCTTTGCGGTGTTAACGAATGGTGCATTTTCTTCTTGGTATTTTTCAAATGCGATTGCTCAAGGTATTACACAATGTCTCCGTGTTTTCCAAGGCTCATATGTGCCGATTTCAATTAATTTATCTCTTATTCTGACCGCACTTTTAAGCCTTATTTTTGGCGGAATGTTAAGTAGATTGTATTTTGCATCTCAAGCTCAAACAAAAAATACACCGTTAAAATCGAGTCGCTTTTTCACGTTAAATCATACAAAAATCTTATCGGCAAAAGAGTATAAACAAGCGCTATTGGGCATAATTCTTATTTTTAGTATTTGTATGAGTACGCTAGGATATCGATATTTCACGAAACCCAAATGGCAGCTAGATACCTTAGATGTGGGACAAGGTTTAGCAACCTTAATTGTGAAAGAGGGGAAAGGCGTGTTGTATGACACAGGGCCTGCTTGGCAGAATGGAATAGGGGCATCTTCCATGGCAGAATTGGAAATATTACCTTATCTTCAACGGGAAGGCATTGAGCTTGAAACTTTGATTTTAAGCCATGATGATAACGATCATTCAGGTGGTGCTAAAGCGATTTTAGCCGCATACCGAGACATTGAACTGATTACACCTTCTCGTAAAAACTACGGCGAAACGCACCGCACTTTTTGTCTTCAGGGGAAACAATGGCTGTGGCGAGGACTTGATTTTAAAGTTCTTTCACCAACGCAAATAACAGATAGAGCGGAGAATCCGCAATCTTGCGTAATTTTACTAACAGATGGACAGTACAAGATCCTTTTAACCGGTGATGCGGATGTGGCGACAGAAAGAGCATTTGCTGAAAACATAGGCAAAATTAATGTGTTACAAGTGGGGCATCATGGTAGTAAAACTTCAACAGGCGAGTTTTTATTGGCTCTGACGAAACCTGATCTTGCCTTAATTTCAAGTGGACGATGGAATGCGTGGAATTTTCCTCATCCAACCGTGATTGAACGGTTAAATCGTTATCAAAGTGCGGTCGAAAATACCGCTATTTCAGGTCATATAAGGTTAAATTTTACTGAAAAGGGCATTGAAATTGAAAAGGCGAGAGGAGATTTTTCACCTTGGTTTGCCCGTGTAATTGGATTATCCCCGAAATAACAGGTACAATGCAGCCAATTTTTATTAAGACAATGTGATGTAAGAACAAACTATGCAAGATAAAGATTTCTCAACCACACAAACTTTTAAGCGTTTATGGCCGATGATTTCACCGTTTAAATCAGGCTTATTAGTCGCCGCTTTTGCTTTAATTTTTAATGCTTTAGCAGATTCAGGTTTGATTTATATGCTTAAGCCTTTGCTTGATGATGGTTTCGGAAAAGCCGATCATTCTTTCTTGAAAATGATGGCATTTGTTGTGGTTGGCATGATTATATTGCGTGGGGTGACCAACTTTGTCTCTACTTATTGCCTAGCGTGGGTATCCGGTAAAGTAGTGATGATTATGCGCCGCCGTTTGTTTAAACATTTAATGTTTATGCCAGTGAGCTTTTTTGATCGTAATTCAACAGGAAAATTACTTTCTCGTATTACTTACGACTCAGAAATGATTGCTAACTCTTCATCTAGTTCATTAGTGACGATTGTTCGCGAAGGAGCCTATTTAATTTCGTTGCTTGTTGTGATGTTCTATACCAGTTGGGAATTAACACTTGTGCTTTTTGTGATTGGCCCGATTATTGCAGTACTGATTCGCATGGTATCTAAGATTTTCCGTAAGCTCAGTAAAAATATGCAAGATTCCATGGGGGAATTAACCTCTGCGACGGAACAAATGCTGAAAGGGCATAAGGTAGTGCTTTCTTTTGGTGGGCAATTAGTGGAGGAAGAGCGTTTCGATAAAGTCAGTAACGATATGCGTCGTAAAGGTATGAAGATGGTAACTGCTGATGCAATTTCAGATCCAGTTGTGCAAGTGATTGCTTCTTTGGCGTTGGCAGCAGTGCTTTATTTAGCAACGACACCATTAATTGCTGATGATAATTTAACTGCGGGTTCTTTCACGGTAGTTTTTTCTTCTATGTTAGCGATGATGCGTCCGTTAAAATCCTTGACGAATGTAAACTCACAATTCCAACGAGGCATGGCGGCTTGTCAGACATTGTTTGCGATCTTAGATTTAGAGACTGAAAAAGATAATGGTACGTATAAAGCCGAACCCGCAAAAGGTGATTTAGAATTTAAAAATGTGAGTTTTGCCTATGAGGGTAAAGAAGAGAAAGCCTTAAATAATATCTCTTTCTATGTGCCTGCAGGCAAAACCGTGGCATTAGTGGGGCGTTCAGGTTCGGGTAAATCAACCATTGCCAATTTAGTGACGCGTTTCTACGATATTGATGAAGGTGAGATTTTATTAGATGGCGTGAGAATTCAAGATTATCGTTTATCTAATTTACGTGAGAATTGTTCTGTCGTTTCTCAACAAGTACATTTATTTAACGATACGATTGCCAATAATATTGCTTACGCGGCAGAAGATAAATACAGTCGTGAGCAAATTGTCGAAGCGGCAAAAGCAGCTTATGCCCTGGAGTTTATCGAGAAGCTTCCACAAGGTTTTGATACAGTAATTGGCGAAAATGGTGCGAGTCTTTCTGGAGGCCAACGTCAGCGTTTAGCCATTGCTCGTGCGTTATTACGTAATTCACCGGTTTTAATTTTAGATGAAGCGACGTCTGCTCTTGATACCGAATCTGAACGTGCGATTCAGTCTGCATTAGAAGAGCTGAAGAAAGATCGTACAGTATTGGTTATCGCGCATCGTTTATCAACCATTGAAAATGCCGATGAAATCTTAGTCATTGAACATGGTGAAATTAAAGAACGTGGTACACATCAAGATTTATTAGCGCTTGATGGTGCGTATAAACAATTACACAGTATGCAGTTTAGCGGATAAAATAATAAGGGCGAACCAATGTGTTCGCCCAAAATCAATATAGGATAAATGAAATGCCTTTTTGGTACTCTAATTCAAAGCTAGCTTGGTTACTCCTTCCTTTTTCACTGCTATTTTGGTTGATTAGCCAAATTCGCCGAGCATTATTTTCCCTGAATATCTTATCCTCTTATAAATCTCCGAAACCGGTCATTATTGTCGGCAATCTTTCTGTTGGTGGAAATGGTAAAACGCCTGTCGTTGTGTGGCTAGTTGAAGAGTTACAAAAACAAGGATTACGTGTAGGCGTGATTTCTCGTGGCTATGGTAGCCAATCTAAAACCTATCCTTTACTTGTCACACCGGAAACAGACCCCGTTCAAGGGGGCGATGAACCTGTTTTAATTGCCAAAAGAACAGGTGTACCCGTGGTGATTTCACCGAATCGTCAACAAGCGATTGAATTACTTTTGAACACACAGGATTGCGATCTGATTATTTCGGATGATGGATTACAACATTATAAGTTGCAACGTGACATTGAAATTGTGGTGATGGATGCAGAGCGAGCTTTAGGGAACGGCTTTGTTTTGCCTGCAGGACCTTTGCGTGAATTGCCAAGTCGTTTAAAAAATGTGGACTTTGTGATTACCAATGGAGGAAAAAATGCTTATTCAGATGCGGTTATGACGCTCGTTCCTCATTATGCGATTAATTTAGTGACAGCTGAAAAACGCTTGTTAAGTGAATTTTCCCAAGGTTCAGCTATCGCGGGAATTGGTAACCCACAACGTTTTTTTACAATGTTGGAAAATTTAAATATTCGTTTAGAAAATACGAAAGCTTTTCAAGATCATCAACATTTCGAGCCGCAATTATTAGAAAAACTCGCTGAAAACCAACCGCTCTTTATGACCGAAAAGGATGCCGTAAAATGCCAAGCTTTTGCTAAAGAGAATTGGTGGTATGTTCCAGTTGATGCGGAGATTGTTGAGGCTGAAAACCAAGGCCAAAAACTTCCACAATTGTGGGAAAAAATCCGTCATTTAGTTTAACTCTATTCGAGTGAAATATGTGTGAGAAACTTAATCCTCGATTATTAGAAGTGATTGCTTGCCCGCGATGTTTGGCAAGATTGAAATACGATCAAGAAAATCAACGGCTCATTTGCCCTTTTGAGCAAGTGGCGTATCCTATTGAAAATGGCGTGCCGGTTTTGTTGGCAGAAAAAGCCGAAAGATTGAAAGAATAAGGAATGATTATGTCATTTACAGTTATTATCCCTGCTCGTTTTGCATCGAGCCGCTTACCAGGTAAACCTTTAGCTGATATTGCCGGTAAACCCATGATTCAACATGTTTTTGAGAAAGCTCAACAATCAGGCGCGAGCCGAGTCATTATTGCCACAGATAACGAACAAGTTGAAAAGGCAGCAAAAGCTTTTGGAGCAGAAGTTTGTATGACATCAGAAGCACATAATTCTGGTACTGAGCGTTTAGCGGAAGTGGTCAGTAAGCTTAGTATTGCTGATGATGAAATTATTGTAAACATCCAAGGGGATGAGCCGCTAATTCCACCTGTTATTGTGAGTCAAGTGGCAGAGAATTTAGCGAAGTTTAACGTGAATATGGCGACACTTGCGGTAAAAATTCACGAAGCGGAAGAGTTATTTAACCCAAATGCTGTGAAAGTTGTTACGGATAAAGATGGCTACGTTTTATATTTTTCCCGTTCAGTGATTCCTTACGATCGTGATCAATTTATGCAATTAGCGGATACTTCAAAGGCGCAACTGGCTGATGCATATCTCCGTCATATTGGTATTTATGCTTATCGTGCAGGCTTTATTAAACAATATGTGCAATGGGCACCAACGCAGTTAGAAAACTTAGAGAAATTAGAGCAACTCCGTGTATTGTGGTACGGTGAGCGTATTCATGTGGAATTGGCGAAAGAAGTGCCTGCTGTTGGTGTTGATACGGCTGAAGATTTAGAAAAAGTGCGGTCAATTTTGGCATAGTTTTTACTGATGTTTGATTCCAAGAAGTTTCTCTCAGACGTTTCTCATGAACCTGGTGTTTATCGTATGTATGACGATAAAGATCAGGTTATTTATGTGGGCAAAGCGAAAGATCTCAAAAAGCGACTTTCCAGCTATTTCCGCAAAAACTTAAGCAGCAAAAAAACAGAAGCCTTGGTGTCGTCAATTCATCATATAGACACAACCATTACTTCTTCTGAAACTGAAGCGTTATTACTTGAGCATAACTTTATTAAACTTTATCAGCCTCGTTATAACGTATTATTGCGAGATGATAAATCCTATCCTTTTATTTTACTGACGAAAGAACATCATCCTCGTATTACTTCTTATCGCGGAACGAAAAAAATTGCAGGCGAATATTTCGGCCCTTATCCTCATGCGGGGGCAGTGCGTGAAACCTTGTCGTTAATGCAAAAATTATTCCCTGTTCGTCAATGTGAAAATTCGGTTTATAACAATCGTTCCCGCCCTTGTTTGCAATATCAAATCGGGCGTTGCTCAGCACCTTGTGTGCCAGGCTATGTGACTGATGAAGAATATAATCAGCAAGTCGAATTAGCACGACTATTTTTACAAGGAAAAGATCAGCAAGTATTAGATTATCTCATCGGCAAAATGGAGCAGGCGAGCCGTGATTTAGATTTTGAAGGTGCGGCACGTTATCGTGACCAAATTCAAGCGGTTCGTGCGGTTATCGAAAAACAATTTGTTTCCAATGAGCGTTTGGACGATATGGATATTATGTCCATTGCGTATCAGCACGGTTTAGCTTGTGTTCAAGTGATGTTTATTCGTCAAGGTAAAGTATTGGGCAATCGCAGTTATTTTCCGAAAGTACCTGCTAATACTGATTTGTCCGAATTAACGGCGACGTTTGTTGGGCAGTTTTATTTGCAAGGTCATCAGGGAAGAAGTATTCCTAATAGTATTATTGTGGATCATAAACTAGATGAAAAAGCTGAGCTTGAAGCCCTGTTAACTGAACAAGCAGGTAGAAAAGTAGTGATACAAGAATCCGCTAAAGGTGATAAAGGTAAATATCTACAACTAGCGCAAATTAATGCCAAAGCAGCTTTAGCAACTCAGCTCAAACAATCTTCTCGAATGCACGAACGTTATCAAGCCCTTTGCGAATTGCTCGATATGCCTGAAATTAAACGAATGGAATGTTTTGATATTAGCCATACGATGGGGAATCAAACCGTGGCATCTTGCGTGGTATTTAATCAAGAAGGTCCACTGAAATCAGATTATCGCCGTTTTAATATTGAAGGCATTACAGGTGGTGATGACTATGCAGCGATGGAGCAAGCCTTAAAGAAACGTTACGACCGCGATCTTGATGAAGATAAAATTCCCGATATTATTTTTATTGATGGTGGTAAAGGGCAGCTTAATCGTGCCTTAGAGGTTTTTCATCACCTCAACGTAAAATGGGATAAAAATCGACCGCACTTAATTGGTGTGGCAAAAGGTGTAGATCGTCGAGCGGGACAAGAAGTGTTGATTATCAGCAAACAAGATCGTGAGATTCATTTGCCGGATGATAGCCTTGCACTACATTTAATCCAACATATTCGAGATGAAAGCCATAATCATGCGATTAACGGTCATCGTCAAAAACGCCAAAAAGCCTTTACCCAAAGTGGATTGGAAACTATTGAAGGGGTAGGCGCTAAACGACGTCAAGCCTTGTTGAAATATTTAGGTGGATTGCAAGGTGTCAAAAATGCCACATTGGATGAAATCGCCTCTGTACCCGGTATTTCTAAAGCCTTAGCCGAAAAGATTTTCGAGACCTTAAAAAGTTAGGAAAAATCTTGATTTTCTACACGAACTGTCTATTATTTCAACCTTTCGGATTTTATATAGGAACATATTATGTTTGAATGGCTTGTTGATCCTGAAGCATGGATTTCATTGCTCACATTGACCGCACTTGAAATCGTCTTGGGTATCGATAACATTATTTTTATTAGTATTTTAGTGGGACGTTTACCTGCGAATCAACGTCAATCTGGTCGTATTATCGGCCTTGGATTAGCGATGATTACCCGTATTTTACTTCTTGTTTCCCTTTCTTGGATGATGAAATTAACGGAGCCACTATTCACTTTGGTTGGTCAGGAAATTTCGGGTCGCGATTTGATTTTATTCCTTGGGGGCTTATTCCTAATTGTGAAAAGTACAGGTGAAATTAAAGAGGCGATGCATCCTGAAGCACATCATGAAGAAGAGAATAACAAGAAGAAAGTCAGTTATTTGGGTGTATTAATCCAAATTGCGATTTTAGATATCGTATTTTCTTTAGACTCAGTAATTACCGCGGTAGGGATGGCAAACCACCTTCCAGTGATGATTTTGGCAATTATGATTGCAGTAGGTGTGATGATGTTTGCAGCGAAACCAATTGGTAATTTTGTTGATACCCATCCGACATTGAAGATTTTAGCCTTAGCATTCTTAATTTTAGTTGGAGTAAGTTTAATTGCTGAAAGTTTGGATATTCATATTCCAAAAGGCTACATTTACTTTGCAATGGGCTTCTCAACAGTAGTTGAAATGCTCAACATCAAAATGCGAAAATCACTTGGTCATTAAATCATATAAAAAGGCGGAACAATGTGTTCCGCCTTTTTTTAGTCATTATAGAATACCCCTTTCCCATACAAATACATGGTGACTTGTTCGTCAGTATGGTATTCGTTGATGAGATCTTCATTGATATTCAATTCATAACCGCAAACATCAATACAAATATTGATAGCTCGTCCTCTTGATTCAATTCGCTTAATCTCACCTTTAAAAGAAGCGGTCGGGTCTTGGATTTTTTTCGCAAGAGAGAATTGCTCAGGGCGGAATAACACTTTCCCTTGCGTATGGCCATTTCCTTTATTTTCGATGGCAATTTCACCTAATTGACAGGTCGCGATGCTATCGTTTTTTAATGTTGCAGGAAGAATAATGCTGTCCCCAATAAATTTAGCAATAGACAAATACTGAGGTGACCAATAGAGCGTTTTAGGTGTCGCAATTTGGAGAATTTTCCCTTCTTGAATCACTGCGATTTTGTCAGCATGACATAGTGCTTCATCGCGATCATGGGTTACAAATACGGCAGAGGAACCACTTTCTCTTAATACTTGTAACATATCGTAACGAATTTGATTTCTTAGATGTTCATCTAACGCACTAAATGGCTCATCAAACAGGATTAACTCAGGGCTTGGTGCAAGTGCTCGAGCAAGTGCAACACGTTGCTGTTGACCACCAGAAAGCTGATGAGGGAAACGGTCCGCTAAGCTGCTAATACCCGTGAGTTTCATCACTTCTTCGATGCGTTGTTTTTCCTCTTCCGTTTTCCCTTTGCCATCGCCTAAGCCATAAGCAATATTGCGGTAAACATTTAAATGAGGAAATAGCACGCCTTCTTGTACCACATAGCCTAATTTGCGTTGCTGGGTCGGCACATTGAGATTTTCTTTAAAAATAGGTTGATTCTTTAACCAAATCTCACCGCTTGTTGGTTGTTCAAAACCAGCAATACTACGCAATAAGGTGGTTTTTCCACAACCAGATGCGCCAAGAAGAAATAGAATTTCACCTTTCTCTAATTGCAGAGAGATATTGTGTAAAACCTGTTGCCCATTAAAGGATTTATTCAAATTTTTAATGTCGAGTAATGTTGTCATTTTTATCTTCTCGTTATTTAAAACCGTATCGTTTCAGTAAAAATACAGGAATCCCTGAAAATAGCACTAACATAATGGCATAAGGCGTTGCAGCCGCATATTGTGCATCAGAGGTGTATTCCCACACCGCAGTTGAAAGCGTTTTAATGTCATTAGGGGTCAGTAATAAGGTTGCGGTGAGCTCTTTCATTAAGTTTAAAAATACTAAAGCAAAGGCAGCCGCAATCCCCGGTAACATAGCTGGAATGACTAAGGTACGGAAAATATAAAAGTTGCTACGGCCTAAGCTTTGCCCTACCTTTTCAATGTTACTAGACATTTGTTCAAGCGAGCTACGCAAGGTCGTTTGCGCCATTGGAAGATAAAGCATAAAGTAGGCAACGATAACCATGGCAAAGGTTTGATAAAGGGAATAGGCATAGTTGATGGTAAAGAAGACCAATGATAATGCGATAACAAGCCCTGGCACAGCGTGAAGTAGATAAGGGATTCGATCAAGCCAAATCGTCAATTTACTGCGATAGCGTACCGCAGCCCATACCAATGGTAGTGCACAAATAACGGTAAGTGTTGCACCCAGTGTTGATATAGTCAGTGAATTTGTGAAGGCGGTAAAAAATTCCCCAAAATCGACCGCACCTTCAATGGAACTTCCCACGGTTAGCCAATAAATCAGCATAGTAATCGGCACACCAATACTGAGCACAAAAATGGTCGTGAAAAAGCTTACGACTAAAATTTGTTTTCCTGCTGAGAGGGTTTTCAATGGATACGGACGTATTACGCCTTTGCCGCTTTGATAGAGTGTTTGTGTGCCTCTAAAACGAATTTCCCCCATCACAACAAAGATACAGATCACCATTAACACACCAGAAAGTAAGGCGGCGGTGTTGTTATTAAAGGCCATTTCATATTCTTGGAAAATTGCCGTAGTGAAGGTTTGGTAATTTAAAATAGACACGGCGCCAAAGTCTACCAACATATGAAGCGCAATTAATAATACGCTGCTACCGATGGCGGGTTTGAGTTGTGGAAAAATCGCATGCCAAAATGTGTAAGCATGGCTTTTCGCCAATGAAAGGCTCACTTCTTCTAAAGAGCGGTCGAGTCTTTTTAAGGTCGCCGCGACAGGGAGATAAGCAAGCGGGAAAGAACTCAGCGTCATAATGCCGATGGTTCCCCAGAAGCCTTCCACTCTGAAGGTAAGACTGATCCACGTAAAACAACTGACAAAAGCCGGAATACAAAGAGGGAGCGTCATCGCAACTTGGAAAAAGCCTTTTCCCCAAAAGCGATAACGTTCTAATAAAAATGCACATAGTGTGCCGAGAATAATGGCGAAAAGCGTGACAAATATCATTAAAAGTAGGGTATTACTGAGCAATTCCCACATTCTTGGGCGCCAAAGTAATTCAATGCTACGAGCCAATCCGACATCTGCAGCACGCTCAATAACATATAAAAAAGGTAATAATAATGGCAAACTAATCAGCACGATTAAGGCTATAAGCCAGCGAGGTGGGCGATTAGACACAGAAAAATCCTTTAAAATATCAGTATAGAGTAAGTTGAGTAAATAACAGAAGGGCGTGTATTACACGCCCTATATTGCATAGCAAATTAAACTTATTTCAAACCAGCTTCTTCAATAAGTTTGTTTGCGTTGTCTTTGTCTTCAGAAGTGGTTGCTGAAACAACTGGCGCTTCTAATTTTGCATAAGGTTCCATGTTAAATGGAGAAACTACGTCGGTACGAAGTGGGTATTCTGCACGTACTGAAACAAATGCTTGTTGTCCTTCTTTGCTTGCTAAGAAATCAACGAATTTTTTCGCTTCTTCTTTATTTTTAGAACCTTTTAATACAGCTGCACCAGAGTAAGTCACTAATGCACCAGGATCTTGATGACGAATAAAATAAAGACGTGTTTTGAGGTTTTCAGCACCTTTTTCTTTTGCCAGAGTATACCAGTAATAGTTGTTAATTAACGCTGCTGGTATTTCACCATTTTCAACCGCTTGAAGGGCAACACTGTTTTTCGCATAAAGTTTGCCGTTTTCTTTTAAGCCTTTTAACCATTTAAGAGCGGCATCTTTACCTTTTAATTTGGTAATCGCAACAACTTGCTCTAAGAATGCGCCTGAAGTTGGAACGTAACCAATTTTATCTTTCCATTTTGGTGTTGCATAATCTAACACGGATTTTTCCATGTCTTTTTCAGATAATTTAGTGTGATCGTAAACCACAACACGAGAACGACCGCTTAATGCGACCCAGTCTTTTTTCGGTGCAACAGGAACGCCCTTGTGTGCAGTTTGTTTAATAGTATCTGCAGAAAGCGGTTCTAATAAGCCCGCATCAGACAGAGCAGCGAAAGGTGCCGTTTGTTCAGAAAAGAATACGTCAGCAGGGGTTTTATCGCCCTCTTCTTTTAATTGACCTGCAAGTTGATCGCTTTTCGCACTGTTTAAGGTCACTTTAATACCTGTTGCCTTTGTAAATGCATCAGCAACAGCTTGAGAACCTTCTTTGTGTTGACCGTTGTAAACGGTAATATCTGCAGAAGCGAATCCTGCAAACGCCATTAAGCCAGTTAGTGCGGCAATTTGGAAGTGCTTAATTTTCATGAAAACTCCTTTATGTTATCGGGCAAATCGCCCATTTTCTGAAAATAAAATTTGTCTCATTCTAATATATTCAAAAGAGATAATGCAAATAATTCTCAGATATTTTTCTCTTATATCAAAATTTCATATCCCATTCTATTTTTTTACTTCGTCCTATGTTGATTTTTCTCCATAATGTCTAGTAGAAATTTCTAATAAGGACGGATATGAATATTCAGCAAATCATTAAACAATATCACCTAGAGCTCTTATTTCAGCAAGGGTCATTTGGGATTGAAAAGGAAAGTCAACGGGTGCATGCGGATGGTTCAATAGTGACATCATTGCACCCCAAAGCCTTTGGTAATCGTCGTTTCCACCCTTACATTCAAACAGATTTTGCAGAAAGTCAGTTGGAATTGGTGACTCCTCCGATGAAGAAATTAGAGGATACATTACGGTGGCTTTCAGCTATTCATGAAGTGACTTTGCGTACATTACCAGAGGATGAATTTATTTTTCCTTTTAGTATGCCTGCAGGGTTACCGCCAGAAGAACACATTAAGGTTGCACAATTAGATAATCAGGAAGATGTGGCTTATCGAGAGCATTTAGTCCAGTCTTACGGTAAATATAAGCAAATGGTCAGTGGTATTCATTACAATTTTCAAATTGACCCTAAGTTTATTGATGCCTTATTTCATGCACAAAATGAAACACAAAGTGCGGTTGATTTTCAAAATAATTTTTACCTAAAAATAGCGAAGAACTTCTTACGCTATCAATGGATTTTACTTTACTTGTTTTCTGCAACACCGACGGTAGAGGAAAAATATTTCAGAGGCAATTCACCCCTTAAACCGCATCAGTATGTGCGGAGTTTACGTTCAGGGAAATATGGTTATGTGAATGATCCGAAGATCCACGTCTCTTATGACAGTTTGCAAGAGTATGTTGAGACGTTAGAACACTGGGTGAAATCAGGTGATTTGATTGCGGAAAAAGAGTTTTACTCGAGTGTACGTTTGCGTGGTGCTAAAAAAGCGCGAGATTTACTTGAAAAAGGAATTCAATATTTAGAATTTCGTTTGTTTGATCTCAATCCGTTTGCACCTTATGGAATGGAACTCGCTGATGCAAAATTCATTCACTATTTTATTTTGTTAATGGCATGGCTTAATGATACCGCTGATCAAGAAGGCGTAAAATTAGGTAAAGCACGTCTTGCTGAAGTCGCATGGGAAGACCCAAGAGAGCAAAGTGTTTATGCGGTAGAAGGCGAATTAGTCCTCCTTGAAATGCTCAAGATGCTTGAACAACTTAATGTGAGTGATGAGATTAAAACGATTGTTAAAGACAAATTAGGGCAATTTGCGGATCCAAACCAAACGCTTTGTGCGAAAGTAGTCGCGGCAATTGAACAGGTTGGCAGTTACCAACAGTTAGGGGCGGATATCGCGCAATCCAATAAAGCAAAAGCCTTTGAACGTTTTTATGCATTAAGTGCGTTTGATAATATGGAACTGTCCACACAGGCGTTATTGTTTGATGCAATTCAAAAAGGATTAAAGATTGAGATTTTAGATGAACGCGATCAATTTATCAGTCTTCAATTTGGCGATCATTTGGAATATGTCAAAAACGGTAATATGACTTCTCACGATAGCTATATTTCTCCACTCATTATGGAAAATAAAGTGGTGACGAAGAAAGTGTTAGCGAAAGCAGGATTTAATGTACCGCAAAGCATCGAGTTTACCGATGTGAAAAGTGCGGTCGAAAATTTCCCACTTTTTGAGAATCGAGCTGTCGTGATTAAGCCAAAATCAACGAATTTTGGTTTAGGGATCAGTATTTTCCAGCAAGGTGTAACGGATCGAGATGATTTTGCAAAAGCAGTAGAAATTGCTTTCCGTGAAGATAAAGAGATCATGGTTGAAGATTATCTACTTGGCACTGAATATCGTTTCTTTGTGCTGGGTGATCAAACGTTAGCCGTCTTATTACGTGTTCCAGCAAATGTCATTGGAGATGGCGTACATACCGTTGCTGAATTAGTTGCCGCTAAAAATGATCATCCTTTACGGGGCGATGGCAGTCGTACGCCATTGAAAAAAATAGCATTGGGGGATATTGAGCAGTTGCAGCTTAAGGAGCAAGGATTAACCGTGAATTCTATTCCTGCAAAAGAGCAACTTGTTCAATTACGTGCGAATTCTAATATTAGTACAGGCGGTGATTCTATTGATATGACGGATGAAATGCATGCCAGTTACAAAGAAATTGCGGTAGGGATTAGCAAGGCAATGGGGGCGGCAGTTTGTGGTGTAGATTTAATTATTCCTGATTTGAAACAGCCGGCAGAACCGAGTTTACATTCGTGGGGTGTGATTGAGGCAAACTTTAATCCTATGATGATGATGCATATTTTCCCATTTAGTGGACAATCTCGACGATTGACAATGAATGTGATTAAGATGCTTTTCCCAGAATTGCCTTAATTTGGTTATCGGGCTTCATCAGCTGGTGAAGCCCGTTTTACATTCATCGTAATTAGGCTAAAATGGAAACAGTATTCACAATTCTAAAATGAAATTTAATGACAACTTTTACCTTAGAACCTCAAGAAAATGATCGTCTACAATCCCTTTGCGGTGCATTCGATGAAAATATCAAACTGATTGAAAAAGAATTTAACCTCAATATTTCCCGCAATAATTTTACTTTCACGGTGAAATCTAACGATGAAAGTCCGAAACCACATCATGAGCAATTAATTGAGCGTGCGGCTAAATTAATCCAGGCATTATATGTAGAGACAGCACCAATTAAGGGGAAAGTGAAAGAACTTGATTTGGAAGATGTGCATATTGCCTTGCAAGAGAGCAGAATGTTATCGCAAGAAGGCAGTGAGTCACGCAGTGAAAATCACGTCTATAGCACCACAATTAAAACCAAGCGTGGTTTGATTAAACCGCGTGGTGAAAATCAAATTCAGTATTTACATAATATTCTTACGCACGATATTAGTTTTGGGATTGGACCCGCTGGCACAGGGAAAACTTTTTTAGCCGTAGCAGCGGCTGTCGAGGCATTAGAACGCCAAGAAATTCGTCGCATTTTGCTGACTCGTCCTGCGGTGGAAGCGGGCGAAAAATTAGGTTTCTTGCCCGGTGATTTAGGCCAAAAAATTGAACCTTATTTACGACCACTTTATGATGCGTTATTTGAAATGCTTGGCTTTGAACGTGTACAAAAATTAATGGAGCGTAATGTGATTGAAATCGCACCATTGGCTTATATGCGTGGTCGCACACTCAATGACAGTTTTATCATTCTAGATGAAAGCCAAAATACGACGGTCGAACAAATGAAAATGTTTTTGACTCGTATAGGTTTTAATTCCAAAGCCGTGATTACAGGGGATGTGACTCAAATCGATTTACCGCGAAGCACAAAATCGGGTTTACGCCACGCCATGGAAGTATTAAGCAAAGTGTCGGAATTGAGCTTTAACTACTTTGAGAGTAAAGATATTGTACGACATCCTGTGGTGGCAAAAGTGGTGCAAGCTTACGAAGAATGGGAAGCTCAAGATGAAATTCGCCGCCAAGAAATCGCAGCGCAGCGTCGAGCTGAGCGTGAGCAAAAAGTGCGGTCAGAAAATGAAACAAATTTAGGAGAATAACATGGGCAATATGATTATCGATTTGCAACTGGCCTGTGAAAATACAGAAGGCTTGCCATCAGAAACGCAAATTCTGCAATGGGCAACCGCTGCAGTGCAACCAGAAAGTGATAATGTGGAAATGACAGTACGTATTGTGGATGAAGCGGAAAGTCATGACTTGAATTTGACTTATCGTGGTAAAGATCGTCCAACCAATGTATTGTCTTTCCCTTTTGAATGTCCTGACGAAGTGGAATTACCGCTGTTGGGCGATTTGGTGATTTGTCGCCAGGTAGTAGAACGCGAAGCTATCGAGCAAGAAAAGCCTTTAATGGCACATTGGGCGCATATGATTGTGCATGGCAGCTTACATTTGTTGGGGTACGATCACATTGAAGATGATGAAGCCGAAGAAATGGAAAGTTTAGAAACTGAAATTATGCAGGGTTTGGGCTTTGCTGACCCTTATCTTTCCGAAAAATAATGACGATTTGGAGCAATTATGTATAAAGCCGTATTCAGCGATTTTGATGGTACTTTATTAACTTCCGATCATCGAATTTCGCCTAAAACCTTAGATGCAATTCAACGCATTACAAAACAAGGTATTCCATTTACACCAATCTCTGCTCGTTCGCCGCTGGGTATTTGGCCTTATGCGAAACTCATTGAAAACTACAACATCATTGTGGCATTTAGTGGTGCCTTGATTTTAGATAAAAACGCCACGCCTATTTATTCGGTACAAATTGATCCCGCTGATATTCAAGCCATTAATCAAGTATTAGCAGACCATCCTGCACTAGGTGTCAATTATTATACCTATGATGATTGCGTCGCTCGCGATTTGGATAATAAATGGGTGATTTATGAACGTAGCGTGACAGGCATTCAGATTGATCCTTATGATGAAAGTGCGGTCTATTCTCCACATAAAATTCAAATCATTGGTGAAACGGATGAAGTGATTGGTATTGAGCAAATCTTGAAAGAGAAATTTCCGCATTTAAGCATTTGCCGTTCTCATGCGAATTTCCTTGAAGTAATGCATAAATCCGCGACAAAAGGTAATGCAGTACGTTTTCTCGAAGATTACTTCCATGTGAAGATGGAAGAATGTGTCGCTTTCGGCGATAACTTTAATGATTTAGATATGCTAGAAAGTGTGGGATTAGGCGTTGCAATGGGCAATGCTCCCGATGAGATTAAACAAGCCGCAAATCGCGTCACAGCTTCGCATAATGATGATGGAATAGCATTGATATTGAATGAGATTTTTCCTGAATAAATAAAAAGGCGCTTTCTATGAAAAAGCGCCTTATTCATTATAGTGCGGCTAGTGCAGCTTCATAATTTGGTTCATCTTTAATTTCAGACACCAATTCACTATGTAACACGTTATTGTTTTCATCTAAGACAATCACTGAACGAGCAGTCAAACCCGCGATTGGACCAGTTGTGATGTTGACCCCTAAGTTGTCATGGACTTCTTTATGACGGAAAGTAGAAAGCGTTTCTACGTTCTCAATACCTTCCGCACCGCAGAATCGTGCTTGTGCAAAAGGTAAATCAGCTGAAATGCAAAGTACCACAGCATTTTTTAAATTAGCTGCTTGTTGATTAAATTTGCGAACAGAAGTTGCACATACACCTGTATCAATACTTGGGAAAATATTTAAAACTTTGCGTTTTCCTGCATAAGTATCAAGCGTGACGTCAGCGAGTTCTTTATTGGTGAGCGTAAGTGCGGTCACTTTTTCCCCTTTTTTGGGAAAGTTGCCGCTTACTTCAATGGGATTACCCATCATTGTTACTTGAGTCATAAATGCTCCTATTTTTCATTTCCTAAATTAAGCACTTTTTTAAGTGCAGTAAAAAACTTGTCATTTTCTTGTGGTAAGCCAATACTGATACGTAAGTGATTTGGCATGCCATAGCCTGCAATTGGGCGGACAATGACGCCTTCACGTAATAATGCATCATAAATTGATGCTGCAGGCTGTTTAAAATCAATGGTAATAAAATTACCTTTAGACGGAATAAAGTCTAAGCCATATTGTTGACAGAAGGTTTCATAACGTTTCATTTCTTGGCGATTATTCTCCGCCACTTTTTCGATAAAGGCATCATCGTTCATCACTGCAATTGCACTGGTCAAAGCAAGGCTATTACAGTTAAATGGCTGACGAATACGATTTAATAAATCTGCAATTTCAGGATTAGAGACTGCGTAACCAATACGTAACCCCGCCAAACCATAAGCTTTTGATAGGGAGCGAGAAACGATAAGGTTAGGGTATTTATCTAGTAACGCAAAAGAATTAACCCGTTCGTTTGGATGGGTAAATTCAGTATAAGCTTCATCTAATACCACAATCACGTTTTCAGGAACTTTTGCTAAGAAAGCATCCAATTCTGCTTCCGTTAAGAAATTCCCCGTTGGGTTGTTTGGATTAGCAATAAAAATCAGCTTGGTTTTATCTGAAAGTGCGGTCAAAAATCCGTTTAAATCATGTCCCCAATTCTTAGCGGGAATTTCTTTTGCGACAGCATTAATAGCTTTCGTCACTAAAGGGTAAACAATAAAAGCATATTGTGAATAAATCACTTCATCATGCTCACCCGCAAAGGTATGAGCAAAGAGCTCTAATAAATCGTTGGAACCATTGCCAAGGGTGATTTGGTTTGGTTGCACACCAAATTTTTTCGCAATAGTTGTTTTAAGTTCAAAACCATTCGCATCAGGGTAGCGCGTTAAATGATCCAGTTGAGCTTGAATGATTTTTTTCGCACTTTCAGGAAAACCGAAAGGGTTTTCATTCGAGGCAAGTTTAACGATATTAGTAATGCCTAATTCTCGCTCGAGTTCTTCAATTGGTTTTCCGGCTTGGTAAGGTGAAAGAGATTTTACGCCTTGATTGGCGACGTTGATGTATTGCATATGCTTTCCTTATAAAAACGAGCGGGCCTTTCAGCCCGCACGTTGAGTTTAATGAATCAGATAATTAGCTATTTTCAGCTTCAAATTTTTTCATGAATTCAATGAGCGCTTGTACGCCTTCTAATGGCATCGCGTTATAGATAGAGGCGCGCATACCACCTAGCACTTTGTGACCTTTTAAAGCTTGAAGACCGGCAACTGTAGATTCTGCGACAAATTTAGCATCAAGCTCTGGATTACCGGTTACGAATGTCACATTCATGGTTGAACGGCTTTCTTTAGCCACGACGTTACGATAGAGTTTACTGCTATCAATGTAATCGTAAAGGGTTTGCGCTTTCACTGCATTACGTTTTGCAATTTCTTTTAAGCCACCGATTGCTTGAATGTGTTTGAAGACCAATGAACAGAGATACCAAGCAAAGGTTGGTGGGGTATTGATCATGGAGTCGGCATCACGCTGTGTTGCATAATTCCAAATTGATGGGGTTGCTTGGCGAGCATGACCAATTAAATCATCGCGAATAATCACGAGCGTAATTCCTGCTGGGCCAAGGTTTTTTTGCGCACCCGCGTAAATGACACCGAATTTGCTAATATCAATTTCGCGAGAAAGGATATTAGATGACATATCTGCCACGAGAACAGCATTGCCAACATTTGGTACATCAAAAATTTCAACACCACTGATGGTTTCATTTGGGCAATAGTGAACGTAATCGTATTGTTCAGCGATGTCGCTGAAATCAAGATTGGTGATGTGTGTGTGATCACCATTTTCCACAATGGTAATTTCATCAATTTCAGCAAAGTTACGCGCTTCTTTAGCCGCAGTTGCAGACCAGTGGCCGCTATTTAAGTAAAGCGCTTTGCCTTTCTCACCGATTAAGTTCATCGGTAATGCCGCAAATTGACCACGAGCCCCACCTTGTAGGAATAACACACGATAGTTATCTGGAATGTGATAGACCTCACGTAGATCTTTTTCTGCTTGAGCAATCAATTCCATAAAATATTTGCCACGGTGGCTGACTTCCATCACAGACACACCTTGACCAAGCCAGTTAGTTAGCTCAGATTGTGCTTTGTGTAGTACCTCAGGGAAAATCATGGCTGGACCAGCACTAAAATTAAAGACTTTTGACATTGTGTTTCCTTATTTTATTTTGAATAGATTCTTCATTTTTACCACTACCGAATAGGATAATCAACTAAATCAAACAGTTTTTTGATCTAATCTATCAATTTAAATTTAAGCTTTTGACGGGAACGAAAAAAAAGGCTACATTACCTGAAGTTTATTTTTAACTTTGAGAGAGTCGATCATGGGAAATGTAAATAAGTCCTTCCAAGAAGTATTAGAGTATGTGCGTTTATATCGTTTAAAAAATAAACTTAAGCGTGACATTGAAGACAATAACCGCAAAATTCGTGATAACCAAAAACGTGTCTTATTATTAGATAACTTAAATCAATATATCCGTGACGATATGAGCATTGAAGATGTTCGTGCAATTATTGAAAATATGCGTGACGACTATGAAGGCCGTGTAGATGATTACAACATTCGCAATGCGGAACTTTCTACTCAACGCCGTGAAACGAGCAATAAGATGAAAGAACAGAAAAAAGCACACGCGAAATTAGTGCAAGACGCGAATAAAATCACGTTATAAAATCCTAAAAGAAATGACCGCACTTTGTTGAAGTGCGGTCATTTTTTATGGTG
This sequence comes from Haemophilus parainfluenzae, assembly GCF_003252725.1. GTDB lineage: Bacteria > Pseudomonadota > Gammaproteobacteria > Enterobacterales > Pasteurellaceae > Haemophilus_D > Haemophilus_D parainfluenzae_L. Next base: position 499,344 of record NZ_QEPO01000001.1, read on the forward strand.
TTTTTAGGATGAACTATAAATGATTAAACATCATAAGTGCCCATCACAACAGCTTGATCTAAAATATGCCCTTGCATTGCAAAATGTAGATCATTAAAACGAAATCCCGGTTTCAGGTTAAGTTTGGTATCAAGTGCATACACAATAAGCTCGTAACGATGTAAGCAGTTTGGTGGGGCCATACCACCATAGAATGAGGCTTCTTCGATATCAAATTGACCTAATTTACTTGCCCAAGTATTTGCACCTTGTACATAATCTGTTGCAGTTTGACTTTCATTTTCGTGGATAACGGTACGTTCAAGATCCGCAATGAGCCAATGAATCCACACAAAGCCACTCGCCGTAATTGCGTCTTTATCTTCTAAGACAACCGCAAAGGATTTGGTACCTTGAGGTGCATCATGAATTTCAAACGGGATAGAGTAGATCGGCATACCATTTGGGCTAAATTGTGTGCCGCGTTTACCATATTTGTCTTCAAAGGCACCATTTTGAATGGCTGAACTGGTTACAAACATTGTTTTCTCCTTAATTTCTCACGGAATACACTTTAAATTTGGTGGTTTGAGCAAGTACGTCAAACTTACCGAAATGTTGTGTTAATAAATCGGGATAGGGTAGAAATGCATTAGCAACGATACGCAGTTCTCCGCCTGCCGTTAAATGCCATTTTGCTCGTTGAATAAGTTCTTTCACTGCACGATAAGCCGTGTCGACTCCATCGTGGAAAGGCGGGTTTGAAATAATCAGATCAAATTTTCCCTCAATGTGGGAAAACACATCACTTGCGACAACCTGACCTTCAAGCTGATTTTCAGCAAGCGTTTGACGAGCAGATTGAATTGCCATTGCATGAATATCAGTCATTGTGACATCCGCTTTAGGGTGATGTTTTTTGATCATTGAACCAATGACACCCGCACCACAACCAATGTCTAACACTTTGCCTTGAATTGGTGACGTTAAGGTAGAAAGTAGAAGTGACGTTCCATTATCAAGTTCATTGGCACTGAATACACCCGGCAAGCAGAAAATACGGAGATCGCCTAATGCATCATTTTGGTAGCATTTCCAATAAGATTGAAGATCAAAGTGCGGTTGTTTTTGTAAGGCAAAATGATATAAGCCGCAACGACGTGCAGAGTCGATTTTGCCAATTTCACCATAAGGTTCAAGTAGTTTTTCAGCTGAACGGACGCCACAACGATTTTCACCAATAATTAATACTTCTTGACCAATTTTACTTTTGGCGAGTAGTTGCATCAGCTGAAAATTCACTTCTTGTTTATTCTTCGTCCAATAATAAATGATCAGATCGGTTTGCGGTTGAAATTCAACCTCAAAATTGACCGCACTTTGGGTTTTAGCATAATCAAAATACCAGCTCCAAATTTGTACGGATTGACAATGTTTTTTTAATATTTGGGGGAAATCATCATTAATGCCACCGGCAAGAAGAATTGATTTACCGTTAAAAAGGGGAAGATGGCGTTGTAAAACTTCGCTTTCGAGAGAAATCACGCTTTAAATCCTGTAGTTTATTGGTTAAAATTACGTGTTATTCTAACAAAAGATAACGATTTAGACGTATTTATTAAGGAATTATTTATGAAAAAAATCATCACCGCAGTGGCAATGGCAAGTTTATTGTCCGGCTGTCAATTAATCGAACAAATTCAAGGTAGCAAGCAAAAACCTTCAACCTTACCAACTAGCTCAACGGTTGAATTACCTGCGGCACAAGCTCAAAGCTTAGATGCACAGTTTGAGCGCATTAAAAAAGGTAACCAAGAAGTGACATTCAACGGTGAGAAATTCTATAAACAAACGAAAGCCTTCGATAAATCAGAAGATCCGCGTTTCTTAAGTGGTGCGGCGAATGTAGATCGTAGCAATCGTAAATTCATTATGAGCGAAACCTATTATCTAAAAGATGTTTCACATGTTCCGGCATTAACGACAAAATACCTTGATGCAAACAAAAAAGTATGTGAGTTAAAAACAATTGGTAACGCTTCAGATGTTTACTATGCTTGTGATGGTAAAGATTTCCAACGTTTTATCGCCGTGGTTTATCAAGCGAAAAATATTCTTTCTTTCCGTAGCTTAAAAGCGTATCAAGAAAAACCAACCGAAGCGCAAGAACAAGCGATTGTTAAAGGTTTAAGAGATTATCCGTTAGATACTATCGCTCGTTAATCTATGGATAGACGCAATCTGCTTTTAAATGAAATGGGGGTAACCCGTTGGCAGCTACATCGCCCAGAAGTATTACAAGGGGCGGTTGGTGTGAGTGTGTCTGAACAAGTGAAATTTATTGTGGTGGCGAAAGATAACGTATCGAACTCTCCACTTTTTTCAGATGTTCGACTGGCACTCGAGTTAAACAAAGAAGATTGCCTTTGCCTGAATTTCGATCAAATTCAACATATCACATTACAACATTCTGTGCGGTATTGGTTATTAGCTGAAAATGTAGATGAAATCGACCGCACTTTGCCTTATTGCTTAAATGCCGAGCGTGTTTATCGCTCTGTTGATTGGCCACAATTCCAGCAAGATAGCCAAGCTAAGCGTGAGCTTTGGCAACAAATTCAACAAATTTAATCATGATGCCTTCTCTTTTTCCTATTGAAGAATGCGATATGGGTCGCCTATATGAAATTGAACAAGCAGCACACCTTGTGCCTTGGTCATTGGGAACATTGAAAAATAATGTCGGCGAGCGTTATCTCAATTTGAAATTAGTGGAAAAAGAGCAAGTGTTTGGTTTTGCTATTTGCCAAACGGTATTAGATGAAGCCACATTATTCAATATTGCGATAGATCCGATTCAACAAGGAAAGGGCTACGGTTCGTTTTTATTGCAAGGTTTAATGAGTGAGCTTAAAGAGAAAGGTATTCAAACCCTTTGGCTGGAAGTACGAGAGTCGAATCCGGCTCGTTTCCTTTATGAAAGGCTAGGATTTAATGAGGTTGATATTCGTAAGAATTATTATCCAAAACCAGATGGTGGACGAGAAAATGCTGTCGTGATGGCATGTTATCTCTAGAATGCAAAAGTGCGGTCAATTTTGACCGCACTTTGTTTATCTAAAAAGTAAAAATTACACTTCTTCTGCAGGGAAGACAAATGGATTTAATCCACTGCGCGCGAAGCCTTTTTCTTCCATTTCAATATCTAAGAAAATCGATGCCAAATCATCAGCCACTGCCTCAACGTTAGGATCTTTTTCTTGGAACATGATTTTTAAGTAGCTTTGGCAATCACCACAGGTTTCAGCACGAACAAGAGCAAGCTCTTCATTTAATGACCACATTTCAAGATTTTTGTGTTCATTACAATTAGTACATTGAGCTCGGACTAAATTCCATTCGCTTTCACAAAGGCTACAGTGTAAATAACGTAAACCTTGTGATGTGCCGATATGAACAACACTTGCCACTGGTGCAGAACCACAAACAGGGCAGTAATGCAGATTATCTGTACCTTCTTGACGGCTATTATGAGGAATTTGTTGAGCCAATTGTAACCAATAAAGAGAAAGTGCAGCCCAGATAAAGACAGCTTTATCAGTGCTCACTAAATTAAATTCTTGGCTTAAAAGATGAGTAGCCATTTCTTCAAGCTCTTTATCAGAGGCTTTTTCAAGATTTTCAATAGTAGCAGTAACCTGCTCATTCGCTTTTGGTTTTATGCTATGTAAAATTTCTTTGAGATATTCAATCCAAATGTCTGATCGTTTAAATGTTTTAGCATTTAACGGTTCAATTTCATTTAAATTATCGAAATGCTGTTTTTCTAATGGATTTTTTTCAAATACGCTTAATTGGGTTTCCACAACATCTGCAGCAAAGAGTAAATAATCAGCCAGTGGATGATCTTTTGCTAATTCTCTTAAACGTTTTGCACGACGTTGATAAAGATTTTTAGGGTTAGCAAACAAAACAGGTGGAATATCGTATGAATTCTTTTTTTGTTTGATTTCGTCTGCAGATAAGATTTTGATACTCATAATAGTCTCTTAAGTATTGATAAGAAAAAGTGCGGTCAATTTTAACCGCACTTTTTGATTTTAGCCATTGATACCTTTGAACAATGCTTTGGTTTTTACTTTTTTACCTTCAGCTTCATTTTCGAGGTCTTCTTCTAGCTTAGGAAGTACTTCATCTCGATACCATTTCGGGTGGTGTTTTTTCGCCCAACGAACAGTTACCCAACCTTCCACAATACCGCGAATAGATCCTTTAATCCAGAATGCCATGTACATGTGTACCAAAATACCGGTGAACAACATGAATGCACTTAAAGAGTGAAGGAAAATCGCAAAACGTAATACCGGAATAGAGAAGTAGTGCGAGAAATACTGACGCCACATAATGATACCGGTTACAAGTAAAGTGACCATCGCCAAGTTCAATGTCCAGAATAACATTTTTTGACCAAGGTTATACTTGCCGTTATCTGCAACAGCGTGCTCATTCCCTTTTAATACTTCAACGATGCCTTTTAACCAACGAATATCGTTTTTCTCTGGAATGTTGTGATCCCAGTAAAGATAGCCGAGGAAAATAAAGGCAACGAACATAATGATACCGGTGAACGGGTGAATTGCTCGAGCCAGTTGCGGAGTACCTAAAATTTCAGTTAACCACGCAAAATCTGGGAAGAAGAATGCCACACCAGTAAACATCGTCATAAAGAAGCAGATTACGAGTAACCAGTGGCTAAAACGAGCAGGCGTTCTATGACGAATGATTCGAGTATCATTGCTAATCTCAATCTTACTCATCTTTGCCTCCTTTTTTATCTTCTTCAAATTCATGGTGATGATCTTCTACATCTTCTTCAACGTTTGGACCTACAGCTAAGTAGTGAGCGATTTCAGCAAGTGCTAGACCACCCATTGCAACAGCTGCTACCGGTTTCAATACATCTTTCCAAAGGGTGACGGTAAGGTCAACTTTTGGATCTTTTGGAAGACCAGAATAAAGTTCAGGTTTATCCGCATGGTGTAATACATACATTACGTGTGTACCACCTACGCCTTCAGGGTCGTAGATACCCGCGTTTTCGTAACCACGTGATTTTAAGTCAGCAACACGTTGTTCTGCGTAGAGTTTCATCTCTTCTTTAGAACCAAAACGAATTGCACCGGTTGGACAAGTTTTCACGCAAGCCGGTTCTTGACCCACAGAAACACGATCCACACAAAGGGTACATTTATATACGCGGTTGTCTTCTGGGTTCATACGTGGAATGTTGAACGGACAACCTGCGATACAGTAACCACAACCGATACATTTATCAGATTGGAAATCCACAATACCGTTTGCATATTGGATAATTGCGCCTGGTGCAGGACAAGCTTTTAAACAGCCTGGTTCTGAACAGTGCATACAACCATCTTTACGGATTAACCATTCTAAACGATCATTTTCTTCAACTTCGTTAAAGCGCATTACCGTCCATGCTTTTGCATTGAGATCTACTGGGTTATCGTAGATCCCCACACATTGAGCATTAACATCAGAACGAATGTCATTCCACTCTGAACAGCCCACCTGACAGGCTTTACAACCGATACAGGTGGATACGTCGATTAATTTTGCTACTTCAACTTTATGATCACGCGCTTGAGGTGCTGGTGTTAAACCAGACGTAGCGGAGACCTTGATAATGTCTTGCGATTGAACGCCTTGACCACTTCCTGCCATATTATGCCTCCGCTTTCTCAATGTTTACCAAGAATGTTTTATATTCTGGTGTTTGAGTGACTGCTTCACCCCAAGATGGTGTTAAGGTGTTGGTGGAGAAACCACGATTACCTTTACCATTTAAGGCTTTCATATTCCAGTGAATTGGAATACCCACATGATGTACGGTACGTCCGTCGACTTCTAAATCTTTCAAACGTTTTGTTACCACTGCAACGGCTTTAATGTAGCCACGGCGAGAAGTAATTTTTACCATATCACCTTTTTGGATACCTTTTTCTGCTGCTAATTTCTCACCAATTTCCACGAATTGTTGAGGTTGGGCGATGATATTTAACGCAGATTGAGCAGTCCAACTGTGGAAGTGCTCGGTCAAACGATAAGTGGTTGCCACATAAGGGAAATCTTTGTTTGAACCGATAAATTCACGGTCTTCTTTATAAATACGAACAGTCGGATCAGAGACGACACTTGGGTGTAGTGGGTTAGTGTCAATCGGACTTTCAATTGGTTCATAGTGTTCAGGCATAGGACCATTCACAATTTTATCTACAGCGAATAGACGGCCAACACCTTCTGCAGACATAATAAATGGACCTGCATCAGAGCCTGGTGGTTGTGTGCCATAGTCAGCGACATCTAACCAGTTCCAGTTTTTACCGTTCCATTTGATTAATTGACGGTGTTTATCCCAAGGATTACCGTTAATATCAAGTGAAGCACGACTGTAAAGGATACGACGGTTTGCCGGCCATGCGAAGCCCCAACCTAATGTACAACCTAAACCTGATGGGTCAGAGTTGTCACGGTTTGCGGTTTGGTTACCTTTTTCAGTCCATTGACCCACATAGATCCAGTTACCTGATGAGGTTGTACCATCATCACGTAAGTGAGCGAATCCGTTAAGTAATTGACCTTTTTTATACATGACATTGCCATCAGCATCGAGAAGATCAGCAAGCGCGTAACCATTCAATTCTTTCGCTAATTCTACAGAACTTGGTGAATGCGGTTGAGCATAGTTCCAAGTCATCGCTTCGAAAGATTCGATACCACGACCACCTTCTTTTTGATAAAGGTGATGCATTTCTTCACGAATCATAGAAAGAATTTCAACATCTGGTAACGCTTCACCTGGTTGGTCACAGCCTTTCCAGTGCCATTGAGCCCAACGACCAGAGTTAGCTATAGAACCATCTTCTTCTGCGAAACAGGTGGTTGGTAAACGGAATACTTCAGTTTGAATATCTGCTGGATTCACATTGTTTGATTCACCAAAGTTTTTCCAGAATTCAGAAGATTCAGTTTGAAGCGGATCCATCACGATTAAGAATTTCAATTTGCTCATACCTGCAACAGTTTTGTTTTTGTTCGGTAATGAGTTTAATACGTTGAAACCTTGTAAAATCCAACCGTTCAATTTGCCATCATTCATTAACTTAACATGAGTGATAGGGTCGTATAAGCGGTCTGCTTTTGGTAAGAAATCGAAACCCCAACCATTTTCTTTGGTTGCTTTATCACCATAGAACGTTTTCATCATACTCACGAAGAATTTCGAGGTATTACGATAGTAGTTCACTTGGTTTGGTACGATATCTTTTGGCGTAATCGCATTAATGTATTGTTCGTAAGACGTATCTTTGTCATTCGGTAAACGCATATAACCAGGTAAAGACATTGGCAATAAGCCCATATCTGTTGTACCTTGTACGTTTGAGTGTCCACGTAATGCATTAATACCGCCTCCTGGCATCCCCATATTACCTAAGAGTAATTGGATCATTGCCATTGAACGAATATTTTGTGTACCGATTGTATGCTCAGTAAAGCCTAACGCATATAAGTGCGTCATGGTTTTATTCGGTGCAGAGGTTTTACCAATTTCTTCACAGATTTGTAAGAAGAGTTTTTGCTTAACGCCTGTAATACGTTCAACTATTTCTGGGGTATAGCGAGAAACGTGATCTTTCAAGATATTAATCACACAACGTGGATCTTGTAAGGTCATATCACGTTTAGCATTACCATTTTCATCAAATTGGTAATTCCATTTAGATTTATCGTAAGTACGTTTTTCTTCATCAAAACCTACGAATAAACCATCTTCAAATTTGAAACCTTCATCAACTAAGAATGAAGCATTGGTATAGTGTTTAACGTATTCGTGTTGAATTTGGTTAGTTTCCAATAAGTAACGGATCACACCCATTAAGAATGCGATATCAGAACCGGAACGAATTGGTGCATGAAGGTCAGCTACAGAAGCTGTACGGTTAAAGCGAGGGTCAACCACGATGATTTTCGCACCGTTTTTCTTCGCTTCGATCGCCCAACGGAAGCCAACAGGGTGAGCTTCAGCAGGGTTACCACCTTGAACAATAATAAGATTGGCGTTTTTGATGTCAACCCAGTTGTTTGTCATGGCACCGCGACCAAATGATGGAGCAAGACTTGCTACCGTTGGTCCGTGTCAAGTATTCGCTTGGTTACACATCGGCACTATGCCCAACATTCTCACCCATTTTTGAGTAAGAAGTGCGGCTTCATTACTCATGGCAGAGGCGGTCATAATACCAGTAGAGGTCCAACGGTTAACGGTTTTGCCACTTGCGTCTTTTTCAACGAAGTTTGCATCACGGTCATCTTTGAGTAAACGAGAAACACGTTTGATCGCTTCTTCCCAAGAAAGACGAACCCATTTGTCCGAACCCGGTGCTCGATATTCAGGGTATAATGCACGGCTTTCACTATTAACATAGTCTAACGCGCCAGCACCTTTAGGACATAATGCCCCACGGCTTACCGGATGGTCTGGGTCACCTTCAAGGTGGAATAATTTAGAACGGGTATTGGTGCCTGTATGGCTGCTTAAAGCATCGTAAGGTTTGCCTGTGCTATATAACAACATACCACAGCTCACTGCACAATATGTACAGGTGTTACGGGATTCAAAAGCCCGTAATAATTTGTATTCACGTGGTGCCGCTAAGACAGATGATGGTGCAAAGCCCAACATTGCCGCAGACGTCCCCGCCATACCACCTGCACAGATCTTAAAGAACTTACGTCTAGAGACCTGCATAATCACTCCTTCATAACGGCGAACCGTTAAGATATTTCGATAGTATAAATTCGTATAGATAATTTATTTGATTTCGTTAAAATAACGTATCAACCATTAAATTGATTATAACAATGACCAATTTAAACGGAGCTGATTTTAACTATTTTTTAACCGAAAATCTATAATCAAAACTTGTTATAATCGCTTTAAAACTTGAGCTAGATCACAAAACAAACATTTTTTGTTAAAAAAAAGTAACATTTTTACAACAGTCATTTTATTGGGAAAAAATAATGCACTGGATAATCCAAAAAACAATTAATTTTTTAAAAAAAACATCTGAAAATCCGACCTTACTTTTAGTGGAAAAACAAGATAGTTTGGCTGCGGAAGTCCCTGTTTCACTTGTCTATAATGGTATTGCACATACCGTCATGATGTGCTCTCCCCAAGATTTAGAGGATTTTGCTTTAGGCTTTTCATTAGCGGAAAGTATTATTGAGAAAAAAGCGGATATTTATGGCATTGATGTGGTGGAAGTATGCAATGGCATTGAAGTGCAAATTGAATTATCTAGCCGTCAATTTGTGGCATTAAAAGATCATCGCCGAACATTAACAGGCAGAACAGGATGTGGCATTTGCGGCACAGAACAAATCTCACAAGTTTATAAAAAATTGCCAAAATTAGATCGCACTTTCCAATTTAATTTAAATTTATTAGATGGTTGCTTAGCACAATTACAAGCTAATCAAACACTCGGAAAAGAGACAGGGGCGACACATGCCGCCGCCTTTTTTGATTTATCGGGTAATTTACTGGCGATTCGAGAAGATGTTGGGCGACATGTGGCACTAGATAAATTAATCGGCTGGCATGCTAAACAGAATCAACCGCAAGGATTCGTACTTGTTTCAAGCCGAGCCAGTTATGAAATGGTCCAAAAATCGGTCGCTTGTGGCATCGAGTTACTTGTTGCAATTTCTGCAGCAACAGATCTTGCCGTCAATATGGCTGAACAACACAATCTTTCCCTTATCGGCTTTGCTCGCCCTGGAAAAGCTAATATCTATGCGGGTAAAGAGCGGTTGGTTTTAGCTTAGTTTTATCTATATAAAAACGAGTGCGGTCAAAAACATTCTTATTTTGACCGCACTTTTTGTTTATTCCTTTTATTCTTTTGGCGATTTACTCTCTAAGAGCACTTCAGAAACCCAACGTTGGGTGAGGCGTTTACCTTCTTGATCTGTACCAAATTTCATAAAATCAATATTCACCAGTTTTAATTTACCAGCCGGTAGGAAACCTGGTGCAGGTTCTGCATGGATATTGGTTGGAAGTTGGTAAGAGTCTGATTCTTTCCATGGAATTTCTTGTGCTTCTTTGCTTAGCACGAAATCCATAAATAGCTTGGCATTATCAAGGTTTCTAGCTCCTTTAATAATGCTTGCCCCGCCTAAAGAATAGCCTACGCCTTCGCATGGTAAAATGCCTTCAACTGGCGCACCATTTTTCTTCTCACGCGGATAAACCAACATAAAACCTAAATCAATCGCTACAGTACCGTTAGCCAAATAGTTGCTCGCAAGGCCTGTTTTGGTATGTTGCATGAGATTTGGCTCTAATTTTTTTAAATAATCAAAAGCTTTTTCTTCTCCCCATAATGTGGAAAAAGTGCTGATAAGGGAATAACCCGTACCAGAAACACGTGGATCGGGATATTGAATTTGCCCTTGATATTCTGGTTTTATTAGATCTGCATAACATTTTGGCGCTGGAATATTCAATTCTTTTAATTTTTTAGTATTGACCCCAATGCCAAGTTCCATTAAGTAAATCACAGAGGTGAAATTGCCACGTTGATCCATTAAAGATTTAAACTGCGGCATGATATCTTTTTGTAATGGGGAACGATAGGATTCAAGTAAGCCTAATTCAGCCGCTTGGAGATGAGGTTCAATCGTGCCACCAAACCAGAAATCAGCTTGTGGGTTTTCTTTTTCAGCTTTAATTTTGCCTAATACAACGCCTGTACTATTACGTACAAATTGTGCATCTACATTGTATTTTTTACTAAAGGCTTGCGTGACTTTTTCACATACGACATTTTGTACACTGCAATATACGGTGAGTTTGCCTTCAGCCTGTGCGTGAGAAGTGTACGTGAGGGCGGTTAGGGCTGAAAGTGCGGTTAATTTTAATGTAGTTTTTATTGACATTATGTCTCCTTTTTCTTCGTCAATATATAGTAATTATTTGATATTGCTAATATAAGCGGGCGGAGGAAATTTGTAAATATTGGGATTGTTTAAACGCATAATTCCCACTATAATTCCCTGTAAATTTAACCAGATTAAAATAAGAGCAATGGATATTTCAGAATTACTTGATGGCTTGAATGATAAACAACGTGAAGCAGTGGCAGCACCACTTGGCAATTACCTTGTGCTTGCGGGGGCTGGAAGTGGTAAAACTCGCGTCTTGACTCATCGTATTGCTTGGTTGATTGCCGTAGAAAATATTTCTGAAGGCAGCATTATGGCGGTAACCTTTACCAATAAAGCCGCTGCTGAAATGCGTCATCGTATTCAAGATACCTTATCCAAACATGCTCAATCGAATCTATTTGGTATGTGGATTGGGACATTCCATAGCATTGCCCATCGATTATTACGCGCTCACCATTTAGATGTGAACTTGCCACAAGATTTCCAAATTTTGGATTCTGAAGACCAACTTCGTTTAGTAAAACGCTTGATGAAATTGCACAATTATGACGATAAAGCATTTCCACCAAAACAAGCGTGTTGGTATATCAATAATAAAAAAGATGAAGGTTTAAGACCGCAAGATATTAATGATTTTGGTGATCGTCAGGAAAAAGAGTGGATTAAGATTTATCAAATTTATCAAGATACTTGTGATCGTGCGGGCTTAGTGGATTTTGCTGAATTATTAATTCGTGCGTATGAATTATTTGCTAAAAAGCCAGTGATTTTGCAACGTTATCAGCAGCGTTTTCAGCACATTTTGGTGGATGAGTTTCAAGATACCAATAAAATCCAATATGCTTGGATCAAAATTCTTGCGGGTAATACGGGCAAAGTGATGATTGTGGGCGATGATGACCAATCCATTTATGGTTGGCGTGGTGCACAGGTCGAAAACATTCAAAAATTCCTAAAAGATTTCAATGCTGAAACCATTCGTTTGGAACAAAATTATCGTTCTACCGGCAATATTTTGAAAAGTGCCAACCAACTTATTTCGAATAATAGTGATCGCCTCGGTAAGAATTTATGGACCGACGGTGAAATGGGTGAGCCAGTAGGTATTTATGCAGCATTTAATGAATTAGATGAGGCAAAATTTGTGGCGTATCAGATCCAAAATTGGGTAGATGACGGTGGGAAATTAGATGATTGTGCTGTTTTATATCGTAGTAATAGCCAATCTCGTGTCATTGAAGAAGCCTTGATTCGTTGTCAAATTCCTTATCGTATTTACGGTGGAATGCGATTCTTTGAACGCCAAGAAATTAAAGATGCGTTGGCGTATTTACGCTTAATCAATAATCGTCAAGATGATGCGGCATTTGAGCGAGTGATTAATACCCCTACACGTGGCATTGGTGATCGTACTTTAGATGTATTACGTAACTTAACGCGTGAACGTCAAATTACCTTATGGCAAGCAGTACAAGTGGCCACACAAGAAAATATGCTAACGGGACGTGCTTCAACCGCATTGCTTCGTTTCCAAGAGTTGATTAATTCTTTACAGGTTGATACAGCCGAAATGCCACTGTTTGCACAAACTGATTTCGTGATTAAACATTCTGGCTTATACGATATGTATAAACAGGAAAAAGGCGAGAAAGGTGAAGTCCGTATTGAAAACTTAGAAGAATTGGTGACGGCAACCCGAGAATTTATCAAACCTGATGAAGCAGAGGATATGACCGATCTTACCGCCTTTTTAACTCATGCTTCTTTAGAAGCGGGAGAAGAGCAGGCTTCACCGCATCAATCTTGTGTGGAAATGATGACCTTACACTCAGCAAAAGGCTTGGAATTTCCGCACGTATTTATGGTGGGGGTAGAAGAGGGCGTATTCCCAAGTTTCCGTTCATTTGAAGAGCCTGGTCGTTTGGAGGAAGAACGCCGTCTTGCTTATGTGGGCATTACTCGAGCGAAGCAAAAACTTACCATTTGTTATGCTGAAAGTCGTCGTGTTTACACGAAAGAAGAACGCCATTTACCTTCGCGTTTTATTGCAGAATTGCCATCAGAGTGCATTCAAGAAATCCGTTTACGCGGAACAGTCACCCGAGCATTAAACCAAGCGAAAGTAGGGAGTTTAAGCACGAGTTTGCCAGAAAATGAATGGAAAATGGGGCAAAAAGTGAAACATGAAAAGTTTGGTTTTGGCACTGTTATAAACGTTGAAGGCTCAGATAATAACACCCGTTTACAAATAGCTTTCCAAGCTCAAGGCATTAAGTGGTTGATTGCACATTTGGCAAAATTAGAAAAAGTGCGGTAGAATCGGGAGGATTTTATTGCAACGAGTATGAATATTGATGTTTATGCTCAAGGTGCCAAGTGCGAAAGCATTCGAAGAAATGACCGCACTTTTATCATGTGGGAAGTAGATGTTTAAATTTATTTTAAAACGTATTTTGATGGTGATTCCTACCTTTATCGCCATCACTTTTGTGACTTTTGCTCTCATTCATTTTATTCCAGGCGATCCTGTGGAAATTATGATGGGAGAGCGAGGTTTAACGCCAGAAGTTCATCAACAAATGATGAAACAACTTGGTCTCGATTTACCGTTGTATCAGCAATATTTCAATTATATTGGTAATGTAATACAAGGCGATTTTGGTGAATCATTCCGTACTCAACAACCTGTTCTGAGGGAGTTTTTCACACTTTTCCCTGCCACGTTTGAATTGGCTTTCTTTGCACTATTTTGGTCATTAATTGCCGGCATTACGCTAGGAACGATTGCTGCTGTCAAGAAAGATAGCTGGATTTCTCATACCGTGACAGCTATGTCATTAACGGGTTATTCCATGCCAATTTTCTGGTGGGGATTAATTTTGATCTTATATGTTTCACCTTGGTTAGATTTACCACAAGGGGGACGTTTAGAAGACAGTTTCTGGATCGATACACCAACCGGTTTTATGTTAATCGATACTTGGCTTTCAGGCGTGCCAGGCGCCTTTGTAAATGCCATTAAGTCATTGATTCTACCATCTATTGTGCTAGGTACCATTCCACTTGCGGTGATTACCCGAATGACACGTTCTTCGATGTTGGAAGTGTTAGGTGAAGATTATATTCGTACAGCGAAAGCCAAAGGCTTAAGTTATACCCGAATTGTGATTGTTCATGCGCTACGTAATGCACTGATCCCTGTTGTGACCGTGGTGGGATTGATTGTAGGACAGTTATTATCCGGTGCAGTTTTAACCGAAACAATTTTCTCATGGCCGGGTATTGGTAAATGGATTATTGATGCGATTTCTAATCGTGATTATCCCGTCTTACAAGGCGCTGTGTTGATTATCGCTACAATTATTATTGTGGTGAATTTGACGATCGATTTACTTTATGGCGTGGTAAACCCACGTATTCGCCATCAATAAGGAGCCTTATTAATGACGGAACAAACTTTATCTATTGAAACGATTGCGCCTCGCACACCGTTGCAGGAGTTTTGGTTTTATTTCAAACAAAATAAAGGGGCGGTGATTGGGCTCACTTTTATTCTTGTCGTAGCATTAATCAGTATTTTTGCCCCTTGGATTGCACCTTTTGATCCTATCGAACAAAATCGTTCAGCGCTATTGTTACCGCCTGCGTGGTATGAAGGCGGCAATTCAGCTTATTTACTGGGTACGGATGACATTGGTCGAGATATTCTTTCTCGCATTATTTATGGTACGCGCATTTCTGTTTTTGCAGGTTTCATTATTGTCATTTTATCTTGCATTTTAGGAACGAGTCTTGGCTTGCTCGCAGGCTATTATGGTGGAGCATTAGATACATTAATTGTTCGTTTCATTGATATCATGTTGGCTATCCCAAACTTGCTTTTAACCATTGTGGTGGTGTCAATTTTAGAGCCCTCTTTAACGAATGCGACGTTGGCGATTGCCGTGGTTTCGATTCCAAGTTATGTGCGCTTAACACGTGCAGCAGTATTAAACGAGAAAAACAGAGATTATGTCACCTCTTCACGAGTGGCGGGAGCAAGCGTATTACGTTTAATGTTTATTGTCATTTTACCGAATTGCCTTGCACCGCTTATCGTACAAATGACGATGGGGATTTCTAATGCGATTTTAGAATTAGCGACTTTAGGTTTCTTAGGTATCGGTGCAAAACCACCAACACCAGAATTGGGTACTATGTTATCTGAATCACGTAGCTTTATGCAGGCGGCAAACTGGTTGGTTACCATTCCAGGTTTAGTGATTTTATCGCTTGTTTTAGCATTTAACTTAATGGGCGACGGGTTGCGTGATGCACTCGATCCAAAATTAAAACAATAGGGGGCAGAATGGCATTATTAGATGTAAAAGAGCTGTCTGTTCACTTTGGTGATGAAAAAGCACCTTTTAAAGCGGTGGATCGTATAAGCTACCAAGTCAATCAAGGCGAAGTATTAGGTATTGTCGGCGAGTCAGGTTCAGGGAAATCAGTAAGTTCCCTTGCTGTGATGGGCTTAATTGATTTTCCTGGGCGTGTTTCAGCGAAAGGGCTAGAATTTGAAGGTAAAGATCTCTTAAGATTACCGCCAAAAGAAAAGCGGGAATTAGTTGGCGCAGATATTGCCATGATCTTCCAAGACCCGATGACAAGCTTAAATCCGGCCTATACGGTGGGTTTCCAAATTATGGAAGCCATCAAAGCGCATCAAGGCGGCAGCAAAAAAGAACGTCGTGAGCGCACCTTAGAGCTATTACGTTTAGTCGGTATTCCTGATCCTGAATCACGTATTGATGTTTATCCGCATCAGCTTTCTGGCGGGATGAGCCAACGTGTTATGATTGCTATGGCCATTGCATGTAAACCGAGATTGCTCATTGCTGATGAACCAACCACCGCACTGGATGTGACCATTCAAGCTCAAATTGTAGATTTGTTGCTTGAGTTACAGCAAAAAGAATGTATGTCGTTGATTCTGATCACGCACGATCTTGCGTTAGTTGCAGAAGCGGCACATCGTATTATTGTGATGTATGCAGGACAAGTAGTGGAAGAAGGACGAGCAGAAGATATTTTCCGTGAACCCAAACATCCTTATACTCAAGCGTTATTGCGTTCTTTACCAGAGTTTGCAGAAGGTAAATCTCGTTTGCAATCTTTACCTGGTGTAGTGCCAGGTAAATACGATCGCCCACAAGGTTGTTTGCTAAATCCACGTTGTCCGTATGCGACAGATCTTTGTCGAACTGTGGAGCCTGAATTACGCCAAGTAGGAAATCGACAAGTAAAATGTCATACACCATTAAATGCCCAAGGAGAACCTAGCAATGTCTGATGTCGCACAAGAAAATGCACCATTGCTCAATGCTATTGGGCTGAAAAAATATTATCCGGTCAAAAAAGGGATGTTTGCTAAAACACAGCAAGTGAAAGCGTTAGATGGTGTGTCTTTTTCCTTAGAGCGTGGCAAAACCCTTGCGGTGGTAGGCGAGTCTGGTTGTGGTAAATCCACACTAGGCCGTCTTTTGACGATGATAGAAGAACCGACAGAAGGTGAGTTGTACTACAACGGGCAAAATTTCTTAGAGAATGATCACGAAACGAAAGCATTGCGCCGTCAGAAAATCCAAATCGTGTTTCAAAATCCTTATGCCTCACTGAATCCGCGTAAGAAAATCGGCACAATTTTGGAAGAGCCTTTAGTCATTAATACCAATCTATCGGCTAAAGAACGTAAAGAAAAAGTGTTATCCATGATGGCGAAAGTGGGATTGCGCGCAGAGTTTTATGATCGCTATCCACATATGTTTTCAGGTGGACAACGTCAGCGTATCGCGATTGCTCGTGGTTTAATGCTTGAACCTGACGTGGTTGTGGCGGATGAACCCGTTTCTGCGTTAGACGTGTCCGTTCGTGCGCAAGTGCTGAATTTGATGATGGATTTGCAAGCTGAGCTTGGTTTATCTTATGTGTTTATTTCCCATGATCTTTCGGTGGTTGAACACATTGCAGATGAGGTGATGGTGATGTATTTAGGTCGCTGTGTTGAAATGGGTACAAAAGCGCAGATCTTTAATAATCCTCAGCATCCTTATACACAAGCTTTGCTTTCAGCGACACCTAGATTATCGCCTGAATTACGTCGTCAACGGATTAAATTAACCGGAGAATTACCAAGTCCGATTAATCCTCCAAAGGGTTGTGCATTTAATCCGCGTTGTTGGAAAGCGACTGATAAATGTCGAAATGAGCAACCGAAATTGGAAAAATATCCTGATGGTAAGCTAATCGCTTGTTTCCATCTAGATTAGAAAAGAAAATGACCGCACTTGAGTAAGTGCGGTCATTTTTTTAGACGTTTTGAGAACGATAGCGAAAGTTGAAGAAGACAAAGATGCCGAGTGCAATCATCGCTAATGCTGCGCCCGTAAAGCCAATATATTCAAGACCAATATGGCGAGCGATTTGGTTACCAAACAGTGCGCCGGCACCAATACCCGCATTGAAAATACCTGAATAAATGGCACTTGCTACGTCTGTTGCATCTGGTGCAAGTTGCAGTACACGCATTTGTAATGCCAGTCCGATACAAGAAATGCCAATACCCCAAATAAAAGCAAGGGTAAACATGGTGGCGGTATAACTTGCAGAAACAAGCATAAATGCTAAAGAGACTGCCAATAAAATCATTGCCGTACTGATAAATTGGGTTGGACCAAAACGGTATAAGCGGTTAAAGATCACACTTGCGGTAATGCCAGAAACCCCAAATACCAACAAAATTATTGTCGCAAGATTTGGATCTAGTTCGCCGATTTGAACCATAAAGGGTTCAATGTAGGTATAAGCGGTAAAGTGTGCTGAAACAATGATTACCGTTGTGGCATAAAGTCCAATAAGTAATGGACGTTTTGCTAAAATCGGCAGACTAGATAACGAGCCTGCATTTTTACTTGGTAGGTTTGGTAATAAACGCATAATAAATACCATCACAACCAAAGCTAATGCTGCAATGATTGCGAAAGTAATACGCCAACCAACTAATTGACCGACTAAACGGCCTAATGGTAAGCCTAAAATAGTCGCAAGGGATGTACCGATAGCGAGCATACCAATTGCTTGTGTTTTCTTATTCTTCGGTGCTACACGCATCACTAATGATGCGGTAATTGCCCAGAAGAGTGAATGCGCTACCGCAATACACATACGAGCAATGAGAAGAATCCAATAATTCCACGCAATGACAGAGATAATATGGCCGATGATAAAAATGACGAAAAGCTTCAGTAACAAGCCTTTACGTTCCATATCGCCTGTCGCGAGCATGGCAGGTAAAGACATAATCATAACCGTCCAAGCATAAACGGTCATCATTAAACCCACATCGGAGCTTTGCATATCAAAACTTTGTCCGATATCGGTGAGTAACGCAACTGGCACAAATTCCGTGGTATTAAAAATAAAAGCGGCGCAAGCCATGATGACTACGCGCCAATATTGGGTTCTTTCTGCTTTCTGATAAAATGACATTATTTTAATTTCTCTTTAATTAATTCTTTCAATTGATGACGAAAGTTTTGGTCAATATTTACCTTATACTGTGGTGAGTAGCAACTATCGAAAAAGCGAATAGGCAATGCCAGCTTTTTGTATTTTTCGTTAGTGGATCTTAAGGTTAAATTGACGTCGCATTGTACATTATCTAAATCAATGGCTCCAGCACCTTCAGCTAAAAGTGCGGTTGTTTTTAAGTTTATTTTATCGACTTTAAGCAAATGATTTTCGAATGAAAGGCTTGATTCAAAACGCTCATAAGGCGTGTTCATATTTCTACTCGCGGTTAAATCACTGTTGTAATTAATCGGTAAATACTGTGCCGCCATATCCAGTAGATTAAGTCCTAAAAGCTCACCATCACGTGCATTAAAATCAAATTTCCCTTCGATTAATTCTGAGTTTGTAAAGGCTAATTGAGTGTTAAAATCACTCGTACCTGTCATGGTTTGCGGAAAATTAAGTAAAGCTAACAACTGCGTTAAAGGAAAATTTTTACCAGAAAAATTGACCGCACTTTTTTGTAGATAGCTATCAAATTTGAGTACAGCAAGACAATTTGTGGTGCATCTAGGCTTAATGTAAGCAATGGCACGTTTCTGTGGCTTTGTTAAATCTGTATGAATTTCAATGTAGCCCAGGTCTTGCTGATTGAATTGAACATGATCAAATTGAATAAGTGATTCACTTTCCCGACGGAGGGTAACATGACCTTTGATAAAACGAAAATTAAAGATTCTATTACTGCCATAAAGTGGTTTTGCTAGTTCAACAGTAATGAGAGTTGTTGTGCTAAATGGAATATCATCACTAGTAATATAATTAAGTGGGAAACCGTTGAAATGCACTTGAACATTTGCTGAGTTTTGTGCCTTTGGGGATAACTTGATATTTTGAGCAACTAATTCTTGTAGTTGAGCATTACCCAAAACTAATGATGGCAGAGAAAATTTTCCAGTTATTTTTTCAATACTTATTTGATTATGTTGAACTTTGTCAAAGGAAATATACGGCTCAGGGAAAATGCCCATATTAAACTCTTGGAAGGTAGTTTCATGCTGAGCTAGCGTGGTAGTAATAACTGTTTCCAGTTTTTGAATTCGTGTATAGAAAAAAGCAAAGATCGCAAACAGCACGATCAACAGGCTAATTGCGATCTTTTTCATTGATTAGTCCTCATTAATTCGGCTAGCTACCGCATTTTGCTGATGTTTATATTTGGCATCTTTACGGCTGGTGTAAGGGCGCGCTGCTGGGCCGCTTAACACTTCGAAACTCAATGCGCCAATCACCATATTAGGACGCAATGCTAAAGGTAATTTGCCCGAGTTGTAGAACTCCAACACAATTTTACCTTCCCAACCTGGATCAATACGATGAGCGGTAACATGCACCATTAAGCCTAAACGAGCAAGTGAAGAACGACCATCTAACCAACCGATAATATTGGCTGGGAGTTTCACTGACTCTAATGTGGTGGCTAACGCCAACATACCTGGGTGTAAGAAGAAAGCCTCATCATCACCAATAATGATTTCATCGCTCATGACTGATTCAAGTTGAGCCGAGACCTCTTCTTTCGGGCCACTTAAATCAATATAAGGGGCTGAATGTTCACGAAATACGCGAAATGAATTGCCTAAACGTACATCGATGGTTGCACCATTGATTTTGTCGTTGTCAGGACGAGGCGTTAAAGAAATAATGCCATCATCTAGATAGCGTTCGATATCGGTATCGCAAAGACGCATGATTTTTCCTATTTTTGGTTTAACAAATGAAGAATTTGAGCTTTTAACATGTTAATCGCAATACGGTTTTTACCACCGCGAGGAATCACGATATCCGCATATTGTTTTGATGGCTCAATAAATTGTAAGAACATTGGACGAACGGTTGCGCGGTATTGGTCAATAACAGATTGTAATGAACGACCACGTTCTTCCATATCACGTTGTAAACGGCGGATAAAACAAATATCTAATGGGGTATCCACGAATACAGAAATATCGGCTAATTGGCGAACTCGCTCATCAGTGAGCAATAAGATGCCTTCTAAAATCACAATTTTTTTCGGGGTAAAGTGTTTGGTTTCGCCTGTTCTGGTGTGATCAACATAACTATAAACTGGGATATCTACGGCGGTTCCGTTTTTTAAGTCTTTTAAGTGTTGAATGAGTAAATCTCTATCCATTGAATTGGGATGGTCATAGTTTGTTTTTATGCGCTCACTCATCTCTAAATGGCTTTGATCTTTATAGTAGCTGTCTTCAGCAATAATCCCAATTTCTTGGCATCCTAACTCGTTGCAAAGTTCTTTATGAACGGTAGAAGCGATGGAACTTTTGCCTGAAGCGGATGCACCCGTGATGGCGATGATAATACAAGATGAGTTTGACATGGGACGTCCTCAAAAACGGAAGGTAAAAATTACTGGGATTATAAAGAAAAATCAGCTTAAATTCACCTTTCTTTCTTTTTTTATTTTAATTTTTTAAATTTGTGAAGTACTTCACGGAAATTTTTTTCGTTTTCGCTTACGATGTGCTCGTTTTTATTATTTCATCTGTGTTATTTATGAGGAGTCTACAATGAAAATGAATAAAATTTCTCTCTCAATTTCAACCGCACTTTTAGCTGCAGGTTTAATGACCTCATCTGCTGTCAATGCTCAAGGGCGTTTGGTGGTGTATTGTAGTGCGACCAACATTCTTTGTGAAACGACAACGAAAGCGTTTGGCGAAAAATATGATGTGAAAACCTCATTTATTCGCAACGGTTCAGGTAGTACTTTCGCAAAAGTTGAAGCAGAAAAAAATAACCCGCAAGCAGACGTATGGTTTGGTGGTACATTTGACCCTCAAGCACAAGCGGCTGAATTAGGCTTAATCGAACCTTATAAATCTAAACACATTGATGAAATTGTAGAACGTTTCCGTGATCCAGCGAAAACCAAAGGACATTATGTCTCTGCGATTTACATGGGTATCTTAGGTTTTGGTGTGAATACCGAGCGTTTAGCAAAATTAGGTATTAAAGAAGTACCAAAATGCTGGAAAGATTTAACCGATCCTCGCTTAAAAGGTGAAGTGCAAATTGCTGACCCACAAAGTGCGGGTACAGCTTACACTGCATTGGCTACTTTCGTTCAACTTTGGGGCGAAGATAAAGCCTTTGATTTCTTAAAAGCATTACATCCAAACGTATCTCAATACACCAAATCAGGTGTAACCCCATCCCGTAATGCAGCACGTGGTGAAACTGCGGTAGGTATCGGTTTCTTACACGATTACGCACTTGAAAAACGTCAAGGTGCGCCGTTGGAATTAGTGGTGCCTTGTGAAGGTACAGGCTACGAGTTAGGTGGCGTGAGTATCTTAAAAGGTGCGCGTAACATCGATAACGCAAAATTATTCGTGGATTGGGCATTATCTAAAGAAGGTCAAGAGTTAGCGTGGAAACAAGGCGATTCTTTACAAATCTTAACCAATACAACAGCGGAACAATCACCAACTGCGTTTGATCCAAATAAACTGAACCTCATCAATTATGACTTTGAAAAATACGGTGCAACTGAACAACGCAAAGCCTTAATTGAAAAATGGGTTCAAGACGTTAAATTAGCGAAATAATGTTTAAAGTGCGGTTGAAAAACATGAGATTTTTGACCGCACTTTTGCCATTTTAGCCCCACTAAATAGTTTTTTACGTGTTACGTGGGTTTCTACGATGAGCGTATCAGCTCATCTTCTTTTATAAACACAGGAGTGAACCAATGAAAATGTCTAACGTTGCTTTAGCACTTTCTGGTGTTGTATTTGGTGGCGTGTTACTGAGCTCTCACGCATCAGCAGCAGAAGGCCGTTTAGTTGTTTATTGCAGTGCACAAAACACAATGTGCGAGCAAGAAACCATGGCTTTTGAGAAAAAATACGGTATTAAAACCAGTTTTATCCGTGGTGGCACAGGTACAATTTTAGCCAAAATTGATGCTGAAAAAGCTAACCCTCAAGGGGATGTATGGTATGGCGGTACGCTTGATCCTCATTCTCAAGCGGGTGAAATGGGCTTACTTGAAGCGTATAAGTCACCAAATCTCGCTCAAATTCCTGAACAGTTTAGAGATCCCGCTAAAATTAAGGGCAACTATTCCTCCGCGATTTATCTCGGTGTATTAGGCTTTGGTATCAATCCAGAACGTTTGAAAAAACTCAATTTACCGACACCAAAATGTTGGAAAGATCTAGCTGATCCTGCTTATCGTAATGAGATCCAAGCGGCAGATCCACAAAGTTCTGGAACAGGTTATACTCAGTTAGCGACCTATATCCAACTTTGGGGTGAAGATGAAGCGTTCAAATATCTCAAAGAACTCAATAAAAACGTTTCCCAATATACTAAATCTGGTAACACGGCAACCCGTAATACAGCACGTGGTGAAACCGCAATCGGAATTGGTTTTTTACATGAATATTCTTTAGAGAAAGCCAAAGGTGCACCAGTGGAATTAGTCGTACCTTGCGAAGGTACAGGCTATGAAATTGGTGGCGTGAGTATTATTAAAGGTGCAAGAAACCTTGAAAATGCGAAATTATTTGTGGATTGGGCGTTATCAAAAGAAGCGCAAGAGTTAACCTGGAAAAAAGGGGAAGCGTATTCTATTTTAACCAATAGTACCGCTGAGCAATCGCCTTATGCACTCGATTTTAAATCCATCAATTTAATTAATTATGATTTTGACAAATACGGCTCAAGTGATTTACGTAAACGTTTGATCACAAAATGGGTTGATGATGTTAAATTAGCAAAATAATGATGTATACATAGCGAAATAATAGCTATTATATTATTTCGCTTTTTTCTTTTATGCGAGGTTGTATGAACGCAAATAAACTTCCTATTATCCAATCTGCTAACTTTTGGATAATTCTTGCTGTTATTGCATTTCTTATTCTGCCTTCCCAAGCATTAGATTATGGCTTGTTTGAAAGCACAAGCGATGAATACTTAGGTGCAATGGGGTGGTCTTCGTTAAATATTACGGCATTATGGTTTTTACCGGTTCTTTTATACGGTTTGATGCCACTTCTTAAATTACCGAAAGATACGCAAGCGAAAGCAGAGCTTTATCTTGTTGCTGCGGCGACATTGTTTATCTTTGTCAGTGCGACAATTTATAAAGTAAGCATGGGTTATTCTGTGATTGTGTTAATCGCGAGTTTAACTGCATTGGCGACGTTTTCTTTCGCCAAATTAAAAGTAATGCAAGGTGATAAATTTATTATTGCCTCTTTACTTTGCATTATCTTATTAATTTTCTTCTTCATCGTTTATCCAACATTGGCTATCTTTGTTTCAATGTTCTATGACGGTGATACTTTTGCACCGCAACAAGTGATGCGAATTTTAACTCAAAGCTATATTGTACGTGTTATTAGTAACTCGCTATTCTTGTCTGGTTTTGTCGGAATCGTATCAACGATTTTCGGTTTGGCATTTGCGCTTTATACCACCCGTATTGCACGTAGAACGGCATTTATTGGTAAAATTTTCTCTATTTTACCAATCGTCACACCGCCATTCGTTGTGGGGTTAGGAGTAACATTAATGCTTGGCCGTTCTGGTTATGTGACAGAGTTCTTATCCACAACATTTGGATTTGAGAACCATAACTGGTTATACGGTTTCAACGGGATTGCCATTGCACAGATTCTTGCTTTTGCGCCGATTTCATTCATGATTTTAGATGGGGCATTAAAATCGGTTCACCCATCAATTGAAGAAGCGTCTTACACCTTACGTGCAAATCGTTACCAAACATTCTTTAATATCATTTTCCCATTATTGCGTCCGGCATTGGCAAACTCATTCTTAATAGTGTTTATCCAATCCTTAGCGGACTTTAGTAACCCGTTAGTATTGGGCGGTAGCTTTGACGTAATTGCAACGCAAATCTACTTCTATATCGCAGGCTCACAATTAGATTACGCGTCAGCAAGTACTTTAGGTTCGATGCTTTTAATCTTCTCATTAGCCGTATTTATCATCCAATATATTTGGATTGGTAACCGCTCTTATGTGACCGTTTCGGGGAAATCCTATCGTGGTGACGTGCAAGATTTACCAACCGGCTTAAAATATACCATCATCGGTATGCTTGGTTTCTGGGTACTCTTTAACTTAGCGTTATACGGCAGTATTTTCTACGGTAGTTTCACCGTAAACTGGGGCGTAGATTACACCTTAACCTTGAAAAACTATGCGATGTTATTCGGACAAGGCTTAAGCGATGGGGCATGGCCATCATTGATTAATACCTTAATCTATGCAGGAATTGCCGCACCATTGACCGCACTTTTCGGTTTATTAATTGCGTATATTGTGGTGCGTAAAGATTTCCAAGGTAAAAAATCTCTTGAATTCTTAACCATGCTTTGCTTCGCGGTACCAGGAACCGTTGCAGGGGTGTCTTATATTTTAGCCTTTAACAATGCGCCACTTTATATTACGGGTACCAGCATTATTGTGATCATCTCAATGGTCATGCGTGATTTACCAATCGGTATGCGTGCAGCGATTGCAGGTCTTGGTCAATTAGATAAATCACTTGATGAAGCATCTCTTTCTTTAAAAGGTAGCTCATGGAAAACCTTGTGGTTTATCGTTTTACCATTATTAAAACCAGCGTTACTTTCTGCATTGGTCACCAGCTTCGTTCGTGCGATGACTACCGTGAGTGCGATCATCTTCTTAGTTACTGCTGATACACGCGTAGCAACAGCCTATATTTTAAACCGTGTAGAAGATGGTGAATATGGTGTTGCTATCGCATACGGTTCGATTTTAATCATCGTGATGATGGCTATTATTTTATTCTTTGACTGGATTGTGGGTGATACCCGAATTTCCCGTTCTAAAGCGAAAAAAATGAATTAACTCGTTAAGTTGTAGGTAAATATTATGAGTAATAATGATTTCTTAGTATTAAAAAATATCACTAAATCTTTTGGTAAATCCACAGTCATTGATAATTTAGATTTAACCATTAAACGTGGCACTATGGTAACCTTATTAGGGCCATCTGGTTGCGGTAAAACCACTGTATTACGTTTAGTAGCCGGCTTAGAAAACCCAACTTCAGGACAAATTTTTATTGATGGTGAAGATGTAACCAAATCATCTATTCAAAATCGTGATATTTGTATCGTATTCCAGTCTTACGCATTATTCCCGCATATGAGTATCGGTGATAACGTGGGTTATGGGTTGCGTATGCAAGGTGTGAGCAAAGAAGAACGCGCTAAACGTGTAAAAGAAGCGTTAGAGTTAGTTGATTTAGCAGGTTTTGAAGATCGTTTTGTGGATCAGATTTCAGGTGGTCAACAACAACGTGTCGCTTTAGCGCGTGCGTTAGTGTTAAAACCGAAAGTATTACTTTTTGATGAGCCATTAAGTAACTTAGATGCAAACTTACGTCGTTCTATGCGTGAGAAAATTCGTGAACTGCAACAAAGTTTAGGCATTACCTCACTTTATGTGACTCATGACCAAACTGAAGCGTTTGCGGTATCTGATGAAGTTATCGTCATGAATAAAGGTAAAATCATGCAAAAAGCCCCGGCAAAAGAGCTTTATTTGCGTCCAAACTCTTTATTCCTTGCAAACTTCATGGGTGAGTCGAGCATCTTTGAAGGTAAATTGGAAAATAACACCATTGATGTGAATGGCTACAAATTACCATTAAGCAATGCGGCACAATTCAATTTACCAGATGGTGAATGCTTAGTAGGCGTACGTCCTGAAGCAATTTACTTAAAAGCAGAAGGCGAGGCAGCACAACAATGTGAAATCAAGAGTGCAGTCTATATGGGTAATCACTGGGAAGTGGTGGCAATTTGGGCAGGCAAAGAATTGCTCATTAATACTAAACCTGAAGACTTCAATGCTAATCTGAAACAAGCTTATGTGAATTTCTCTGAACAAGGCATTTTCTTGCTGAAGAAAGAGAAATAATATCAATCTAAAGGCGTATGGAAACATACGCCTTTTCTTTTAAAACCCTTTCAAAATTGACCGCGCTTTTCCTTTTATTTTTACTTTATCCAACAGAGCTGTATAATGTCTCGCTTTTGAATATAAACGATATGGGGGAAAGCTCATGATTAAAACCGATACCTTACCGCAATTTTTGCGAAACAAAGTGGCGGAAAACGATGCCTTTGGTCTTGTGGAAGGGCTGTGCCAATTATTACGTAATAGCCCTACAGAAAAAATTTCTCCAACCTTACATTTATTTAAGTTTATCTTAAAGAACGATAAAGAATTAGGCTGTTCTGTTTCGAAATTATTATGTGGTTGGTTATGTGGTTTACGCCTTTATCCCTTGTTTATTAGTAGCGGTATTCTTACACGTGGCGGTTTTGGACAGGAAATGAAAACGCGTATTTATGAGCGTTTTAACCCCTCTTTTAAAGATATTAATGATTTACGTGATATTTTTTATTTATTGTTTAGCGATAAAAATGATGCGCGTTGGATTGATGCCGTCCCATTAAAAACGTGGCGAGGCGTATTTGGTGTTTTAACCCGTTATACAGAACAAAAAGATCGTGAACGTTTAAAAAATCATATTGAAAGTGAAGGGCTATTTGCCATAGAGATGCTTTCAATCTGGATTGCGGCAGAAGATATGGATCCTGAGCTGATGCGAATGGAACCCTCTCTGTTGAATGCGGATTCACCTTTTGTGGCATTGCATCATGAAGTGGTTGATTGGGTAGAGGCGCGTCGCCAATCAACGGCTTTTGATGATAGCCATTTACAGGTAATGTTTGATCAATGTAAGGCATTGATTATTGGCTTACAGAAACGTGGGGCGGTAGTGGGATCATCCTTAAATACGGCGTATTTATTGGAACGTCTTTCCCAGACTTTAGAACGGTTAGAAACCTTGATGGCGATTTTTGTTTCAAATCGCTATTTGCCGCGTCGAATCTTATTATTAACCGGTTGTTTTGCCCGTGCAGCAGCAGAGCGACATAGTATTTCTCGACTATGGAAACAAAGCTCAGGATTGATGGCTCGTAGTGTTACGCAGAATGCCGGCGATCATGGCGAGCATTACATTACTCGAGATAAAAGAGAGTATTGGGCAATGTTTTATTCTGCAGCGGGTGGTGGTGTATTAATTGCACTGATGGCGTTATTTAAAACCTATCTAGGCAGCATCATTGATGACAAAGTCTGGAAAGGGATTGCCGAAGGCTTAAATTACGGCTTAGGTTTTATGGTGATCTTTATGTTGCATTTCACAGTTGCAACCAAACAGCCAGCCATGACTGCAGCCCGTTTTGCTGAGGCTGTTGAGAAAACGCCTCAAGGTAAAAGTGTCAATATGAAATTAGCCCAATTATTAGTGGATGTATTTCGTTCTCAAAGTATTGCTGTGCTAGGTAATGTGCTCATTGCGATGGGCTTAGCCGCATTGATTGCGTTTGGTTACCAATATAAAACAGGTGAGCCGTTGATGAATGCTGATCAAATCGCTTATCAGTTGCATAGCATTGATCCTTTTGCGGGAACCTTATGGTTTGCAGCTATTGCGGGGGTATGGTTATTCTGCTCGGGGATTATTTCGGGCTATTTTGATAACCGCAGCAATTATTTGAATATGCGCATGCGTTTAGCCCAACATCCATTATTGAAAAAATTAATGTCTGAGAAGACTCGCGTTAAATTTGCTAATTATATGCATGAGAATTATGGCTCGTTAATTGGTAACCTTTGCTTTGGTATGTTGCTTGGTATTACGGGTGTGGTGGGGTACTTAACGCATCTTCCGTTAGATATTCGTCATGTGGCATTTTCATCGGCGAATGTAGGTTATATTGCCGTGAGCGGACAATTCACCTATTCATTGCTTTTACAGTGCATTGGTTTTGTATTGTTGATTGGTTTAGTGAATTTAATTGTCAGTTTTTCATTAACGCTTTGGGTTGCACTGCGTTCTTTGAATGCGGAAATTGATAGCTGGTGGCCAATTTGGCATGAAGTTTGTCAAATTGTGAAAAAACGTCCATTAAGTTTATTTCTTCCCGTTCAATTAGATAAATAATCATTTTAAGTGCGGTCAAAAATATCAACGTTTTTGACCGCACTTTCTTTTCGACAAATTTAATTTGCGTTATCATGTTGCTCATCTAATGCGATAACTTTATGAATTATTCTAATGAAACCTACATTTCTTGAACTTCGTCACTTAAGAACCCTGCTTGCTTTAAAAGAAACGGGCAGCGTTTCAATGGCGGCAAAACGTGTTTATTTAACACAATCGGCACTTTCTCACCAAATTAAGTTAATGGAAGAACAATTCGGTTTACCTCTTTTTGAGCGTAAAAGTAATCCGTTGCGTTTTACCGCAGCTGGCGATCGTTTGATTCGTCTTGCCAATGAAATTCTTCCGAAAGTGGTAGATGCAGAACGTGAACTTGCACGCGTAAAACATGGTGATGCAGGGCAATTACGAATTGCAGTAGAGTGTCATACCTGTTTCGACTGGTTAATGCCGGCGATGGATGAGTTTCGTCAGCATTGGAGTTTGGTAGAATTGGATATTGTGTCAGGCTTTCACACGGATCCGGTTGGATTGTTATTATCTCATCGTGCAGATTGGGCTATCGTGTCTGAAGTTGAACAAAATGATGATGTTTTATTTAAGCCGTTATTTTCTTATGAAATGGTGGGAATCTGTTCTAAAGATCATCCATTAGCCAATAAAGAGGTTTGGCAGGCAGAAGATTTCGCTGAAGAAACTTGGGTAACCTATCCCGTGCCTGATGACATGTTGGATTTATATCGTCAAGTGTTGAAACCAAAAGGCATTAATCCGCCACGTCGTACAACAGAGCTAACGATCGCCTTGATCCAGTTAGTGGCGAGCCGTCGAGGCATTGCTACCGTACCTTATTGGGCGGCATTACCTTATTTAGAAAAAGGGTATGTGGTGGCGCGTAAAATTACAGAAGAAGGATTGTACAGCAACCTTTATGCAGCGATTCGCAAAGAAGATGCGAATTTAGCTTATATCGAAGATTTTCATCAAACAGTAAAAACACAAAGTTTTTCGACCTTACCTGGTTTGTCTGTTTTAGAGTTGTAGTAGGTCAATATGTCAGAAGTAGTGACAGAAAATCCCATCAAAGCCGCGGCAAAAGCGGCATTGCCTTACAGCATGCCAATGCTTGCCGGCTTTTTATTTTTAGGTATTGCATACGGCATTTACATGAAAGCACTTGGATTCGGTGTTTGGTTCCCCGTTGCAATGGCAGCACTCATTTATGCGGGCTCAGTGGAATTTATTGCCGCTGCCGCCTTAGTTATGCCTTTTTCGCCTTTAAGTGTTGCGTTGGTTACGCTGATGGTCAGTGGGCGCCAAATTTTTTATGGCATTTCTATGTTAGAAAAATATGGTGCTCAACTCGGGAAAAAACGTTGGTATTTAATTAGTACCCTAGTCGATGAAAGTTTTTCCCTGAACTATATGGCGAAGATTCCCGATCATTTAGATAAAGGCTGGTATATGTTCTTTGTCAGTTTTTATCTCCATCTTTATTGGGTCGTTGGAGCGGGATTAGGTAATCTATTTGGTTCAATTATTCCTTTTGATTTAAAAGGGGTAGAGTTTGGTATGACCGCGCTTTTCCTGGTGATTTTTGCTGAAAACTGGCTCAAAGAGAAATCTCATGAAAGTTCATTATTAGGTTTAGGTGTGGCTTTTGCATCGCTGTTAATTGTTGGGAAAGAACACTTTTTAGTGCCAACACTCATTAGTATTTGGATTCTATTAACCGTAAGACGACCGAAACTTTCATCTAAATTGGAGGCACTAAAATGACATTGATGGAACAAATTATCACCATTGTGATTTGTATTGTGTGCGTACAATTTACTCGATTATTGCCATTCTGGATTTTTCCCGCCAATCGCCCGATTCCAGACTATATTCGTTACCTTGGCAAAGTATTGCCTGCGGCGATGTTTGGGATGTTAGTGGTGTATTGCTATAAAAATGTGGATGTATTGAGTGGTTATCACGGCTTACCCGATTTCATTGCGGGTGCTTTGGTATTGGGGTTACATTTCTGGAAAAAGAACATGTTTCTTTCTATCTCGGCAGGCACAATTTTTTATATGTTTTTAGTGCAAAAAGTCTTTATCTAAGCGAATGTTGAGCGAAATAAAAATTTCTTGATATTGCAATCGGTTGCCTTTATTTCGCCTCTTTCCCTGAATTCCAAAATCTTTTATGATGCCGCTTCAATCATTGTTGACGGAGAGATTTATGGAATTTAATTTCATCGAGTTATTAGGTTATTTGGCAACATTCTTTGTGGCCGTGTCTTTTTTATTTAAATCGATTGTTCACTTGAGAGTTGTTAATGCAATTGGAGCGGTACTTTTTGTCGTTTACAGTTTGATCATCAAATCTTATCCAGTTGCGCTTCTAAACGCCTTCTTAGTTTTCGTTAACTTATATCAACTTTATCGTTTAAAAAAAGAGCAGCCAGCATCAAAAGTGCTTAAATAATTGACCGCACTTTTCCACGATTTACCCCCATATTTGATATAAGGCAATCACTAGTGGCATAGTAAACATACAAAGTAGCGTCGTTACACCATAAATGGCGCTGGCTTTCTGTGGATTGTTGTTATAAATCACCGCCATTTGTGTCACTGTTGAAGCGGATGGGCTCGTGGTTGCTAAAAAGCTAATCAACACAATAATTTCCCCTTTTTCAGCCCAATGTACAAACCCAATCAACTTTATTAATACCAATAATGCAATCGGAATAAGTAACAAGCGCAAAAGTGTGACTAAATAAATGCGTTTGGATGATACGATGCTCCGTAAAGGAATTGTCGCAATCAGCATACCCGCAACAAGCATGGCATTCGGACCAATAAACAAGCCAATCGAAGAGAGTGTACCATTGATAATACTTGGTAATTTTATTTGAAAAGCAAATAAAAATGCTCCGACGAGAATTGACCAAATATTGATGTTTTTGGCAATCATCTTCAAGGATAAATTTCCTTTTCCTACAATAATCAAACGGCAATGCGTCCAAAATAGAAAGGTTTGCACCACAATAAAACAGCTGGCGTAAATCACCCATTCTTTTCCAAATAACGACATCACAATCGGAATAATTAAGTTACCAGAATTGGAATAAATGGAAGTGGCATGTTCAATAGGATCAAGGTTTAATAGGCGCTTTAACAGACTGCCAATAATAATCAGAATAACCTGAAGAAACACCGCCATAAACAGTGAAAGCTGTAAACCTTGTAGAATTTCATGTGTGTAATCAATTTGAAAAGCTTCAATCATCACTGCAGGACTGATGACATAAAGTCCAATAATGGAAAGCGTCTTGCTATCTTCAGATTTTAATAATTTTGATTTAACCAACCCATAACCAATAAGCACAATAAGTGTCAGTTCAATAATTTTAGTGCCGAGTAAAAAAGCGATGTCCATAGTGAATATTGATGAGATAAATTAGTGCTATGAAAGAAGAAAAGGGCAAATAATTTGCCCTTTAAATTGATTTAGGTTACTCCCACTCGATAGTTGCTGGGGGTTTTCCGCTGATGTCATACACCACGCGGGAAATGCCATTTACTTCGTTGATGATGCGGTTAGATACTTTGCCTAATAAATCATAAGGTAAATGAGCCCAATGTGCGGTCATAAAGTCGATGGTTTCTACTGCGCGTAATGAGATAACCCAATCGTATTTACGGCCATCGCCCATCACACCTACAGATTTTACAGGTAAGAACACGCTGAAAGCCTGACTGGTTTTTTCATACCAACCGCTGTTGCGTAATTCTTCGATAAAGATCGCATCAGCACGGCGTAATAAATCGCAGTATTCTTTTTTCACTTCGCCTAATACACGCACGCCTAAACCTGGACCAGGGAACGGGTGGCGGTTGATCATTTCAGCCGGTAAGCCTAATGCTAAACCGATTTTACGTACTTCGTCTTTAAACAATTCACGTAAAGGTTCAACTAAGCCAAGTTTCATATAATCCGGTAGGCCACCTACGTTGTGGTGTGATTTAATCACATGTGCTTTACCGGTTTTGCTTGCTGCAGATTCGATCACGTCAGGGTAGATCGTACCTTGTGCTAACCATTTCACATTAGTGAGTTTTTTCGATTCATCATCGAATACATCTACGAACACTTTACCGATAATTTTACGTTTTGCTTCAGGATCTGATACGCCAGCAAGTTCGCCTAAGAAACGACTTTCCGCATCAACACGGGTAATGTTCAAGCCGAATTTATCGCCAAACATTTCCATGACTTGATCGCCTTCGTGTAAGCGGAGTAAACCGTTATCCACGAATACGCAGTGTAAGTTTTTGCCGATAGCACGGTGTAAAAGTAATGCAACCACAGAAGAGTCGACACCACCAGATAAACCTAAAATCACTTCATCATCGCCCACTTGCTCTTTAATGCGAGCAACGGCATCTTCGATAATGTTTTCTGCTGTCCATTTGGTTTCGCAACCACAAATGTTCACCACGAAATTCATCAATAATTCCAAGCCTTTTTTTGTATGGGTTACTTCAGGGTGGAATTGTACGCCGTAGAAACGACGATTTTCGTCAGACATTGCTGCAATTGGGCAGGTTGGAGTCGTACCAGTAACTTGGAAGTTTTCAGGTAAACGCGTTACTTTATCGCCATGGCTCATCCATACATCCAATTTGCTATCGCCATCATTTAAATGAGCGAAAAGTGCGGTCGGATTATCCATTAAAACAGAAGCATAGCCGAATTCACGATGTTCAGAGGTTTCAGTTAAACCACCAAGTTGCATCGCCATGGTTTGCATGCCGTAACAAATACCTAATACAGGCACGCCTGCGTTAAATACATATTCAGGCGCTCGTGGGCTGTTTTCTTCCGTGGTGCTTTCAGGACCACCAGAAAGAATAATACCGTCTGGATTAAATTCACGGATTTGTTCTTCAGTCACATCCCACGCCCACAGTTCGCAGTACACACCGATTTCACGCACGCGACGTGCAATCAGTTGAGTATA
This sequence comes from Haemophilus parainfluenzae, assembly GCF_003252725.1. Taxonomy (GTDB): domain Bacteria; phylum Pseudomonadota; class Gammaproteobacteria; order Enterobacterales; family Pasteurellaceae; genus Haemophilus_D; species Haemophilus_D parainfluenzae_L. The sequence goes on from NZ_QEPO01000001.1 coordinate 533,036, forward strand.
TTGTGAACCAAAGTCGAGGATCAGGATTTTATGATTGTGGATGTTTGTCATTAACATTGTCCTTTAAGTCGTGAATAAATTTATTTTTTTCAAGGATTTCTAATTCATGTTTTAAATCAGGTATATCCTCAGAGTATCTATATTTTGTGAACATTGAATTTAGGGAAAAAGTTCTAGAATAAGCTTTATCTTTTACAACTTTTTCCTGTTCTTTAGTATCAGTAAGACATAGAGTATCAAAAAAGAAAGCAAGTTCTTTTTCTGAATTAAGTTTTTTTAAATATCCAGTAATTAACTCTAATATTTTTTGTCCATATTCGATAGCTTCATCTTTAGTTGGTATTTTTCCTTTATGAATAACTTTATTTCTCAGTTTTACTAAGTCATTGGAAAGTAATTCTGGTTGAGTTTTAAAATGCTGTGTGAATAAGAATATGAAGGCGCCTAATTGTCTTTCAGACTGTGATGAAACATGTTTCCAAGCTGTTTGTTCGATCTCATCTTTAGACATACCTTCAGAGATTAGTTTGGCTTTGATAAAAACTTCGTAAATTCTCTCTAAACTTGCTGAAAATGAAGATATTGCTTCCCGATAATATCCATCAATTAATGCTCTACAACCTATTAGGTATAGTATTTCGTATCTATGGGAGGCAATGATAATAATATTTTCGTGTCCCTCCGAGCATGTAAAAGAAGATACAAATTGATCATTAATAATTTCAGCGTAATATCGTTCTTTTCCTAAAGAATCATTTTTATTCGGAAAACAGTGTACACAGTGAAATAGATGAAATAATCTCATTTTTGATATATTTGTGGTTAAAAATAACAAAAGGTGGGATAAGTCCCACCCTACGGATTAGCCCATACGATAGTTTGGTGCTTCTTTAGTAATGGTTACGTCATGAACGTGGCTTTCTTTAATACCTGCACCACTGATGCGAACGAATTCTGCTTTCGTACGTAATTCTTCGATGGTTGCGCACCCAGTTAAGCCCATGCAAGAACGTAAGCCACCCATTTGTTGGTGGATGATTTCTTTTAAGTAACCTTTGTATGGAATACGGCCTTCGATACCTTCTGGTACGAGTTTGTCTGCCGCGTTGTCCGATTGGAAGTAACGGTCTGATGATCCTTTTGCCATTGCGCCTAATGAACCCATACCACGGTAAGATTTAAATGCACGACCTTGATAAAGTTCGATTTCACCTGGCGCTTCTTCAGTACCAGCGAACATAGAACCAACCATTACACAGCTTGCACCAGCTGCGATAGCTTTTGCAATATCACCAGAGAAACGGATACCACCGTCGGCGATAACTGGAATACCACGATCTTTTAATGCTGCTGCTGCATCTGCGATCGCAGTGATTTGTGGAACACCTACACCGGTTACGATACGAGTGGTACAAATAGAACCAGGACCAATACCTACTTTCACTGCACTTGCGCCTGCGTCTGTAAGTGCGATAGCACCTTCAGCAGTCGCTACGTTACCCGCAACGATAGGTAAGTTTGGATATTTTGCACGAGTTTCACGAACACGTTGTAATACGCCTTCTGAGTGACCGTGAGAAGAGTCGATTAACAATACGTCTACGCCGGCTTTCACTAAAGCATCAATACGTTCTTCGTTACCAGGACCCGCACCTACAGCCGCACCGACACGTAAACGACCGAATTCATCTTTACATGCATTCGGTTTTTGTTCCGCTTTTTGGAAGTCTTTAACGGTGATCATGCCTTTTAATTTGAATGCATCATCTACTACAAGTACTTTCTCTACGCGGTTTTGATGCATTAATTCTAAAATTGTTTCACGGCTTGCACCTTCTTTTACAGTGACTAAGTCTTCTTTTTTCGTCATTAATTGTGAAACAGTTTTACTTAAATCTTTTACGAAGCGCGTGTCACGGCCAGTGATGATACCGATTAAGTTGTTTTCACCGTCTACAACAGGGTAGCCTGCGAAGCCGTTTTTCTTCACCATTTCAGCAAGTGCTGCAAGGGTTAAATCTGGCGAAACAGTCACAGGTTCAGAAACAATACCACTTTCGAATTTTTTCACTTTACGAACACGATCCGCTTGGCGTTCGATCGTCATGTTTTTATGAATAAAGCCGATACCACCTTCTTGTGCTAAAGAGATTGCTAATTTGGTTTCTGTGACAGTATCCATTGCAGCAGACAACATAGGAATATTTAAGCGAATTTCTTTGGTGAGTTGAGTTGAGAGGTTGGCTGTGTTCGGGAGAACAGTTGAATGAGCTGGGACGAGTAGAACGTCGTCAAAAGTCAGAGCTTCTTGTTTGATTCTAAGCATGGCAATATCTCGTTGTTAAAAGTTGTGTCAAAAAATATTGCGCTGGGATTATACAGATTTTTCATGTGGTTGAAAATGAATTTTTTCGCTTTTATGGTAAGATTTGCCAAGGTTTTTATGAGAAGGAATGAATATGCCATCGTTATTGGATTGTTTGTCTGATTGCCAACCTAAAGTGCGGTCAGATTTGATGTCGTTTTTAAATATTACGTCAAATGAATTGGCGCAAGAAATGGCATTATTGAGAGAAGTGGGATTGAATATTCAAGAAGAAAATAATGTTTGTCAGCTTGTGCCAGAAATGTCTTTGTTAAATCCGCAAACAATTTCAACCGCACTTTCACCTTATTCCGTGCATTATCATCGAGCCATTTCTTCAACAAATGAATTTATAACTAATCAAATTAATCACTTAAAAAAAGGCGATTTGTGCCTTGCAGAATATCAAACGGCCGGACGGGGACGTCGTGGTCGCCAATGGCTTTCACCGTTTGCAGGCCAGTTAATTTTCAGTTTTTATTGGACTATCGATCCTAAAAAAGCATTGGATGGATTAAGTTTAGTAATTGGTTTAGCTATTGCAGAAGCGTTAAATGAGAAAGTGAAATGGCCAAATGATATTTTGCTTTCAGGGCGAAAGCTTGGTGGCATTTTAGTGGAAATCATTAATCATAAGAATGGGTTGCTTAATTTGGTGGTTGGTATTGGGATCAATGTAAAATTACCACAATCAACCGAAATTAGTCAGCCGTATGCTCAGCTAACCGAACAGGATCCAAATATAGATCGTGAAAAGATCCTTGTTAAAGTGATTCAACGTATTTATTCTCGATTAGCTCAATTTGAAGAAAAGGGCATTGATGAGGAATTCATGCAACAATGGATAAACTATAATGAATTTTTTGGTGATGAAGTGAACGTCTTTACTGAGCAAGGCGCGATTTCAGGTATAGAGCAGGGGATTGATAAACGCGGTTATTTAAAAGTCATAACCGATGAAGGAGAGCGGTATTTTAATGCCGGAGAGGTTTCTTTAAGAAGAAAGTAAAAAAGTGCGGTCAAAATCAGCCGCACTTTTTAGATGTATGCTAAACCACTTTCTGAATAAGCGCTGAAATATCATCTGCAAATTTTTCATCTCTTGCCATTTTCTCAATTTCCTCAGCAGAATATTTTTCACCGTCATACACAGCAACAATACTGAGATCATTGGGTTGCAAGAAATGCGTTTCACCGAATTCAGTATAACGGGTGGCGCCAATACTAATAATCGCTTGTTTCGGATAGTTTGCTTGCTCTAATAAAGAAGCAATATGATTCATTGGTCCCTCATCGGGTTGATTATTCATTCTATCCACGATCCAATCTAATAATTGTTGGTGGAAATAGCTATAACCGATAGCGGGGCTGTCAATACCATACGTATTGAGCTCGCCATTTCGTTTATGAAAGCAAGCGATACGATATTGATCAATTTCACTTTCCTTAATAAAGGAAGAAAGTGGAATAAGTTTTGATGAAATACCTTTACTTGCCGCTCCCCAGTTTTTCTTTTCACAGATTTTTTTCGCATTAGGACGACGAATAGAGCAGTCATTATAGGCTGCAAAATAGCACGGAATAATTTTCTCAACTTGCTTTCCTTTATAGATAAGATCACAAATAAGTGCAATTTCAGGCTCAATTTGAAGATTATCCGCACCTTGTGGAAAGTTAATTTGATTGTGACTTAAAGGAAAGGTATAAAGAAAGCCAGCTTTTTCGCTTGGCACATAAAACGGGAAAATCGCCTTGGGTTGAATGGCATTTTCTGTTTTTACTTGAGTGAAATCAGCCGCCTCGCCGGCTTGCTCTAAATGACCTGCGAAATTTCCTGCCACACCGAAACCAATCATTTGTTCAAAATTCATAAAGACCTCATTAGATTGCTTACTCTTTTTGGGGTAATTTACCTTGAATGTTGAACAAAGACAATTCACTTTGATGATTAAATCATCAGGCAATAAAAAAATTGAATTTTTTTGTAAAAAAGCACTTGCAAAGAATTCTGAAAGTCCTATAATACGCCCCACACAACGACGCGCTGTTGTGAAGCTTTATGAAACCCAGTGCGTCGTTATTTTTTGCTCTTTAACAATATATCAGACAATCTGTGTGGGCACTTGTTGATTGACTTGTTTTAAAAATATTTTTTAATTTTGAAGTCTTAATAGGTGCTAACTAGAAATTCATAATACTTTTTAAGTAGTGACATTTTATGTCAGCAGTATTGAGCGATTGAACTTGAATTGAAGAGTTTGATCATGGCTCAGATTGAACGCTGGCGGCAGGCTTAACACATGCAAGTCGAACGGTAACATAAAG
>NZ_QEPO01000002.1 GCF_003252725.1 Haemophilus parainfluenzae
ATAGCGGAGCAGAGAGAAATAGAAAAGTTATTAAAGGAATAATCCTGGCGGCGATAGAGCGGTGGTCCCACCTGACCCCATACCGAACTCAGAAGTGAAACGCCGATGCGCCGATGGTAGTGTGGGGCTTCCCCATGTGAGAGTAGGACACCGCCAGGTACTGAATGTAGAACCCCGAGCTGAATGGCTTGGGGTTTTTGTTTATGGAGTTTTGTTAAAGATTACTTTGACAATATAAGCGCGGTAGAAAGTTAGGCTTTTTTACGTAGAGAATATATAAAAAGGAGTTTATCCCAAATATCTAGGGATAGACTCCTTTAATCTTTTAAGAAAATAGCTTATTCCAGAAAGAACAAACAAACTCTCTTTCTTCTGCAAATTCCGAATCATCAACAATGACAGGATTCCCTAATAAGTTCAGGTGATGAATTTTATTACGTAGTGTCACGTAGCAGGATTTGAGCTTTTCACATTCTGTGAGAGAAATAATGTGATATTCTGCCATTGAATCAAAGATACGAACGTTATCAGACCATTTGGTTAATATTGGATTATCTGGGGCATTCGCGAGCATCAGATATTGGGCGATAAATTCAATATCAGTAATGCCACCACGATCTGTTTTGATATTAAAAAAGCCTTCTTTTGTATGAGATAAATGGTCGTACATTTTTTCACGCATTTCTCTTACTTCAATTTTTAGCTGATTGATATCTCTTTGAGCAGAAAGTACATTACAGCGAATTTTTTCAAATTCTCCTTTTAATTCAGTTTCACCAAAAATGGCACGACTGCGGACAAGTGCCTGTCTCTCCCATGTCCAAGCTTCATTGAGTTGATAGTTTTCAAATGCTTGAAGCGAACAGCCTAGTAAGCCCGCATCGCCTGAAGGTCGTAATCGCATATCAACATCGTAAAGTATGCCAGCACTGGTATTCATACTAAAGATACTGACAATTTTTTGAGCCAATCTTAAATAGAATTGATTGCTATCAATGGATTTCTTCCCACCAACAGTCACTCCTTCAACAGCTTGGTATAAAAAGACTAAATCCAAATCGGATTTATAACCGAGTTCAATTCCGCCTAATTTGCCGTAGCCAATAACTAAAAAGCCTTTTTCAGTTTTATCTACAAGATGTTCGGGGACCCCAAAGCGTTGACTGACTTGTTGCCAGGCAAAATTGACAACGGCATCAATAATTGCTTCAGCCAGATAAGTGAGATGATCGCTTACTTTCATAACAGGCAATACGCCGAGAATATCAGCGGCTGCAACACGTAATAAAATAGACTGCTTGAATTGGCGTAAACCGTCAATGAATTGCTCTTCATCGTCTTGCGGTAATCGCAGCATATATTGCTTTAATTCGTCAGAATACTGTGTGAATGGCAATGGATTACGTAGCGCTTCAGTATTTAATAATTCATCGAGTAGAATTGGGTGTCGAGCTACTTGTTCGGCAATCATTTGTGATTGCGCACATAGTTCAATAAGCTGCTCAATGGCTTGAGGATTTTCTAAGAGCAATTCCAAATAAGTCGTTCTACTCGCAATTTTATCGACAATATTGAGGATGCGTGGCAATAAAGTGCGGTAATCTTTTTGTTCAAATATTTGGGTGAAGATATTTGGCAATAAGTGAGCTAAAACTTCTCGACCTCTAGAGCCAATAACACGACGAGCGAGAGCATCTTTGAATTGAACAAGTTTATCTAAGATATCAGAAATCGCGTCTTCATCAATGTGATTATCAATCAGCATTTGTTCAATATCGTCGAGATCACTTTCTAAAAAATCAATCCACTGATTACTGTCATCGGTACGTTCATCTTTTTCTTCACCAATTAATGTATCAAAAACTGACCGCACTTTTTGTTGGTGTGCCTGTAATGTTTGATAGAAATCATCCCAGTTTTCAATTAGATAAGATTTTATCGTAGGCTGATTGTTCTCATCTAAATAAGTGTATTCTCGACAAGCAACTATTAATCTAAGACGATTTTCTTCATCTGTTGGCAGTAGTTGAGTTTGTTGATCATCAATGGCTTGTAGCACGTTTTCAGTACGACGAAGGAAGATATAAGCTTCTCTTAATTCATGGTATTGTTGAGGCGTAATTAAACCGAGATCTCGTATTTCAGGGAGAAGTTTAAGCAATTCATGTTGTTGGAGTTTGATCTCTCGTCCACCACGAATTAGCTGAAAAACTTGTACAATAAATTCGATTTCTCGAATCCCGCCTGCGCCTAACTTAATATTGTCTTTTAAGCCACGACGACGCACTTCACGCTCGATTTTACCTTTCATTTCACGTAAAGCTTGAATCACACTAAAATCAATATAGCGTCGATACACAAAGGGGCGAAGTGATTGTTGTAAGGTTTTTACGTTGGGATCTTGCTCATCGGCTCCTAAAATACGCCCTTTGATCATGGCATAGCGTTCCCAGTCTCGCCCTTGATCTTGGTAATATTGCTCCATTGCAGAAAAACTTAAGGCTAGCGCACCGCTGTCACCAAAAGGGCGAAGGCGCATATCTGTACGATAGACAAAACCATCAGGCGTGAATTGATCTAAAGCATTGATCAGACGTTGTCCTAAACGGGTAAAAAATTTGGCGTTATCAACGGCTCGTCTTACCCCAACGGTTTCGCCTTGTGAAGGATAGGTAAAAATTAAATCAATATCAGAGGAGAAATTTAGCTCAAAACCACCTAATTTTCCCATACCAAGAATATAGAGTTGCTGTGGGTTTCCATTTTCATCGCAAGGCGTGCCCATTTCTTCGCAAGCTTGTTTATATAGCCAATCTCTCGCACCAATGATAAGGCTTTCAGCAAGTTGAGAAAGGCAAATAAAAATTTCTTCTACAGTGGCAAGATTCAAGCTTTGACAGAAACTTAGTTTCGCCATTTCTTGATTACGAAAATCCCGTAGTATTTTATAAAGTTGTTCTTCGTTTTGTATGGGCGCGAGTTGTTCTGCTAAACGGCTAGTATAATGTTGACAATCTGAAAATTGAGGAGATGTTTGCCACCATTGAGCTAAAAAGTGCGGGTGTTTTTTTAAGACTTTTTCCAAGAAATCAGACAGACTGATGGCATAGTTTATTTGTCCGATTGGTGTCGTGAGATCTGTTGCATCCCGCTCGATTTGTTGGGTTATTTCATCAAGATTCATTTCAGGGAAATGTTGGCAAAGCACTTCGCCAAGTTGAATGAGTTTTTCAGTCGAAAGCGGAAGTGAAAGCGCCATAATTTACCCCTTAAAATGTTCGTCAATCTTGCGTAATACGATTTCTTTGGCTTGTTGCGGTTGCAGACTATCTAGCCAATTTAATGGTGTTTTCCAGCCGCGTAGCCAGGTGATTTGTCGTTTTGCTAATTGTCGAGTTGCACAAATACCGCGGAAGACCATTTCTTCATGACCATAGTCACCACGTAAATATTCCCACATTTGGCGATAACCCACACATCGGATTGAAGGCAAATCAGGATGGAGATCTTCTCGTTGATAGAGTTTTTCCACTTCTTCTTGGAAGCCTAATTCGATCATTTTATGGAAACGTTGTTCGATACGTTGATGTAACACCGCACGATCTTCTGGTGCAATAGCGAATTGTAAAAATTGATAAGGCAATTCTTCGCCTTTTTGTTCGGTTAATTCCGTTAATGATTTGCCCGTTAAATAGAATACTTCTAATGCACGATTAATACGCTGTGAATCATTTGGATTGATACGATCTGCTGAAACAGGATCAATTTTTTGTAATTCTTGATGAAGTACTGGCCAGCCAAATTTTTGCGCTTTTTCTTCAATTTCTAAGCGTAAATTTTCATCAGCTGATGGAAGAGGAGAAAGTCCTTCAATCAATGCTTTGTAATACAACATCGTGCCGCCAACCAAAAGTGGAATTTTGCCTTGCGCGGTAATATCAGCCATTTCTCTGAGCGCATCGTCACGAAAATTCATCGCAGAATAACTTTCAGCGGGATCTAAAATATCGATTAAGCGGTGAGGAGCAAGAGCAAGTTCTTCTTTATAAGGCTTTGCCGTACCAATATCCATGCCTTTATAAATTAATGCAGAATCGACACTGATCACTTCCACTGGCAGGCTTTGACGTAATTGAATAGCAAGATCTGTTTTTCCTGAGGCCGTCGGTCCCATCAGAAAAAGTGCGGTTGGTTTGGAGTCAGTTTTTTGTGTCATATTACAAATCAGTTAAAAAGGGCTGCCAGTTAATCGGTTTCAGTAATGTATTAAATTTCTCTTGATGAGCTTTATTCAGTAAGCGTTCCGTTTCACTTAATAAACTGACTGCATCTGCTAATACTTGAATCGGTTTCACCTCTAGCGCATGACAAAGTGCGGTCAGAAAATCAGGCATATTTTCTAGATGTTCAGTGAGTAGGCTTACCACACATTTTTGTAAATTTTGTGTACGTAAAACCGTAGGCACTTTGTTTAGAGTGATACGTAGCTGGGCTTCATTTTCAATAAATTCAAAACCACTTTGTTGGAAAAAAGCTTTTTGTTTTTTCCATTGTTCAAATTGTTTTTCATCTAAGCGAAAAATAATCGGGATGAGCAACGGCTGTTGTGAAATTTCACCTTGTTGTAAGGTTAATTCATAATTTAAGGTTTGCAATTTAGCTAATGACATCAAATAAAACTGCTGATTTTGTTGTAAAAGTAATGCTTTATTTTCAATTAATGCTAATGCGCGTAAATAGCCTGGTTCACTTGTTTGTGGGAGTTGTTCAACGATAGATGTTGTTAAAACTTGAGAATTTTCCGCAGGACGTACTAATTCACCATATAAGTGTTGTTCAGTTTTAGTAGGTTGTTCACGATAACCATATGACGGAACGTATTCACTACGGTTTGAAAAGTGCGGTCGATTTTCTGATTGTTTTTCGCGAGGCTGATGATAATTCGAAGCGAAAATATTGTGTCCCGCTGCCGCCCGATTGGGTTTCGGTTCATAGTTAGGTTGATATGAAGCCGAAGGCTCCCTTGCCTCATTTATCGCTGGCGCTAAATCCAATTCAGCTTGAGGAATGGCGTTGAGCGCATTTGTTACGCCTTGGTAGATAAAGTCATGAATTAAGCGAGCTTGATGGAAACGAACTTCGTGTTTTGTTGGGTGCACGTTGACATCGACATCATGTGGATTGAGGTCGATAAAGAGTACAAATGCAGGGTATTGCTCAGTATGTAAATGCTCCGCATAAGCTTGGCGAATGGCGTGGGTGATCACTTTATCGCGTACCATTCGTCCATTGATATAGCAATAGCTCAAATCATTTTGATAACGTGTAAATTCAGGTGTCGCAACCCAACCAGAAAGATGCAGATCATCATGTTTCCAGTCAATGCGTAAGGCATGTTGAACAAAATCATCGCCACAAATGGCGGCAACGCGTTTTAGTTGTTGTTCTTCATTCGTTGCAGGACGATATTGTCGAATAATTTTGCCGTTATGTGTGAGCGTAAAAGCAATATTGAATTTTGCTAAAGCAATTCGGCGAATGACTTCATCAATATGAGTAAATTCTGTTTTATCAGTGCGTAAGAATTTACGACGAGCAGGCGTGTTAAAAAAGAGATTCGCGACTTCAACTGTTGTGCCGATTGGATGAGACGCGGGTTTAATTGTAGTTTCCATCTCTCGCCCTTGTGCATAAACCTGCCACGCTTCATTTTGCTCCGCTGTGCGAGAGGTAAGCGTGAGACGAGAAACTGAGCTGATACTAGCAAGGGCTTCACCGCGGAAACCTAAACTTAAGATGGCTTCGAGATCATCAAGATCGGCAATTTTACTAGTTGCGTGTCGAGCGAGTGCGAGACTTAATTCTTCTTTAGGAATACCGCTGCCATTATCTCGAATACGAATCAGGCTGGCACCGCCGTTTTCGATATCAATATGAATTTTATTGGCACCGGCATCAAGGCTGTTTTCCACCAATTCTTTCACCACAGAAGCAGGGCGTTCGACCACTTCACCTGCGGCAATCTGATTAGCCAGCTGTGGAGAAAGAATTTTGATTGGCATAGGATTCCTTATTTTTCTTTAAGTTTAATTTTTTGCCCAGTCACGACTTTGCCGTTTTTCAATGTTGGGTTCAGTTTTAAAAGACGATTAACCGGTACATTGTATTCACGAGAGATAGCATAGATAGTTTGATCGGCTTTCACTGTATGGTAAAGCGGGGTTTCTTTCTTGCCATTATCTTTCTTCTCATTTCCTTTTGAAGAAGTCTCTTTTTTATCGTTACCTTTTTTCTCAGGCTCTTTTTTACTCTCGGTTTTTTCTTGTTTTTTATCTTTTTTAGAAACCGCTTTTTCAGATTCAACAATCTTGCTGTTTTTTCCTTTGTTATCGGCTTTGGCTTTATCATCCGATTTAGGTTTTTCTTCTACCTTTTTGCCTTTGCCGTTATCCGGAATTTTAATGGTTTCATTTAGCCAAAGTTCTTTACGTTTTAGTTTATTTAATTCAATAATTTCACTGACTTTTACATCGTATTTGTTTGCCAGGCTACCAATGCTTTCACCTGGTTTTACTTTATGACGTACGCCGCTGTCTTTGACATCGGAAGTGCGGTCAGATTTTTCGGTGTTTGTCTCTTCTTTTTTAGTTGGTTCTTCCGCTTTTTTGCTTTTGCCATTATCAGGAATCTTAATGGTTTCATTTAACCAAAGTTCTTTGCGTTTCAGTTTATTTAACTCAATGATTTCACTGACTTTGACATCATATTTGTTTGCTAGGCTACCAATGCTTTCGCCTGATTTCACTTTATGGCGAATACCGCTGTCTTTCACATCGGAAGTGCGGTCAGATTTTTCATTATTTTTGTCGTTTGATTTTGTAGATTTGCTGTCTTGCTCATCACTAGGTGGAACAGCAATTGCTTTTAAATTACCATTGCGATAAGCGACTAAGCCTTCATAAATCATATAAGCAATACGACGACGATAAGCAATGGTATTCAGTTTTTGTTCTTCTTCCATATTGGAAAGGAAACCTGTTTCCACCAGAACAGAAGGAATATCGGGTGAACGCAATACGCCAAGACTTGCATGTTGTGGCGTGCTGCGGCTTAATGAAGTCACGCGAGCAAAGCGACGTAGAATGCTGTTACCAAGTTCATAGCCTGTACGTTGGCTGTGACCAAATTGAAGGTCGAGTACAGTTTGATCTAAATATTTGTCATTGTTATTGGAAAGAACTTTACCGGCTCCGCCTAAAAGCTCAGAGCGTTTTTCATCATCTTCTAACCATTGACCCATTTCATCGTTAGCGCGGCGATTGGATAGCACCCAAACAGATGCACCACGTTGGTCTGCATTAAGAGAGGAGTCGGCATGGATAGACACGAGAAAATTTGCTTTGTATTTACGTGCAATTTCAGAGCGTTCTGGTACAGAAATGTAGTAATCGCTACTGCGTGTTAAGACGCCTTTGAAATTAGGATCTTTATCTAATAAGGCTTTTAATTCTCGAGCAATCGAAAGGGTGACATTTTTTTCATAAATGCCGAGATTTTTTCCGATAGCACCGGGATCTTTACCGCCGTGGCCAGGATCAATAGCAATTGTCCATTGTGGGGCAGCAAATACGGTAGTAGAAATTAGAGAAAATATTCCAAAAAGAAACGAAAATTTTGCTTTCATGTAAATCAATTTTATAGTTGTGTCAGAATATGCTCGCCCACTGAGTTTTGAGCAATTAGCGTAATGTTGCGAGCATCGTCGTAATAGTCAATATTCACCAATAAATCAGCCTCAGGCAAGATACCTTCACCTTTTTCTGCCCATTCGATTAAGCAGATGCAATTTTGGCTGAAATAATCACGAATACCCATAAATTCCAATTCTTCAGGATCGGCAAGACGATATAAATCAAAGTGATAAATCATTTTTCCTGCAATGTTATATTCTTCCACTAAGGTATAAGTAGGACTTTTGACATTGCCTTGGTAGCCTAAACCTTGCACCATTCCACGAGTCAGGGTGGTTTTTCCCGCACCAAGATCGCCATTAAAATAAAGCACAATAGCGTTATCTTTCGGTTGTTTTACAAGCACTTCTGCGAGTTTTTTACCAAAACGGAGCATCGTGCCTTCATCAGGAATGTATTGGGTTAATTCGGTCATTCTTAGAGTGATTTTTTAGGTTAAAGTTTCTGGGGGATTTTATCGTATTTTGAAGGGAATATGTAGGGAAATACAATAAAAAAATCCGCTGCTTTTCAGCAACGGATTGAGAATTTGGAGCGGGAAACGAGGCTCGAACTCGCGACCCCGACCTTGGCAAGGTCGTGCTCTACCAACTGAGCTATTCCCGCAGGGCATTCATGTGAAAATTTGGAGCGGGAAACGAGGCTCGAACTCGCGACCCCGACCTTGGCAAGGTCGTGCTCTACCAACTGAGCTATTCCCGCATTTCACATTGGTGAATGAGGCAACATTATACGAAAAAATTTATTCAACGCAAGCGCAGATTTCGCAAATGATTGAGTTTGCCTAAGTTTTCATCAACCCAGATTAATAAAGTGCTCACGGTAGTAAGCTAACTCTTTAATTGATTCTCGAATATCATCAAGGGCTAGATGGGTACTACCTTTTTTGAACCCGTCTAAAATTTCTGGTTTCCAGCGAGAAGCCAATTCTTTTAATGTGCTGACATCCACATGACGATAATGGAAATAATCGGCTAAATCAGGCATATATTTATAAAGAAAGCGTTTATCTTGTGCGATGCTGTTGCCACAAATCGGTGAAGCACCTTTCGGCACCCAGCGTTTTAAAAAATCTAATGTTTGTAGTTCTGCTGCACGTTCAGTGAGTTTGCTCGCTTTAACACGGTCAACTAAGCCATTTGCTGTGTGGGTTTTTATGCACCATTCCGACATTTTGTTTAATAATTCATCATTTTGATGCACCGCAATCACAGGGCCTTCAGCTAAAATATTGAGATCTTTATCGGTCACAATGGTCGCGATTTCAATAATGCGTTCTTTTTCAGGATCCAATCCTGTCATTTCTAAATCGATCCAAATCAGATTTTGTTTATCTAATTGCATAATATAAGGTATCCTATAAACATTTTTAATCCCGTTTATTTTAACGAAAAACATCAGAAAAAACGACCGCACTTTATGAGCAAACGTAAACTAACGCAAAATCAAACTCGTCGAATTCAATCAAATAACGCGAAAGCCTTGCATCGCCACAAGAAGAAAGAAGTGGAATGGCAAGATGATATGCTAGGTGAAAGCCAAGATGGGGTAGTTGTTACGCGTTATTCGGTTCATGCAGATGTGGAAAATGCACAAGGCGAAATTTTCCGTTGTAATTTACGTCGAACACTTTCTAGTCTCGTGGTTGGAGATAAAGTGATTTGGCGACAAGGCAATGAACAGCTCCAAGGTGTGAGTGGGGTGATTGAAGCCATTCACCCAAGGCAAAATGAAATTGCTCGTCCAGATTACTATGATGGGCTGAAACCAATCGCGGCCAATATCGATCGTATTATTATTGTTTCTGCGGTGGTGCCGGTACTTTCACTCAATATTATCGATCGTTATTTAGTGGTATGTGAAAATGCCGGGATCGAACCTGTCATTGTAGTGAATAAAGGTGATTTACTAGATGCCGAGCAAGAGCGGGAAGTGGAAAGCCAATTACAGATTTACCGTGATATTGGTTATCAGACCATCATCATTTCAGCTGAAACCGGAAAAAATATGGAAAAATTAACCTCACTTTTAAGTGATGGCACATCCATTTTTGTGGGGCAATCAGGGGTAGGCAAATCCAGTTTAATTAACCATATTTTACCGACAGTCAATGCGCAAGTCGGTGGCATCAGCGAAACCTCTGGTTTGGGTCAACATACCACAACCTCTTCTCGTTTATACCATTTGCCACAAGGCGGTAATTTGATTGACTCACCAGGGATTCGTGAGTTTGGTTTATGGCATTTGGAGCCAGACCAAATCACCAAAGGCTATCGTGAATTTCAATATGTCTTAGGTACATGTAAATTCCGAGATTGTAAGCATTTGAACGATCCTGGCTGTGCATTACGTGAGGCTGTTGAAGCAGGTCGGATTTCACCGATACGCTATGAGAATTATCATCGCCTCATTGAAAGTTTGAGTGAGACGAAATCACAGCGTCATTTTTCTGTGTAGTAGACAAATTACTATAAATTAGGTATAAATTACCCCAAATTTCGTGACGTAGCTCAAGTTTTTTTGTGTTTAGCCTTGATTATTGGGCATTTAATAGAGATACTACAGCGGATTTATAGACTAAATTTTACAATTACTATAGAGGTAACATTATGTTCTCAAAAGATGTAGAAATTACAGCTCCTAATGGTTTACACACCCGTCCAGCGGCGCAATTTGTAAAAGAAGCGAAAGCATTTGCTTCTGATGTAACAGTGACCTCCGGTGGAAAAAGTGCAAGTGCGAAGAGCCTATTTAAGCTACAAACCTTAGGCTTGACGCAAGGAACTGTAATCACCATCTCGGCGGAAGGTGAAGACGAACAACAAGCCGTTGAACATTTAGTGGCATTAATTCCTACTTTAGAATAATTGACGATAGCCATAGGATTTCTATTCTATGGCTATTGTTTATCTAACCTTTAATAAATTATCTCGGAAGGTAAAAGTATGATTACAGGTATTCCAGCGTCACCAGGTATCGTTTTTGGTAAAGCCTTAGTATTAAAAGAAGAAAAAATTGTTCTTGATACGCAAAAAATTTCAGAAGATCAAGTTGAGGCAGAGGTTGCCCGTTTTTATGCTGGTCGTGAAGCTGCTGTTGAGCAACTTAATTCTATTCATCAACGTGCATTAAAATCCTTAGGTGAAGAAAAAGCGGCCATCTTTGAAGGCCATTTAATGATCCTTGAAGATGAAGAGTTAGAAGAGGAAATTATTGATTATCTTCGTTCAAACAAAGTGAATGCGAGTGTGGCAGCAAGTAAAATCATCGATCAACAAGTTGAAATGTTATCTGAAATTGATGATGAATACTTAAAAGAACGTGCGGGTGATATTCGCGATATAGGTAATCGTTTAATCAAAAATATTTTAGGCATGCATATTGTGGATCTTGGTGATATTACCGAAGAATCCATCCTTGTGGCTTACGATTTAACTCCATCAGAAACTGCTCAATTAAACTTAGAAAAAGTATTAGGTTTTATCACTGATATAGGTGGTAGAACATCACACACCTCTATTATGGCTCGTTCACTTGAATTGCCGGCCATTGTTGGGACAAATAATGTCACTGCGCGAGTGAATACCGGTGATTATCTTATTTTAGATGCCGTGAACAATCGTGTTTACGTGAATCCGACTCAAGCTGAAATCGATGAATTAAAAACACTAGAGGCAAAACTTGCTGAAGAAAAAGCAGAATTAGCGAAATTAAAAGATTTGCCTGCAGTGACCCTTGATGGTCATAAAGTCGATGTGGTAGCCAATATTGGTACGATTCGTGATTGTGAAGGTGCACATCGTAATGGTGCTGAAGGTGTAGGTTTATACCGTACAGAATTCCTCTTTATGGATCGTGATCAATTACCGAGCGAAGAAGAGCAATTCATTGCTTATAAAGAAGTGGTTGAAGCAATAGAAGGGCGTCTAGTGGTATTACGTACCATGGATATCGGTGGTGACAAAGAGCTTCCATATTTAAATTTACCAAAAGAAATGAACCCATTCTTAGGATGGCGAGCGGTGCGTATTGCCCTTGATCGTCGTGAGATTTTACACGCACAATTAAGAGCGGTATTACGTGCGTCTGCATTTGGTAAACTTGCCGTGATGTTCCCAATGATTATTTCGGTAGAAGAAATTCGCGAATTAAAATCTGTATTGGAAACCTTAAAAGCAGAATTACGTGCAGAAGGTAAAGCTTTTGATGAAAACATCCAAGTGGGTGTCATGGTTGAAACGCCATCCGCAGCGGTGAATGCGAAATTCTTAGCGAAAGAAGTGGATTTCTTCAGTATTGGTACAAACGACTTAACGCAATATACCTTAGCTGTTGACCGCGGTAACGAATTGATTTCTCACTTATATAACCCAATGTCACCTTCAGTACTAGGATTGATCAAACAAGTGATTGATGCCTCTCACGCTGAAGGTAAATGGACAGGGATGTGTGGTGAGTTAGCCGGTGATGAACGCGCGACCTTATTGTTACTTGGTATGGGCCTAGATGAATTTAGTATGAGTGCAATTTCTGTGCCACGTATTAAAAAATTAATTCGTCATGTGAATTATCAAGAGGTGAAAGCCTTAGCTGATGAAGCATTACAAAAACCAACTACTACTGAAATTGAGCAATTAATTCAAGCTTTTTTAGCAGAAAAATCGTTAAACTAGATACAAAAACAGAGTTTTACGTTAAAATACTAGCCATCTTTAATAGATAGGAGATTAAAATGGGCTTATTTGACAAATTATTTGGTTCAAAAGAAAACAAAACAGTGGAAGTCGAAATTTATGCGCCACTTTCTGGTGAGATTGTAAATATCGAAGATGTACCAGATGTTGTTTTCTCTGAAAAAATCGTGGGTGATGGTATCGCGATTCGCCCAACAGGTAACAAAATTGTGGCGCCTGTTGATGGTGTAATTGGTAAAATTTTTGAAACCAACCACGCTTTCTCAATGGAATCAAAAGAGGGTGTTGAATTATTCGTTCACTTCGGTATTGATACCGTTGAATTAAAAGGTGAAGGATTCACTCGCATCGCACACGAAGGTCAAAGTGTAAAACGCGGCGACACTGTAATCGAATTTGATTTAGCAACATTAGAATCAAAAGCAAAATCAGTTTTAACACCAGTGGTTATCTCTAACATGGATGAAATTTCATCTATCGAGAAAAAATCGGGTGAAGTGATTGCTGGAGAATCTGTTGTTTTAAGTTTAACAAAATAAGATTTACTGACTAAAAGATCCGCTTTAAATGAGCGGATTTTTTTATACTTATTCTTTTTAAAGAAGGTAAAAATGATTTATCGATTAACTGGCCAAGTACAGCATTATGCTTGGGGCGGAAAAAATTATATTGCATCATTGATTGGATTAAATTCAGCGAAAGATCAACCTTGTGCGGAGTGGTGGTTAGGCGCGCATCCATCAGTACCTTCTGAAATTGAGAATGTAACAGGTAAACAATCCCTTATTGAATTTTTATCGCAAAATCCGACCGCACTTGGGCAAGTAAGTCGTCAGCAATTTGGTGATGAACTCTCTTATTTGTTAAAGATTTTAGATGTTGAAAAGCCGTTATCGATTCAATTGCATCCAACTAAATCGCAAGCTAAAAAGGGCTTTGAGGCTGAGAATGCAAAAGGCGTGCCATTAACAGACAGCACGCGGACTTATAAAGATAGAAATCACAAACCAGAAATGATGATTGCCTTATCAGATTTTTGGCTTTTACACGGTTTTAAAACAAAGGATCAAATTCTTGCGACATTAAATTCGCGCCCCTCTTTGCAACCTTTGGCTGAAAAACTTGGCACACAAAGCCTTGCTGAATTTTATGCGGATGTAATGTTGGCGGATCAATCCAGGCTTGCAAATTGGCTATTACCTATTATTGAAGCTAATCAACAGTCTTATAAAAATGGTGAGTTGGGGCTAGATAACCCCGATTATTGGGTGCTTTATACCATGGAGGCCATGGCGATTTCGCCTGAAAAATTAGATGCCGGCTTGGTGTGTTTTTATCTCTTTAATATTGTGCATTTAAAAGACGGAGAGGGCATTTTCCAAGATGCGGGTATTCCTCATGCTTACCTTCGCGGACAAAACGTGGAGTTAATGGCATGTTCTGATAATGTGATTCGTGGTGGATTAACACCAAAATATGTCGATATTGTCGAATTATTAAAAATTGTAGATTGTCGTGAAGTAACACCTCAAATTATCTCAGCCGCACCTCAAAATCAGTCAGAATTTACTTATAAAACGCCAGTAAAAGACTTTGCTTTAGCTCAAATTCGTGTCGAACCCGAAAAGCATACTAAAGTGAATCTTCAAAGTGCAGGCATCTTGTTAGTGATGCAAGGCGAGCTTAAAATTCAAGAAAAATCAACCGCACTTACCTTAAAACAAGGTGAGTCAGCATTCATTACAGCGGATTCTAATGTTGAAATAATGAGTGAAAAAGGCGGTTATGCCTTCTTGGCAAAATTGCCATAAAAATTAATGTGATAAGTATCACGATTTGTGAACTTATCGCTAGATTCATCGAAGATTTTAGGTATAGTGGCGTCATTCAGGCGCCTTTTTTATGTGGCTAAATTGCATTGGGAGTTTTTATGTCGTTGCCTCGTTATTTTGAAGATCCACAAACCTTACATGTGAATACCACACCAGATCATGCTTATTTTATTCCTTTTTCTTCAACAGAAAGTGAGGTCAAAAAGACACGAGAATTTTCCCCTTACTTTACCTTACTAAATGGTGAATGGGATTTTGCTTATTTTGAAAGCTATACTCACTTGCCTCAAGATTTCCTTCATTTTTCATTTACAGATAAAATCCCCGTCCCTTCCAATTGGCAAAATCATGGTTACGATAATCATCAATATACCAACGTAAATTATCCTTTCCCTTTTGATCCGCCTTATGTGCCCATTGAAAATCCTTGTGGTTTATATCATCGCGTTTTTAATGTCAAAATCAATGCTGAAAAACGGTATCTCTTAAATTTTGAAGGGGTAGATAGTTGCTTATTTGTCTATGTGAATCACCAATTTGCGGGCTACAGCCAAATTAGTCATTGCACCAGTGAATTTGATATTACTGACTTTTTACAACAAGGAGAAAACCACTTACATGTTCTCGTGTTGAAATGGTGTGATGGCAGTTACTTGGAAGACCAAGACAAATTCCGAATGTCTGGTATTTTTCGAGATGTTTATCTGTTAGAGCGAGAAAAAAATTACTTACAAGATTTCTTCATTCAAACACAATTTAATCAAGAACTTACCAAGGCCCAATTGTATGTAGCATGTCAGTTTGCAGAACGCGAACAACCCATTTCTTGGCAATTATTTGATCCTCAAGGCAAATTGATAACAGAACAAAAAGGGCGTGCCTTTCATGCTGAAATTGAAAATGTACAATTATGGCATGCGGAGAACCCTCGTTTATACACGTTGATTTTGCAATATGGATCAGAAGTGATTTGTCAAAAGGTCGGCTTGCGTCATATTGAAGTCAAAAATGGTGTCATGCTATTTAATGGACAAGCGATTAAGTTTAAAGGTGTTAATCGTCATGATAGCGATCCGAAAACGGGTTATGTCATTAGTCGAGAGCAAGCATTACAAGATTTACGCTTAATGAAACAGCATAATTTTAATGCCATTCGCACAGCCCACTATCCGAATGCACCTTGGTTTACTGAGTTGTGTGATGAATATGGTTTTTATGTGATTGCGGAAAGTGATATCGAATCACACGGCACGAATACAGTCTATGTAGAGTCGCCAGAAACAAGTATTTTGTTAGGGGTAAAAACAGAGATTGATCATGACGCAATTCGTCAAAAAACAATCGACAATTATTGCTATATGGCTCGAAGTCCTGAATTTAATCAAGCCATTTTAGACCGCACTGATGCCAATATTGAGCGAGATAAAAATCGGCCTTCTGTTGTGATTTGGTCATTAGGCAATGAGAGTGGTTATGGTGAGAATTTTGAGCAAGCGGCCGCTTGGGTAAAACAACGCGATCCAAGTCGCTTAGTGCATTATGAAAATGCGATATTTCAACATTCAGCGCATCAAAATGACACATCCAATTTAGATTTTCATAGCGAAATGTACACCAGTACGGAAGAATTGGATGCTTATTTTGCCGATGCCAAAAATCAAAAGCCGTATCTTTTTTGTGAATATTTGCATGCGATGGGGAATTCTTGCGGAGACACGGAAGATTATTTCCAAGCTATGGAAAGACATGCTGGCGCTTGTGGTGGCTTTGTGTGGGAGTGGTGCAATCATTCCCCTTATTTGCTAAACTCAAGCAAGATGGGCTATGGCGGGGATTTTAATGACACACCGAATGACGGTAATTTTTGTGCTGATGGATTAGTCACGGCAGACCGCCAAATTCAAAGCAATTTGTTGGAATACAAAAATGTGTACCGCCCACTTCGAGCTGCATTAAAAAATAGTCATATTGAACTCAAAAATTATTTGGATTTTACGGATGCGGCAGAGGCTATTTCGATTCATTATCAAATCACCGAGGACTTTTCTGTTGTACAAGAAGGCCAAATAGATGATTTAAAAATTGCGCCAAAATCAACCGCACTTTTACCTTTACCATTGCCAGCAAGTAACGGTTCATTACAAATTTTGACCTTGACCTATCATCAAAAAACAGAAACAGGTTTAATTCCTCAAGGACATAGTTTAGGATTTGATCAGATTATTTTGTCGGCGCAATCACATTTATTCGCTGATGAGATCAAATCAAATATCCAATCGATTTCTGTTTCAGAATATGCCAATTTAATTTCAGTTAAAGCAGCAGATATTGAATACCAGTTTGATCAATATAAAGGCACTATTCAACAAATTCGTAAAGCTGGCGAGCCTTGGTTGAATCAACCTGCCGATTTTAATATTTGGCGAGCGCCTTTGGATAACGATAGTTTAATGAAAGCACATTGGCTTGCTGCGGGTTACGATCGTGCGACGAGTAGAGTCTATGATTACCGTTTAATCGAGCAGGAAAGTGCGGTTGAAATTACCTTTAAATTAGGATTGGTTGCCGTATCAAAAGCGCGAATTTTGACATTGAATGTGGCGTATCGTATTGAACAAAATGGGTTGCTTCAGATTAATATTCATGCTGAAAAACAACCGCACTTGCCATTCTTACCACGTTTTGGCTTACGTTTTTTCCTTAATCAAGGATTTAACCAAGTTGAGTATGTGGGCTATGGCCCAACGGAAAGTTATCTGGATAAACATCACTCCACGGCTTTCGGTCGTTATAAGACAACACCAGAAAGCAATCATGTGCCTTATTTAAAACCACAAGAAAATGGCAGCCATTATGGTTGTCTTGATGTGAAGGTGGCGAATTCGTCTGATTGCTTTACCGTGCAAAGTCATACGCCTTTTAGTATGAATGTTTCCCCTTACTCTCAAGAAGAATTGGGCAGTAAAAAGCACCAATATGATTTGGAGAAAAGTGGCAGTACAATCTTGTGTGTGGATTATAAAATGAGTGGGGTAGGTTCTAACTCTTGTGGACCCGCATTAAAAGAACAATATCGTTTGAATGAGACAGAGTGGGATTGGTCGATCTCGTTACAAATTAACTAAGATGAAATAAAAAAAGTGCGGTTGAAATTAACCGCACTTTTATATTTTTAGCAATAATTAAGCAACAACGTTAAATTGTTCTTTCATTAATGCTTCGAAATCAGTGCAACCGCCAATTGGTTTTTCATCGATAAAGATTTGTGGCACAGTTTCCACTTCTTTACCGACAGATTTTGATAAATCTGCTTTAGAAATGCCTTCAGCGATAATATCTACATAGCGATAATCGAAATCCGCTACTTCACCTTTTAATTTTTCAGCAAGGTTTTTTGCACGTACACAATAAGGGCAGCCTGGACGACCAAAAATAACTACGAACATAAAATTTTCCTTTTATTTAAACAAAATTCCTAATGATTTTACTCTATTTCCACAAAAGCAGAAATCATTTTTCAGGATTATTGTGATTGGTGTAATATATCAACTCCTCTTTTCCTAAGGGTATAACTGAATGAAATTATTGATGCTTTGCCGTGAGCCTCGCCTTTATAGCTGCCAGCGTTTAAAAGAAGCAGCAGAAAGTTGCGGGCATCAAATGGATATTTTGGATCCTAATCGTTGCATTTTAAAACTCGACAAAAATCAACCGCACTTTTCTTTGTATTATCAACAAAATGCAGAAAGTGAGCTTTATTTATTGCCTGATTATGATGCTGTGCTACCACGCTTTGGGACGACAAGCACCCAAATGGGCTGTGCGGTATTGCGTCATTTACAAGGAAAAGGTGTCTATTGTCTTAATAAAGAACAAGCGTTTTTAGCTGCACGCGATAAATGGCGCAGTTTGCCGATGTTATTGGAACAAGGTATTGCAGTACCGAATTCAGTTTTATCCGGTTGTGAAGTTGAGCCGAAACAAGCCATTAAGCAAACAACCGCTCCAATGATTATTAAAACCTTAAAAGGCTCACAAGGTATTGGGGTAATCTTGGCTGAACGTCCACAAAGTGCGGTCAGTATTTTAGAAACGTTAAAAGATGCGAATGTCCCCGTCTTGTTACAAGATTTTGTCGAAGAGGCAAAAGGGACAGATATTCGCTGTTTTGTAATCGGCGATAAAGTCGTCGCCACAATGCAGCGTATTGGACAAGATGGCGAGTTTCGTGCAAATTTTCATCGTGGAGGCACTGCAGAAAAAGTTAAACTCACTGAAGAGGAAAAATCCATCGCCATTCGTGCAACTAAAGCTTTAGGGCTTGCGGTAGCTGGTGTTGATTTGATTCGTTCAAAAGAAGGGTTATTGGTGCTGGAAGTAAATGCTAGCCCAGGGTTAGAAATGATTGAGAAAACCAGTGGCATTGATATTGCATTGCAGATGATCTTGTTTTTAGAACAGCAAGTGAAACAATAAAAGAAAAGGGCGAACTATATTATGTTCGTCCTTGTTGTTTATCCTTTTGCGTCTTGTTTAAAATCGTAATTTGGTGGTAATTCCGGCATCGTATTTTCTTCATCAAAAGGCTCGCTTGCTGGTTGATGTTGAAATTCTTTGCTATCATGAGCCGGTTTTTCTTTACCTAATAATTGCGGTTGTAATTTGATAAAACTACTTTTGTCTGAAAGCCATACATCAATAAACGCTTGTGTAAATTTTTGATCAAATTCGTGATCTAACACCGTGTCATTTAATACAAAATAGCCTTTATCCGATAAAGCAACAAAATTTAAGATGTCGTTTGGTGAAAAATCAGGGAAGATTTCCTGCATTTTTTTGAGCCATGCAGTAGTGTCATCTTTACTTAAATTTTGTGATTCCATTTCTTTGGTTAAAGCAATGGCGAAGTTTTTTCCTTCTACTGGTTTTTCATATTTAATCGAAAACATTAACGGACGTTCATTTTTTTCATAGGAACCCGTTTCAGAATATAAGCCGACAGTGTAAACATGGAATGGCCCCCATGTATATTCAGCATTGCCGACAGGTTGCCATTGGGCAAAAAGTGCGGTGGAAAATAAGGCTGAAATAGCAGCAATAATAAATTTCAGTTTCATAGTTTTTTTCATATCAAAAATATTGCCGTGATTATAACAAAAAAGCCCTCTAAAAAAACACAAATAAAAAGGCAGGAATACCTGCCTTTGACATCAAATTATTGGGGGAGTTTATTTTAAGCTACCCACCATATCTTCTGGACGAACCCATTTGTCGAAATCTTCGGCTGAAACTAAGCCTAAGTTAATCGCTTCTTCACGCAAGGTTGTACCATTTTTGTGTGCAGTTTTCGCAATTTTCGCTGCATTTTCGTAACCAATGTGTGTATTAAGTGCGGTTACTAACATCAATGAATTTTCCAATTGTTGTTTAATGCGTGGGTAGTTTGGTTGAATACCGGTTGCACAGTGCTCATCAAATGATACGCACGCATCACCCAATAATTGTGCAGATTGTAAGAAATTCGCCACCATGACAGGGTTAAATACGTTTAATTGGAAATGACCTTGTGAGCCAACGAAAGAGATAGTGGTATCGTTACCGAATACTTGTGCACATACCATGGTTAATGCTTCACATTGAGTTGGGTTCACTTTACCCGGCATGATTGAAGAACCTGGTTCATTTTCAGGAATTAAGATTTCACCGATACCAGAACGAGGGCCAGACGCTAATAAACGAATGTCGTTTGCAATTTTGAATAAGCTCATCGCTAATTGTTTAATTGCACCGTGAGTTTCCACAATCGCATCGTGTGCGGCTAACGCTTCAAATTTGTTTTCTGCAGTCACAAATGGTAAGCCAGTGAATTTTGCAATGTAATCTGCTACTTTCACATCATAGCCTTTTGGTGTGTTTAAACCAGTACCTACTGCAGTACCACCAAGTGCTAATTGACTTAAGTGTGGAAGGGTGTTTCTTAGTGCACGTAAACCGAAATCTAATTGTGCTGCATAAGCAGAGAATTCTTGACCTAATGTTAATGGGGTTGCATCCATTAAGTGAGTACGGCCAATTTTTACCACATCTTTAAATTCTGCTGATTTTTTAGCGAACGTTTTTTGTAAACGTTCTACACAAGGAATGGTGTGTTCAACCACTTTTTTGTATGCCGCAATGTGCATTGCAGTTGGGAAAGTGTCATTTGAAGATTGGGATTTGTTCACGTCATCATTTGGATGGATGAATGATTTTTCACCTAATTTACCACCATGTAAAACGTGAGCACGGTTTGCCACCACTTCGTTCACGTTCATGTTTGATTGTGTACCTGAACCAGTTTGCCAAATGACCAATGGGAATTGGTCATCCAATTTCCCTGCAAGGATTTCATCACAGGCGGTTGCGATCAAATCACGTTTCTCTGCAGGTAATACACCTAAATCACAGTTTGCGAAAGCAGCGGCTTTTTTCAAATAACCGAACGCTTCAATAATTTCGTGCGGCATAGAAGCTGCCGGACCAATTTTGAAGTTGTTGCGAGAACGTTCGGTTTGTGCTGCCCAGTATTTATCTGCAGGAACTTGAACTTCGCCCATAGTGTCTTTTTCAATACGAAATGCCATGTGATACTCCTATCATCGAAAATAAAAATAAATCTTCGAAATTCTAACACCTACGAGTTATGAATGGAATGTAACATAAAGGTTAAAAGTTACTTTTGTGATGTAGATCATAAAAGTACGGTAAAAAATTTTCGTGTTTTTTCTATTTGCGTTAATCACCTTGTTGATGATTTATTTTTTAGTGCTTTTTTGATAAAATCCGCCAGTTTACAAAACGATAAATGGAGAAGTCGCAATCATGGCAAAAAACGCACAATTTTATCTCTTAAATCCAGAAAAGAAGATAACAGTTGAGCAACTTGCCTGTGATCTTGCCGCTCAAGCGTGGCGTTTAGGCAAGCGAGTGTTAATCGCGTGCGAAACAGAAGAGCAAGCATTTTTAATTGATGAAGCATTATGGCAACGGGATCCGAATGAGTTTGTTCCTCATAATCTTTCGGGCGAAGCAACACAATATGCACCGCCAATTGAGATTAGTTGGAAAGGCAAACGCAATGCCCAACGTCGAGATTTGCTGATCAATTTACAAATGGAAGTGCCAGATTTTAGTCACAGCTTTACACAATTAATTGATTTTGTACCGGTAGAAGAAACGCAAAAAGCCCAAGCGCGTGAACGTTATAAAATTCTCCGCTCGCAAGGTTGGACGCTTTCTACTGAAAACACTTAATATTTTTAACTTTAAAACCTAGGAAATTAACATGAATTTAAACGCTAAAGTGGCTTTAAGCCTTATTCTTGGCGCAAGCACCTTATTATCTGCTTGTGACAATAAAGAAAATACCTCAACCCAAGTTGAGAAAGCCGTAAGAGTACCTGCACCAACAGAAAAAGCAGAAAGTGCGGTTGAAAAATCAAAAGGATTAGTGGCTGAAACTAAATCAGCCGAAAAAGTCGCTGAGAAAACAGAAAGCACAGAAGTTAAAGCTGACGCAAAAAAAGCCGATGTAAAATCTGACGCAGTGAAAGCTGAAGTTAAAAAAGAGGCGAAAGCGGATGATGTGGTAGAAAAAGTATCTGAGAAAAAAGAAACGGTTGTTGCTCAACAAGCGGCAACTGCTCAGAAACCACGCGTAATTCCTGCTGAAAAAGCATCGAAAGAAAGTGCTAAGCATAATCAGAAAAAAGCGGTATTGAATGTGTTAGAAAAACAATATAAACAAGTTCGTTGTTCTGCCGATGCGAAAAACGTAAGCGGTGATAGTTTCTGCCGTCAAGAAGAACGCCGTTTATTCTTAGAAATTCAACGCATTAAAGATGAATTAAGAGGGATTAAGGCATAATCTTATTCTTACCAATATGAGGACGTGATCAATTCGCCCTCAAAATAAAAAATAGATTTTTTGTGACCGCACTTTATGAACGATATTACCTTTTATCAACGCTTCGAAGCCGATATTCTCGCCGGGCGTAAAACCATCACGATTCGAGATAAATCCGAAAGCCATTTTAAAGTTGGTGATATTTTACGTGTTGGTCGATTTGAAGATAATCAATACTTCTGCACGATTAAAGTATTAAGTGTTGAGCCGATCATGCTTGATAATCTAACAGAACAGCACGCAGCTCAGGAAAATATGAGTTTGGCTGAATTGAAAGAGGTGATTAAGGCGATTTATCCTAGTGAAGATAAGTTCGTATTAATCAATTTTAAGATAAAATAATCAGAGGGAATCATGTATATAAAATATATTAGACTGATTTTATTGCTTCCTATTTTTCAGTCGTTGTCTGCATGTCTTAGTTTCGATGGGATATATCCGAAGTATAAAGATTATGAAGGTAGTGACTATGGCACGTTAAGTGTAAAAAATTACGCAACTCATCTTATAACTATTTATAAGAAAGATGATGTTAAGCAATGTTTAGTACAAGATGGCCCTCGAAGAGTTTTAGTTTTACGTGAGCTTTTTCTACCTCATTTTCAAAATGGGGTATTTAATAATTCACCATTTAAAGACTCCGAAAAATATTTATCTGAAAGTAGAGTAAAGGCTGGATCTTATGTGCAATTAACAAAAAGATCTAATAATTCCAATATAAGCTCTCAAACTTTTAAATTTATTATTGAGAATAAAGGGTATTATTATTTTCAACGAATAGCTAATAAACCTATACCTATTTTAAAGATGGATGAGGATATTAATGAGATTTTCTATCTTTTGCCGGATAAAAATGGGACTTATAAAAAGGATACCTATAGTGAAACAACAAAGAGACATTATACATTAGATGGATTACTCAGCGAAAATGATACTATTATTCGTTATAAGAATGAAATTCCCGCAAAGAAATGGGATCTTCCTGAATGTGAGTAGTTAGATTATAAGTTAGTTAAAGAGAAAATAAATGACACAAAAATTCGAAATGGCAGACCGTTTTAATCCGTCTGCGGTAGAGCAAGCCCTTTATCAACATTGGGAAGAGAGCGGTTATTTTAAACCGTCTGAAAATGAAAACGCACCGAGCTATTGCATTGCAATTCCGCCGCCGAACGTAACAGGTTCTTTGCACATGGGGCACGCTTTCCAACAAACCTTAATGGATACCTTAATCCGTTTTAACCGTATGGAAGGGCATAACACCTTATGGCAAGCGGGGACAGACCATGCGGGTATCGCGACCCAAATGGTGGTAGAGCGTAAAATTGCTGCAGAAGAAGACAAAACGCGCCATGATTATGGTCGTGAAGCGTTCATCAACAAAATTTGGGATTGGAAAGCCTATTCTGGTGGCACAATTAGCCAACAAATGCGCCGTTTAGGTAACTCAATCGACTGGGAACGTGAGCGTTTCACTATGGACGATGGTTTATCCAACGCGGTAAAAGAAGTGTTTGTGCGCTTGCACGAAGAAGGTTTGATTTACCGTGGCAAACGCTTGGTAAACTGGGATCCAAAGCTCCACACCGCAATTTCTGATTTAGAAGTAGAAAACAAAGAGAGCAAAGGTTCTCTTTGGCATTTCCGTTATCCGTTAGCAAACGGTGCAAAAACAGCAGATGGTAAAGATTATTTAGTGGTGGCAACCACACGTCCGGAAACCATGTTGGGCGATACAGCTGTTGCAGTGCATCCTGAAGATGAGCGTTACCAATCTTTAATCGGTAAAACAGTGGTTCTGCCATTGGCAAACCGTGAAATTCCGATTATTGCCGATGAATATGTCGATAGTGAATTTGGTACAGGTGTAGTGAAAATTACCCCTGCGCACGACTTCAACGACTACGAAGTGGGTAAACGTCACAGCTTACCGATGGTTAACGTGTTAACCTTAAACGCAGATATTCGTGATGAAGCAGAAATTATCGGTACTGATGGCAAACCGCTTGCCGGCTATGAAGCAACTATTCCTGAAGATTACCGTGGTTTAGAGCGTTTCGCTGCACGTAAGAAAATCGTGGCAGATTTTGAAGCGCTTGGTTTATTAGACGAAATTAAACCACACGATTTGAAAGTCCCTTATGGTGACCGTGGTGGTGTGCCAATCGAGCCGATGCTAACCGACCAATGGTATGTGAGTGTGAAACCGCTTGCTGATGTAGCGATTAAAGCGGTGGAAGACGGCGAAATCCAATTCGTGCCGAAACAATATGAAAACTTGTACTTCTCTTGGATGCGCGATATTCAAGATTGGTGTATCTCTCGCCAACTTTGGTGGGGACACCGTATTCCAGCGTGGTATGACGCGGAAGGTAATGTGTATGTTGCGCGTAACGAAGAAGAAGTGCGGTCAAAATACAACTTAGATTCTGCGGTTGAACTCAAACAAGATGAAGACGTGTTAGACACGTGGTTCTCATCAGGCTTATGGACATTCTCAACTTTAGGCTGGCCAGAGCAAACTAAAGAACTCAAAATGTTCCACCCAACGGATGTGTTAATCACCGGTTTTGACATCATCTTCTTCTGGGTTGCACGTATGATTATGTTTACGATGCACTTCGTGAAAGATGAAAATGGCAAACCACAAGTACCATTCAAAACCGTGTACGTAACGGGTTTAATCCGTGATGAGCAAGGCCAAAAAATGTCGAAATCGAAAGGTAACGTGCTTGACCCAATCGATATGATTGACGGTATCAGCCTTGACGATTTACTTGAAAAACGCACTGGCAACATGATGCAGCCGCAATTAGCAGAGAAAATTGCTAAAGCAACGCGTAAAGAATTCGCTGAAGGTATTGCCGCTCACGGTACAGACGCATTGCGTTTCACATTAGCGGCATTGGCTTCAAACGGTCGCGATATCAACTGGGATATGAAACGCCTAGAAGGCTACCGTAACTTCTGTAACAAATTGTGGAATGCAAGCCGTTTTGTCTTAACAAATGAAAAATTAGATTTAAGCGAAGGTGAGATCGAATTCTCATTAGCCGATCGTTGGATTCAATCGGAATTTAATCGCACAGTGGAAACTTTCCGTAATTCATTAAGCCAATATCGTTTCGACCTTTGTGCCAATGCGATTTATGAATTCACTTGGAACCAATTCTGTGACTGGTATTTAGAATTGACTAAACCAGTATTTGCCAACGGCAATGCAGCACAAATTCGTGCGACAAGCCAAACCTTGGTTCACGTGTTAGAAAAATTATTACGTTTAGCACATCCGCTCATTCCATTTATTACCGAAGAAATTTGGCAAAAAGTGAAAGGATTCGTGGACATCACTGCTGACAGTATTATGTTACAACCTTTCCCACAAGTGGAAGAAAACGGCTTTGATCCAGAAGCAGAAGCTGAAATTGAGTGGTTAAAAGAAGTGATCGTTGCGGTGCGTAATATTCGAGCAGAAAGCAACATCGCACCAAGCAAAGGCTTAGATCTGTTATTCCGTAATTTAAGCGTAGAAAATGCAAAAATTCTCGAAAAACAGACCGCTCTTTTGAAAGCGATGGCGAAATTAGACAACGTTGAAGTATTAGCCGCAAACGAAACCGCACCACTTTCGGTAGCGAAACTCGTGGGCAATGCTGAATTGCTCGTACCAATGGCTGGCTTTATTAATAAAGAAGCAGAGCTTGTCCGTTTAACCAAAGAGATTGAAAAATATCAAAACGAAGTTAAACGTATCGAAAACAAACTCAGCAATGAAGCTTTCGTGGCTAAAGCGCCAGAAGCTGTTATCGCCAAAGAACGTGAAAAACAAGCAGAATACCAATCTGGATTAGAAAAAATCCAAGAGCAGTATAAAGCAATTGAAGCGTTGTAGTCTTTAAATAAAAAAGCGGTCAGATTTAAAATCTGGCCGCTTTTATTTTCTTCTATATTGTTGTAAGTAGAAAATCTACTCTAGTTATTTAACACTTCAAGCAATGCTTGAACAGGGTGTTTCAAGATGGCTTTTTCATATCGCTTCACTTGGCTACGGCAGGAATAGCCGGTTGCGAGACAATGATTCGGATCTTTACCTTGTAATTTTTTGCCCCAAGATACGTCATAAATATCTTTCGACATGGTTTGATTTTGAACTTCATGACCAAATACACCCGCCATACCACAGCAGCCGACTTTTTCAACATTCAAGGTTTGTCCAAATTGCGCGAAAATATTCTGCCATTCTTTTGGGCTGTTTGGCATAAAGGTGGATTCAGTACAATGAGGGAATAAATGCCACTCAAAAGTGCGGTCAGATTTTGCAATATTTTTCACCGCACTTTGTAATGCGTTACTTTCTAATTGATTGGTCAGCCATTCATGCGCTGTGAGTACATGGAAATCACCGCGAGAATCACCTAATGCTTCTTTATATTCATCACGATAAGAAAGCACAATAGCTGGATCTATGCCGACTAAAGGTACATTTAATTTGGCGACACGATTTAGAAATTCCGCTTGTGTTTTCGCGGTTTTACTAAAGCGAGCTAAAAAACCTTTAATATGCATCGCTTTGCCATTCGGTTTAAAAGGCAGAAGGATTGGTGAGAATCCTAATTTTTGTGTGAGAGCGACAAAATCGCGAACGACTTTGGCATCGTAATAAGAGGTATAGGGATCTTGTACAATAAATAGCATCTTCGCTTTTTCTGTGTCACTGAGACCTTCCAATTCTTCTAATTTTTTGCCTTGGTAGCCAATTTCCACTAATTGCTGTTGAAGGTTAGGCTCTGAAAGGAGAGGCAAATCAGTCATGCCAAGCGTTTTTTCAACCAAGCTTTGAGTAACTTTCAGTTTGGTGAAATAATTGAATAATGCCGGTTGTTTCGCCATATAAGGTGCAGCAACTTCTAAATTCGCCACAAGATGATCTTTGGCTGGGCGCAAATAGCGACGGTGGTAGAAATGGAAAAATTTCGCACGGAAACTTGGTACATCAATTTTAATTGGGCATTGGCTTGCACAGGCTTTACAAGCCAGACAAGTATCCATTGCCGCTTTTACTTCATGTGAGAAGTCATATTCACCACGCCATTTCTGCACGCTATTGCGGAAACGTTCCACAAGTGCGGTCAGTTTTACTTGCGTTTTATGAAAATCTAATTGATCAGGCGATACGTTTTCATTGGCCATTAATCGCAGCCACTCACGCACCATAGCGGCTCGTCCTTTTGGCGAGAATACGCGATTTTTACTCACTTTCATGGAAGGACACATAATGCTATGCTCATCAAAGTTAAAGCAAAGTCCGTTACCGTTACAATTCATCGCACCTTTGAATTCATCTCGCATTTGAATTGGGATTTGGCGATCATTGTCAGCACGCATTGGCGAGAGAATCGAATAGAGTTTCGCATCGCTATTAAGTGGCGTACAGATTTTGCCTGGGTTGAGGCGATTATTTGGGTCAAATAAGAACTTCACATAACGCAATTCTTGCCAAAGTTCGGGAGTGAAGAATTTTTCTCCATAATGAGAACGTACGCCTTTACCGTGTTCACCCCATAGCAAACCGCCGTATTTCACGGTGAGTTCTGCCACTTCATCTGAAATTTGTTTAAAGAGTTTGACTTGTTCTTTATCGCATAGGTCTAAAGCAGGGCGAACGTGCAATACGCCAGCATCCACATGGCCAAACATCCCATATTGCAGATTGTGGCTATCTAATAAGGCTCTAAACTCTGCAATGTAATCTGCAAGATGTTCTGGTGGCACACAGGTATCTTCCACAAAAGGAATCGGTTTGGCAGCGCCTTTCGCATTCCCCAATAGCCCCACCGCTTTTTTACGCATGGCGTAAATACGTTCAATAGAAGGCAAGTCAGAACAAAGTTGATAGCCGATAATATGATCTTTGCCTTGTGCAATTTTTTCATCTAATTGCTGACAAAGTGCGGTCACTTGGCTGTCGATTTTGGCTTGATTGTTGCCCGCATATTCCACAATGTTTAAACCCAGAATTGGATTTTGTTCTTCTTCTGTTAAAAGTTCTTTTACCGAATGCCAAATAATATCTTGCTTAGCTAGGTTCAGCACTTTGGAATCGACGGTTTCAACGGAAAGAGCATTAGCTTTCACCATAAAAGGCGCATTGCGAAGGGCAGCATCAAATGAGCTGTACTTCACATTAATTAAGGTACGATATTTCGGAATCGGCAATAAATTGAGTTTGGCTTCGCAGATAAACGCAAGTGAACCTTCTGACCCCGTTAAAATTCGGGTGAGATTAAATTCACTTTCATCTTTATTAAAGACATTCTTAAGATCGTAACCGGTGAGAAAGCGATTGAGTTGTGGTAAATCTTGAATGATTGAGGCGCGTTTCTCTTTGCAACGTTGGAAAATCGTTTGATGTAACGCTTTACCATTTTCTGAAAGCGGGTAGTTTTCTAAAACATCGTTAGATTTGACCGCACTTGTATCTAATATTTCACCGTTCATTAAAACAGAACGTAATGCTAAAACATGATCAGAGGTTTTGCCGTATTGTAATGAACCTTGACCAGAAGCATCGGTATTAATCATGCCACCGAGGGTTGCTCGATTACTGGTGGAGAGCTCTGGTGCAAAGAATAATCCGTGTGGTTTTAGAAAATGGTTGAGTTGGTCTTTTACGACGCCTGCCTGAACGCGAACCCAGCGTTCTTCTATATTAAGCTCTAAAATGCTCGTCATGTGGCGAGAGAGATCGACAATAATGTTGTTATTTATAGATTGTCCATTGGTACCCGTGCCGCCACCGCGAGGTGTAAAGGTTAGATGAAGGTATTTCTCTTTATTGGCTAATTTGGTGATACGTACTACATCGGCAACAGATTTAGGGAATAAAATAGCCTGAGGAAGCTGCTGATAGACGCTGTTATCTGTCGCAAGACTTAAACGGTCAGCATAATTTGAGGCAATATCACCTTCAAAATGCTGCTTTTGGAGTTCGCTAAGATAATCACTTACCATGTTATTAAGTTGTGGCACATTAGAAAGACGGGGCAACATAAAATCACTCACCTATATAATAGAGAAGAAAGTGAATTTGATGATATATGAAGCTCAAAAAAAAGTCGATTTCAACAAAAGATATTTTTTGTTAGAATAGAAATCGGGTTAAAAAGTAACCCGATTTTTGTGAACAAATGTTCATTTTAGGGGTTATTTGTCTATAAAGTAACCAAAAAGGGCAAAAAAAGTTTGATCTTTGGTATTTTTATAGGATAATAACCATACTTTTGAACGTTCCTTTGGCTATGGCAAAGGAATTGAATTTGTCAAAAGGATAAGTTAGGGCAAATTCAAAACCCTAGTTAAGCAACGTTTAGAGTGTTTCTTTTTTATAAAGTTCACAATAAACAAGGAAACTTTTCTTATTAATAACGATGACTAAATAGAGGACATCAAAATGAAAAAAACTGCAATCGCATTAGTCGTTGCTGGTTTAGCAGCAGCTTCTGTAGCTCAAGCAGCTCCACAAGAAAATACTTTCTATGCAGGTGCTAAAGTTGGTCAAGCTTCTTTCCACGATGGTATCAAAGCTAATGCAGGTAAAGCATTAAACTTTGGTGAAGGTTACCACCGTAACTCTGTTACATATGGTGTATTTGGTGGTTATCAAATCTTAAACCGTGATAACTTAGGTTTAGCGGTAGAATTGGGTTATGACGATTTTGGTCGTGCTAAATTCCGTACAGCTGGTAAAACTGACTTTAAACACACTAACCACGGTGCACACTTAAGCTTTAAAGGTAGCTACGGTCTTGGTGGTTTAACTTCTGCTTTAGAAGGCTTAGATGTTTATGGTCGTGTTGGTGCAGCTTTAGTACGTTCAGACTATAAAGATTACGATGCAACTACTGGTGCACGTGATCACAAAGAAGGTCGTCACAGCTTACGCGTTTCTCCAGTGTTCGCTGCTGGTTTCGAATATGCATTACCTTCATTACCAGAGTTAGCATTACGTTTAGAATACCAATGGTTAGCTCGCGTAGGTAAATACCGTACTCAAGATACACACAATAGTTCTCAAGACTACAACCCATGGATCGGTTCTATCAACGCTGGTTTATCTTACCGTTTCGGTCAAGGTGCTGCTCCAGTTGTTGCACCTGAAGTTGTAAGCAAAACTTTCAACTTAAGCTCTGATGTAACTTTCGCTTTCGGTAAAGCTAACTTAAAACCACAAGCTAAAGCAACTTTAGACGGTATCTATGGTGAAATCGCTCAAGTTAACAACGCTAACGTAGCTGTTGCTGGTTATACAGACCGTATCGGTAAAGATGCACCAAACTTAAAATTATCACAACGTCGTGCAGACTCTGTAGCTAACTACTTAGTAGCTAAAGGTGTTCCAGCTCAAAACATTTCTGCAGTTGGTCACGGTAAAGCTAACCCAGTTACAGGTTCTACTTGTGACGCGGTTAAAGGTCGTAAAGCACTTATCGCTTGTTTAGCACCAGACCGTCGTGTTGAAATCGCAGTTAACGGTACTAAATAATTTTATTTAGTTATCCATTAACGGATTAACATTAGAAGACCTAAACTTCGGTTTAGGTCTTTTCTTATATAAATTAAACCTATAATTGAAGGAATTTTTGAATGAAAAAGTGGATTATCTTGATTATTATTGCCGTTGCTGCAGGTTTTGGCTTAATGTCTAGCTACAATGGCTTAGTAAAAGCAGAAACTGAAATTGATTCTGTTTGGGCAAATGTTGAATCATCTTATCAACGTCGTGCTGATTTAATTCCAAACTTAGTGAATACTGTAAAAGGTCAAGCTAATTTTGAACAACA
Source organism: Haemophilus parainfluenzae (assembly GCF_003252725.1). Taxonomy (GTDB): domain Bacteria; phylum Pseudomonadota; class Gammaproteobacteria; order Enterobacterales; family Pasteurellaceae; genus Haemophilus_D; species Haemophilus_D parainfluenzae_L. Next base: position 31,063 of record NZ_QEPO01000002.1, read on the forward strand.
GACATTAACCAATGTAATCGAAGCTCGCGCAAAAGCGACACAAACTAAAATTGATCCGTCTAATTTAACGGAAGAACAATTAAACGAATTCCAACAAAACCAAAATCAAGTAGGTTCAGCATTATCTCGTTTACTCGTTACTGTAGAACAATATCCACAATTAAAAGCGAACGAAGGCTTTATGAACTTACAAGCGCAACTTGAAGGTACTGAAAACCGTATCAATGTCGCTCGTAATAAATTTAATGAAGCAGCGCGTATTTATAATGAAAAAGTACGTCAATTCCCAACTAAATTAGCGGCAATGATTTTTGGTTTTAAAGCTAAACCTTACTTTAAATCAGCTGCAGGCGCTGAAAACGCACCGACTGTAAACTTTAACTAAGGTTTATCTATGCCATTCTTTTCCAGAATTCCGGTAGATAAAAAGCAAATCGAGGCGGCGATTAGTCGCCTCGAAAGCTTAAGTTCGGCTGAGTTACGTGTTTATATTGAACGCAAAGTACCAAAGGCTTCAGCACAACTGTCTGCAATGGAACGAGCTTTAGAAGTCTTTGATGAACTGGAAATGCATAAAACAGCGGCACAAAATGCCGTGTTGATTTATGTGGGATATAAAAATCATCTTTGTGCAATCGTAGGTGATAAAGGAATTCATCAATTTGTTGATGTGGCTTATTGGCAGTTACAATGCGATTTAATGATTGAGCAGTTTAAACAAAAAGCTTATACACAAGGCATTGTCGATGCGATTGATCGTATCAGTGATATTTTATCTCGCCATTTCCCTATTCAGCCTGATGATGTGAATGAATTATCTAATGAGGTAATTATTAATGGCTAAGCTTTTATCTTTTATGAAAAGTGCGGTTGTTTTTAGCCTTGTTTTTTTTGCTCAAATGGTTGTTGCGGCAGAATTTCCGCCTGCACCAAATCCTTTCCATTACATAAACGATTACACCAACACACTTTCATCAGAACATAAGCAAATTTTAGAAAATAAACTGATTGCTTATAGTAAAGAAACGAGTTCACAAATCGCTGTTGTTTTGGTTCCGACAACCGGTGAATATGAAATTGCTGATTATACCTTTGCTTTAGGTGATAAATGGGGTATTGGGCGTAAAAATCTGAACAATGGCGTGTTGATGCTGATTGCGAAAAATGATCGCAAAGTTTTTATCGCAACAGGGCAAGGTTTAGAAGGCGTACTGCCGGATGCTTTTTTATCGCAAGTCATCCGTTCGGCAATTTTGCCACAATTTAAACAAGGTCAATATGCCCAAGGTATTAATGATGGCTTAAACCAAATTATTGCGGCAAGTAAAGGCGAGTTTGATGCGGCACAAGTTGAAGAAGATGCGTTCGATAAGTACATCCCATTCTTAATGGTATTGGCATTTATTGCTATTGTATTATTTGGTGAATTCCAATATCACAAAGATGAAGTATATATTAGCCCGAATCAACGTGACCAACTGAATAAAATCATTCGTCAAAGTACGATTTCTCGTCGCCGTGGTGGCGGTTCCGGTTTCGGAGGCGGATTTGGTGGAGGCTTCGGTGGAGGTGGTTCTTCCGGTGGTGGCTTTGGTGGCGGTGGCTTTGGCGGCGGCGGAGCTGGTGGAAGTTGGTAAGACCAAGTCTTTCACTCAGGTTCTATCTTATGCTAGAATAGCGCCCTATTCATATTTATTTGAACAAGGAACATTATGGAAACGTTAGACAAAATCAAAAAACAAATCGCTGAAAACCCAATTTTAATTTACATGAAAGGTTCACCAAAATTACCTTCTTGTGGTTTCTCTGCACGTGCATCTGAAGCATTAATGAATTGCAAAGTGCCTTTCGGCTATGTTGATATTCTTCAACACCCAGATATTCGTGCTGAATTACCGGCTTATGCAAACTGGCCAACTTTCCCACAATTATGGGTAGAAGGTGAGTTAATTGGTGGTTGTGATATTATTTTAGAAATGTATCAAGCTGGCGAACTTCAAACCTTATTAAGCGAAGTAGCGGCTAAACATCAAGCTTAATTGACGATAGATTACCAAGATAAACCTGCTTTTTAGCAGGTTTTCTTTTGCTCAAAAAATGATAAACCTGTTATAAAAATGTGATCAGATTAACATTTTTAAATGAAATAACTTGTTGATTAAATTTCCTTAAGATAGACTACATCGCGTTAGTCGGGGTGCCTCTATTAATGGCTGAGAAACACCCGTGAACCTGAAACAGATAATGCTGGCGTAGGAAACTAATTATCTCATTATGCTGTTTCGTTATGCAAAAATAAGGAGAACGCATAATGAACAAAACACTTCCCATTTTAACCGCACTTTTTACCGCTTCTGCTCTCGCACAAGCTGCACCTCAAACATTAGATGTTTATACTTATGATTCATTTAGTGCTGATTGGAGTGCCGGACCAAAAGTTAAAGCAGCTTTTGAACAACAATTCCCACAATGTAAGCTGAATTATGTAGCTTTTGACAATAACGGCACCTTGTTTAACCGTGTTCGTCTAGAAGGTAAAAAAATTAAGGCGGATGTCGTGCTCGGTTTAGATAGTTATCAAATTGAGGATGCACAAAAACTCAATATTTTTGAGCCAAATAAAGTGGATTTAAGCCAGTTACGTTTACCAATTAAATGGGAAAATCACACGTTCTTACCATTTGATTATGCGCAATATGCGTTTATTTATGATAAAAATAAACTGGCTAATCCACCAAAGAGCTTAAAAGAATTAGTTGAGCGTCAAGATCTTAAAGTGTTATATCAAGATCCACGTACAAGCAGTATTGGACGTGGTTTATTACTTTGGATGAATGTAGTTTATCCAGAAGCAGATGTCGCAAATGCCTGGAAGACCCTTTCTAAACATACGGTCACGGTCACCAAAGGTTGGACTGAGTCTTATGGGGCCTTCTTAAAAGGCGAAGGGGATGTGGTTTTAAGCGTCAATACTTCACCGATTTACCATATTCTTTCTGAACAAAAAGACAATTATGTGGCAACGGAATTTGCAGAGGGTAGCGTATTACAAGTTGAAGTGGCAGCAAAAGTCGCTAACCGTAATAATGCCTGTGCGGATGAATTTTTAGGCTTCCTACTTTCACCGCAAGCTCAAGCGGATATTGCTAAAAATAATGTCATGTTACCCGTGGTAGAGACCAATATCGAAAGTCACATTGATGCGCTTAATTCTCGCGCAAAATCAATGCGTATTTTAGATACCACAACGGTAACAAGTGAGCAGCTGAAAGGCTGGATCAATCAATGGCAAAAAGCTTTATCTAAGTAGTATTAATGAGCTTATTGCAACATCCGCATTTTCGTCCACGCCATTATTTGGGCGGAAGTGCGGTCATTTTTTTCATTGTTTTACTCTATGGATTTTCACTTTCTGCTGTTTTTTCAGTTGGAAGTGATTATGCCTTATCTGATTTCTTAAAAGACGATTATTTGCATCAAGTTATCGCCTTTAGTGTCGGTCAGGCATTATTATCTGCCTTGCTTTCTAGCATAATTGGTATGTTATTTGCGCGTGCTTTTTTCTATTTAGATTTCAAAGGCAAATCGCTCATTTTACGCATTTTTTCCCTCACCTTTGTTTTGCCAGCATTACTGGCTATTTTCGGTTTGATTGGGATTTATGGCACGGCAGGTTGGCTAACACAAGTGCTACAAACCTTAGGTATTTCGTGGAAACCCTCCATTTATGGTTTAAGCGGCATTCTCATTGCCCATTTATTTTTTAATATTCCCTTAGCTGCCCGAATGAGTTTACAGGCTTTGCAAAGTGTACCGACCGAACAGCATCAACTCGCGGCACAATTGAATATCAAAGGTTTCACATTTTTTCATTTAATTGAATGGCCTTATTTGAAAAGCCAAATAGTCTCTGCCTTTGTGCTGATTTTTATGCTATGTTTCACCAGTTTTACGATAGTGTTGGCACTGGGTGGCGGGCCACAAAATAGCACGCTAGAAGTTGCGATTTACCAAGCCATTTTCTTTGAATTTGATTTACCCAAAGCCGCACTTTTTGCGCTTGTGCAATTTGCGTTTTGTTTTGCGTTATTTTCACTTTCACAATATTGGGCAAAAGCACCTGAAACGCAGATTTCACAACGTTATCGCTGGGTTTTGCCTTCTTCAAGTGCGGTCAAGTTTGGACATGTTTTTGTCTTATTCTCGGTGTGCTTATTTATTCTAACTCCCTTATTCAATATTGTTTTTCAAGGTTTATCTGCAACTCAATTATTTGGCTATTGGCAAAATCCACAATTATGGAAAGCGCTTGCTTATTCATTAACCATGGCTCCGACTGCAGGGATTTTATCGGTATTATTTGGATTTTTCTTATTATTGCTTTCACGGCAACTACAATGGTTATATCACCCCAAATTAGCCCACTTAATTTTAACGGGGGGCATGATGATTTTAGCCATTCCGACGATTGTTTTAGCAGTCGGCTTATTCCTTTGGTTACAAGATATTGATTTTTCAGCAGGGCATTTGTTTGTAGTGGTATCGGTTTGCAATGCCTTGGCTGCCTTGCCATTTGTGATCAAAATTCTCAATTCACCAATGAATCAATCGATGCAATATTATGAAAAACTCTGTTTATCGCTGAATATTACAGGCTGGCAGCGTTTTCGTTTAATTGAATATCCGCTACTAAAAGCCCCGTTGAAATATGCCTTGGCGCTCGCAACGACTTTATCACTCGGTGATTTTACAGCGATAGCCTTATTTGGTAGCCCTGATTTTACTTCTTTGCCTCATTTGCTTTATCAACAAATCGGGCAATATCGAAGCCAAGAAGCGGCAGTGACGGCATTGATTTTATTGGGCTTATGTTTAGGTTTATTTATGTTTATTGAAGGGCAGAAGGAACAACATGATTAAATTAAATAATGTGGTCTTCAATTATCAATCCATGCCGATGGTGTTTGATTTACAGATTCAAGCACAAGAAAAAGTCGCCATCATTGGTGAAAGTGGTGCAGGAAAAAGTACCTTACTGAATTTAATTGCCGGCTTTGAATATGCCGATAGTGGGGAGATTTGGCTCAATGGTGAAAATCATACCAAAACAGCACCTTTTGAACGCCCGGTTTCCATGCTGTTTCAGGAAAACAATCTCTTTACTCATCTTTCCCTAGAAGAGAATATCGCTTTAGGTTTAAAACCGAATTTAGCTTTAAATGCAGAAGAAAAAGCACTTGTAGAACAAGCTGCAAATGCGGTCAATTTACAGGATTTTTTAACGAGAAAACCGACCGCACTTTCAGGCGGGCAAAAACAGCGTGTGGCATTGGCGCGCTGTTTGCTACGAGATAAACCCATTTTATTATTGGATGAGCCTTTTTCAGCTCTTGATCCTAAATTACGCATTGAAATGCAGGATTTAATGGATCAATTATGTGAAGAGAAAAAGCTCACCATGTTATTGGTGACACATCAACCCAAAGAAATTGAACGGCATATTGATCGAGTGATTGAAATTCATCAAGGAAAAGTGATCTGATCTCTTTTTATCATATTGCAGAGTAATATGCTCAACTTAATAAAAGCGACATAGCTTAAACGAGGAAAATATAATGACCACAACAAATGTAGTACAGCTTTCATCTATTACGCCCCATCCATCAGTAGAGTATTGGTCTGTTTGTAAAGTCGAAGCGCTATTTGAAACCCCTTTTTTAGAATTAGTCTATCGTGCAGCTCAAGTGCATCGAGAGCATTTCAACCCTGGCGCAATACAGTTATCAACCTTGATGTCGATTAAAACGGGTGGTTGTCCAGAGGATTGTGGCTATTGTCCTCAATCAGCGCGTTATCAAACAGGTGTACAAAATCAGCAGATCTTGGATATTGATGAAATTGTCGAAAAAGCCAAAATTGCTAAAGCACGTGGTGCAGGACGTTTTTGTATGGGCGCGGCATGGCGTGGTCCTAAGCCTAAAGATATGGAAAAAGTGACGGCGATTATTCGTGCGGTAAAAGATATTGGCTTAGAAACGTGTGGTACTTTTGGTTTGTTGCAAGATGGTATGGCGGAAGAGTTAAAAGATGCAGGATTGGATTATTACAACCACAATCTAGATACCGCGCCAGAGAATTATCACAATGTCATTGGTACGCGTCGTTTTGATGATCGTTTAAGTACATTAGGAAAAGTGCGTCATGCCGGTTTAAAAGTTTGCTGTGGTGGTATTGTGGGTATGAATGAAACCCGTAAAGAGCGAGCTGGTTTAATTGCAAGTTTGGCAAATCTTGATCCTCAGCCGGAGTCAGTGCCGATTAACCAATTAGTGAAAGTGGAAGGCACGCCAATGGCTGATGCAGCTGATTTAGATTGGACAGAATTTGTTCGCACTATTGCGGTGGCGCGTATTACTATGCCAAAAAGTTATGTTCGCCTTTCTGCAGGTCGTCAAGGCATGAGTGAAGAAATGCAAGCGATGTGCTTTATGGCTGGCGCAAATTCCATTTTCTATGGTGACAAGTTGTTAGTGACAGGCAACCCAGAAGAAGATGGCGATCAGCTTCTTATGGCAAAATTGGATCTTGAGCCTGAAACGGAAGAAAATAGAAAACCACTCGACAGAAATTAGTCATAAAAAAAGAGCGGTGAAATTCACCGCACTTTTTATTGGGACTTACTTAACTTGTTCGGTTAAGCAAGGCTGAATTTTATTTAGCATTTCTTTTAAAATACGCGCTGGTGCAGCCACGATATTGCCTGAGCGTAAATAGCCGTGACCCGCATTGAAATCACACACTAAACCGCCTGCTTCACGCACGATTAAATCACCCGCTGCGCAATCCCAAGGTTTTAAGCCCATTTCGAAATAACCGTCAATGCGACCAGAAGCTACATAGCAAAGGTCTAATGCGGCAGAACCTGTACGACGAAAATCTGCTGCTTCATCAATTAAATTATTCATGATAGCAAATTGAGTTGGCATTAAGCTTGGTTGTTTGAATGGAAAACCGGTGGCTAAAATCGCCCCGTTAAGTTCATTTTGGCTATCTACACGTAAACGCACTTCATTTAATTTTGCGCCTTCACCACGCACAGCAGTGAATAATTCATTACGAATAGGATCGTAAACCACACCCACTTCGGTACGGTTTTTTACACGGATAGCAATAGAAACTGAGAAATGTGGCAAACCTTTTACAAAGTTGGTTGTGCCATCTAGTGGATCAATTACCCATTGAATATCACTGTCTTTGCCTTCTAATGCACCACGCTCTTCACTGATAATTGTGTGATCAGGATAAGATTTTTGAATGATTTCAATGATCTCAGCTTCAGCGGCTTTATCGACGCTAGTCACATAATCATTAATACCTTTTTTACTTGTTTGGATGTCATCACGGCGCTCATAGTTTTTAGCAATCACGTTGCCCGCTTTTCGTGCCGCACGAATAGCGATATTTAACATTGGATTCATATTTCCACCAGATTTTAAAGAACAGATAAATAGGTCGCCTATTATAAGGGAGTTTTAGTAAATAGCCAGTTGAAAATGTTTAATTCACGGTTTTTCCCGTTTTTTAAAGGAAATTTGCGATCAGTATCGCAAAAATAACGTAGCAAATTTGGCTTTCTTCTAAAGGAATTTTAAAGTGCGGTCAAAAAAGAAGGCATTTTATGTATAAAGGGATAACTTTATTAGAAACCTTGATTACGTTATTTATTTTAAGTGTAACGTTGGCGTTTGCATTGCCTAAATGGCAGAAAAATGATCCCAAATATTTTCTCGAAAAAGAGCAACAACAGCTTTATTTTTTCTTACGTAATATTCAAGCGAGGGCAGAAAACTCATCTTCGATTTGGTTTATTTTGGCCAATCAAGATAGGGCAAATCAACGTTGGTGTATTACTGCTCAAGTAAAAAACGATCATTTTTGCGATTGTTTTCATCCCCAGAATTGCCCTAAAAACCTTTATGCGCATTTTTACTATCCTTATTTTGAAAGGAAAACGATGCTTATTGGCCCCAAACTATATCCGTCTGAAGTGGCGGTGAAATTTAATGGAGCCAGAAATACCATGGAAACGAATTGTTTTATGTTACAGGCTGAAGAGCATCGTACATTGTTCTCTTTTTTCAATGTCGGCAGTATTAAATTAAAGTCTGATCAAGCGGCGAGTGCATGTACAAGATGAAACCATTAAAAGGCGAAACATTGGTGAGTTTGTTGATTTCACTTGGCTTATCCGCTTTATTATTGCTATTGGTTGCACAGTTTTATGCCCAAACTCAACAGCAAAATCAGCGTTTAATGTTACAACTCAAATTACAAGCGGAATTACAACGCACAATTCAACTCATCGGGAAAGATCTGCGTCGCGTAGGCTTTCGAGCCGCAAACCAAAAACTCATTGAAGATAATCTGGCTTTATTTGAATTAGACGAAAAGGGCACTGCAATAACCATTGCTCAAGCAGATAATGCCCCGTCAAATAGTTGTGTTTTATTTTTTTATGATTTGAATAGCAATGGTTGTATTGGTGAAAAATACACAAAAAATACCTGCGTAAATGGCGTTAAAAATGTGGCAAAAAATATTGAAAAGGAGCTATTTGGTTACAAACTTAATGGAAAAATGATCGAAACCAAACAAACTTATAAAAATGCGGTAAATGCGGATTGTCGCTCAGCAGAGTGTCAGAGAGCCTTAGCGCAATCTGCTTGTAACGCTGGTGGTGGATGGACTGATTTATTGGATGAAAAAGAGTTTGAGATTTCTCAATTACGTTTTGATTGGTTAAAGGCAAGGAAAGGGATTGAAATCAAACTCGCGGGAAATCTTGCAACACATAAGCATATTCAATATGAAACTTCGCTTGTGGTGCCTTTATTAAATCAAGAAGAATGATGATGAAAAAAGGGATTGTGACACTGACGGCACTGATTTTACTTTCAGGCTTATTGGCGCTGATCTTATTATTTGATGAACAGATCTTTGCATTTTTTCGATCTCAAATGAGTCAGCGGAAATATTATGTAGAACAAGGCCAGGCGTTACAGAAAATCAGTCAGCAACAACAAACGCATATTTGCCAAAACTTGCCTGTAAATGGTGCTGAAAAAGTGAAACAAGTCTTTTTCGAGTCTAATTGGGCAGAGGATAAAGTGTACTATTCTGTTTGGTGTAAACGAGCAGAGTTATTTAAGAAATCGCCCACAAAAGGCATTAATGAAAATATGCTACGAGATTTTATTTCCAGCGAAAAACAAGCTGATTTTCAACCGCACTTTGTGAAAGTAGATACTACTTTAACTGTTCAAAAAACACCGCAAGTATATTGGATAACACAAAGCCAATTAGAAATTAAAGGGAATGTGAGTGGCATTTTGTTAGCAGAAGGGGATTTAACTTTAACAGGTAAAGGGCGAATTAGTGGAGCAGTGATTACAGGTGGTTCGCTTAAGTTAGAGGAGGGAGCGACGGTGGCTTATGGTAAAGCCGTGGTGACAAAACTCGTACAAGAATATAGCCAATGGCGTTTGGTGGATAAAAGTTGGAGTGATTTAAGTGCGCAAGATCAAAGTGAATAATGGTATGTCGTTAATGTCACTTTTATTAGCCTTATCGATTTTCAGCGGATTATTTTTGATCTTTAACCGATGGACGAGTGAGCAACGGAAAAGTGCGGTCAGAATTTTTCAAGAATTTCAGGCGATTCAAATTGCTGAAAATCAGGCTCAACGTCAGTTTTTAGGCTTGTCTTGTGAAAATAGCGTAGAACAAAATGGTATTCAATTTGCAATTCAATGCAGTCATCATCAAGTGAATATACGCTATCCTCAAGGTGAATTTTTATTGAAAACCGAGTAAAATAACGCATTGTTTTTGCTTTCAAAAGGGCGTTACTTTGTTCGTTACTTATTATTCAAACCAACCGGAAATTCAAAAGGATATTTTAGTTTCGCTGTTGGAAAATTTACCGCAACATGATCCATTTCAGTCTGACATTGTGTTGGTGCAAAGTCCGGGTATGGCACAATGGTTACAAATGGAAATTGCTAAAAAACGCGGCGTTGCAGCGAATTTCCAATTCCCCATGCCTTCCAGTTTTATTTGGAAACTTTACGCTGATAATTTGCCGAATGTTTCCACGCAAAACCCTTTTGAAAAAGATTCAACGTTATGGCGATTAATGCGATTAATCCCTACTTTTTTACAGCAAAAAGAATTTGAACCATTAAAAAAATATTTAGCGTCTTCACCTGCATCAGAACAGCAAAAACTTTATCAATTAAGCCTAAAAGTTGCCGATTTATTTGACCAATATCTCGTCTATCGCCCTGAATGGATTGCCGCATGGGAAGAAAATAACAATGAAAAAATCTTGGCTCAAATTAATCAGCAAAAGCAGGGCCTTTCGGCGTTAAATCCTACCTTTCTTTCTCAAATTAAAGACAATATTCATTGGCAGGGAATTTTATGGCGAGCCTTGGTGGATGATGTCCAACGTGATTTCGGTGGAAAAGCAAAGCATCGTGCTGCACTCAATCAACAATTTTTAGAGCTATGTCGTGATCCAAATGCGACACTCAACTTGCCGGAATGTATTTTTATTTTTGGTATTCCAGCATTGCCAACGGTTTATCTCAATATTTTCCAAGGTATTTCAGCTAAAACAGATGTACATTTATTCTTCAATAATCCATGTCAAGAATATTGGGGTGACTTGAGAGATCTGAGTAAATCCTATTTATTAGAAAGACAGCGTTTCGTGCAAGAAAGCAACGATGCGAAGCCTTTAATTTCAGCCGAGCAAGTGTCATGGGAACCTGCCGACCTTGATTACACTAATCAACAAGAAGAATTGTTCAACGGGAATCCGCTTTTAGCCTCTTGGGGAAAAATGGGACGGGATTTTCTCTACCAATTAGTGCGTGATGAAGAAAATATTCAAGCCATTTCCCGTGATTACTATGCAGAACTTTCCGAAAAAACATTGTTAGGGCAGATCCAAAATCAAATTTTGACGTTGAGTCATGGTACATTAAATGTCGCGAAAAATGACCGCTCTTTGGTGATGAAATCTTGTCATAGCGAGATGCGCGAAGTTGAAGTGCTACATGATTATTTGTTGGATTTATTCAATCAGAATCAGCATAAACCAAAAGAAGAACAGATTACACCAAAAGATGTGGTGGTCATGGTGGCCGATGTTAATCAATACACGCCTTATATTCAGGCTGTCTTTGGGGCGAATAGTGCGGATGCACCTGTTATTCCGTTCTCAATTTCTGACAGTAAATTGTCTGAAAGTGATGTGATCGTGTCGAGCTATCTTTCCCTGTTAAATTTAAAAGAAAGTCAGTTTGGCGCGGAAGAAGTACTGGCTTTATTGGATATTCCCGCTATCCGTGAACGTTTTAATATTGCGCTTGCCGATCTCGAGCAAATCCGTGAATGGGTGAAAGAGGCGGGTATTCGCTTTGGCTTGGAAAAACAGCAGAATACATTAAATTTTAACGCGTGGCAGGCGGGGCTTGAACGTATGACTTTAGGTTATGCGATACGTGAAGAACAAGGCGTTTGGCAAGACAGCCTTGGACTTGATAGTAGCTATGGATTGAAAGGGCAGTTAGTCGGTGCGGTGAATCAATTTTTTACGGCTTTAAATAAATGGCATCAAGATTTGCAAAAGGCACACAATATTGAAAAATGGCGTGAAAAATTGACCGCACTTTTGACGGATTTCTTTGTGCAAAATGAAGAAACTGCGGATACCTTGTTTTATATTCAGGATTGCATCAATACCTTTGCCGATGATTTGCAGACCGTCAATTTTGAAGAAACCTTGCAAGTGGATGTCATTGCGGAAGTGATGTCTGCACGTTTAGAAGAAACGCCAAATAGCCTTCGTTTTTTAGCAGGAAAAGTGAACTTCTGCACACTTTTACCTATGCGTTCCATTCCTTTCAAGGTAGTGTGTTTGCTCGGAATGAATGAAGCGGATTACCCACGCAGTCATACTCCAAATAGTTTTGACTTAATGCAATATCATCATCAAAAAGGCGATCGTGTTCGTCGAGATGATGACCGTTACTTATTTCTTGAGGCTTTGCTCGCCGCAAGATCCCATTTTTATGTGAGTTATGTGGGCTGTTCGATTATTGATAATCAACCCAAAGAGCCTTCAGTATTGGTGAGCCAGTTGCTTGATTATATTAATCATTATTCAGACAATGGTTTGAGAATTGAACAACATCCAATGACGGCGTTTAGTCCAATCAATTTCCAAAATGAAGGGGAAATTAACCGCTCTTTTGCGAAAAAATGGTTGCCGATTGCCCAATTCCAAGAACGAAAATGTCATGAATTTGCTGTGCCGATGGGCGAAAATCAAGAGCCAATAACGGAAATTGAGCTCGATCGTTTTGTAAGTTTTGTTGAAAATCCTGTGAAATTCTTTTTTGAAAAGCAGCTTGGCGTGTATTTCCGAGATGAAGACGATCGCATTGAAGAAAGTGAAAACTTCACGTTAAATGGCTTGGAACATTATCGCATTAGTAATGAGTTATTGCATTTAGAGGAAGCGCAATTTAACGATTATTTTGACAAACAGCGAGTGAAAGGCATCATGCCACGCGGCGAGTTTGCGGAAGTATGTGCGCAATCCATTCGTGCTGATGTATTGGCTTTTAAAGAGAAAATTAAGGATTATTCTTCACCACACAGTGAGAGTGTCGATTTTGTGGTGGAAACGGCACAAGGCAATATTCGCTTGTTTGGTTATATGGAGCCATTATTTGGCGATGAAAATAAGATAATTGAATGGCGATTTGCAAAATATAAGGATCGTTATCGCATTCGTCCATGGCTTTATTATCTCATTCAACTGGCGACAAAAGAGAACGCTCAGCCACCACGTATTATCGCTAAAGATAAGGATTTAACATTAAAAGCAATAGAAAAATCAACCGCACTTGAGAAACTGAAAATGTATGTCGAGGCCTATTTACAAAGCCAACAACAAATTCAGCTCATTCCAACGGAAAATATAGCGAAGTTTATTGAAAAAGATGAAAGTGCGGTCAATTTTGATAATGTTTTAACGAATATCGAATCCCTTGCAAAAGATGATAACTATGGTTATAGAAAAGCCGATCCTTATTGGGCAAGGGTATTGGGGCAAACAGAACAATTTAAATCACAGGATGGTCTTTTGCAGTTGGTGAAACAAACCACATCTTGGTTTGGAGAAATGTTGTCTTAAAGCGGATCTTCAGATCGAAAAGATCCTGGATTTTTGATAAGATACTGACTTAAGAATCATTTTGAAAAGGAGCTAAAATGCGTTGTCCGTTTTGTTCAACTGAAGAAACTAAGGTGATTGACAGCCGTTTGGTTTCTGATGGGTATCAAGTACGTCGTCGTCGGGAATGCGGGAATTGTCATGAACGCTTTACCACCTTTGAAACGGCCGAATTAGTGGTGCCAAAAATTATTAAAAATGATGGGTCACGAGAGCCGTTTAATGAAGATAAATTGCGTAGCGGTATTCAACATGCGTTAGAAAAACGCCCTGTAAGTTCGGATGATGTGGAAAAAGCCATCAGCCATATTATTATCCAATTACGTGCGACAGGTGAGCGCGAAGTGCCAAGTCATCTCGTGGGCAAATTAGCCATGAATGAGCTGAAAGAATTAGATAAAGTGGCGTATATCCGTTTTGCGTCCGTTTACCTGAGCTTTGATAATATCAATGAATTCACCAAAGAAATTGAAAGCTTAAAGGATTAGTATGAGTGATACCTTTTCCCCTGATGACGTGAAATTTATGCAACAGGCTCTTGAGCTTGCGGCAAAAGGGCAGTACACCACTACGCCTAATCCATCCGTAGGATGTGTGTTGGTTAAAAACGGTGAAATTGTCGGGAAAGGGTTTCATTTTAAAGCTGGTCAGCCTCATGCAGAACGAGTGGCGTTGGCAGATGCCGGTGAGAAAGCGAAAGGCGCAACTGCTTATGTGACGCTTGAACCTTGTTCTCATTATGGACGCACACCGCCTTGTGCATTAGGTTTAATTGAAGCGGGTGTCAGTCGAGTTGTCGCAGCCATGGCCGATCCTAATCCTCAAGTGGCGGGCAAGGGCTTAAAAATGTTAGCCGATGCAGGCATACCAAGTGCGGTCAATTTATTGAACGAACAAGCAGAAGCTTTAAATAAAGGTTTTCTTAAACGTATGAGAACCGGTAAGCCTTATGTGCAGCTAAAACTAGCCATGAGTTTAGACGGCCGAACAGCTATGGCGAGCGGTGAAAGCAAGTGGATCACTGGTGAAGCCGCTCGTGCAGATGTACAAAAAATGCGAGCCAAAGCGACCGCACTTTTATCTACAAGTGCTACCGTGTTAGCCGATGATCCAAGCTTGAATGTGCGTTGGAATCAATTCCCCGATGCTCTAAAAGCGGAATATGCTGAAGATACTGTGCGTCAGCCTATTCGCATAATCTTAGATTCTCAAAATCGAGTTCAACCAAACCATCAATTATTCCATACCCATTCGCCAGTTTGGCTTGTGGGTTCAATTCCACGGGATATGTCTGTATTCCCTGATTTCTGTGAGCAAATGTTACTACCAGAAAACTATGATTTTGATCTATTGATGACAGAATTAGGCAAGAGACAAGTGAATTCTGTTTGGGTTGAAGCCGGCGCCAATTTAGCGGGAAGCCTGATTGAACAACATGCTGTAGATGAATTAATCATTTATGTCGCCCCAAAACTCTTGGGAGATAAAGCTCGAGGATTATGCCAACTTCCGCATTTGGAAAAACTTGCTGATGCCCCATTGTGGCAACTGCAAGAATGTGAAAGAATTGGGGATGATTTAAAACTTAGTTATTTACCTAACTTATTAATAAAAGAATAAAAAATGTTAAAAAAACTTTTCCACTCCGCCCTTTGGGGGCTTGCTGCGGCAGGTGTTATTTTATTTGCCGTTCCTAAGCTCAATAACAGCAGCCTTTTCTCTGCTGATGATATCGTTTCGTTCAATAGCGCCGTGAGAATTGCTTCTCCTGCTGTGGTGAATGTGTACAACCGATCTTTTTCTTCTGCCAGTATTAATGATAGCGATCAATTACAGGTAAATAACTTAGGTTCTGGTGTGATTATGACGAAAGACGGTTATATACTCACCAATAAACACGTTATCCAAAATGCCGATCAAATTGTAGTCGCACTGCAAAACGGTAATATTTATGAAGCGAATTTAATTGGTTCGGATAATTTAACGGATCTTGCGGTACTAAAAATTAAAGCAACCGATCTTTCCACGATTCCACAAAATAAAGAACGCCAAGTACGAGTGGGTGATATTGCTCTGGCTATTGGTAACCCATATAACCTTGGTCAAAGTGTTTCCCAAGGGATTATTAGTGCGGTAGGGCGTAGTGCAGTTGGGGATTCTTTAGGTCGTCAAAACTTTATTCAAACAGATGCATCAATTAACCGCGGTAACTCTGGTGGTGCGTTGATTAACTCAGCTGGCGAATTAGTAGGGATCAGCACGTTAAGTATTGGTAAAACAGCCAATGAAATTGCAGAAGGTCTGAATTTTGCGATTCCAATCAGCATTGCCAATGATGTGTTATATAAAATTATTCGCGATGGACGCGTGATTCGTGGTTATTTTGGGGTACAAAGTGAAATCACCGCGAACTCAAACGGTGGTATCGTGATTACAGGCGTGACCGCCAATAGCCCTGCAGCGAAAGCGGGCATCCAAGTAGGTGATGTGATTTTACGTTTAAATAAACAAGATAACCTGTCTATTCGTGAAATGATGCAAATTATCAGTGATACTAAACCGAATACTGAAGTCATCGTTACCATTTCTCGCTTAGGTAAAGTGATTGATCTCCCTGTGATTATTGAAGAGTTCCCGTCTAATTAAGGATATATTGTGGAAGTTAAAACCAGTCACTTTTTTGCCTGTTTAGATCGTCTTCGCTTAATTCAGCGTTGGTCATTGATGCGCAATATTGAAAAGGAAAACTTAGCGGAGCATAGTCTGCAAGTTGCCTTTGTGGCACAAGCTTTAGCGATTATTAAAAATCGCTTTTTTGGTGGGGAAGTGAATCCTGAGCGTATTGCGGTGATGGCGATGTATCATGATACCTCTGAAATTTTTACTGGAGATTTGCCAACCCCAATTAAGTATTTCAATTCTGAAATCACTCATGCTTACAAAGACATTGAAGCGGCTGCAGAATTGCATTTAATTAGTTTGCTCCCGACTGAATTGCAAGAGAGTTTTGCGACATACTTAGATAGTGAGCAATTTAGCCCAGAAGAAAAGCATTTAGTAAAACAAGCGGATTTGATTTGTGCCTATATTAAAGCCCAATTTGAATTAGAGCATGGTAACCATGAATTTAAAACAGCGAAAAAACGCTTAGAAAATTTAATGGAACAATGGCACAGTCAAGAAATGGATTATTTTTTGCAGGTCTTTTTGCCAAGTTTTGGACGATCGATTGATGAGATTGCGTTGTAAGCGAAAATAAAAAGTGCGGTTAATTTTGACCGCACTTTTTGTTTCTGATATTACTTCAATGTCGCTAAAATGATCTGTTCAGGATCTACGTGTAACCACACATCTTGTCCCACTTTCCAACCATCTTTGCTATGAATACTCGCACAAAATTCAATTGAGCTGTCCTTTATTTGCAAAATCGCTTCTTCATTCTGCATAGAAAGAATCGTCGCTTGGAAAAGGTTATTTTTTTCTTCTAATGGGGTGGTGCTAATTTTCACCCAAGGGGCTTTAAACATGACCATCACTTCTTTTTCAGTAATGAGTCTGAGGCGCTCAGCACTGCGCATTGTGATTGAAACATGTAATGGATGAGCTAAATCCTGAATGTTTACTGCAACAATGCAGCGGGAGTCCACAATATGTTGGCTTGCCACTTTCCCGAAAAATTGATTGCGTGCGCTACTTTGTAAGGAGAATTTTGCCGTTGCTGAAAGGAGACTGTTTAGCGGGATCGTCTCATCTTGCAGAATATGAAAGGCGTGCTCTTGTGTTTGTTCGAGCAAATCATAAAGCTGCAGTAAACGCTCAGCATAAGTGGTTAATGAAGTACCGCCCCCATTTTTCCCACCGATATTACGTTCTAAAAGCGGTTTGGGGCTGATTTTATTCATTGCCTCAAGGTGATCCCAAGCACTTTTATAGCTCACTTTAGCGTTTTTGGCCGCTTGGTTGATTGAGCCACATTCTTTAATTTCTTTTAAGAGGCGAACACGTTTTGGATCAATAAATAATTCTTGATGAAGTTTGATCGTCAGTAAAATTTCAGTTTGTTTCATCATCTCCTCCTAATACACAATTCTGTTTATTTTACTTGATCTTTAAGTTTTTCTGTATGCTTATTTAAAAATTCAAGTTATAATTTACTCGTAGTATATTTTTTTATATATAGTTTCATTTATATAGGAGATAAATAATGAAATTAACTAAATTTGCAACTGCACTTTTAATTGCAGGCATGGGCGTATCTTTTGCTGCATCAGCAAAAGTGACTGTGTTTGCAGCAGCTTCAATGACTGATGCGTTACAACAAATTGCGGATCAATACCAAACTGAAAAGCCAAATAATACCGTCGTTTTCTCTTTTGCTTCTTCTTCTACCCTTGCCAAACAAGTTGAAGAAGGTGCACCTGCAGACTTATTTATTTCAGCTAGCAACAAATGGATGAAATATTTATCAGATAAAAATCTCACCGTAAAAGAAACGGAAAAAGTATTAGCGGGTAATGAATTAGTATTAATTGCACCGGCTAAAAGTGCGGTTAATTCAGTGGATATTGCTAAAGGTGAATGGATTAAAGGCTTAAAAGACAGCTATTTATCTGTGGGTGATCCTGCGCATGTTCCTGCGGGACAATATGCAGAAGAATCATTAACGAAATTAAATTTATGGGATCAAGTTAAAGATAAATTAGCGCGTGCGAAAGACGTACGTGGCGCGTTAGCCTTAGTTGAACGTGCTGAAGCACCTTACGGTATCGTGTATAGCACTGATGCAAAAGTGAGTAAAGACGTGAAAGCAGTAGGTGTATTCCCGAAAGATAGCTATAAACCAGTTGAATATCCAGTCGCGATTTTAAAAGATCATGACAATGCGGATACCCGTGATTTCCTTAACTACTTAGAATCGAGCGCAGCGAAAAAAATATTTGTTGAATATGGTTTCTCTGTGAAATAATGAGCTCAGACTTTATAAAGAAAGGACAGGCAACTGTCCTTTTTGTTATCTCTAAAGAAATTTCGTCATATTGATATATACACAAGGAAATATTTTGCTCTCTTGGTTTCAATTAAGCCCGATGGAATGGGATGCGATTCACTTAAGCATGAGTGTCGCATTGAGTTCTATGCTTTGGAGTTTGCCCTTCGCAATTTTTATCGCTTGGTTGCTGGCTCGTAAGGAATTTTACGGTAAGTCGCTGGTTACAGGAATTATTCATCTGCCTTTGGTGTTACCGCCGGTGGTTATCGGTTATTTATTATTAGTCGCCATGGGACGTAATGGCTTTATTGGCAAGTATTTATATCAATGGTTTGGCTTATCCTTCGGCTTTAGTTGGAAGGGAGCGGTATTAGCTTCTGCAGTGGTGGCATTTCCATTGGTTGTGCGGGCGATACGTCTTTCCTTAGAAAGCATTGATTTTAAATTAGAGCAAGCCGCACAAACGCTTGGTGCTTCGCCTTGGCGAGTCTTTTTTACAATCACGTTGCCTCTTTCTTTACCTGGTGTATTGGCGGGTTTAGTATTAGGTTTTGCTCGTTCTTTAGGTGAGTTTGGTGCAACTATTACTTTCGTTTCCAATATCGCAGGAGAAACTCAAACCATTCCTTTAGCGATGTATTCATTTATCCAAACACCAGGCGCAGAAGCACAAACTGCACGACTTTGCTTGTTTGCGGTGATCCTTTCATTAATTTCTTTATTGCTTTCCGAAACCTTAAGTAAACGGATGCAGAAAAAATTGGGGCAAGGCGATGCTACACATTAATGTACAACAACAATTAGGTCGCCTGACCTTACGTGCGGATCTCCAGCTACCAACACAAGGTGTGACGGCTATTTTTGGTTTGTCAGGTTCGGGTAAAACCTCATTGATTAATTTGGTGAGTGGTTTAACTCATCCTGATCAGGGATTTATTCGTTTAAATGACCGCACTTTGGTGGATGTAGAGAACGGTGAGAATCTCCCTGTGCATCAGCGCAAAATTGGTTACGTATTCCAAGATGCGCGTTTATTTCCGCATTACAACGTCAAAGGCAATTTACGTTATGGCATGAAGCATGTCAGCCGTGAAGACTTTGACTATATCGTTCAGCTACTTGGTATTGAATCCTTACTCAAACGCTATCCTCTGACTTTATCGGGTGGTGAAAAACAACGTGTGGCAATTGGGCGAGCCTTATTAACAGATCCTGATATTTTGTTAATGGATGAACCACTTTCAGCTTTAGATGTGCCTCGCAAACGTGAGCTTATGCAATATCTGGAAAGTCTATCCAAAGAAATTAATGTGCCGATTTTATATGTGACGCACAGCTTGGATGAATTATTACGTTTGGCCGATCGCGTTGTGCTGATGGAAAACGGCAAAGTGAAAGCCTATGACACCTTAGAAAATGTGTGGAACAGTCCGTTATTTGCCCCTTGGAAAGGTGAATCGGAGCAGAGTAGTGTGTTGGCGTTGCCCGTATATTTACATAATCCAACCTATAAAATGACCGCACTTTCTTTGGGCGAACAACAGCTTTGGATTAATGAAGTACATCATCAAGCGAATGAAAAAGTTCGCGTCTGTATTTATAGTTCCGATGTGTCACTCACACTCAGCAAGCCAGAGCAAACGAGTATTCGTAATATTTTACGAGGGCAAATTGTACAAATCGTTCCGCAAGAGAATCGCATTGACATTGCGGTATTAGTGGAAGGACATAAAGTTTGGGCAAGTATCAGTAAATGGGCTTTTAATGAATTGCATTTTGCTCAAGGCATGGATGTTTATGTGCAAATAAAAGCGATTTCTGTCGTGTAAAGTCATTACTTATAAAATAAAAGTGCGGTCAATTTCAAAACAGTTTTAAAATTGACCGCACTTTCTGTTTAGGCTTACTTACCTAAGTTATCAAAGAATTTCTTCACACCGTCTAAAAAGCTTGAAGATTTAGGACTATGCGATTTTTGTCCTTTCAAACTTTCTTCCAGTTTTTCTAATAATTCTTTTTGTTCTTTATTTAAGTTCACCGGTGTTTCAATCACTACGCGACAAATGAGATCGCCTGCATAGCCGCTACGTGTAGAGCTCACCCCTTTACCCCGCATACGGAACAGTTTGCCTGTTTGGGTTTCAGCAGGGATTTTGAGTTTCACTTTACCGTCTAAGGTTGGGACTTCAATTTCACCCCCTAACGCAGCCATTGAGAAACTGATTGGCACTTCGCAGTAGAGGTTATTGCCATCACGTTCAAAGATATGATGTTCTTTAACATGAATCACCACATATAAATCGCCTGCTGGTGCTCCATTTTCGCCTGCTGCGCCTTCACCGCTTAAACGTAATTGGTTGCCGGTATCCACACCTGCTGGGATTTTAACGGACAGGTTTTTCTTCTTGTGAACACGACCTTCGCCATGGCAGCTTTTACATGGTTTTTCAATTTTCTTACCCGAGCCATGACAAGTTGGACAAATCGCTTCAGTCACGAAGAAGCCTTGTTGGCGACGAACACGACCAGAACCATGACAGCTTGGACATGTCTCAACTTTTGATCCTTTTTCTGCACCAGTACCATCACAGCTATCACAGTGAGCAAGCGTATTAATTTGGATATCTTTGGTTGTACCTTTTACGGCTTCTTCTAACGTAATTTGGATGTCATAGCGTAAATCTTCACCGCGTACTACACGCTGACGACCGCGTCCGCCACCGCCGAAGATATCACCGAACATATCTCCAAAAATGTCACCGAAATCAGCACCGCTGAATCCGCCACCAAAGCCGCCGCCTCCCATGCCGCCTTGTTCAAAGGCTGCATGGCCATATTGATCGTAAGCGGCACGTTTTTCTTTATCACCTAGGATTTCATAGGCTTCTTGGATTTCTTTAAATTTTTCTTCTTTGGCTTTATCACCTTTGGTTCTATCAGGGTGATATTGCATGGCGAGTTTTTTGTAAGCACGTTTAATTGCTTTTTCATCTGCGCCACGTTCAACACCAAGAACGTCGTAATAATCTTTCTTTGCCATAATGTTTTCGTTTTCCGTTTAAAAATATAAATTTAAAAAATTTTATTTTGTTATTGTATGGTATTGCGTTAACAACATACCTAAGAATAAAAATAATGTCGAAGTCAGAAATATCAAGGGTAAATTCGTTAATTTATGACTTATTTTGCTGCTGCAAATGCTTGATCTAAGTCAGCTAAAATATCTTGAATATTTTCAATACCACAAGAAAGACGAATAAGCCCTGCAGAAATCCCAACTTGTTCTAATTCAGCTTCACTTAATTGTCGGTGTGTTGAAGTCGCTGGATGTAACGCACAAGTACGAATATCGGCTACGTGTACTTCACGTGAGGTCATTTGTAACGCGTTTAACCATTTTGCCGCGGTTTCTTTGCCGCCTTTAATCTCAAAGGAAATGACACCACACAAACCGTTAGGTAAATATTTTTGTTTGAGCGCGTAATCTGGTGAGCTCGGTAAGCCTGGGTAATTCACTTTAGCGACTTGTGAATGTTTTTCTAAAAACTCGGCTACGGCTTGAGCATTTTCATAATGACGTTGCATGCGAAGCGCAAGGGTTTCCGTGCCTATATTCAATAAGAAACTATTTTGTGGGGCTGGCGCTGCACCTAAATCACGCATTAATTGAACACGCGCTTTGACAATATAAGCTGCAGGGCCAAAGGTTTCTGTATAAACTAAACCGTGATAAGTTTGGTCTGGTGTGCTTAGTTGCGGATATTTACCGTTATTCCAATTAAAGTTACCACCATCAGTAATGGATCCACCTAAGGCAATAGCATGACCATCTAAATATTTAGATGTACTGTGAATGACCACGTTTGCGCCAAATTCGATTGGGCGACAAAAATAAGGGGTGGCAAAAGTATTATCAACTAATAATGGCGCCTCTGCAGCTTTTGCTAAGGCAGCAAATTTTTCAATATCTAATACTCGTAAAGCAGGGTTAGCAATAGTTTCAGCAAAAACTGCTTTTGTATTTGGACGGATTGCTTTTTTGAGCTCTTCAAGCGGTAAGTTTTGATCCACGAAACTCACTTCAATGCCCATTTTTTTGAATGTATGGGCAAATAAATTGTAAGTGCCGCCATACACATAAGAAGAGGAAATGAAGTGATCGCCCGCTTCTAAAATATTCAACATCGCATAGAAAACCGCAGATTGACCAGACGCAGTACACATTGTTGCAACGCCACCTTCAAGTGCCGTAATTTTTTCTTCCGCAGCATTTGTCGTTGGGTTTGCTAGGCGAGTATAGAAATAACCTGCAGCTTGTAAATCAAATAGCTTGCCAATTTCTTCTGCAGAATCGTAGGTATAAGTCGTGCTTTGCATGATAGGTTGAACACGTGGCTCACCGTTTTTAGGGCTATAGCCAGCATGGAGGCATTTCGTTTCGAATTTCATTGTTTTTTCCTTTAGTTGTGTTTGTTTGGGGGATAAAGTGCGGTCGTTTTTTATAAAATTTTATGCACTTTGAGTTTAGCAATGAGGTTCAACAGCGATATAAATTTCTACCAAACCATCAGGGTGGTATTTTTCAAAATCCACCGAATAAGCCCGCTTAAGTAAACATTGTTGTTCTTTTTCCCAGATCAGTTGCCATGTTTGATAAATTTCATCTACTTTGCAATGAAAAACTTCGTAGAAACTCAAATCTTCAATTTCAATCACCGGGATATCTGTTTCTGATACTATTTCACTTGCAATCGCAAAATCATAGTCTGCTTGGTAATTCGTAGCATAATTAAAATAGATACCATAACAACAGTGACCTTGTGGTAGTTTGTCGAAATTGTTTTGCCAAAGGGTTGAGATTATCTCATTTGCTATGTTGTTATTTAAGCGTTGTTGTACGATAGGGTAGAGTTTTAACGCCATTTATCCTCCTGGTTTATTTTTCCTGACTTCACTTTTTTAAATAAAGTCAGGAAAAACGGCATTTAATGAATATGCCAAAAGGGCGTATTGCTACGCCCTTTAATTTTGGTTCAAGTGAAATTATTTATTATCTTTCACTTCTTCAAACTCAGCATCAACAACATCATCATTTGGTTTGCTGTTGCTTTGAGCTTGTTGTGCATCAGCTTGTGGTTGTGCAGCTTGAGCAAGTTTTTGAGCCACTTCTGCAAGTGCTTGAAGTTTAGCTTCGATTGCTGCTTTATCTTCGCCTTTCGCTGCAGTTTCTAAATCGCTTAATGCGCTTTCAATTGCTGCACGATCTTCAGCTGGAACTTTGTCACCGGCTTCTTCTAATTGTTTACGTGTGCTGTGTACAAGGTGATCTGCTTGGTTGCGAGCTTGTACTAATTCTTCAAATTTACGGTCTGCTTCAGCATTTGCTTCTGCATCACGAACCATTTGTTGAATTTCTTCGTCACTTAAACCTGAAGAGGCTTTGATGGTGATTTGTTGTTCTTTACCTGTACCTTTATCTTTCGCAGAAACGTGGATAATACCGTCAGCGTCGATATCGAAGGTTACTTCAATTTGTGGCATACCGCGTGGAGCTGGGTTAATGCCTTCAAGGTTGAATTGACCTAAAGATTTATTCGCTGATGCTTGTTTACGTTCACCTTGTAATACGTGAATGGTTACGGCACTTTGGTTATCTTCTGCAGTTGAGAACACTTGTGATTTTTTAGTTGGAATCGTCGTGTTTTTCTCAATTAAGGTAGTCATCACACCACCCATTGTTTCGATACCTAAAGATAATGGTGTTACGTCTAACAATAATACATCAGTTACATCACCTGCTAATACACCACCTTGAACTGCTGCACCGATAGCAACTGCTTCATCCGGGTTCACATCTTTACGAGGTGCTTTACCGAAGAATTCTTCTACTTTTTGTTGTACTAATGGCATACGGGTTTGACCGCCCACTAAGATAACATCATCAATTTGTGATGCACTTAAGCCAGCATCGTTTAATGCAACTTTTACAGGTTCAAGTGATTTCGCCACTAAATCTTCTACTAAAGATTCTAATTTAGCACGAGTTAATTTAATGTTTAAATGTTTAGGACCTGTAGCATCTGCAGTGATGTAAGGTAAGTTCACATCAGTTTGTTGTGCAGAAGAAAGTTCAATTTTCGCTTTTTCACCTGCTTCTTTTAAACGTTGCATTGCAAGTGGGTCATTACGTAAATCAACGCCTTGTTCTTTTTTGAACTCATCCACTAAGTAGTTGATTACACGGTTATCGAAGTCTTCACCACCTAAGTGAGTATCACCGTTGGTTGCTAATACTTCGAAGGTTTTTTCGCCACCTACTTCATCAATTTCGATGATAGATAAGTCGAATGTACCACCACCTAAGTCATAAACAGCGATAGTTTTGTTGCCTTGACCTTTATCTAAACCGTAAGCTAATGCTGCAGCTGTAGGTTCGTTGATAATACGTTTAACTTCTAAGCCTGCGATACGACCTGCATCTTTTGTTGCTTGACGTTGAGCGTCGTTAAAGTATGCAGGAACAGTGATTACTGCTTCAGTCACTGGCTCACCTAAGAAGTCTTCTGCAGTTTTCTTCATTTTTTTCAATACTTCTGCAGAAATTTGTGGCGGTGCAAGTTTGTCACCTTTTACATTTACCCATGCATCACCATTGTCTGCTTTGGTGATTTCAAATGGCATAATGTCGATATCACGTTTTACTTCAGCATCATCAAAACGACGACCAATTAAACGTTTGATTGCGAATAATGTATTTTTCGGGTTGGTCACCGCTTGGCGTTTTGCCGGTTGACCCACTAAAATTTCGTTATCATTTGTATAAGCGATAATTGACGGGGTAGTACGATCGCCTTCTGCGTTTTCAATTACGCGAGGTTTGTCACCATCCATTACAGCGACACAAGAGTTTGTTGTACCTAAGTCAATACCAATAATTTTTCCCATGTTGTTACTCCTAATTAAATTTTAAATTCGTTGTAAATTGTTACGATGAATAAGATGTGGATACTTTTTCGCATTTCAAGAGGCAAGATTTAAGATTTTTTCTTCCTTTTAAAGTGCGGTCATTTCCGTTCTTGTTTTACAAAATAAGTCCAGAGATGAGAAGTTCAAGGGGGGATATAAAATTATTTTTTAAAAATAAGAAAAAAATTGTAATTTGTGATAAATTGCCAACAATTTTAATCATCTATTAGTTAGCAAAGGAATCAAAATGAAAAAATCAACCGTAGCATTAAGTATCATTGTTGCCCTTGGTGTTGTCGGCGTCGGTGGTGCGTGGTTTACTGGCGAAAAAGCACAAGCTGAATATTTACGTCAAATTGAGTTAGCAAACCAAAAATTCCAAAGTTTAGGTTTGTCAGATTCAGTGAATCTTGTTTATAAAAATAAGCAATTTGATCGCAGTTTCTTTACTTCTCAAGTGGAAGATGAAGTAGTTATTTCTTTACCAAAAGAAGGACAAGTATTTACTATTCCGTTTTCAACTAAACTTTATCATGGTCCATTTCCGCTTAATCAGTTGGAAAAATTTAACTTTGTACCAACGATGTTTTCCGCACAAGGTGTGATTGGTAAAAATGAAACAACCCAGCCGCTATTTGATTTGCTTAAATCAGATAAGCCTGTTCAATATCAAGCTTCGACTAGCTATAGCTTAGCAACAAAAGGTAAAGTTGAATTAGCTGCAGGGGAGGTGACAGACCCTCACTCACCACAAAATAAGATAGCATGGTCAAATATCAACATCGGTTTTGATGTAGATAAAGATCGTGCAGGTAAATATGACATGACTTTAGACGAAGTGACTGCTGATTTAGGACCTAATAGTACTGATGGGGAAAATAGTCAGGATGCTACTACGGTTAAATCAGTAAAAACAAAGTTGAAGGGCATGAAATTAGACGCTTCATTCAATCCTACAAAATGGGCTTATATTTATACGGGGAAAGGTTCTTATACTACTGAAAGCTTCGAAATGACGAGCACTGATTATGCTGGAAAAACGACTTCTCTTATCGAAAAAGGCTTAAAAGCCACATCTGATATTTCACTTAATGGTGATTTTGTAAACTTAAAAAGTGAAAGTGCTGTAGATTCATTCGTTCTAGATGGAAAAGAGTTAGGGAAATTAACTAACAATAGCGAGTTAAATCATATTGAAGCAAACGCAGCAAATGCGTTAATTGAAGCTGTTTTCACTGTCTTTAAGTCAGTCAGAGATGATAAAAATGTGAATGATGAAGTGGTATCTGAAATTTTAAGTTCATGGGTTGAAAATCATGGTATGGCTATTTTTAATAATCAGCCTCAACTTAAACTCAACCCTGTGTCAATTTCAGATAATCAAGGTAAAGTGTCATTAGATTTAAATGTGGCATTAGCGAAAGATCCGAAATTTGATTTAATGAAAGGGAGTTTATATAAACAATTTACGGATTTTGCGGTGCATATTCATGTAGATAAAGCGACAGCAGAAAAAATCATGACACAATTTGCTCCAGAAGAAGATAAAGCGTTGATTAAAGAGAAAATTGAAGAGCAAGCCAAACAAGCAGCAGCACAAAATATTGTGGTGAATAACGATAAAAATGTGACGCTTGCCTTAGTACTCGAAAAAGGTGAATTAAAACTTAATGGTCAAGTGATTCCAGAAGAGCAGGTGCAAGGTGTGCTATTTATGTTAATCATGAGCGCTGCAATGCAGGGTAAATAATTAACGAGTAAATAAACAAAAAGGAGATAAAGTGATTTATCTCCTTTTTATTTGGTTAATTTAAACGTGCTTTCAAATATCCTTCATAATCAGGGATATCAATATTGATTTCTTGCTCAAATAAGCTTGATGTTAATAGAAAATCGGCTGTACTTTGATTAATCGCCACCGGAATATTCCAAACGGTTGCAATACGCATTAAGGCTTTTACATCGGGATCATGTGGCGCGGCGTTCATCGGATCCCAAAAGAAAATCATCATATCAATTTTTTTCTCAGCAATTAGTCCACCGAGTTGTTGATCGCCTCCCATCGGGCCACTTAATAGTGAGGCTATTTTGAGTCCCGTTTCTCTTTCTAATAGATGGCCTGTTGTACCAGTTGCATAAAGTTGATGGGGCGCGAGTGCTTCTTTGTGTTTTTTTACCCAATTGAGCAGATTTTGTTTACAGCTATCATGTGCAACGAGCGCTATTCGTTTATGAGAAAAGATTGGGCGAGTTGTCGTGTTCATATTTTGTCCTCTAAAAAGCTCAAAAGCATACGAACACTTTAGATCAAAGCGGGTAGGGAATGCAATATATAAAGTATGCTTTAACTTAAACCTAAAAATCCTTTAAAAATGACCGCACTTTTAATCACAAGTATGGAAATAACAGGAAGAAAACCGCAAGAACAGTCAAAATCTACTATCTTTCTTGCAAAAAATCTTCTAAAATTTACAAGATTTGTTAAATGTTTGTAACATTGATTAACAAGCTTGATTTTCGTGTTTGGTCATGACCAAACTTTATTTTCACTCAGTAAAATAAGGAAAGACTATGTCAGATACCTTAGTAAACGATATTGACCCAATTGAAACACAGGATTGGTTGTCAGCTGTTGATTCATTAATTCGTGCAGAAGGCGCAGAGCGTGCGCATTACATCATCAATCAGGTGATTGATCAGGCACGTAATGGTGGTGTGAACATTGCAAAAGGTGGCGTAACAACCCCTTATGTTAATACCATCCCACTTTCTGAACAACCAGCATACCCAGGTGATAAAGCTATTGAGCGTCGTATTCGTAGTGCTGTACGTTGGAATGCGATCATGGCGGTATTACGTGGCCAGAAAAAAGATCTTGAATTAGGTGGTCACATTTCAACTTATCAATCTGCTGCAAGTATGTATGAAGTTTGTTTTAACCACTTCTTCAAAGCAGCGACTGATAAAAACGGCGGTGACTTAGTCTTCTTCCAAGGCCACGCAGCACCAGGTATGTATGCTCGTGCATTTGTTGAAGGTCGTATTACTGAAGAACAAATGAATAATTTCCGTCAGGAATGTGAACCAGGAAAAGGTCTTTCTTCTTACCCACACCCGAAATTAATGCCTGAATTCTGGCAATTCTCAACTGTATCTATGGGTTTAGGCCCTGTAAATGCGATCCGTACTGCTCGTTTCTTAAAATACTTAGACAACCGTGGTTTAAAAGACACCAAAGATCAAAAAGTGTATGCTTTCCTTGGTGATGGTGAGATGGATGAAATCGAAGCAAAAGGTGATTTAACATTCGCAGCACGTGAAGGCTTAGATAACTTAATCTTCGTTGTAAGCTGTAACTTGCAACGTTTAGATGGTCCAGTAACGGGTAACGGCAAAATCGTTCAAGAATTAGAAGGTTTATTTGCTGGTGCAGGTTGGGAAGTGATCAAAGTCATGTGGGGCTCTGGCTGGGATAAATTATTTGCAAAAGATACTACCGGCAAATTAACCCAATTAATGATGGAAGTAGTTGACGGCGACTATTTAACCTTCAAATCTAAGAATGGTGCATACGTTCGTGAACACTTCTTCGGTCGTTATCCAGAAACCGCTGCATTAGTAGCAGATATGACAGATGATGAAATCTGGGCATTAAGACGTGGTGGTCACGATTCAGAAAAACTTTATGCCGCATTCCATAAAGCGCAAACTGCAGGTAAACCTGTTGTGATATTAGCGCACATGGTTAAAGGTTATAAAATTCCTGAAGCAGAAAGTAAAAACACTGCGCACCAATCTAAAAAAATGTCTCTCGAAAGCTTAAAATCTTTCCGTGATCATTTCCAACTAGATATTAAAGATGAAGATATTCCTAACTATCCATACATCACCTTCCCAGAGGGTTCGGAAGAGTACAATTATCTTCACGGTAGACGTAAAGCGTTAAACGGTTACTTACCAAAACGTTTACCAAAATTCACCACTGAATTTAAAGTGCCAGCATTAGAAGAATTTGCCCCATTATTGGAAGAACAAGCTCGTCCAATTTCAACCACAATGGCATTTGTACGTTTCTTAAATACCTTATTGAAAGATAAAAATATTGGTAAACAAATTGTGCCAATTATCGCTGACGAAGCGCGTACTTTCGGTATGGAAGGTTTATTCCGTCAAATCGGTATTTACAACCCACATGGTCAAAACTATGTGCCTTCTGACCGCGACTTAGTGGCGTACTACCGTGAAGCGAAAGATGGTCAAGTATTACAAGAAGGTATCAATGAATTAGGTGCTGCATCATCTTGGTTAGCGGCAGCGAACTCATACTCTGTAAATAACCTTCCGATGATTCCATTCTTCATCTACTACTCAATGTTTGGTTTCCAACGTGTGGGTGACTTAATGTGGGCAGCAGGTGACCAATTAGCACGTGGTTTCATGATCGGTGGTACTTCTGGCCGTACAACATTAAATGGTGAAGGTTTACAACACGAAGATGGTCATAGCCATATTCAATCTCTTGTTATTCCTAACTGTGTGTCTTATGACCCAGCTTACGTTTATGAAGTGGCAGTTATCCTACAAGACGGTATCAACCGTATGTACGGTGAAAAACAAGAAGATGTGTTCTACTACATCACCACATTAAATGAAACTTACGAACAACCAGCAATGCCAAAAGGTGCAGAAGAAGGTATTCGTAAAGGTCTTTATAAATTTGAAACCGTTGAATCGAAAGGCAACAAAGGTCATGTTCAATTATTAGGTTCTGGTGCAATCTTCCGTCACGTTCGTGAAGCAGCACAAATCCTTGCAAATGAATATGGCGTAAGCTCAGATGTATATAGTGTGCCTTCATTCACTGAAGTGGCTCGTGAAGGTGCGGATGCCGTACGTTGGAATATGTTACATCCAACTGAGACACCACGCGTTCCTTATATTGCACAAGTGATGAATGATGCGCCAGCTGTTGCGGCTACTGACTATATGAAATTGTTCGCAGAACAAGTTCGTGCATTCATTCCTGCACAAAGCTATAACGTATTAGGTACTGATGGTTTCGGTCGTTCAGACAGCCGTGAAAACTTACGTGAACACTTCGAAGTGGATGCGCGTTATGTTGTGGTTGCAGCATTACATGAGCTTGCAAAACAAGGCAAATTTGATGCGAAAGTGGTGGCTGATACAATCGCGAAATTTGGTTTAAAAACTGAAATTTTAAATCCGCTTTACGCTTAATAAAAACATCCTGTGTGTGAGAGCACACAGGAGCATCTACAAATAAAGTGCGGTTGATTTTAACTGCGTTTTTTAAAGGTAAGATAACATGTCAAAACAAATTCAAATTCCTGATATCGGTAGTGATGAAGTTACCGTAACAGAAGTGATGGTGAAAGTAGGTGATACCATTACCGCTGATCAAAGTATTATCAATGTTGAAGGTGATAAAGCTTCAATGGAAGTCCCTGCACCAGAAGCCGGTGTGGTAAAAGAAGTATTAGTAAAAGTGGGTGATAAAGTCACAACTGGCACACCAATGCTTGTATTAGAGTCAGCGGATGCGGCAGCGCCTGCTCCAGCAGCGGCAGCACCTGCGCCGGCAGCCTCACCAGCAGCTGCAAGTGTAGTTGAAGTTAATGTACCAGATATCGGTTCAGACGAAGTAAACGTGACAGATATTATGGTGAAAGTCGGTGATACTGTTGAAGTTGACCAATCAATCATCAATGTTGAAGGTGATAAAGCGTCAATGGAAGTCCCTGCTCCAGTTGCTGGTGTCGTAAAAGAAATTTTAATCAACGTGGGCGATAAAGTTGTTACTGGTAAATTAATCATGAAATTTGAAGTGGCAGGTGCCGCACCAGCCGAAGCGCCAGCTCAACAGGCGGCAGCACCTGCAGCAGCACCAACAGCTTCAGCCATTAAAGAAGTGAATGTACCTGATATTGGTGGTGATGAAGTTAACGTAACTGAAATCATGGTTGCTGTTGGCGACAGCGTTTCTGAAGAGCAATCTTTAATCACCGTTGAAGGCGATAAAGCCTCAATGGAAGTGCCAGCTCCGTTTGCGGGTGTGGTAAAAGAAATTTTAGTGAAATCAGGTGATAAAGTTTCAACAGGTTCATTAATTATGAAATTTGAAGTGGCAGGTGCAGCACCAGCTCCAGCTGTGACTCCTGCAGCAGCTCCTGCTTCTCAAGCAGCACCTGCAGCAGCGCCGGCAGCACAATCAGGTAATGTATCTGGCTTAAGCCAAGAACAAGTTGTCGCAAGCGCAGGCTATGCACATGCAACTCCAGTGATTCGTCGTTTAGCGCGTGAATATGGCATTAACCTTGATCGCGTAAAAGGTACCGGTCGTAAAGGTCGCGTAGTAAAAGAAGATATCCAAGCTTACGTGAAAACCGCTGTTAAAGCGTTTGAAACAGGCACTGTATCTTCTGCAGCAGCGGGTAATGGTGTGGCAAACGGTGCGGGCTTAGGTTTATTACCATGGCCGAAAGTTGACTTCAGCAAATTTGGTGAAGTGGAAGAGGTTGAATTAAGCCGTATCAACAAAATCTCTGGTGCAAACTTACATCGTAACTGGGTAATGATTCCACATGTTACTCACTTCGATCGCACAGATATCACAGATTTAGAAGCATTCCGTAAAGAACAGAACAAGATTGTTGAAAAACAAAAATTGGATGTGAAAATTACACCAGTTGTGTTCATTATGAAAGCAGTAGCGAAAGCATTAGAAGCATTCCCACGTTTCAATAGCTCTATTTCTGAAGACGGTCAAAAATTAACACTTAAAAAATACATCAACATTGGCGTAGCGGTAGATACACCAAACGGTCTTGTTGTACCTGTATTTAAAAACGTGAACAAAAAAGGTATTATCGAACTTTCTCGTGAATTGATGGAAGTCTCCAAAAAAGCACGTGACGGTAAACTTTCAGGTTCAGATATGCAAGGTGGTTGTTTCACCATTTCAAGCTTAGGCGGTATTGGTACAACTCACTTTACACCAATCGTAAATGCACCTGAAGTGGCAATCTTAGGTGTGTCTAAATCAGAAATGCAACCTGTTTGGAATGGTAAAGAATTTGAGCCACGCTTAATGCTCCCATTATCATTATCTTTCGACCACCGTGTGATCGATGGTGCTGATGGTGCTCGTTTCTTAAGCTATATCAATGGCGTATTAGCTGACTTACGTCGCTTAGTGATGTAATTAACGCGGTAAGATGTGAGTGATTAGGCTCACATCTTACAGAAAGGATCGCAAGTGCGGTCAAAAATTTGAACGTTTTTACGAGGTAAAAATGAGTAAAGAAATTAAAACCCAAGTTGTGGTACTTGGTGCAGGTCCTGCAGGTTATTCAGCGGCATTCCGTTGTGCGGACTTAGGTTTAGAAACAGTACTTGTTGAACGTTATTCAACATTAGGTGGGGTATGTTTAAACGTAGGTTGTATCCCTTCTAAAGCATTACTTCACGTAGCGAAAGTAATTGAAGAAGCAAAACATGCAAGCAAAAATGGTGTGTATTTCGCCGAGCCTCGCATTGATTTAGATGAAGTGCGCGCAGGTAAAGAAGCGGTTGTGGCGAAATTAACCGGTGGTCTTGCAGGCATGGCTAAACAACGTAAAGTCACCGTTGTTGAAGGCTTAGCGGCATTTACCGATCCACATACATTAGTAGCACGTGATCGTGATGGTAAACCAACCACAATTAAATTTGATAATGCGATTATCGCAGCGGGTTCTCGCCCAATTCAATTACCATTCATTCCACATGAAGATCCACGCGTTTGGGATTCAACGGATGCACTTAAATTAAAAGAAGTACCGAAAAAACTTTTAATCATGGGCGGTGGTATCATCGGTTTAGAGATGGGTACCGTATATCATGCATTAGGTTCTGAAGTTGAAGTGGTTGAAATGTTTGACCAAGTGATTCCAGCGGCAGATAAAGATGTTGTTGCAATCTACACCAAACAAGTTGAGAAAAAATTCAAGTTAATGCTTGAAACTAAAGTGACAGCAGTTGAAGCAAAAGATGATGGTATCTATGTTTCAATGGAAGGTAAAGCATGTAATGACACTAAACGTTATGATGCAGTATTAGTGGCAATCGGTCGTACACCAAACGGTAAATTGATCGATGCAGGTAAAGCAGGTGTTGAAGTGGATGAACGTGGTTTCATTCATGTTGATAAGCAAATGCGTACTAATGTGCCTCATATCTTTGCAATCGGTGATATTGTTGGTCAACCAATGTTAGCTCACAAAGGTGTCCACGAAGGTCACGTTGCGGCGGAAGTGATCGCAGGGAAAAAACATTACTTCGATCCAAAAGTCATTCCTTCTATTGCTTATACTGAACCAGAAGTGGCTTGGGTCGGTAAAACTGAGAAAGAATGTAAACAAGAAGGTTTAAACTACGAAGTGGCTAAATTCCCTTGGGCTGCTTCAGGTCGTGCGATTGCATCTGAATGTGCAGAAGGTATGACCAAATTAATCTTCGATAAAGATACTCACCGTGTACTTGGTGGGGCAATCGTTGGGTCTAACGGTGGTGAATTATTAGGTGAAATCGGTCTTGCGATCGAAATGGGTTGTGATGCAGAAGATATCGCATTAACGATTCATGCTCACCCGACACTTCATGAATCTGTAGGTCTTGCGGCTGAAGTATTTGAAGGTTCAATTACCGATCTTCCAAATGCAAAAGCGAAGAAAAAATAATCAATTCTAATCCTTTTAAGGGCTACTCATTGAGTAGTCCTTATTTTTTTGAGATCTCACTCACAAAATTGCATAAAAATTCAATAAAAACTGGCGGGCATAATGACTTTTTGATAAAATCCGACCAGTTTTGTTTTTATATTTTTTTATTATTTAAAAGCTATGTTAAAGAAGATTTTGATTATTGTAGGTTTGGCTGTTTTGACAACAGCCTGCTCTAACAACTCGGGGCAGGCACAAAACGGCATGATTAGTGAAAGTGATGATGCTGAGTTAACGGGTTTGATTGCTGGTTTAGATGGGAAAAAAGGGGGCGTTTACCCTAAATTAAGAACTAACCGTCCTAAATCAGGTTTAATTGGTGATAAAGCGCTTGCTCAAGTTTATAACGAATGGGTTGGTACTCGTTACAGAATGGGGGGCACTTCAAAACATGGTATTGATTGCTCTGCATTTATGCAAACTGCTTTTCTCGATGCTTACGGCATGGAGCTTCCACGTTCAACCTCAGAACAACGCTATTTAGGTCGCCAAATCCAAAAACATGAATTACGTAAAGGTGATTTAGTGTTCTTCCGTCGCAACAATCATGTTGGCGTTTATATTGGTAATAACCAATTTATGCATGCAAGTACAAGTCAAGGTGTAACAATTAGTTCATTGGATGAAGATTATTGGTCAAGAACTTATACACAATCTCGTCGTGTGATGTAATGACAATTTTATTTCAATAAAAAAGTGCGGTTAATTTTAACCGCACTTTTTCTTTATTTAGATTATCTGATTATTGGCTTAAGCCGCAAATTTCATTAAGTCTCTTCTTGGTTTCATTTGATGGATAGTATTCGTCACCGTGCCAACTAACGGAAGGTTTGTCCATTGTGTTGTTTTAATATTTTCCACTTTAGAATCTAATGCCATGAATACAAATTCATTACCGCTTACGCCGGCAAATTCATAAATATGAAATTCATCTTGTTTTTCTAATACCACAAGATCACCAATGAAAAGGCTGTCATTTTTTTCAACCACTAACATATCGCCCATTTCAATCCCCCAAGCAAGCATATTCGGATTGGTAACACGAATAAAACAAGTTTGTTGTGGACGTTTGATGCAATAAAGGTTGAGATCTAATTTTTTATTAAATGTCGATTTGCTTTCAACATCATTGAAAAATGGCATAGGATGATAAGAAAACGTCATATCATTTTGTGCAACTGTATTTGCGTAGTTCATCATCTTGTGTTCCTTTTAGTTTGTGTGTTTTTAATCAGTGGTTATTTATACAGTTATAATATACTGGTATTAGATACAGTATGTCAATAGGGCATAGAAAAAATTTTTTTATAGGCGAAAATTTTAGAAAAAATTCATTCCTTACTGAAAAAGTTCAATTTTTTAACAAAATAATAAAGAAAAAATTTTCTTTTAAATAAAATTTGAGCTATCTTTATCTTGTTTCGGTGGATCGTAACGATCTGAAGTTCAACTTAATCTTCATTTAAAACTATTATGAATACAACACGTTTATTTCATTTTTTGTTCCAAGGTAATTTGGTAAAACGAATTGCCGTTGGTTTGGTACTCGGGATCCTTGTTGCCTTGGTGAATGAGAGTGTAAAAAATTCAGCAGGTATTGATCTTGCATCTAGCTTTGGAGTGCTCGGTCAAATCTTTGTTAAAGCATTGCGTGCTGTTGCACCAATTTTGATTTTCTTCCTTGTTATGGCTGCGCTCGCTAATAAGAAAGTGGGCTCTAAAAGTAACATGAAAGAAATTGTCGTGCTTTATCTTTTGGGTACGTTCTTAGCGGCTGTGGCTGCAGTAATTGCAAGTATGGCATTCCCATCAGATGTGGCTCTTGCAGTAAAAGAGGATGCGAGTTCAGCACCTCAATCTGTTGGTCAAGTCATGTTAACGTTAGTATTGAATGTGGTGGATAACCCATTAAATGCAATTTTCAAAGCAAACTTTATCGGTGTTTTAGCGTGGTCTATCGGTTTAGGTTTAGCCCTTCGTCATGCATCAGATGCAACTAAACAGGTTGTGGCTGATTTTGCAGAAGGCATTTCTAAAATTGTTCACGTGATTATTTCATTTGCACCTTTCGGTGTATTCGGTTTAGTGGCTGAAACATTATCTGACAAAGGCTTATCTGCGTTAGGTGGATATGTTCACTTATTATTCGTGTTAATCGGTACAATGCTATTTACTGCCTTTGTACTTAATCCAATTCTCGTTTATTGGAAAATTCGTCGTAATCCATATCCATTAGTGTGGACTTGTGTACGCGAAAGTGGTGTAACTGCATTCTTTACACGTAGCTCTGCAGCAAACATTCCTGTAAACATTGAATTAGCAAAACGCTTAAATCTTGATGAAGAAACCTATTCTGTGGCAATTCCATTAGGTGCAAATATCAATATGGCGGGGGCGGCAATTACCATTACTGTATTAACGCTAGCAGCTGTTCATACATTAGGCATCGAAGTATCTTTCATCAGTGCGGTGTTATTAAGTATTGTTGCGTCGCTTTGTGCATGTGGTGCTTCTGGTGTGGCTGGTGGTTCATTATTGTTAATTCCATTAGCTTGTAGCTTATTTGGTATTAATGATGACATTGCAGCTCAAATGATCGGTGTAGGTTTCGTGATTGGTATCTTACAAGATTCAACAGAAACCGCGCTAAACTCTTCAACTGACGTATTATTTACTGCGGCAGTATGTATGGAAGAAGAGCGTAAAAACGGTTAATTAAATTAATCTAATAAGGCGGGCAATTGCTCGCCTTTTGTTTTTAAAGGAAAGAGAATGGCACTTTTAATTCAGCAAGCAAAATTTAAGCTTTATCAAAAACAGACCTTAAACTTACCGCACTTTGCGATTGAGCCACAACAATATTGGGTTGTGGTAGGCAGTAATGGGAGTGGGAAATCGGCGTTTGCTTTAGCTTTGCAAAATGAGTTACCTTTACAGGAAGGGGAGTACCATAATTCCTTCAAACGTGTTCACTCCTTTTCTTTTGAAAAACAACGAGAAATTCTTGAAGCCACATTAAAGAATTTAAACAACGATGATATCGATCCAGATTTCTTTGGTAAAACGGCAAGAGAAACCATTTTAAATGGCAGCACGGAACTCACTTTTTGTGAACAAATTGCAGAAAAATTAGGGATTACTTATCTCTTAGATCGTTTCTTTATCAAACTTTCTACTGGGGAAACACGAAAAGTCTTATTGGCACAAACATTATTGCAAAAGCCTGATTTATTAATTTTAGATGAACCTTTTGAAGGGCTAGATCAGCAATCAGTAAAAGATTGGATGGTGATGTTGAACGAACTAAAAAAAGAATGTGCTATCGTTCTAATCGTTAATCGTTTGGCAGATATTCCGGCTGAAGCGACTCATTTAGCTATGTTGGAAAATTTAGAGTTAGTATTAGAAGGTGTACGCCAATCCATTGAGCAACAAAGTATTTATCAACAATTAGTGTATGCGGAACAGTCTGTTGATGTTGCGTTGCCTGAGCCGGCCTCACCATTACTAAAACTGTCTGAAAACCAACCGCACTTTGAACTTAAAAATGTTACAGTTCAGTATGGCGATAAAGTGATTTTGGATCATTTAAATTGGGTTGTTCAGCCAAATCAAAATTGGTGGATTAAAGGACCAAATGGAGCAGGAAAGTCAACCTTACTTTCGTTAATTACAGGTGATCATCCTCAAGCCTTTGCGAATCATGTGGTGATTTTTGGTAAACAACGTGGTTCAGGCGAAACCATTTGGGATATTAAACAAAAAATTGGTTACGTAAGTAGCCAACTGCATTTAGATTATCGCGTGAATTGTTCTGTGCTTGATGTGATTATTTCGGGCTTTTTTGACAGTATAGGGATTTATCAACAAGTACTAGAGGCAATTCGTTTGAAAGCCACGCAGTGGTTAGCTCGTTTAAATCTGACTCATTTAGCAAAAACGCCATTTCGTTCACTTTCTTGGGGGCAGCAACGTTTGCTCTTAATTACACGATCTATGGTGAAACATCCGCCTGTTTTAATTTTAGATGAGCCTTTTCAAGGGCTTGATGGATTAAATCGTAAGCTAGTGAAACATTTTATTGAACAACTGGTAAATAATAGTGAAACGCAGCTTTTATTTGTTTCTCATCAAGATTTAGATGCTCCGAATTGCATTACGCATCTTTTTGAATTTATAAGAGAAAACGATAAATATATTTATGTACAAAGTGCGGTCTAATTTGATAGACTTTTCTTATATTTCCTCATCATTAAGGAGCAATCTATGGAAGGCTTATCTATTGCCGCAATCGTCTTTATTGTATTAGTTGTTGTTGTGCTATTTTCGGCACTTAAAACTGTACCGCAAGGTTATAACTGGACGATTGAGCGTTTTGGACGTTATACCCACACCTTAATGCCAGGCTTGAACTTTGTGGTGCCGTTTGTGGATCGTGTTGGTCGTAAGATCAATATGATGGAACAAGTGTTAGATATTCCGTCACAAGAAGTCATTTCTAAGGATAACGCGAACGTATCCATTGATGCGGTTTGTTTCGTCCAGGTGATTGATGCTCGCAGTGCAGCTTATGAAGTGAATCATTTAGAACAGGCGATTATCAATTTAACCATGACCAACATTCGTACCGTGCTAGGCTCGATGGAATTGGATGAAATGCTTTCTCAACGTGATTCCATTAATGGTCGTTTATTGGCAATTGTGGATGAAGCGACCAATCCTTGGGGGATTAAAGTCACCCGTATTGAAATTCGCGATGTGCGTCCACCACGTGAATTGATTGATTCTATGAACGCACAAATGAAAGCGGAACGTAATAAACGTGCGGAAGTGTTGGAAGCGGAAGGTATTCGTCAGGCGGAAATTTTACGTGCAGAAGGGGAAAAACAAGCCCGTATTCTGAAAGCAGAAGGGGAGCGTCAAGAGGCCTTCTTACAAGCAGAAGCGCGTGAACGTGCAGCAGAAGCGGAAGCGAAAGCAACCCAAATGGTGTCAGAAGCGATTGCTAGCGGTGATACCAAAGCGATCAATTACTTTATCGCACAAAAATATACAGAAGCTTTAAAACAAATCGGTGGTTCACCGAATAGCAAAGTGGTCATGATGCCGCTTGAAGCAGGCAATTTAATCGGCTCGGTGGCGGGTATTGCCGAGCTGTTAAAAGGCGACAAAAAAGCGTAATTTCTTAAAGTGCGGTTAAAAATGACCGCATTTTTTCTCTCAAGGAGTTGATATGGCAGATTGGTTAACAACTTGGTCGGTATGGCATTGGTTAGTATTAGGTTTTATATTATTAATCGCTGAAACTCTCGTACCTGGCGTGTTTTTATTATGGTGGGGCTTGGCTGCGATTGTGACGGCAGGCGTAATGGCGTTAGTACCGAGTTTATCGTTAACCGTGTTAGCCGTTTTTTATGCGATTTTAGCGATTATTCTCTCGTTGCTCTGGTGGAAATATCAACATAGCAAAGATAATCAGGACCAATCACGTACAACTTTAAACCAACGAGATCATACTTTGTTAGGTAAAAAAGGCACGGTATTAGAAATTGGTTCTAATGGGATTGGTCGTGGTGCTTTTGGCGATACCACATGGCGTATTCAAGGTGAGCATTTAGCGGTGAATGATCTGGTGGTGGTAGAACGCGTTGATGGCATTACATTGTTAGTGAAAAAGGTAACAGAATGAATCATTTAATTATTTTTGCACATCCCAATAGCCAAAAAAGTTTTGGTCGAGCCATCGTGGATCGCGTTGTAAAAGCAAGCCAACAGCTTGGTGTTGAAACCCATTTGCGTGATCTTTACACCATGGAATTTAATCCGATTATTTCCTTTGAAGAATTGCAATCAGCTAATAAAGGGATTATCCCGGCGGAAATTCAGCAGGAACATGATTTTATTCGCCAAGCAGATTTGATTACGATGGTTTATCCTTTATGGTGGATGGGCTTTCCTGCAATGCTGAAAGGCTATTTGGATCGTGTATTAAGTCATGGTTTTGCTTATAAAACAGAAAATGGTGAATCCAAAGGTCTGCTTCAAGGTAAAGCGATGCAACAATTTATCACCATAGGGAGTAGCGTAGAAAAGTATCAAGAATACGGCGTGGATAAATCTCTCAATCATTGTTTGATCAACGGTTTATTTAATTATTGCGGTATCGAGAATGTGGATTACACTTTATTTGGCGATATTCATATTATCGATAATGCTGCTCGCCAAGCGATGCTTGACGAAGCCGCCGAAAAAACAACGGCAAAATTGACCGCACTTTTAGCTCAATCGTGAGCACAATCATAGGAAAGCAACAGATGTCAGAAACTCAAGTCAATAATTTCTCTTTAATAAGCCGCCTATTTGGCAATTTATTTTATCGCAGCCCTACGGATCCCATTTTGAGTGGGGTATTTGATTGGCTGCAGCAACAAGGTTTAAGTCAAGTGTGGGCACTTTCTACGGATAAAGGAAGCGAAGCGGCCATTGATAATTTACAAATGAAAATTGATTTAACGTTGCTTGATCAAGAATATCAAAAATTGTTTGGTCCAAACGGTAACGTACCAACGGCTATTTCAAGTTATGATATGGATGTGCAACGTTTTGTGGATTTTCGTCATGCACGTAATATGCCTGAAGCAGAGAATGTGGATCATTTCGCTTTGCTATTGCTTACGGCTTCTTGGTTAGAAGACAACACGGAATCGCTATCTGCTCAACAAGATTTATTCGGTGATTTTCTCTTGCCTTGCGCAGCGAAATTCTTAACCCAAGTAGAAACTTATGCAACGCTTCCTTTCTATCGTTCATTAGCGTATTTAACCCGTGAAATGCTTGCGGCAATGGCTGATGAATTAGAAGAAGGCGAGTAGCTTTCATCAATAGAATAGATCCCTAAAAGAGATTTTTAGATACCAATAAAAAAGCCCCGCGAATCAAAACGCGGGGCTTTTATTTAATGGAAGATCAATTATTCTTCAGAAGTCACATCTTCAGTGCCTTCGTCTTCATCTTCATCATCCACATCACAAACACGTTCAAGACTGACTACGTGCTCATCTTCTGCGGTACGAATTAAACGAACCCCTTGGGTGTTACGGCCAACGATGCTCACTTCACTTACACGAGTACGCACTAAGGTACCCGCATCAGTAATAAGCATAATTTGGTCGGTTTCTTCTACTTGTGTCGCGGCAACGACTTTACCGTTACGTTCGCTCACTTTAATCGAAATCACCCCTTTGGTATTACGGGATTTAGTTGGGTATTCGCTTAATTGTGTACGTTTACCATAACCGTTTTGCGTCGCAGTAAGAATTGCACCATCATTTTTCGGTACAACTAAGGAAACGACTTTATCGATGTTGAGATCGAGGGTTTCTTCTGCATTATCGTCAGAAACGTCTTCAATTTCGACCGCACTTTCATCGTCAGCGATATCATTAGTTAGGGCAAGTTTAATACCGCGTACACCTGTTGCTAAACGCCCCATTGCACGAACTGCACTTTCAGCGAAACGTACCACGCGACCTTGCGAAGAGAACAACATGATTTCGTTAGAACCATCAGTGATATCTACACCGATTAATTCATCTTCATCACGTAAGTTCAAGGCGATGATACCGCTTGAACGTGGACGGCTGAATTCGGTTAGCGCAATTTTCTTCACAATACCGCCAGCGGTTGCCATGATGACGAATTTATCTTCTTCATAAGCAGAGATTGGCAGGATTGCGGTGATACGCTCATTTTCTTGTAACGGTAGAATATTTACAATTGGACGACCACGCGCACCACGGCTAGCTTGTGGTAATTGATAGACTTTCAACCAATATAAGCGACCACGGCTAGAGAAGCAGAGAATCGTATCGTGAGTATTCGCCACTAAGAGTTTTTCGATGAAGTCTTCATCTTTCATCTTCGTTGCAGATTTACCTTTACCACCACGACGTTGTGCTTCGTAGTCGGTAAGCGGTTGATATTTCACATAACCTTCGTGAGAAAGGGTTACAACCACATCTTCTTGAGCGATTAAATCTTCTAAATCAATATCACCGGAAGCTGCAGTAATTTCAGTACGACGCTCATCGGCGAATTGTGCACGTACTTGTTCAAGTTCTTCACGAATCACTTCCATCAAGCGCTCAGGGCTGTTGATGATGTGGAGAAGTTCTGCAATTTTAACCAATAACTCTTTGTATTCATTGATCACTTCTTCGGTAGCAAGGCCCGTTAAACGGTGTAAGCGAAGTTCTAAGATTGCATCAACTTGTTCTGGAGAAAGATAGTAATCAGAACCT
This sequence comes from Haemophilus parainfluenzae, assembly GCF_003252725.1. Taxonomy (GTDB): domain Bacteria; phylum Pseudomonadota; class Gammaproteobacteria; order Enterobacterales; family Pasteurellaceae; genus Haemophilus_D; species Haemophilus_D parainfluenzae_L. The sequence continues at coordinate 73,408 of NZ_QEPO01000002.1, forward strand.
TGAATACCAAATTCAGCCGCTAATTCAGCCGGACGAGCCGCCGCATCAAGCAAACCTAAAATTTCGTTATTCAGTTTCCAAGGACGAGAAATTAATTTTTCTGCCGCTTCTTTACGCTCTTTCGATTGACGGATGATGTCGATGATTTCATCGATGTTTGATGTTGCAACCGCTAAACCTTCTAAAATATGGGTACGCTCGCGGGCTTTACGCAATTCAAATAAAGAACGGCGAATCACCACTTCGCGACGGTGCATCACAAAGGCTTCAATAATTTGTTTTAAGTTGAATAAACGTGGTTGACCATGATCCAAGGCCACCATGTTGATCCCGAAGGTTACCTGCATTTGGGTCAGAGCATAAAGGTGATTTAATACCACTTCGCCTACGGCATCACGTTTGATGTCAATTTCAATGCGGATCCCTTCTTTGTTCGAAAGGTCGATAATATTGCTGATGCCTTCGATTTTTTTATCTTTGATAAGCTCAGCAATTTTTTCCACTAATTTGGCTTTGTTCACTTGATAAGGCAATTCAGTCACAATAATTTGCTCTTTGCCTTTATCTGTGGTTTCTACGCTAGCGCGAGCGCGAACATACACTTTGCCGCGACCAGTGCGATAAGCTTCTTCAATCCCTTTGCGGCCATTAATTAATGCCGCTGTTGGGAAGTCTGGGCCAGGAATATATTGCATTAACTCATCAATAGTGATGTTTTCGTTATCAATATAAGCCAAGCAGCCATCTAAAACTTCATTTAAGTTGTGTGGAGGAATATTCGTTGCCATCCCTACCGCAATACCGGAAGAACCGTTTGCTAAAAGTGCCGGAATACGGGTTGGTAATACGTCTGGAATCATTAATTCGCCATCATAGTTAGGCGAGAAATTCACGGTTTCTTTATCCAAGTCAGTTAATAACGCTTGGGTGATTTTTTGCATACGGACTTCGGTATAACGCATTGCCGCTGGCGCGTCACCGTCGATTGAACCGAAGTTACCTTGCCCATCTACCAACATGTAGCGTAATGAGAACGGCTGTGCCATACGCACAATGGTGTCGTACACCGCAGAATCACCGTGCGGGTGATATTTACCGATTACATCACCTACCACACGGGCAGATTTTACGTATTTTTTGCCGGCAGTGATGCCAGATTGATCCATGGAGAAAAGCACACGTCGATGCACCGGTTTTAAACCGTCACGCACATCAGGCAAAGCACGCCCAACAATCACCGACATGGCGTAGTCAAGGTAAGAAGATTTTAGTTCTTCTTCAATATTGACTGGGGTAATAGAGGAATGGATTGAATCCGTCATTTTTATTCCTTTTTTGATCAAAAAATTGTGACGGATTATAGCATAAATTTAAGCATTTTTGTGTGAAAAGTGCGGTTGATTTTAAAGCAGTTTTTTAATGTGGAAATAAATAAGGCAGACATGAAGTCCGCCTTATGATTGAGAGAAAATTGTCTATTTCCAATTTTCTCGTTTGGCTTTTTGTAATTTCGCATAAGCACCAAGTAAAGCTTGGTGTTCTTTGAAGTTTTCAAGCGTTTCATCGCTGGCTGGCAAGTTATAGAACGGGTTACCTTTTTCTGCTACTGCCGCCCAAGCTTGTTGAACAGCTTCTTTGCCATACATTCTTTCAAATACAGTGCGATATTGTTGTGGATCGCGAGTATTGCCTAAATGCAATTCAATGATGCTGATTAAGGCACGATAGTAATTTGCACGCTCTGGTGTAAATACAGAGCTGTTCATATTCATCGTCCAGTTTGCCCAATCTAAGGCTAATTCTAATTCACCTAATGCTAAGTAAAGCATGGATTTAAGTTCACCAACACGTAATGTTGTCCAACCGCTTGCTTTTGGTGCAACGATACCGATAAATTCGCGAACACGAGTGGCATCGTCAATATCTTGCTCATCTAATTCAGCCAATAACTCTTCGTAAGTTTCGGCATCATGGTGATGGTGTGGTAGATCCAATAAGATCTCACGCCAGTCCATACCCATATTATTATTGGCATAAATGAGGTCATCAGCAGGATAGATATCAGACATGCCAGGTACGATAATGCGGCAAGCGTAAACGTCTAAATGGTTGTAATCCATGATATAGACTTCTTTTTCCTCTGCATTAAAGATTGCCATCAAGTTTTCATATTCTTCTTGCGTTGAACCTGAGAAATCCCAATCTGCAAATTCATAATCTGGCGTATTTTTAAATAAATCCCAAGAAATTAAACCGCTAGAATCAATAAAGTGTGTTTCAAGGTTAGCATGCTCCGCCACATCATCATTATTGAATGATGGAGGAGAGAATACATCGAGATCTTTTAAGCTGCGACCTTGTAAAAGCTCCGTTACGGTACGCTCTAATGCCACTTGGAAATTTGGATGTGCACCAAAAGAAGCAAAGCAAGTGCCGTTATTTGGGTTGAGTAATACCACGCAAATGACAGGATATTTGCCACCTAATGAGGCATCGAAAGCATAAATTGGGAAGCCTTCTTCCTCTAATTTTTCAATAGAGGCTTGAATAGATGGATAGCGATCCATCACAGATTTTGGAATTTCAGGAAGACTGATTGCTTCTGCAATAATGCGATTTTTTACGTAACGTTCAAAAACTTCTGAAAGCCCTTGCACGCGTGCTTCATTTTTTGTGTTACCGGCAGACATCCCGTTAGAGACATACAAATTCGCAATGATACTTTGTGGAATATAGACGGTTTCTTGATCGGATTGGCGCACATAAGGCATCGCGACAATACCGCGATCGTAATTACCGGATTGCAGATCCACAAGCAATTCAGGGGTTAGTTCTTGATTTGGATCGAAATAATCCCATAAATAATCATCTAAAATCCCTTCTGGTAAAAGGGCTTCATCTTCAATTGGAAACCATTTTTCAGTGGGATAATGGACAAAATCACCATTAGCAATCTCTTGTCCTAAATAGAAATCAGCAAAGAAATAGTTGGTGGAAAGACGTTCGAAATATTCACCTAATGCAGATGCTAACGCAGCTTTTTTGCTTGCGCCTTTGCCGTTAGAAAAACATTGTGGGCAATCCTTATCACGAATATGTACAGACCAGACATTTGGCACAGGATTAAGCCAAGAGGCTTCTTCGATATTGAAACCAAGTGCGGTCAATTTTTGTTGAAATTTTGAAATACTGTCTTCAAGTGCGGCATCTTTGCCGAGAATAAATGTTTGTTCAGTCATAATTGTTCCTGTTATAAAAAGCTCCCGCATCATAGGGGAGTTTAGTGGGCTAATCAAGCATAAAATTTATACGCTTTAGCTCTTGTTTTCCTTTATTTTTAAGGGTAAATTAGCCTAGCGCAGAAAGGCATTTTCTGTGTAGGTAAAATTATAAACAAATCAATCAATTGGGAGACATTATGGCTCAAGGGTTTTATGAATTAAAAGTGGCTAAAGACGGACAATTTATGTTCAACTTAAAAGCAGCAAACGGACAAGTTATCTTAACTAGCGAACTTTATAAAACAAAAGCATCAGCTGAAAATGGTATTGCTTCAGTGCAAAAAAATGGTGTGGATGCGAAAAACTTTGAATATCGCGTAGCGAAAAATGACAAACCTTACTTCATTTTAAAAGCGGCTAACCACCAAGAAATTGGCCGTAGCCAATATTATTCTTCTCAAGCTGCAGCAGAAAAAGGCGTTGAGTCTGTGATGAATAATGCATCTTCAGCAGTAATCAAAGAAGTGACAGAATAATCATTCTGTTCTGATTTCTTTAAATGCACCTGCCGGCTCTAAAAACGCCGGCATTTTTGATCGCGCCTTCTCCGGATTTAGTGTTAACGGATAGGTTCGTTTTTGGGCAACGATCACGGTAAGCGGAGAGCAGAGCGTGCTCTTTTCTTGTTTTATGGATAGTCTTTCTTCTGCAATCACATCAAAATTTAATAACGATAACCAGTCAATGACCCGCCAAGTAGCATATTGTCGAAATTTAAACTCACCTAATTTAGGTTTGAAAAGTAATGGACTCATCGGATTAAATAATGTGATGAACATCCAGCCGTCATCCTTTAAAACACGATGTGCTTCACGTAATATTTGATGAGGGTCTTGCGCAAAATTTAAGGTGTTTGCCAATAAGCAGGCATCCATTTCTTTTTCAATAAAAGGTAAGGTTAATGGCGATGCTTGGAGCAAGCTATCACTTTCATTTAAAAGTGCGGTAGGAAAATGCGCTGTTTTTTCAGATAATACAATTTGATGACGTAAAGGCAAGTCAAAGGCAATTTCGCCACTTAATGCACCGACTTTCAGAATTTGATAGCCTAAAATTTTTGGTGTCCATTGGGCAAAATAATGTGTTAATACGTTACAATAGGCTTCACCTTGTGGTAACGCTTGCCAACTTTCAGGTGAAAGAAGTGGTTTATGCCATTTGGCTTTCCAATTCAATGTTAATCCTATTTTCATAAGGTAATTTATGCTAGTTCCTATTCCTGCACTCAATGATAACTATATTTGGCTTTATAGACGAGAAAATTTCCCCGTAATTGTGATCGATATCCCAGAAATAACCCGTTTAATTCCGTATTTAGAATCGAATAAGTTAGACGTAGAAGCGGTGTTATTAACCCATAATCACGATGATCATGTGCAAGGTGTCGCGGAGTTTAAGCAATATTATCCCAATGTGCCTGTTTTCGGTCCAGCAGAATGTGCAAATAAAGGGGCAACCAATATCGTGGATAGCGGTGTGATTAATACGGCACATTATCATATTGAAGTTTTGCCAAGCGGTGGTCATACGGCAGGGCATGTCAGCTATTTGGTGGATGGGCATCTATTTTGCGGTGACGCGTTATTTTCCGGTGGCTGTGGTCGCGTATTTACGGGAAATTTTGCTCAAATGTTTGAATCTATGCAACGTTTTAATCAATTACCAGATGAAACAGTTGTTTGTCCGGCTCATGAATATACGCTGGGTAATTTAGCTTTTGCGGAAACCGTCTTGGCGGATAAAAGTGTGATTGAAAATCAACGTGTTTTAGTGGAGCGTTATCGGGCAGAGGGCAAGCCGAGTTTGCCGACAACAATTGGATTAGAGAAACAAATTAATCCGTTTTTACAGGCAAAAAATTTAGACGAATTTACACAATGGCGTTTAGCGAAAGATAAGTTTTAACTCGTTTTAGTTATTTGTTTGAGTTTTTTCTCTTGAAATTTGCTCAATTCTCAACAATTCATTAAAATAGCGAAAATTTTACTTTCTACTTAAGCCGCCTATTCATAAAAGTGCGGTTGTTTTTATTAGGTTTTTATGACCCTTCTTGTTCTTGGCATTAATCATAAAACAGCTTCTGTTGCTGTTCGTGAGAAAGTCGCTTTTTCTGAAGAAAAGCGGCAGCTTGCCTTACAACAAATTCACCAACAAGATTTGGCAGAAAGTGCGGTTATTCTTTCTACCTGTAACCGTACAGAGATTTATCTTCACCATCGTCAAATTTCACCCCAAGAGTGTAAGCAATGGCAAACGAACTGTACAAATTGGTTTGCTAATATTCATCAGCTTTCTGTGGATGAATTAAATAAGAGTATTTACACACATCAAAATCAACAAGCAGCGAATCATTTAATGCGCGTGGCCTGTGGTTTGGATTCATTAATTTTGGGCGAGCCACAAATTTTAGGACAGGTAAAACAAGCCTTCCAAATCAGTGAAGATTATTATCAAGCGGCAAATATTCCGCTTTCAAGCACGCTTTCTCGTTTGTTCCAAAAAACCTTTGCTACAGCAAAACGTGTTCGTACTGAAACCAATATTGGTGAAAGCGCTGTATCGGTGGCTTATGCAGCTTGTAGTTTAGCACGTCAAATTTTTGAATCTTTACGTGAATTACAAATTTTGCTCGTAGGGGCAGGGGAAACCATTGAATTGGTAAGCCGTCATTTATTACGCCATGGTGTAAAAAAATTGATGATTGCTAACCGCACTTTATCTCGCGCTGAACAGTTGGTGGAAAACTTAGCATCTAATACACCGATAGAAGTGTATTCTCTCGATGAGTTGCAAACACCACTAAATCAAGCGGATATTGTTATCAGCTCAACAGGTAGCCCGAATGTTTTAATCACCAAAGCAATGGCTGAAATTGCGGAAAAAGCACGCCAATTTAAACCGACTTTGATGGTGGATATTGCGGTGCCGCGTGATATTGATGAAAACGTCTCGGAATTAGAAAGTGTGTATCATTACACTGTAGATGATTTGCAAGATATTATCCAACGCAATCTTTCTCAACGTGAGCAAGCATCAGAGCAAGCACAAGACATCATTACACAAGAATGCACGGATTTCTTCGAGTGGTTGAAGGTTCATCAGTTCTCTAATTTGATTCGTTATTATCGTGATGAGGCGGAGAAGACTCGCCAAGAATTACTCGAAAAAGCCTTACACCAAATTCAACAAGGTGAGAATGCTGAAAAAATTCTGCAAGAATTGAGTTATAAATTAACGAATAAACTCATTCATGCGCCAACCCAAACTATGCAAGCCATGATGAAATCTGGTAATGCGGAAGGTTTGCATGCCTTTTCCAATGCTTTGCATTTAACCCATCCTTTAAATGAAAAAAACGATTAAATTTTTGACCGCACTTTTCAGTAGCGCATCGTTACTGATGAGTGTGCCAGCCCTAGCTGAATATCGAACCTTTAATGATGGCAATATTACTTACGGGATTTTCCAAGCTAAACCTGAAGAAGTGCAGCTACATTGGAAGGATGCTGAAGGTAATGATTATCAAAGTTTAACGCGTCTCAAAAATGCCTTAGAAGATAGCTATAACGTGAAAATGGTCATGAATGCGGGCATTTATAGCATGAATAATGTGCCTGCAGGGTTATGGATTGAGCAAGGAAAAGAGCTCAATGCGTTAAATACAAAAGCAGGCAAAGGTAATTTCCATGTGCAGCCTAATGGGGTATTCGCCATTGCTGGAAATAAACCCTACATTTTAACAACCGCCGCGTATCAGAAAAGTAAACTCAAACCAGATTTTGCGTTGCAATCAGGCCCGATGTTAATTATTCATGGAAAAATGAATCCGCAATTTCGAGCTAGCCTAGAGAGCTATCATAAGCGTAATGCAGTGTGTTTGACGAAGCAGAACGAATTGCTATTTTTGATGACGATAAAAGGTGAGCCTAATCTTTATACATTGAGCCAAGGTTTGCTGAAAATAGGTTGTCATGATGCCTTATATCTTGATGGAACAATATCTAATTGGTACATTCCAGGGCAATTTAACACCTTGCATTGGAAGCGTTTTGTTGGAATGATCTCCGTTCTTGATGTGAACAAAAAATAGCAAAAGCGTTTTATTTATAATCAACTAAATCAAAAAATCCGTTTTTTGCAAAAAAATGATTGACGAGAATAGGTCAAATCAGGATAATACGCCCCGCAAAGCCGATAAGGTAAAGCAAATGATGGCTACATAGCTCAGTTGGTTAGAGCACAACACTCATAATGTTGGGGTCGCAAGTTCGAATCTCGCTGTAGCCACCAAGTTTGCGGGACTGGCGAAATTGGTAGACGCACCAGATTTAGGTTCTGGCGCCGAGAGGTGTGTGGGTTCAAGTCCCTCGTCCCGCACCATTTATCAGCTTGCAGTCAAATAGTAGTTGGGGTATCGCCAAGCGGTAAGGCACCGGGTTTTGATCTCGGCATCCCTAGGTTCGAATCCTAGTACCCCAGCCATACTATCTAAATAAAATCTTCTTTATTTCCAATCAAAGAATTTCAGTTGGGGTATCGCCAAGCGGTAAGGCACCGGGTTTTGATCTCGGCATCCCTAGGTTCGAATCCTAGTACCCCAGCCATCTTATTTTTCAATTTCTTTTGTATAAAAAATGCGATTAAATTTAACCGCACTTTGTTATATTTTTTATATAAAAGAAAAGCCACCTTGTGGTGGCCTTTCATATTGATTTATTTTAATTCTACTAAAGTTAAATTACATTGAGCTGTTGATGCCGCAGGTAATGCTTCATAATCTTTTCCTGCCTGAGGCGTGAATGTGAGTTTTTTACCAGAACAGCTGTAACCTAGTTGTGTATATTTAATACCTTTTACATAATCGGTATAAGTATTATCTGGGGTTACTATTTCACTTTTTAGAGTGATTTCAGCACCCGCAGGGATAACAAACTCTTTAAAGAAGGTACTTGAACCAATGTTATTGAATTGACTTGGTTTTTTACTTGCTTCGCTATCTGGCATCCCTAGTGATTCATTACCTTTAAGGTAAAGCATTGAGCCGAAGGATTGCCCCAATCCACCACCTACATTTACTTTTTCTGTTTTTCCATCCTGTTTTACTTCCATCTCGGTATAGCGACCATTTTGTCCATATAGACGGATACGTGCATCAGTTTGTGGATTATAAGCTTTTCCTGCATTTGATAGCTCGGTGTTTACACAGCCTGAAAGTAGTAATGCTGCTGTACTGATAAGCATCAATTTTTTCATGATTTTTCCTTTTGTTAATGATAGAAAATAGTGAATTAATGTTCCCTTGTTTTAAAGAAGGTCACATCAGGATAACGTTCTTGTGCAAGGTTTAGGTTTACCATAGTCGGTGCGATATAAGTGAGATTATCCCCTCCATCTAATGCAAGGTTTTGCTCATTTTTACGTTTGAACTCTTCAAATTTTTTGTTATCTGCACATTCCACCCAACGAGCCGTTGCGACGTTGACAGTTTCGTAAATGGCTTCAACGTTATATTCTGATTTCAAACGAGAAACGACCACATCAAACTGTAACACACCGACTGCGCCAACAATTAAATCATTATTGCTTAATGGACGGAATACTTGCACAGCACCTTCTTCAGAAAGTTGTACTAAGCCTTTTAACAATTGTTTTTGTTTAAGCGGATCTTTCAAACGAATACGACGGAATAATTCAGGGGCAAAGTTTGGAATACCGGTAAATTTCAGATCTTCACCTTGTGTGAAGGTATCACCAATTTGAATTGTACCGTGATTGTGCAAGCCGATAATATCACCAGCATAGGCCTCATCGGCATGGGTACGGTCACCCGCCATAAAGGTGAGCGCATCAGAAATAACCACTTCTTTACCAATACGTACGTGTTTAAGTTTCATGCCTTTTTCATATTTGCCAGAAACTACACGAAGGAAAGCCACGCGGTCGCGGTGTTTTGGATCCATATTGGCTTGGATTTTAAACACGAAACCGCTGAATTTTTCTTCTTCTGCTGAAACTTTACGAGTATCTGCTTGGCGAGCTTGTGGTGCAGGCGCCCATTCGGTTAAACCATCCAAGAAATGATCGACACCGAAGTTACCTAATGCTGTACCGAAAAAAACAGGTGTTAATTCACCACTTAGGAATAAATCCAAATCAAATTCATTGCTTGCACCTTTTACTAATTCTAATTCATCACGCAATTGTTGGGCTAAGTCATCACCTACGGCTGCGTCTAATTCAGGGCTACTTAAGCCTTTCACAATACGTACTTCTTGAATAGTCGAGCCTTGGCCACTTTGATAAAGATAGGTTTCATCTTTATATAAATGATAAACCCCTTTAAACAATTTACCGCAACCAATCGGCCAAGTAATCGGGGCACAATGGATTTTTAATACGCTTTCCACTTCATCTAATAATTCCATCGGATCGCGAATATCACGGTCAAGTTTATTCATGAAAGTGATAATTGGTGTATCGCGTAAACGGGTCACTTCCATTAATTTAATGGTTCGTTCTTCAACCCCTTTTGCTGAGTCAATAACCATCAAGCAGCTATCCACGGCCGTTAAAGTACGGTAAGTATCTTCCGAGAAATCCTCATGCCCCGGCGTATCTAATAAATTCACTAAGCATTCATTGTAAGGGAATTGCATCACGGAAGTCGTGATAGAAATACCACGTTGTTTTTCCATTTCCATCCAGTCAGATTTTGCATGCTGTGCTGAGCCTTTACCTTTTACTGACCCCGCTTTTTGAATGGCATTGCCGTATAGCAATACTTTTTCGGTAATGGTGGTTTTACCCGCGTCAGGGTGGGAAATAATCGCAAATGTGCGACGTTTATTCACTTCTTCTAATGGATAACTCATTTGTCTTGTTTCTTCTGTTTTAAATAATGCTGTATTGTCGCTGATTTTCAGATTGAGCTCAAATTAAATTAGGGAAATAGCAATTTTGTCATGAGTTAGCTCAAAAATAGCAATTTAAATCGCTTATTTTTTAACCTTTTGCAAGCGTTTGCGTTGGTTGTTTTATAAACACTATGATTGTTTAATTCTATTTATATGTATTAATTAATATCTAAAACCTTTCATAGGGTAATAGTGATTCTCAAAAAATTGTAGCACCTATTTATAGGTATCTTATTTAACTGAGTGTTTTATTTAAAATTAAAATAAATTATTAACTATTAGTTAATAATTTGCGACATGTTCTGTTTTTTATAGTTCATAAATAATTGGTACGATGAGTTCGCACTATTTTGATGTGCTAGCTTAATTGCGACTGGAATATACCGATTTCAGTTTTCAATCATGGATTGAATAATATTTTCTCATTGAGGAATCTTGAGGTAAAAATGAATAAAACAACTTTTTGTTTTAAACGATTATTGCTTATTGCATTTGGTTTGTGTTCAGTATCAACATTTGTTTATGGGAGCACGCAAAATGTGACTGTTAGTGGAGCTGTAGATAACTCTTCTTCTGGCAGTGGTAAAGCAATGATTAATGTTGGTTCGGCTGTTGGTAAAAACGTTGGCAATAATACCCAAAATGTTGTTGTGAATGGCTCCTTAGTAAATAAGGCATCTGGTAGCGGTAAAGCTAGCATTAATATTGGGTCATCAGTAAATGATGGTGGAAACCACAATCAATCAGTTAGTGTTGGTTCAATTGTAAATTCTTCTTCAGGTGGTAAATCTGAAGTGAATATCGGTTCTGTTGTTAAAGATGAGTAATTTTTAGCGCAGAACTCATGATTATATTAAATAATCATTAATTTTAATAAGCATAGTAATGCTCAATTTCTTTTAAAGAGGAAAAACAATGAAAAACTTAGTTAAAATTAGTGCAGCAGCAATCCTTGCAGCAAGTTTAGCCTTATCTACTAATGCTGCAGTGAAAATTGGTGGTAACAACTCGCAAACCACTAATATTCAAGGTGCAGTAGCTAATACGGCAGTTGGCGGTAGTAAAGCAACCCAAAACATTTCATCTAACCACGGTAAAGTAACTATTGGTGGTAACAACGTACAAACCACTAATATTCAAGGTGCAGTAGCTAACACCGCGGTTGGTGGAAGTACGTCTGTACAAAACTTAAGTTCTAATAGCAGCGAATAGTCATAAATAAATTGGTTATTGGTTATCCAATAACCAATTTTTTATATATTTTAAAATTCTGTTGGGGACAAAGTCATGAAAGTTTTTAATATATTGATGCTATTTGGGATTTCATGTTTTTTATCTCTTAGTGCTTTTGCTGGAAATGGGGAACTCGTACCAAGAAAAGGGTTAGGCCCGTTAGATAAAGCAAAAGTTCATGAAGTTCAGGCTCAAAAATGGTCCAGGATAGGCATGGGTATAGAGATGGAGGATGAGGCTGAGAATAGTGTTTCTCAATATAGCAATACTTCAAGTGGCCGTTCTTTTGGAGGACGTTCTAAAAATTGTTCTACAAATATTGGAAATGTTGCTGCTCAAAAAGGCGCTAGTTCTGGTCGATATGGTCCTAAAAATAAGAATAATAATGTTGTCGTTGTTAAAGGCGATGTAATTAATGTCTGTAAATAATTAATAATAACTTAAGGTATCTTATGAAATTTTCTAGAACTCTTATTTCTTATGTTTTGATTTCTAATCTAGTTGGGTGTTCTTTATCTGCTACAAATCTAAAAGAAGATAGACCATATATTGGCTCAACAACGACTCATAACCTCCCTGCAGTAGAACCAGTTAGATCAATATCAAGTTTTAGTGATAGTTTAAACTGTATGGACGATTTATTACGTCAAAGTAATGTGAGTGAAACTGTTATTGCAGTGAAAACAATTAAAGATCCATCAACGAAAGCAGGCGTAGCGGCAAGTGAAATGATTATGACTGCATTATCACAAATGTCAAAAACCAGTGGGGCATTTAAAGTCGCTGATTTTGAAATCGATCCTTTAAAGCAAGATACCGTTCAGACGTTAACAAATCTTTTATTACCAACGGGAAGTATGCAAATTCCGGCGCCTCAACTTTATATTTCAGGGGCAGTATCTTATGTGGATCAAAATGTATTACGTAAGTCTAATAACTTAGGACTTTCTTATGCTGAAGATGGTGAAGTTGGTATTTCAGGTGATTTGATGACAACCGCACTGGGTCTAGAGTTACATATGGGGGATTTTTTAACCCGTACGCTTTATCCTGGTATTGATTCGTCTAATGAAATTGTAGCTGCAGGTAAAGGTCTAGGGTTAGATGCTGGAGCTAAAATTAAGAAAACAGGTGTTCAGTTTTCTTTAGAGAGAGCACTTTCCCAAGGGTTAGGTGGTTCAATGAGAACCCTCGTTGATTTAGGTACAATAGAATTAGTGGGTAAATTAACCAAAGTTCCTTACTGGCAATGTTTATCACTTGATCAAGCTCATCCTGAGTTCCAACGTGAATTATTAGATTGGTATGGTGGAATGGGAGATAGTAGTAAGGTGAAATTCTTCCAAACTGGCTTGAAAAACTTAGGTTATTACAGCGGTAAAGTCGATGGTAAGAGTTCAAAAGAATTTCGTGAGGCACTATCTGCATTCCAAAAAGATAATAAAGCAACCCCTTCTGGTTTCATTAATTTCGAAAGCTATGAACGCTTAATGAAAAATTATGTAAAAACAGATGCAAATGGTAACTTTAAAAAAGTAGGACTAGAACCATCAGATGATAAAGAAGATCAGCCTCGTGGTGGATATCCAGTACTAAATTCTGATAAAGATGCACCAATTAATGTTGGGATTAACTTAAATAAATCATCATATCGTCGTGGTGATACATTAGAGTTAGATGTTAATGTAGATAGAGATTCAACTTATTTAGCGTGTTTCTACCAAGATGCATCGAAAAGTATTACTCAGGTTTATCCAAATCCTGTTCAAGGAGAGAGTATAACTTCTAAGAATAATTCGCTAAAAATTCCGGGTTCTGATGCATTTACTTTAAGTTTAAATGAAAAAGGTAAAGAAAGTGTGATGTGTATGGCCTCATATTATAGTGTGGCCAATAAGCTTCAAACTAACTTCGGTGATGCATTTAATCCGCTTAAAGTGAAGGATATGAATGCCTTATCTGAGCAATTAAAAGCAATCTTTGGCGATGATTTAAAAGGTACCAAAACAGTTAGTTATCAAGTGAAGTAAACAAATAATCCTGGAGGTCGATATGTCAAAAAAATATTCAACATCTAAATTATTTGTTTATGCCTTACTGGCAGGAATTCCAGCTTCTTACGCTCAAATTGTGATTAATAAATCGATTGAGCCGAAGAGTCCAGCAGTTCAGCAAGAGCAAAATACGGGATTTTCTCTAGCATTTGCTTATGAAAGTTACCGTAATAAGGATTATCAAAATGCTTATGATGAATTCGAACATTTTGTCTTGCAAAATAATCCAAAGGCGTTAATGGCGAATGCCTATTTGCTATTTAGTGGTAATTTACCGAGAGATTTTGCAAGAGCTAATCAATATTTAGCACAAGTTGCTTCGCTAAAATATGCTCGAGCAATATATTTGCAAGGTCTATTAGAAAAATACCAAAAAGGTTTAAGTCAATTTAATGCAAAGGCTGAACGATTAGTTAATGATGCTGCGGTGATGGGAGATTATGTCGCTGCTAATGCCTTGGCTAACTTCCATTTTCAAAAAGGGAATTATGCATTAGCACAGCGCTGGAATGAAAAAGCGATTAGTTTAGGAAGCGCGGCTGCAAGACAAAATCAGCGCGTTATCTCAAATCGTCAATCTGAGCCAGCCATTCAAACAGTGCCTAAGACTGTTTCTTCACCAGCAAATACTGGTGTGATTGGGGAATTAAGAGAACGCTCTCAAGCTGGTGATGCTGGAGCGAGCTACGACTTGGCGGTTCGCTTCCATAAAGGTGTGGGAGTAGCAGTGAATTTTGGCGAAGCAATTCGGTTATATCAATTAGCTGCAGAGCAGGGCAGTAGTGAAGCACAAAAAGTATTGCCGCTCTTGTTATCAAGAAGAACAACGGGCGGCAATATTAATAGTATGTGGATGCAAAGAATGTCAAATATGCTTCCAAGCCCTGTCGTAGTTCAACAGGATGCACATCATACACATACAGTTAAAACTGAAAATAATATTGCTGGCTTTGATACAGAAAAAGCCACAAAAGCTATAGCAACCTTACAGGAAGATGATCCATTAGAAGGGTTATTAACTTTGGAACCAAGTCGTTAATTTATTTAAAGTAAACATGAAGGAAGGTAAACATGAAACACGTTTATTCAAAATTAGCTATCACATTATTTGGTTTTGCAGCATTATCAAGCTATGCTCAAACTGATAATAATCAATCAGTTACAGTAAATGGTAGAATTGTTAATAGCGCAACAGATGGTGGAGAATCAGTACAAACTATCTCGGGCAAAAAAAGTGCGGTCGTAAATGGCATCGTTATTACTCACAATGGTGAAACAACATATATCTCTAGTGGCAGTTCATCTTCAGATAAAGTTAATGCCGCTTTAGGTGGACAAGATTTCTCAGGTCAAGATTTAGCAGGGCAATCATTTACCAATTCAGATCTTGCTAATGCAAACTTCAGCAATGCAAATTTACAAGGGGCTGATTTCACAAATACAAATTTAAGTGGGGCTAACTTTCATAAAGCTAACTTAAAAGGCGCTAATTTGACTAATTCGAACTTAGCAGGTGCAGATCTTACTGGTGCCAATTTAAAAGGTGCAATCAAAACAAATATCAATACTCGAGGAGCCAAAACCAAAGGGGCAATTTGGCGATAAGACGACCAGTGATATACAAAAAAACAGGCTTTAAAGCCTGTTTTTTATTCGCTTTTATTTTTACAAAAAAAAAGCAAACGTTTGCGCAAAAAGTGCGGTACAATATCCACCGATTTTTTATTCTTATAATTAAAGGTGCAAGCAATGACACAACTTAGTCTAAAAAAAATCTATTCGGGAAAAGTGCGTGATCTTTATGAGATCGATGATAAACGAATGTTAATGGTAGCCAGTGACCGTTTGTCTGCATTTGATGTAATTTTAGATGATCCTATCCCACGCAAAGGTGAAATCCTGACTCAAATTTCCAATTTTTGGTTCAATAAGTTAGCGCATATTATGCCGAATCATTTTACAGACGATTCAGTTTATGATGTGTTACCAAAAGAAGAAGCTGATTTAGTGAAAGATCGTGCAGTGGTATGTAAGCGTTTGAAACCAATTAAAATTGAGTCTATCGTGCGTGGTTATTTAACAGGTAGCGGGCTAAAAGATTATAAGCAAACGGGCACCATTTGTGGTTTGAAATTACCAGAAGGATTAGTTGAGGCAAGTAAATTACCAGAGCCGATTTTCACACCATCAAGTAAAGAAGAAGTGGGTAATCACGATATCAATATTAGCTATGAAGAATGTGAAAAAGCTATTGGAGTAGAATTGGCGGCAAAAGTGAGAGAAAAAGCGATAGCGCTTTATACTGAGGCTGCCAAATATGCGCTGACTAAAGGTATTATTATTTGTGATACTAAATTTGAATTTGGTTTAGATGAAAATGGTACGCTCACTTTAATGGATGAGGTATTAACACCTGATTCTAGTCGTTTTTGGTCAGTTGATACTTATAAAGAAGGCACAAATCCGCCCTCATTTGATAAGCAATTTGTACGAGATTGGTTAGAGCAAAGTGGTTGGAATAAACAACCGCCAGCGCCTAAAGTACCAAAAGAAGTGATTGAAAAAACAGTTGCTAAATATCAAGAGGCGTTGGATTTATTAACAAAATAACATTAACAAACTCCCTGCTATGCTTTAGAATGGCAGGGATTTTTATGGATAAAATATTGTGAATAAAAGAGTATGAAATCTGTTGCAATAGTTGGTTTAGGTTGGTTAGGCTTACCGCTGGCGCTGCACTTAAAAGAGCTTGGTTGGTGTGTAAAAGGATCAAAACAATCCCCTGAGGATGCTCAAAAATTGCATCAGCTAGGTATTGAAACTTATCCTTTTTCTCTTTCTGATGAAATGAAGCATTTACCAGACCATAATTGCACTCTTTTTAATGTAGATGCTCTCATTATCACCTTACCACCTAGCCGTTTTTCTTCTCAACAGTATTGTCAACATCTTGCTTTTTTAGCTAATCAAGCAAAGAAACAAGGTGTACAGCACTTGATTTTTACCAGTTCAACTTCTGTTTTTCCTGATATTTCGGGGCAATTTGATGAAAGTTCTCCACTTTCAGCTGAAACAGAAATTGGAAAAACCCTGATAAAAGCTGAGAAGTGCTTGTTCCAATCAGGAATATCGCATTGCGATATTCTTCGACTTGCAGGATTAATTGGTAAACAACGCCATCCGGTTAAATTCTTAGCAGGAAAACGCAATTTAAAACAGGGTAATTCACCTGTTAATTTGGTGCATCTAGAGGATTGCATTCAAGCTATTAGCGCCTTACTCATGAATCCAAATGGATTGCGAACTTACCATCTTTGCGCGCCAATTCATCCTACTCGAGCAGAATATTACACAAAAGCAGCGGTATTTTATGATTTATCCATACCACAATTCGATTGTAGTGATTCGGATCTGAAACGAATCATTATGGCAGATAAAATTTGTCGAGATTTAGGCTTCGCTTATTGTTATCCAAATCCCGATGATATGTTAGAAAAGCGCAGTGATTTTTGACCGCACTTTTTAAAGACTCACTCACCATAACCACAATGAAGGAAATAAAATATGTCAAATACGATTCTGCAACATTTACCTAAAGGTCAAAAAGTTGGTATCGCTTTTTCAGGCGGGCTCGATACCAGTGCGGCATTACTTTGGATGCGTCAAAAAGGTGCAGTACCTTATGCTTATACAGCAAACTTAGGTCAACCAGATGAAGATGATTACAATGCAATTCCGAAAAAAGCGATGGAATATGGTGCGGAAAATGCGCGTTTAGTGGATTGTCGTGCGCAGTTAGCCCATGAAGGGATCGCGGCTATTCAATGTGGTGCATTCCATATTTCGACTGGTGGAGCAACCTATTTCAACACCACACCACTTGGTCGTGCGGTAACAGGTACGATGCTTGTTGCAGCAATGAAAGAAGATGATGTGAATATCTGGGGAGATGGTTCAACTTTTAAAGGTAATGATATTGAGCGTTTTTATCGTTATGGTTTATTAACCAACCCAAATTTAAAAATTTACAAACCATGGTTAGATCAACAATTCATCGATGAGTTAGGTGGTCGTTTTGAAATGTCAAAATTCTTAATCGAAAATGGTTTTGACTACAAAATGTCAGTAGAAAAAGCGTATTCAACTGACTCTAATATGTTAGGTGCGACACATGAAGCGAAAGACTTAGAAGAGTTAAGCACAGGCATTAAAATTGTGAAACCAATTATGGGCGTAGCATTCTGGGATGAAAATGTTCAAGTGAAACCAGAAGTGGTGACTGTTCGTTTTGAAGAAGGTGTGCCAGTTGCCTTAAATGGTAAAACATTTGACAACGTAGTAGAGCTTTTCTTAGAAGCAAATCGTATTGGTGGTCGTCATGGTTTAGGCATGTCAGACCAAATTGAAAACCGTATTATTGAAGCAAAATCACGTGGTATTTATGAAGCACCGGGAATGGCATTATTCCACATTGTTTATGAGCGTTTAGTCACCGGTATTCACAATGAAGATACCATTGAACAATATCGTATCAATGGTTTACGTTTAGGTCGTTTATTATATCAAGGTCGTTGGTTTGATCCACAAGCATTGATGTTACGTGAAACAGCACAACGTTGGGTCGCTCGTGCGATTACAGGTGAAGTGACATTAGAACTTCGTCGTGGTAATGACTACTCAATCTTAAATACTGAATCACCAAACTTAACTTATGCAGCAGAACGTTTAAGTATGGAAAAAGTGGAAAATGCACCATTTGATCCAATCGATCGTATTGGTCAATTAACCATGCGTAACTTAGACGTAGCGGATACGCGCGGAAAATTAAGTATCTACTCTCAAGTAGGTCTCTTAACAGCAGGGAAAGATTCCGTTTTACCACAATTAGGTAAAAAATAATTTTCTCTTTTAAATTGGAAAAAGTGCGGTAGATTTTGACCGCGCTTTTACTTTTCTAAATATTCATTTCTTGAAATAGATTTAATTTATCCGGCACGAGATAAACGTGATCACCTATTTTATACTGCGCATTGAGATAGTTTTCTTTGGTAAGAATCACCTCAATCGGTTGTTCCGTTTGCGAACTTTCTACTTCAATTCTCACGATAAAACCAATAGCATTAATATGACGAATTGTACCACTCGCTAAGGCATTATGAGATTCACGCGAAAGCGTCAGTTCGTAAGGGCGAATATAAGCCGTTGCAGATTGGTTATTGACTGCATGAGTCGCATTGCTATATGTTTGTAAATTATGAGCAAATTCACCAATGACTAAATTGCCTTGATCAATGTGTCCGTGGAACACATTAACATCCCCCACAAATTGCGTGACGAAAGGGGTTTGTGGTGCATGATAGATTTGGCTAGGCTCATCAATTTGCTCCACTTGACCTTTATTCATCACCACAATGCGATCAGACATATCTAATGCTTCATCTTGATCATGGGTAACGAAAATACTGGTCACATTGAGTTCATGTTGCAATTCTCGCAGCCAACGGCGTAATTCTTTACGAACTTGGGCATCCAATGCACCAAAGGGTTCATCAAGTAGTAAGACTTTCGGTTGAACAGCAAGGGAGCGAGCCAAGGCTATACGTTGTTTTTGTCCACCAGAAAGTTGATTAGGGTAGCGATCGGCTAGCCATTCAAGTTTTACTAGCTTTAAAAGTGCGGTGACTTTTTCACGAATTTCTTCTGCAGAGGGACGTTCTCTACGAGTTTTCACTGTTAAGCCAAAAGCGACATTGTCAAAGACGGTCATATTTTGAAATAGTGCATAATGCTGAAACACAAAGCCAACACCTCGTTCAGCAGCAGAAAGTTGAGTCACCTCTTTTTCACCAAACCAAATGTGTCCATTATCAGCAAATTCTAATCCGGCAATGATCCGTAATAGCGTTGTTTTTCCACAACCACTTGGTCCAAGCAAGGCGGTTAGCTGATTTTCCGGAAAGCTGAGATTGATATCTTTCAACGCATGAAACTGTCCAAAGTGTTTGTTTAGTTGCTGGATTTTGATTGTCATGTATTGTGTTCCTGTTGTTATTATTGGATTTTTTTCTTTTCCACATATCTCACTACGTTTTGCAATCCCAGTGTTCCCACTGCGATTAATGCCAATAAACTGGCGCAAGCAAATGCGGCAATAAATTGATATTCGTTGTAACTGATTTCTACATAAAGCGGGATTGTATTAGTCAAACCGCGAATATGCCCAGATACAACACTGACAGCACCGAATTCACCCATTGCACGAGCGTTACTTAAAATCACCCCATAAATTAATGCCCATTTTATTTTTGGTAGCGTTACGTGCCAGAAAAGTTGCCAAGTGGATGCACCTAAGATTAACGCAGCTTGTTCCTCACTTGTGCCTTGGGCTGACATGGTTGGAATTAATGATTTTGCAATAAGTGGAAAGGTGACGAATAAGGTCACGATAACAATGCTTGGTGTTGCAAACATAAAACGAATATGGTGTTCAGCAAGCCATGCGCCCCAAAGTCCATCTAACCCAAACAACAGTAAGAACATTAATCCTACAACCACTGGTGAAATGGAAAAGGGGAGGTCGAGTAGTGCGGTTAATAAGCTTTTCCCCTTAAAGTCAAAATAAGCAATAGCCCAAGCCATAATCACACCGATAAAAATGTTAATAGGTAATACAATTAAAGAGACTTTGATCGTAAGCCAAATAGCCGCTAAGGCTTCCGGTTCTTTTAATGCAGCGAAAAATAGACCAATTCCTTGTTCAAGGGCTGAATAGAATACGGTAAATAATGGGAGCAATAAGATGATCGTAAAAAAACTGAGTGCGGTCAGAATTAAGATCCATTTTTGCCACGATTGGGTTTTCATAAATACCTCTTATCGAATTGGACTAATGCGTTTGGCAACAGACCATTGCGCTAAGTTAATGAATAAAATCAACAGAAATGAAATGGCAAGCATTAATAATGCAACCACAGATGCGCCTTGCACGTCATACAAATCAAGTTTTGACATAATAATCAATGGTGCAATTTCTGAGACGAGTGGCACATTACCCGCAATAAAAATGACTGAGCCATATTCACCAAGCGATCGTGCAAATCCCATACCTGCACCGCCTATTAATGCTGGCAATACCGCTGGGATAATGACTTTTCGCAATGTTGTTAATCTGGATGCACCTAAAATTTGAGCCGCTTCTTCATAGCTAGGATCGAGATTTGCTAATACGGGTTGGATCGCTCGAACGGTAAAAGGCAAGCTGACAAAAATCAGCGCAATCGCAATACCACTTGGAGTATAAGCGAGTTGAATCTCTAAATGGCTTAGCCATTGCCCAATCAGTCCAGTCGGAGCATAAAGCGAGGCAAGTGCGATACCGGCAACGGCAGTGGGTAAAGCAAAAGGTAAATCTACCAACGCATTGACGAGATTCTTACCTGGAAAGTCATAACGCACTAAAACCCATGCCAATAAAAAGCCAAAAACGATATTAATTAACGTCGCGATTGCTGCCATTTCAAAGGATAGCGTTAAGGATGAGATCACTCGTTCACTCGTGATGATTTGAACGATATCAGCCCATTTTAACTGCCAGGCAGTGAGCACAAGTAATGTTAATGGCAACAATACCATTGAGCCGAGCCAGGCTAATGTAATTAACATACTTCGTTTAAATCCTGGTAATACGGTTTTCATTATCCCACCTTCACAACAGATAAATACCTAAACTTTGTAAGCGTTTTGAAATGTTCAAAAAAATAACCGCTCTTTTCCATAATGGCAAAGAACGGAAATTTATTTAATATTCCAAAGAGAAATAAGAAAACGTTTGGTTTTATGTTTTATATTTCATTTTGTTCTATAAAATGCTTTTTCGTTATTTTTTGTACTTAACATTTTGCGATATAAATTTAGCCACACGAAATTGAGGGTAATAACGGAGGAGAGTAAAAATGAAAAAAATCGCTTTATTTTCAGTGCTTTCTTTCGGCTTGGCAGCTTGTTTATGGCATACCAGTACGGAACAAAAAACGGTGCTACTGAATGTGTCCTATGACGTGATTCGTGATTTCTATAAGGAATATAACATCGCGTTTCAACGTGAATTTCCCTCAGATGTGATGATTTCACAATCGCATGGTGGCGCCAGTAAACAGGTGCTCGGCGTGTTAAATGGCTTGCCTGCAGATGTGGTGACATTGACACAAAGTAATGATATCGAAGCTTTAGTCAAAAAAGGCTTAGTAAATGCTGATTGGCAGCAGGTATTACCGAATGGTGCCGTTCCTTTTGGTTCAGTGATGGTTCTTTTAGTCAAAAAGGGCAATCCAAAACATATCCAAGATTGGTCGGATTTGGTACGGGATGATGTGAAAGTGGTGTTTGCTAATCCTAAAACCTCCGCGAACGGGCGCTTTGCTTATTTATCTGCCTTAGCTTATGCCGAACAACATAGTCAGCAACCACAGGATTTTATGCGGCGTTTACTTAAAAATGTACCTGTTTTAGAGGCAGGGGCGCGTAGTGCCAGTATTTCCTTCACCCAACGGAATATCGGTGATGTATTGATTGCTCCGGAAAATGAAGCCGCACTTGCGGCTAAAACGTTAGGTGAAAATAGTTTTGAAGTGGTATATCCCAGCATTACCGCATACACACCAATTTATGTAGCGGAAGTGAATAAAAATACCCAGGCAGATGGTTTGCATCAACTTTCCCATGATTATTTGAGCTATTTATGGTCAACCCCAGCACAAGAACTTGCCGCAAAAAATTATTTTCGGCCGACAGATAAAAAAATTATTGCTAAAACGACCGCAGTTTTTCCAGAAGTGAATCAATTTGATGTGAACCAACGTTTTGGTTCGTGGGATGCGATTAATACTCAACATTTTGTCGATAACGGCTTATTTGATCGTCTATATATCAGTGCACAACGTGCTGATAAAGTGAATAAATAGGAGTGATACCCATGAATTATTTTCCACTTTTTGCTGATTTAACCGGTCGCCCGGTACTTGTTGTCGGCGGTGGTTCTGTGGCTGCTCGTAAGGTCGGGTTGTTGCTCAAAGCGAATGCGCAAGTCCGTATTGTTGCTCGCCAATTAAATGAGGAATTAAGCGAACTTGAACGTCAAAATAAAGTGCTATGGATTGCCAAAGAATTTAATGCCGAACAAATGAGAACGGTGATGTTAGTGATCGCGGCAACAAATGATGAGGTATTAAATCACCGTATTTTCCATTTAGCCGAAAGCCAACATAAATTAGTCAATGTGGTGGATGATCAACCTCATTGTAGCTTTATCTTCCCTTCTATTATTGATCGTAATCCGATCCAAATCGCGATTTCGAGTGGTGGAAAGGCGCCGGTATTAGCCCGTTTATTACGTGAGAAACTGGAGGCATTATTGCCACAACATTTAGGCAAAATCGCTGAGATTTCTGGTAAATGGCGTGATCAAGTAAAAGCAAAATTGGCATCGGTCACCGAACGTCGCCGTTTTTGGGAAAAAATGTTTAGTGGACGTTTTGTCAATCTCATAAAAAATCAACAGGAAGCGCAAGCTGAACAAGAATTAGCTGAACAGCTAGAAAATAACTATCAAGGTGGTTTTGTCTCTTTAGTCGGTGCCGGTCCTGGAGATGCTGGCTTACTAACTCTTAACGGTTTACAGGAAATTCAACAAGCTGATGTGGTGCTTTACGATGCCTTGGTTTCTGATGAGATTCTTTCTTTGATTCGCCGTGATGCAGAACGTATTTTTGTGGGGAAACGTGCCAATGGTCGTTCTGTCGCACAAGATGAAACCAACCAATTGTTATTAACCCTTGCCCAACAAGGCAAGAGAGTAGTGCGCTTAAAAGGCGGCGATCCTTTCGTTTTTGGACGCGGTGGCGAAGAATTAGAAGTATTAGCTCAACATCAAATTCCATTTTCGGTTGTACCCGGTATTACAGCGGGTATTGGCGCAACAGCCTATGCCGGCATTCCATTAACTCACCGTGATTATGCACAAAGTGCTATTTTTGTGACCGGCCATCGTAAAGCCGATGCCTCTGATATTGAATGGCAAACCTTAGCAAGAAGTCATCAAACCTTAGTTATTTATATGGGGACGTTAAAAGCGCAAGTCATTGCTGAACGTTTACAACAATATGGTCGCGATGCGAATACGCCTGTTGCGATTATTAGTCAAGGCACTCAACTTACTCAAAAAACAGCGATTGGCACACTTGCAAATTTAGCTGAATTAGCGGAAAAAGCAGAGACCCCCGCCTTAATTGTGGTGGGAGAAGTGGTGAAATTACACGAACAATTAGCGTGGTTTGGCGAAGAAAAACAACCGCACTTTACCTTAGAAAGTTTAACCATCAGTCAAGTGGCGTAAGGAGTGGATGATGAGTTTATTTAAACCGACTTTTTGGCAAATTCCACTTGTTAGCCTTGATGTACAAGATCGTTTAGCAGAAAAAACAGCCACATTGAAGCAACGTTTACATCAAATAGCTGATAACCATCATGATGCACGCTTTGCCAGCAGTCTAGCTGTAGAAGATATGGTCATTACCGATGTCATTGCGCGTGAAAACTTAGATATTGGTATTTTTACTTTAGATACCGGTTTACTTCATCAAGATACGTTAAATTTATTAGATAACCTTGAGAAAGTCTATCCACATCTTCAAATAGAACGCTTTCAGCCGATTGCTGATGAAGTGACTCGCTACGAGGAAGAAAAAGGGAAATTTGCTTTTTATGAAAGCGTGGAATTACGTCGCGAGTGTTGCCATATCCGTAAAATCGAACCGTTAAATCGCGCGATTCAAGGCGCAGATGCGTGGCTGACCGGACAGCGTCGAGAACAATCGGCCACACGTACTGCGCTCCCTTTTGCTGAGCAAGATCAGTCTCGTGGTATTGATAAATACAATCCTATTTTTGATTGGTCAGAAACAGATGTGTGGGCTTATATCTTAGCGAACAATGTGCCTTATAACGACCTTTACCATCAAGGTTTTCCAAGTATTGGCTGTGAACCTTGTACCCGCCAAGTTAAACAGGGCGAAGATATTCGCGCTGGTCGCTGGTGGTGGGAGAGTAAAGATAGTAAGGAATGTGGATTACATAAGTAGAAAAATATAGGAAGCAAAACATGACAAAAACTGAACTCAATAACCAACATCTAGACTGGCTCGAGGCTGAGTCGATTCATATTATTCGTGAAGTCGTTGCGGAATGTGAAAACCCGGCGTTGCTTTTTTCCGGTGGGAAGGATTCGGTGGTATTGCTGGCATTAGCCCGTAAAGCATTCCAGTTAGGTGATCGTCCGGTACATTTACCGTTTCCCTTGGTACATATTGATACCGGACATAACTATCCAGAAGTGATCCAATTTCGAGATGAACAAGTGGCAAAACTTAACGCACGCTTAGTCGTTGGGCATGTGGAAGATTCCATTGCCAAAGGCACGGTGGTATTACGCAAAGAAACGGATTCGCGTAATGCGGCACAGGCGGTCACTTTATTAGAAACCATTGCAGAGAATGGATTTGATGCTTTGATGGGCGGTGCACGCCGTGATGAGGAAAAAGCTCGTGCTAAAGAACGAATTTTCTCGTTCCGTGATGAGTTCGGCCAATGGGATCCTAAGGCACAACGTCCAGAATTATGGTCTCTATACAATGCTAAATTGCATAAAGGCGAAAATATGCGAGTGTTTCCGATTTCCAACTGGACGGAATTAGACATTTGGCAATATATCGCTCGTGAGAATTTGGAATTGCCTCCGATCTATTACAGCCATAAACGCGAAGTTGTACGTCGAAAAGGTTTATTAGTGCCAGTGACACCATTAACCCCTAAATTGCCGAATGAAGTCAGCGAAGTATTGGATGTTCGTTTCCGTACTGTGGGTGATATTAGCTGTACTTGTCCGGTAGCGAGCACTGCATCAACACCATTAGAAATCATTGAAGAAACCGCTATTGCTGACATTTCCGAACGCAGTGCCACTCGTCTAGACGACCAAGCCAGCGAAGCCGCCATGGAGAAACGGAAAAAAGAAGGGTATTTTTAGTATTTCTACTTTCTTGCTTGTGCAAGAAAGTAGCAAAGAACACACTCCAATTAAATCGCTCCTCTTCACTTTGTTTCAATTTTCTTAACGAAAAATTTGTAAACTCGCTACGCTCAAACAGTACAAATTTTTCTAAAAATTGAAAGTCGTTCAGGCGATTTATATGGGGCATTATTCAAAGATAATGAAATACAAAAGAATAATTAACAGAATATAAGGAAGAAATATGACACAACATTCAACTCCACTTCGTTTTATTACTGCCGGTAGTGTAGATGACGGGAAAAGTACCTTAATCGGCCGTTTACTTTACGATAGCAAAGCGTTATTGACCGACCAAATCAAAACCCTTAACGCAGGAAAAGAGAAAGGTAATAAAGAAGCCATTGATTTTTCTATTTTGACAGATGGTTTGGAAGCAGAACGTGAGCAGGGCATTACCATTGATGTAGCGTATCGCTATTTCTCTACGGCAAAACGTAAATTCATCATTGCCGACACCCCAGGACATGAGCAATACACACGTAACATGGTGACAGGGGCAAGCACGGCATCTGCTGCAATCGTCTTAATCGATGCTTCTCAGCTGAATTTTAATGA
Organism: Haemophilus parainfluenzae; assembly: GCF_003252725.1. Lineage (GTDB taxonomy): Bacteria > Pseudomonadota > Gammaproteobacteria > Enterobacterales > Pasteurellaceae > Haemophilus_D > Haemophilus_D parainfluenzae_L. The sequence goes on from NZ_QEPO01000002.1 coordinate 99,569, forward strand.
GAAACCGTTACAACTCTTACCACAAACTAAACGCCATTCAGCGATTTTACGTCAATTAAATTGTCCACACATTTTAGTGGCGGTGAACAAAATGGATTTATTGGATTACAGCGAAGAAAAATTCAATGCCATAGTAGAGGCGTATCGTCAATTGGCGGCACAACTTGGATTAAAAGATGTGCATTTTGTGCCGGTATCTGCATTGCTTGGCGATAACCTAGTATATGCAAGTGAAAGCACCTCTTGGTATCAAGGCGAACCTTTACTCACCATTTTAGAAAATTTACCGAGTGTGGATGAGGTGGGTCATTCCAATGCTGATCTCTATTTTCCGGTGCAATTAGTGGTGCGTCAGGATGCGGATAAAGCCGATGATTTCCGCGGTTATCAAGGGCGAATTGAGCGCGGTTCCGTGCAACTGGGACAGGCTATTCGAATTGAACCGAATGGATTAACCGCTAAAGTGACCGAGATTATTACACCAAAAGGTGAAGTGACACAGGCAGTGGCCGGGGAAGTGATTACCTTACGTTTAGATCGCGATATTGATATTTCCCGTGGTGATTTATTTGTAGATGAAAGTTCACCACTTACACCACAAAAGCAACTTGAAGCCACAATTTGTTGGTTTGATGAACGCCCACTAAATACTGCCCGTAAATATTTACTTAAACACGGTACGCAAACCGTATTTGCCAAAATCAGTGAAATTGAAAGCGTGTTAAACGTTCATACACTCAAACAAGAAAATGGTGCTACAGCCTTAAAGATGAATGATATTGCTCTAGTGCATTTAAGTTTACAGAAACCGATTGTTGCCACAACTTATGAAGAAAATATCGCTGGTGGTGCCTTTATTTTAGTTGATGAAGCAACTTATAACACAGTAGCAGCCGGTATGATTCTCTAACTCGCGCTTTCTTTAATATGTGAATTTACTGATATTACTCATTTTCTTGTGGGGAAACTTATGCAACACAACAATCCATTACCAACAGAAATACTGAATCTCTTACCAACACTAACGCCCCTTCAATTGGCATGGCTTTCGGGTTATGCATGGTCGCAAGCTTCCGGTGTAGAACAACAGGTCGCAGGGCAACATTTGGCAGCAAATTTGACCGCACTTTCGGCAGAACCTTTTTCAATTACAGTGCTTTCAGGATCACAAACCGGCAGTGCCAAATCGGTTGCGGATAAAGTTGCTGCAGAGCTTACTGAAGCCGGTATTGCCGTGAAACGTGTCCCTTTAAAAGATTACAAAGCGAAAACCATAGCAGATGAAAAATACCTGCTCTTAGTGACTTCCACGCAAGGTGAAGGCGAGCCACCAGAAGAAGGCGTGGTATTACATAAGTTATTAAACGGTAAAAAAGCACCAAAACTCACCGAACTGCAATTTGCTGTGTTGGGATTAGGGGATAGTTCTTATCCAAATTTCTGCCAAGCAGGCAAGGATTTTGATCAGCGTTTTGCTGAATTAGGCGCGACGCGTTTATTTGAGCGAGTGGATGCAGATTTAGATTACAGTGCAACCGCGGAACAATGGATCCGAGATATTGTGGCTATCGTAAAAGAAAAGGCTGCGCAGGCTTCACCGGTTGTGCAAAGTATTGCTACAGCTACAACCGCACCGGTAGCCAAGGAAAGCCAATATAATAAAGCCAATCCATTTCCTGCAACGTTAATCACTAACCAGAAAATTACCGGTCGTCAGTCGGATAAAGATGTGCGTCATTTAGAATTTGATTTAGCAGGTTCGGATCTTCATTACCAAGCGGGGGATGCACTCGGTGTATGGTTTGACAATGATCCTAAGTTAGTCGATGAAATTTTATCGCTCGCGCAGATTGATCCTACTACAGAAGTGACAATTGAGGGAAAAGCGCAAACTATTTCGACCGCACTTTTATCGCATTTAGAGCTGACTCAAAACACACCTGCTTTTGTGAAAGACTATGCAGCTTTGGCTTATAACGAACAGTTAAACGATTTGGTTGCGGATAATCAAGCATTGCAAGAATTGGTTCAACGTACACCGATTGTGGATGTGTTACATAAATTTCCTGCAAAATTAACCGCTGAACAACTGGTTTCATTATTGCGTCCTTTAACGCCTCGTTTGTATTCCATTTCATCTTCTCCAGCAGAGGTTGGGGAAGAAGTGCATCTAACCGTTGGCGTGGTACGTTTTGAACATGAAGGTCGAGCACGTAGTGGCGCAGCCTCAAGCTTTTTAGCGGATCGCGTAGAAGAAGATGGCGCTGTGCGTGTATTTGTAGAGCATAACGATAATTTCCGTCTGCCAAATGACACGACTAAGCCAATTATTATGGTGGGTTCCGGTACCGGCGTAGCACCATTCCGTGCCTTTATGCAGCAACGCGTAGCCGATGAGGCGAGTGGTAAAAACTGGCTGATTTTTGGTAATCCGCATTTTGCCAGCGATTTCCTTTATCAAACCGAATGGCAACAATTTGCCAAAGAGGGCTTCTTGCATAAATACGATTTTGCTTGGTCACGTGATCAAGAGAAGAAGATCTATGTGCAAGATAAAATTCGTGAAAATTCGACCGCACTTTGGCAATGGTTACAAGAAGGCGCTTATTTTTATGTCTGTGGTGATGCAGCCAAAATGGCAAAAGATGTGGAGCAAGCATTACTCGAAGTCATTGCTAAAGAAGGCAATTTAAGTCCGGATGAAGCAGAAGATTATTTAAATGAACTGCGTGAAGAAAAACGTTATCAACGCGATGTGTACTAGATTTGTGGGGTGAAAAAATGACAGAGCAAAACAAACAAAAAGGCTTGGAATGGCAAGAAAAACCGCTTTCTGACAATGAACGCTTAAAAACTGACAGTAACTTTTTACGCGGTACCATTTTAGATGATTTAGAGGATTCCTTAACCGGTGGTTTCCGTGGGGATAACTTTCAATTAATCCGTTTCCACGGTATGTATGAACAAGACGATCGTGATATTCGTGCCGAACGTGCAGAGGAAAAACTCGAACCGTTGAAATTTATGCTGCTACGCTGCCGTTTACCGGGTGGGATTATCAAACCATTCCAATGGATTGAATTGGATAAATTCGCCCGTGAACACAGCTATTATCGTTCGATTCGTTTGACCAATCGTCAAACTTTCCAATATCACGGAGTGCCGAAAAGCCAATTACAAACTATGCATCGTTTATTGCATAGTTTGGGATTAGACTCCATTGCAACGGCTTCAGATATGAACCGTAATGTGTTGTGTACCTCGAACCCAATTGAATCGAAACTGCATCAGCAGGCATATGAATATGCGAAGAAAATTTCAGAACATCTGTTACCACGTACACGAGGTTATTTAGATGTATGGATTGATGGTAAGAAAGTCCAAAGTAGCGATGATTTTTTACAGGAAGAACCGATTCTCGGTAAAACTTATTTGCCACGTAAATTTAAAACAGCCGTGGTGATTCCACCACTTAATGATGTGGATTGTTACGGGAATGACTTAGATTTTGTCGCCATTGCAGATGAGAAGGGGAATTTGGTTGGCTTTAATGTTTTGGCTGGCGGTGGCTTATCCCTTGAACATGGCAACACCAAAACCTATCCGCATATTTCCCTTGAACTGGGTTATGTGCCGTTGGAATACACCTTAAAAGCAGCGGAAGCGGTGGTGACAACCCAACGGGATTTTGGTAACCGTAGCGATCGTAAAAATGCACGTAGTCGTTATACCATTCAAAACATGGGGTTAGATAATTTCCGCGCCGAAGTCGAACGTCGTATGGGTATTCCATTTGAACCGATTCGTCCGTTTAAATTTACTGAACGCGGCGATCGTATCGGTTGGGTAAAAGGCATTGATAACAACTGGCATTTGACCCTGTTTATCGAAAGCGGTCGCTTGGTGGATAATGATGAGAAAAAATTACTGAGTGGCGTGTTGGAAATTGCCAAAATTCATAAGGGCGATTTTCGTATCACCGCCAACCAAAATCTGATCGTGGCAAATGTAGCGGAAGAGGATAAAGCACAAATTGAGCAAATTGCCCGTGATTACGGTTTGATTCGTGATGATGTGAGTAAATTACGTGAAAACTCAATGTCCTGCGTTTCTTTTCCAACCTGTCCACTAGCGATGGCAGAATCAGAGCGAATTCTTCCAAGCTTTATTGATGAACTGGATAAAGTGATGGCGAAACATCAAGTGGCTGATGATTATATTGTTACACGTATTACCGGTTGCCCAAATGGATGTGGCCGCGCAATGTTGGCGGAAATCGGCTTGGTGGGCAAAGCAATTGGTCGTTACAATTTGCATATCGGTGGGGATCGTGAAGGTGTGCGTATTCCACGTCTTTATAAAGAAAATATCACGATTCCGGAAATTATCAGTGAACTTGATACTCTGATTGGCCGCTGGGCAAATGAGCGTCATGCAAACGAAGGCTTTGGTGATTTCACTATTCGTACCGGCATTATTAAGCCGGTGGTAAATGCACCGGTAGATTTCTGGGATGACTCAAAAGTGATTATTAAATCAGCGGCTTAATGTACAAAAGTGCGGTCGATTTTGACCGCACTTTTAATCGAAATAATAAAAAACCTTAGGTTTTAGCCTAAGGTTTTTGTTTTTTCGCAAGAATTATTTTTTCTCTTCACATTTGTTGATATCGCTACATTTGCCGTAGAGATATAAACTGTGTGCTTTTAATTTGATGCCATGTTGTTCACTGATTTCTTTTTGACGTTGTTCAATAATGTTATCAGTAAACTCAAATACTTTGCCACAATCTTCACAGATAATGTGATCGTGGTGCTCTGTTGGTGCAAGCTCAAAAACAGATTTGTTGCCTTCAAAATTATGGCGAATCAAGATATGCGCTTCATCAAATTGGTTAAGCACGCGATATACAGTTGCAAGGCCAATATCACTGCCTTGCTCTAACAAGATTTTATATACTTCTTCAGCTGAGAAATGTTCATGTTTATGCTCTTGCATTAATGCAAGGATAGTGAGCCGAGGTTCAGTAATTTTTAATCCTGCTTTTTTGAGTAATTTGATGTTTTCTTCAGACATAATGTTCCCTTAAATTTGCTAAATTAGAGATGGTTAAGCTAATTCTGCTAAACACATTTCATCGTAGATTTGTTTTGTCCATTTCTCTACGCGTTCTGCAGTAAGTTCAGGTTGACGATCTTCATCAATACATAAACCGATAAAGTTTCCATCATCTAATAATGCCTTTGAGGATTCAAAGGTATAACCATCCGTTGGCCAGTTCCCTACAATAATCGCACCGCGTGGTTCAACGATATCTCGTACTGTACCGATCGCATCACAGAAATAATCTGCGTAGTCTTCTTGATCGCCACAGCCAAAGATACCGACTAATTTGTCAGTAAAATCAATTTCTTCTAAGGTTGGGAAAAAATCATCCCAGTCAGCTTGTGCTTCACCGTAATACCAAGTTGGAATACCGAAAAGTAAAAAATCATAACCTTCGATATCTTCTTTAGAGCTTTTTGCAATGTCACGAATATCAACGAGTTCGTTGCCTAATTGCTTTTGAATCATTTTTGCAATGTTTTCTGTATTACCTGTGTCACTACCGTAAAATAAACCGACAACTGCCATTGTTCTTTCCTTTTGAAATAAAATTAGGTGAGTAGAAAAAAAGATGAGGGATCAAAGCCCCACAATTTGTGCGAACTATAACATAAATGAATTCTCATTTGAATAGAATAATTCTCATTTAAAACGATTAATTCTTATTTAGAAACCTATCAATAGCACGTATCACAAAATCAGGTTTTTCGGCATGAACCCAGTGCCCACAACCATTGATGGTAAAGGAGGTCGCATTCGGGAATTGTTTTAGAATGGTTTCGGTATATTCAGGTTTAATATAAGATGAAAGTCCACCCTTGATGAAGAGTGTAGGCGTATTAGCGAAGACCTCTTGCCAATCCATTAGCGCCGCATAATGTTCAAAGAGTGCGGTCAAATTGAAACGAAAATATTCACTTGAAGTAGGCTCAAAAGATTTCAACATAAATTGCACCACACTCGGATCGGCAATTTCAGTTTCTAAAATAGGCTTAGCTTGTTGACGAGTTTGTGGCTGCGCTTTTTTCACAGCAAACAAACCACGGAACACATCATCATGTCCAGCACTGCTATTTGCGACTGGGGCAATATCAATGACGACCAATTTTTCTACGCGCTGTGGTTGAAGAGCGGTCATTTTCATGGCTGTTTTTCCACCCATTGAATGACCAATTAAGATAACCTTATCTAATTGAAGATGATCGATAAGTTGCCATACATCATCAGCCATGACATCGTAATTCATTGTTTCTGAATGAAAACTATGACCATGATTACGTAAATCTACGCGCAAAATATTATAGTTATCGCTAAATGCACGCGCGATGACACCAAGATTATTCATATCCCCAAACAAGCCGTGAATGAAAACTAAAGTAGGCGAATTAATTGATTGTTTTGCTTGGTGAAATTGATGGTTTAATAATTGGGAAGATGACATATATTTTGCGTGAGAATTTGGTTAGAAATCGTTATAATGGACGAAAATTTTAACAAACGGAGAGAAAAAAATGAAGATAATTGAAGTCGATGAAGAATTATATCAATACATTGCGGCACAAACTCAATCTATTGGAGAAAGTGCGTCTGATATTCTTCGCCGTTTGTTGAATTTACCCACTCACGCAACAAGCTCGGTTGATTTCTTTGAATCAGTCGCGTCAGCTGAAACGCCAAAAAGTGCGGTGCATTCTGAGCCTGTTTTAACGGAAAAAACAACCGAAGCATCACAACCAAAAGTTGAGCCTGTCGAACCGCCAAAAGCAGTGAAAAAACAATCGGATGAAGCAATAAATCACATTGTTGATAAAGTTCGAGCGTTATTGAATTCGACAGAATTTAAAGAAGAGCCAAAAGCCGTTGTGCGTTTTTTAAGTATATTACGTACGCTTTATCGTACCAATCCAGAAAGCTTTGCACAGGCAACCGAAAGCTTGCAAGGCCGTACTCGTGTGTATTTTGCTCGTGATGAAGGAACATTGCTTGTAGCGGGTAATCATACTAAACCAAAACAAATCCCAGATACACCATATTGGGTAATTACCAATACCAATAGTGGTCGTAAGATGTTGATGCTTGAAGGGGCGATGCAGTCTATGCATTTGCCGGAATATTTAATCGACGAAGTTCGCCCTTATTTCGTTAGCAACTAAGTCAATGCAAAAATTCCCTTGGCAAGCATTTGCCCAAAATTCAGTGTATGCAAATCAGATCGCGTTGCGAAATTCGCAGGGCGATCCTTTTACTTGGGCTGAACTTGCTGAGAAAATTAATCAGGTAGAAGCCTTTCTTTTACAACAAGGTGTGACAGCGCAAAGTGCGGTTGCTTTTTGTGGTAAAAATTCAGAACAGATCTTATTTCTTTATTTAGCTGTTATTCAGCTAGGCGCAAAAATTTTAGGTATCAACCCTGCATTTCCTCAAGAAAAAAGAGAAGAATTGTGCCAAGTGTATGGGGTGGATTTTTGTTATCAAACCGAAGATATTCATTATTTAGTTACTAAAGCATTACCCGAACATAACGCTGACTTTACAAAAGCGGCAACGATGACATTAACATCGGGTTCAACTGGTTTGCCTAAAGCAGTGGTGCATAATGTGTCTGCTCATTTAGCTAATGCGGAAGGCGTTTGTACCTTAATGAATTTTGGCAAAGATCAATTATGGCTACTTTCTTTGCCGCTTTATCATGTTTCTGGACAAGGCATTGTGTGGCGCTGGCTTTACGCAGGGGCAACCTTAGTTTTACCGAAAGAAGATTTTTATCTATCTATTGGTGAGGTTTCCCATGTTTCTCTCGTGCCAACGCAATTACAACGTTGGTTTGATTATTTGGTAGAACATCCACAACCTATCCAAACTCAAGCGGTATTATTGGGTGGTACACAAATTCCTGTTAAATTAACCCAAGCGCTAAGTGAATTAGGGATTCGCAGTTATTCAGGTTATGGTATGACCGAAATGGCTTCTACCGCATTCGCTAAACAATCGGATGGAAAAATAGGTGTGGGGCAGCCTTTGCTTGGTCGAGAGTTCAAGTTAGTGAATGAAGAAGTTTGGCTAAAAGGTGCAGGACTTGCCATGGGATATTGGCGAGATGGGTGGGTTGACCCGCTAACTAATGCTGAAGGTTGGTTCCAAACCAAAGATAAAGGTCAATGGCTTGATGATGAATTAGTCATTCAAGGCCGATTGGATAATATGTTTATTTCTGGCGGTGAAAATATTCAGCCGGAAGAAATTGAAAAAGTGATTGCACAATCAGATTTAGTGAAGCAAGTCTTTGTTTTGCCTAAATATGATGAGGAATTTGGCCATCGCCCTGTCGCGATTATTGAATTTCATACATCCTTTAATGAAAGTGCGGTTGAATCTCTCAACGTTTTTTTACAAGGGCGACTGGAACGATTTAAGCAACCTGTTGCCTACTATGAACTCCCGCAGGATTTAATCCAAGGGGCAATAAAGATTTCTCGCAAAGCACTCGCCGATTGGCTGTCGCAACAATAGGAAAGTTAGTTTAATGAAAAAAATCTCTCGTGTTTTGACCGCACTTGGTCTTTCATTTGTTTTTACGCTGGCACTTTCTCAGCCTGTTTGGGCAGAGAATAGTAATGCTGATTTACCGTCGGAAAAAACGCTAAAAAGTGAATTAGCTGATGCACAAAAATTACCGGATGGTGATGAAAAGACAAATAATATTGCGACAATCCAGGCTTCGCTTGATTTCTTGCAACAAATTCAAACACAGCAAAAAAATAACAACGATTTGCAAGATACGCTTATTGATGCAGATTCTGAAATTCAGAAGAATAGTGCTGATCTTCAAAATCTTAAAAAACAGCTAAGCACGCCAAGTAACACCGATTATGCTTCACAAAGTTTAGCTAATCTACAGGCTCAGGTTGAGAAACTGACCAATCAACAACAAGATGCCCAATCTGCATTAAGTGCGGTGAATACGCAACTTGCAGGGCAGAGCTCTGTGTCGGAACGTGCTCAAACAGCCTTAACAGATAATGTTAAACGTACGCAAGAATTGAATCAGAAATTAGCTGATCCAACGACAAGTTCACTATTAAAACAGCAAATTCAGCTTGAATTACAACTGATTGAGCTAAAAAATATCTATAATCAAGTGCTATTAAAAAATAGCGATCAGTTGACTGTGCTTTATCGAAGTCGATATGAGTTATTAAATACTCGTGTTCAAGCATTGCAGCAACAAATTGCAGCCATTCAAGAAGCGATTAATCAAAAGAATTTGGCTAAAACACAAAACCAAGTTGAGCAAGCACAACAACAAAGCCAAAATGTTGAGCAAAATCCGTTGATTCAGAAAGAATTGAATTTGAATGCGCAGCTTAGCCAATATTTACTTGAGCAAACAGAGAAAACCAATACATTAACGCAAGATGAATTACGCATGCGAAATGTGTTGGATAACTTAACGCAGACACAACGTACCATTGATGAGCAAATCAGTGCGTTACAAGGCACGTTGGTGCTTTCTCGCATTATTCAGCAACAAAAACAAAAATTACCGACCAATTTAAATATTCAAGGTCTTTCAAAGCAAATTGCGGATTTGCGTGTACAGATCTTCGATATTACGCAAAAACGTAATGAGCTTTATGATATTGATGCCTACATCAGTAAAATTGAGCAGGATGAAAACAAATCGTTTACACCGGCGGAAAAAGCACAATTAACCAATTTATTGACAGAACGTCGAAAAGTGGCTTCTGATTTGATTAAGTCATTGAATAATCAGTTGAATTTGGCGATTTCCTTAGAGCTAACCCAGCAACAAATTACACAAATCAGTGATCAGATCCAGTCTAAACTTGATCAACAAAGTTTCTGGGTAAAAAGTAATAATCCAATTAATTTAGATTGGATCAAAAAACTGCCAATGTCACTCAAGGCACAACTTGATGGTATTGGAAAGAAAATCGGCTTCCCGACAAATTTCGATAATTTGCCGTATTTACTTACTTATGTCTTTATTTTGTTTGTGATTGGTGGATTGATTTTCAAATTTAAAGAATCGATTAAACACCGTTTGAGCGTGATTAATGGCGAAATTAATACGCGTCGTTCGGATAGCCAATGGCATACGCCGCTTGCGTTATTTTATACCGCACTTTTATCTTTATCAGGCACCCTTTGGTTCTTAGCGGCTTGCCAATTGTTGGGCTTTTTCTTGGTGAAAAATCCACAAGAATTTTGGGAATGGTCACTTCGCATGGCAGCCTATTGGTGGTTCTTTAGTTTTGTTTTATCCACTCTTCGACCGAATGGTATTTTAGTCCGCCATTTCGGTTTTTCTAAAGAGAGTGCGATTGCTCTGCAAGACGTCACAAAACGTATCATTGTTTCCGTTGTGTTATTACTGAATACGTCGATTTTCAGTAATGTCATGGATACCGGATTAGCGAATGACGTTCTCGGCGAAATTAATACGATTGTTGCCTTACTTTTCTGTATTGTGATTATTGCGCCACGTTTCGTTCGCACAGAAAAATCGTTGAATTCAAGCGCAACGGATCAGCGTGATAGAACGCTTTTAAAAATTATGCGCGTTTTATTGCAATTGGTCCCTGTTATTTTAATTGCACTAATTGCTTTAGGATATTATTACACCGCCTTAAATTTAATTACGCATATTATTAATACCTACATTGCGTGGGTAGTGTGGTCGTTGGTGCGTCATACAATTTATCGTGGTGTCACAGTAGCATCAAGACGTTTAGCTTATCGTCGTTTACAAGAAAAACGTCAACAAAAACAGCAAGATTCAAGTGATGCTTCAGCTTCTGATGATGTGGTAGTCATTACCGAACAAGAAGAGGGATTGGCCTTAAATGAAGTACGTAGCCAGTTACTACGCTTTGCCGATCTCTTTATTTGGACCGCACTTTTTGCCATCTTCTATTATGTATGGTCAGATTTAGTCACTGTTGTAAGTTACTTGCGAGACATTACCTTATGGCAGCAAACTTCAACGACTGAAGCGGGTGTGGTGACTGAAACGATTTCACTCTTTAACTTGATCGTTGCGTTAATCATTGTTGTGATTACCTATATTTTAGTGCGTAATATTCAAGGTATTTTAGAAATATTACTCTTCTCCCGAGTGAAACTTTCACAAGGTACGCCTTATACCATTACCACCTTATTAACCTATATCTTGGTTGCAGTGGGTGGCGCATGGGCATTTTCTACCCTTGGGATGTCATGGTCTAAATTACAATGGTTATTTGCCGCCCTTTCCGTTGGTCTCGGTTTTGGTATGCAAGAAATTTTTGCGAACTTTGTTTCCGGCATCATTTTATTATTTGAGCGTCCAATTCGTGTGGGTGATACTGTGACAATTAACGATGTAACAGGTACAGTAGCGAAAATCCGTATTCGCGCCATTACGATGATCGATCCGGATCGAAAAGAAGTGATTGTGCCAAATAAATCCTTTGTAACCGGACAAGTGACTAACTGGGCATTATCTAACACCGTTACTCGTTTGGTTATATCCGTTGGGGTGGCTTATGGATCAGATTTAGAGTTGGTGAAACGTTTATTATTGCAAGCTGCAAATGAGCAACCAAGCGTCTTAAAAGATCCAGAACCAAGAGCATTATTCTTAACCTTTGGGGCAAGTACGTTAGATCACGAATTACGTGTTTATGTGGGTCAAGTGTCTGAGCGAAATGATACGCTTGATGCACTTAATCGCCGCGTAAATCAGTTATTTGCTGAAAATAATATTGATATTGCATTCAACCAATTAGATATTTTTATTAAGAATAAAGATACGGGTGAAGAAATTCCATTTATTGATGTGGCAAAATTAGCCCAAAATCATTAATTAAAGAGAGAGAATATGGCAGGGAATACTATCGGACAACTTTTTCGTGTGACGACCTTTGGGGAGTCACATGGTATTGCATTAGGCTGTATTGTAGATGGCGTACCGCCGAATCTTGAATTATCGGAAGCGGATATTCAACCTGATTTAGATCGTCGTAAACCGGGTACATCGCGTTACACCACACCACGTCGTGAAGACGATGAAGTACAGATTTTATCTGGGGTGTTTGAAGGTAAAACAACGGGTACCAGTATTGGAATGCTCATTAAAAATGGTGATCAACGTTCACAAGATTATGGCGATATTAAAGATCGTTTTCGTCCAGGGCATGCGGATTTTACCTATCAACAAAAATACGGTATTCGTGATTATCGCGGGGGTGGACGCTCTTCTGCGCGTGAAACCGCCATGCGTGTTGCTGCGGGAGCGATTGCGAAGAAATATTTACGTGAGCAGTTTGGCATTGAAGTCCGTGGCTTTTTGAGTCAAATTGGCGAGGTGAAGATTGCACCACAGACTGTAGGAAAAATTGATTGGGATAAAGTGAATAGCAATCCATTTTTCTGTCCAGATGAAAGTGCGGTCGAAAAATTTGATGAATTAATCCGTGAATTGAAAAAAGAAGGGGATTCGATTGGTGCCAAACTAACCGTGATTGCAGAGAATGTTCCTGTTGGTTTAGGAGAGCCCGTTTTTGATCGACTTGATGCAGATTTAGCCCATGCCTTAATGGGGATTAATGCCGTTAAAGGTGTAGAGATTGGCGATGGTTTTTCGGTAGTTGAACAGCGTGGCAGTCAACATCGTGATGAAATGACACCCAATGGTTTTGAAAGCAACCATGCTGGCGGTATTTTAGGGGGCATTAGCTCAGGTCAGCCAATCATTGCGACCATTGCACTAAAACCAACATCCAGTATCACGATTCCAGGACGCTCGATTAATTTAGAGGGAGAACCCGTAGAAGTCGTGACAAAAGGTCGTCATGATCCTTGTGTTGGTATTCGTGCAGTACCCATTGCAGAGGCTATGGTCGCGATTGTGTTACTCGACCATTTATTGCGTTTTAAGGCGCAGTGTAAATAACTATTTTAAATTAAGCTTCTTGCGCTCTTTTATTGAAGAGAAATCAACTTATTTTAGGATATCTTATGAATAAATCTTTAGCAAAATTACTTTCAAGTGCGGTTGTTTTGGGGAGTGTTTTTTTCTCGTTACAAACAACAGCCTCGCCACAAGACTGGCAACGAATCAAACGTCCAATTCCTGCAACAGATGGTAAGGCAAATCCAATTGGTAGCTATTCGAATGGTTGTATTATTGGGGCTGAACCTTTGCCTTATAAAGGTGAGGGGTACCAAGTCATTCGTATGAATAAAAACCGCTATTATGGTCATCCGGATATGATTGCCTATTTACAGCGTCTTGGACAAAAAGCGAAGTTAGCGGGCTTACCGACCATGTTAGTTGGAGATATTGCTATGCCGGGTGGTGGTCGCTTTTTAACGGGGCATGCAAGCCATCAAATGGGATTAGACGCGGATATTTGGTTGCGCATGGGTACCATGACAGACAGTGAAGCGTTAAATTCTGACGGAAAAGGCTTACTCGTGGTGAATCGCCAAGCACAACGTGTTGATGAAAATGTGTGGAATAACAATCATGCAACGTTAATTAAATTGGCCGCGCAAGATCCAAAAGTGACCCGTATTTTTGTGAACCCAGCGATTAAATTAAAACTTTGTCAAACTGCGGGTGATGATCGTGCTTGGTTACATAAAATTCGTCCGTGGTTTGGTCATGATTCACATTTCCACGTGCGTATTGCTTGTCCGAAAGATGCTGCTTATTGTGAAGATCAAGCACCTGTACCAGCAGGTGATGGTTGTGGCGATGAACTTTATTCTTGGTTTGAACCCGCAAAACCAGGTTCAGGCGCTTCTAAACCAAAAGTGACACCACCAGAACCGTTTTTATGCCAACAAGTGTTGAGTTCGCCAAATAGTAGCGAATGGTTAGAGTAGGAGTTTAATCATGGAATTTGGAATTGATATTTTAGCTATGCTTTTTGCAGCAGCCTTTATTGCTGCATTTATTGATGCGATTGCAGGTGGCGGAGGCTTAATTACAATCCCCGCCTTGTTAATGACCGGTATGCCACCCGCCATGGCATTAGGCACGAATAAATTACAAGCATTCGGCGGTGCGTTGTCGGCAAGTATTTACTTTTTGCGTAAAAGAGCGGTCAATTTATCGGAGCTTTCTTTCATCTTACTGATGATTTTTATCGGCTCGATGATTGGTACGTTACTCATTCAAAATTTAGATGCGACATTAATTAAAAAAGGGCTTCCATTTCTTATTTTAGCGATCGGCTTATACTTTTTATTGACACCTAAATTGGGCGAAAGTGATCGCAAACAACGAATTTCTTACGCTGTTTTTGCATTATGTTTTGGCTCATTGCTGGGTTTTTATGATGGTTTTTTTGGACCAGGTGTAGGCTCATTAATGAACTTGGCTTGTGTCACATTGCTTGGATTTAATCTCACCAAAGCAACTGCGCATGCTAAAGTGATGAATTTAACCTCAAATTTTGCGTCATTAATTTTCTTCTTTATTGGTGGTCATGTCATTTGGACTGTCGGTTTAGTGATGATGGCAGGAAGCCTGATAGGTGCAAATTTAGGTGCTAAAATGGTGATGGCAAAAGGTAAACAACTGATCAGACCGATGGTGGTGATTATGTCATTTATCATGACGATAAAAATGGCGTATGATCAAGGTTGGTTTCATTTTTAACGATTGATTATGACAGATTCTCAAAAAAAATTACGTATTACGGCACGAACAGGCTATGAACCACATTTTTCATGGTCATATTTGCACCCGAAAAATTGGGGTATTTGGCTTGGTATTTTTGTGCTTTTGTTATTGGCTTTTGTGCCGTTTCGTTTACGCGATAAATTAGCAGAGAAACTGGCTCGTGCACTCACGAAAAAAATCGGTAAGCCACGTATTCGTGCAGAAATTAATTTGAAACTCTGTTTCCCAGATTGGACAGATGAGAAACGTAACAAAGTAATTGAAGACATGTTTGTGACGGTTGCACAAGTGATGCTCGGTATTGGCGAAATTGCTATTCGTTCAAAAAAACATTTACAAAAACGTAGCGAATTTATTGGCCTTGAGCATATCAAGCAAGCCAAATCTGAAGGGCATAACATCATTTTGATGGTACCGCATGGTTGGGCAATTGATGCCTCTGGTATTATTTTGCATACACACGGTATGCCGATGACATCAATGTATAACCCTCACCGAAATCCATTAGTAGATTGGTTATGGACTTTAGCTCGTCAGCGTTTTGGCGGGAAAATGCATGCTCGCCAAAATGGGATTAAGCCGTTTTTAGCGCACATCAAGCAAGGTCAAATGGGATACTATCTTCCAGATGAAGATTTTGGTGCCGAGCAAAGTGTCTTCGTGGATTTCTTTGCCACTTATAAAGCCACACTTCCTGGGTTAAACAAAATGGCAAAATTAGCGAAAGCGGTGGTTATCCCAATGTTCCCTCGTTATAACGCTAAGAATGGCAAGTATGAAATGGAAATTCGCCCACCGATGCAATTAAGCGAAGATCCAGAGCAATCAGCCCGTGCGATGAACGAGGAAATTGAGTATTTCGTTACACCAACACCCGAACAATATGTCTGGATTTTACAGCTTCTTCGTACTCGAAAAGACGGGGAAGATATTTACCCAGATTAATTCATTTTATTTACAAAAGTGCGGTCAAAATTCACCGCACTTTTGCATTTTTATATGCTAGAATGCGAGCCTAAAAACAGGATTTTTTCTTACTCTTTTTTGAGCAATTATTTATGAACAAACAACTTGAATTAATCAAATCTTCTATCAAATCTATCCCAAATCATCCAAAAGAAGGCATCATTTTCCGTGATATCACGAGCTTGCTTGAAGTGCCCGCAGCTTTCAAAGCCACAATCGATTTGATCGTTGAAAAGTATAAAGATCAAGGTCTCACAAAAGTGATTGGTACCGAGTCTCGTGGATTTATTTTTGGTGCGCCAGTTGCATTAGCATTAGGCTTGCCATTTATCCCCGTTCGTAAGCCAGGCAAATTACCGCGTGAAGTGATTGCACAGTCTTATCAATTAGAATACGGTCAAGACACCCTTGAATTGCACACGGATGCCATTTCACAAGGCGATAATGTGTTAATCATTGATGACTTGTTAGCGACAGGTGGTACAGTTGAAGCCACCGTGAAATTAGTTCAACGTTTAGGCGGTGAAGTGAAGCATGCTGCCTTTGTGATTAATTTGCCAGAATTAGGGGGCGAAAAACGCTTACGTGATTTAGGCATTGATTGCTACACTTTAGTGAATTTTGAAGGCCATTAATTTTTAAAGAGATGCGATGAGCTACCAAGTTTTAGCCAGAAAATGGCGACCAAAAAACTTTTCTGAAGTAGTGGGGCAAAGCCATGTGCTCACTGCTTTAGAAAACGGTTTAAAAGAAAACCGTTTACATCATGCTTATTTATTTTCCGGTACCCGTGGCGTAGGTAAAACCTCCATTGCTCGTTTATTTGCGAAGGGCTTGAACTGCGTAAATGGTATTACTGCCGATCCTTGCGGTGAGTGTGAAAACTGTAAAGCGATCGAAGCAGGCAACTTTATTGATTTAATTGAAATCGATGCGGCTTCTCGTACGAAAGTAGAAGATACGCGTGAGCTATTAGACAACGTCCAATATAAGCCGGTCGTAGGACGTTATAAAGTTTATCTAATCGATGAAGTCCATATGCTGTCCCGCCATTCTTTCAATGCGTTGTTAAAAACCTTGGAAGAGCCACCTGAATATGTGAAATTCTTACTCGCGACAACGGATCCGCAAAAATTACCGATTACGATTTTATCCCGTTGTATGCAATTTCATCTCAAAGCTTTAGATGAACCGCAAATTTCAGAACACCTTAACCGTGTACTTACTGCCGAAAATATTCCTTTTGATGCGCCAGCATTAGATAAGTTAGCCAAAGCTGCGCAGGGTAGTATTCGTGACAGTTTAAGTTTAACGGATCAAGCCATTGCCATGGCCAACGGTAAGGTTTCTACCGATGTGGTGAATACCATGCTTGGGTTGTTAGATGAAGATCAGCCGATTGAAATCATTTACGCCTTACATCAAGGTAACGGTGAGCGTTTAATGAAAACCATCCAAACGGTGGCAGAAAAAGCGGGCGATTGGGATGAGTTACTGGCAGAAACAGCTGAGAAATTACATCAAATTGCATTAATGCAGTTGCTCGCTAAAAGTGCCACCGATGAAAACGATCACTTAGGCTTTCTGGCTAAACATATTTCACCTGAAGACGTACAATTTTTCTATCAAGTGATTGTATCGGGTCGAAAAGAATTAGCCTCTGCGCCAAATCGTCGAATTGGTGCAGAAATGACATTATTGAGGGCATTGGCATTCCACCCAAAGTTCCTTACGGCAGCACAAACGCCTAAACAAGGCGGGCTATCCCCTGAACAAAATACACAGAAAAGTGCGGTTGAAAATCAGCCTGTTTCTGGTTATGTGGATATGCCAGTGCTGTCGCAAAACATCAAAGCAAATTATTCTGCACAAGCGCAAAAGCCGATGGCTCAATCAGCGGTTGTGCATTCTTCACCTTCTCAACCGGTTTTCACGCAAACCACCTCTTCATTGAATTTAGCTAGCCTTGCTGCGCTAGAGGCATTGAATCAATTAACGCAAATTGAGCAATCAGAGCGCCAACATCATCATGATGAACAGCAAGCCGCAGTGGAAGAAACCTTGCATCATCTTCAAGAGTTAGATGAGCAAAAAAATCCACCCAAAATGACCGCACTTCCTGTGCGAGAGATGACACCACCGAAAGCTACGCAAACGAAAGCAGCGGTGCCAAACCCAATTACTCAACAAGCAGAAGCGTTAAAGCAAACTGTTGAGACGGTTGAAAATACCATTGATGACAATGCTGAAATGGAGTCGGAAGAGCAGGAAATTCTGGATGCGGAAACTTACCGTTGGGAGTGGAGTAATCCAGATTTAGCCAAAGTGGATAGCGGTGTGCGACCTTCTGATATCAAACAGGCGATTTTGAAAGATGTGACACCAGAATTGCGTAAGAAAATTATTGAAATTACGCAAAAACAAGATCCTTGGACGGATATTGTTGAACGCTCTGGCGTGAGTGGTTTTTCAAAAGAGTTGGCATTAAATTGCTTTATTAAGTCGCAAACAGAAGATGAAATTCAACTCGGGCTTCATTCTGAAAAAGCGCATTTAAAACAAGATCGAAATATTAAAAATTTAGTAGAACATCTTGAACGTTTATATGAAAAACCAGTTAAATTGTCGATTTTTGTTGAAGATTCCGATGTTTTAACACCGATGGATTATCGTAAAAAGGTTTATCAAGACTTGCGTGAGCAGGCACGTACGGATTTACAGCAAGATAAAAAACTGCTTTTATTACAAAAAGAGTTTGATGCGAAGTTGGATGTCGAAAGCATTCGACCAGTTTAAAACTCATTTCTCTAAATTTTAACTTTATAAAGGAAAGAATATGGCGTTTAGCTCTCTTTTTACTCTTATTGATGACATTGCATCGATTCTTGATGATGTCGCCTTGATGACCAAAATGGCAGCCAAGAAAACCGTTGGCGTGGTAGGCGATGACTTAGCCTTAAATGCTAATCAGGTAACAGGGGCATCTTCCGATCGTGAATTACCCATTGTTTGGGCTGTCACCAAAGGATCGTTAGTCAATAAAATCATTTTAATTCCAATTGCTTTACTGCTTTCTGCGTTTTTACCTTGGTTGATCGTGCCGCTTCTGATGATTGGTGGGGCGTATTTGTGTTTTGAAGGTGTAGAGAAAATTCTACATAAATTTATTGCTCATGAAGAGCATGAAGAAAAAGCAACCTTTAATGAAGCCGCTAAAATTAAAGGGGCAATTCGTACGGACTTTATTCTTTCCGCTGAAATTATCATTATTGCATTAGGTGAATTAACTGAAGCGAGCTTGCTGACCCGCATTATTTCCCTTTCAATGGTCGGTATCGGAATCACTATTTTTGTTTATGGCTTGGTTGCATTAATTGTTAGAGCAGATGATTTTGGTTTATACCTTATCAAAAAAGGTGGCGTAGCGAAGTCAATCGGGAACGCAATTTTAGTGATTATGCCTAAATTTATGCGTTCACTTAGTTTTATCGGTACGCTCGCAATGTTCTTAGTAGGTGGTGGTATTTTCGTACATAATGTGGGTTTCATTCATCATTTGCTCGCTGATTATCAATTAGCCGATGGTTTATTAGGTAATGTGGCGACGTTAGTCGTGGGTGTGATTGTTGGGGCGATTGCTTGTGTGATTGTATTACCCGCGATGAAATTATTCGGTAAACACTAAAAACGAGATAAAAAATAACCGCACTTTGGTGCTTTCAAGGTGCGGTTTTTTTATAGATGAAACAAACTATTTGCGGAAAGTGTAATCGCCAACACAAACCCATTTATAGCTGGTTAAGGCTTCTAATCCCATTGGGCCACGAGCGTGAAGTTTTTGAGTACTTACCGCCACTTCTGCACCTAAACCAAATTGTCCGCCATCGGTAAATCGAGTACTTGCATTCACATACACGGCTGCTGCATCCACTTGATTGATAAATTGTGTGGCTAGTCGTTGATTTTCCGTCAAGATACTTTCTGAATGTTGCGTGCCATATTCACGGATGTGAGCAATTGCCGCATCCATATCTTCAACCACTACGACATTGAGATCTAATGAGCCCCATTCTTGGCGTAGCGCTTGTTCAGTCACTTCTTGCACATTGACATTTGCAGCTTGAAGAATCGAAAGTGCGGTCGATTTTGCATGGAATTTCACTTTTTTCTCGGCTAAATATTTCGCGAGTTTTGGCAGGAAAGCATCAGCAATCGAGCGCTGAACTAAAAGTGTTTCCAGCGTATTACATGTGCTTGGACGTTGGCATTTTGCATTAGCAATCACCGCAAGGGCTTTTTCTTGGTCAGCACTTTCTTCCACAAAAAGATGGCAAACGCCTACACCACCGACAATCACTGGAATGGTAGAATGTTGTTTACAAAGCTCATGTAAACCAGCACCGCCACGAGGAATAATCATATCCACATAGCGATCCAATTTAAGCAGTTGCATCACAAGTTCACGATTCGGATCCGTAATAGCTTGGACTGCATGGCGTGGTAAGCCAGCCTGTTCAAGGGCATTTTGTACCACTTCTACTAAAATTTGGTTGGAATGTTGCGTTTCTTTTCCACCACGCAAAATCACGGCATTACCTGTTTTTAAGCAAAGACTAGCCACATCAATCGTCACATTTGGACGTGCTTCGTAAATAGTACCAATCACGCCAAGCGGAGTACGAACTCGTTCGATCTTTAATCCGCTATCTAAGGTGCCACCATCAATAATTTTACCCACAGGATCGGCAAGCGAAATCACATGGCGCACATCATTCGCAATGCCTTTTAGGCGCTCTTCGGTTAATAAGAGACGGTCAATTAAGGCTTCAGATAAGCCGTTTTGTTTCGCTATTTCAATATCTTTTTGGTTTGCCGCAAGAATACGATCCGCTTGTTGTTCTAATTGTTCCGCAATAATACTGAGCGCATGATTTTTTTCAGTGGTGTTTAATTGCGCTAAAATAAACGCTGCATCTTTGGCCTGTTTGCCCATTTGTTCTAACATATCGAATCCCTTGTTATTTCAACAAAAATATGGTGTAGCTTATCGTAAAAATGCGTAAGGTGAAATGATTAAAATTAAGGATTTTGTGAATTAGGTGTGAGTGGTTTATGATTTAGCCGATTTTATGACATAAGAGGGTATTTAAAATTCACAGGCTCTATAGGCTGTACTATTTCCAGTTGTAAGATAGACAATAATAAAACTTTTGAAAATATAACGAATAGTTGGGGGAGATAAAATATGAAAAATGACTTTTTTAGTGTTTTAAAAATGTCAGTAATTTCAACTTTATTTATGTATGTATTAGCTCTATATAAATTTAACTTTGATTTTAAGAAAGTTAGTTTGTTAGTGACTCTTAAATGGTTTCCTTTAATATTCGTTTTACTTCTATTTTGTTTTTATTTAGGAAAAAGTATGAAAGGTAAGTATCGTGAATAATTTTTTATTCCTTCAGAGATCCTATCCATTTATTTTTCTAATTAGCAAAAATCATAATACATTTTTTTACTAGTTAAAGTTAATGTTTGCATGAGTTATCCATTACTTCGTTTTCTTCGGTAATTTATCATTTGTTTCATCATCTTGCTCTTGGAAATCGAAAACGGGTAGTCCCCAGCCGAATCGAACAGCAAGTAAGCGCAATGCAAAACCACTGAATAACGTGAGTAAAATTGAAAGTGTGTGTTCTACTTGAAGGTGTTGTAATGCCATATACATAGCGGCAGAGAAGAATGACACGCTGGCGTAAAGTTCTTTTTGGAACACAAGGGGAATGCGGTTACACAGTAAATCACGCAATACTCCACCAAATGCACCTGTCACCGTTGCTGCAATGGATGTCACGGTAAAGCCATAACCCATATCAATGGCAATTTGCGCACCGATAATGGAATATACGATTAATCCTAAAGCATCTAACACCAAGAAAATCGTGCGGAAGTAGCGCATGAAATGTTTGATGAAAGGTGCGATAAAAACCGTTAATACAGCTGCACCAGCCACCATAATGAAATATTCAGGATGTTTAACCCAGCCAAGCGGGTAGTGTCCAAGTAATACATCGCGTACCGAACCGCCACCAATCGCCGTTACACAGGCGATAATAATTACCCCGAAAATATCCATTTTTTCTCGTCCAGCGGCTAATGCGCCGGTAATTCCTTCGGCGGTAATTCCAATAATATAAAGTACGCTTAATAGCATTTTTTTGTGGTTCCTAAAGTACGGTTATCATTTTGCTTATTTTAAAAGGGAATGAGGCAAAATGCACGAAAGCCATTAAAAAAAGCCGTAAATTTTGGCATAATGACGCCTTCTTTTTCTAATCGAGAATTTTATGTCAGAAGAACAATCCAAACCCTTGGCCGCATTTCTTGCGATATTGCCAATTGGGTTGCTATTAATGGTCGAGTTTTTTATAGAATCTTTGCAACTTGCTGAAAAATTGATTCCTCATTTAGCCTTTGGCGTGCTGATTGCCCAATTGCTTTGTTTAGTTGCCTTTATTAAAGGCGAAATTTGCCCAGGGCAGCGTGGACGTTTAATTAAAGCAAATGTCTGTTTTGCACTTTATTGGTTCGTTTGGCTAGGGATGAGCCTGGCCTCACCACATCATTACGTGATGACTGATATTGTCAGCTTATGCGGGTTATCTGCCGTATATGCAGTGTGGAAACAACCTAAAGATGAAGTCGCTCGCCGTGGTTTTCTCTTAATGGCATCTTTGGTGAGTGGATTTGGTGTCATTGCGTATTTGATGATTTTCTTCGGCAATCCAACACCGAATTTCGTGCAGTATAATCCATTTGCACAAGCGGTGATGGGCGTATTGTTAGCGAATTTATGCTTATCTGTATCTCGTAATCGTTTACAAGGTTTTATTGCATTACTGCCGTTATTGATGATTTTACTGCTTGCGCTAAATGCCTTGGCAGTACTGATCTTTATTATTTATCAAGGTGTAAGTGCGGTCAGTTTTGACGGTGTTTTTGCATACGGCATTTATTTCCTGCTTCACTTAGTGATGGCAGGTATTCTGCTTTTACATAGTGTGAATAAATGGAAACTCAGTTATAACAGCTTGCTCATTTTGTTCTTTATGGCATCGAGTTTGCCAGTCTGGGGGATGTTTATTTAATGGATAAAATCAAATCTTATGCCGCTCCGATGTTAGTGGTGGGGTGTGTGCTATTCGGTTTAGGAAGCCTGATTGTGAAATTTGTGCCAGTGGGTGGTTATGCCATTGCATTTTGGCGTTTATTGATTGCTTCTTTTATTTTCTGGTTTGTAATGAAATTAAAAAGACAGCGTTTTCCTAAAAGCCGTAAAGCGATCGTGTATGCCGTATTATCCGGTATATTTTTAGCCTTTGATTTATCTTTTTGGCATGAAAGTGTCTATGCGGTAGGGCCGGGTATTTCAACATTACTAAATAGTCTGCAGATTTTCTTCTTGGCGGCAATTGGGTATTTATTCTTTGGCGAACGTCAAAGCAAACTACAAATGTTAAGTCTATTTTTAGCGGTTGTGGGTGTTGTTTTAATCACAGGGGAAGAATTACAACATAATTTTGAAGGGATGTACGGCATCATCATTGGGCTCATTTCTGCAGGCATGCTTGCCGCTTCAATGATTATGATTAAAAAGGTGCACGAAGAAGAACCCACAGCTTTATTTCCATTAATGTTTATTCTGAGCGTGAGTGGTGCTTTGGTCTTAATTATTCCTTCGCTTATTTTTAATTACGATAACCTTTATCCAACCACATTTACCGATTGGGGATTGGTATTTATTTATGGTACGGTGATGCAATGCTTAGCATGGGGAATGATTGCTTATACCATTCCTTACTTATCTTTAGGTTTAACCGGCTTATTACTTCTTTCTGAACCTGTGGTGGCGCTCATCATTGATTATTTTGGATTGGATAAGCCCATCAATCATTGGCAATGGGCGGGGGCAGTGCTGACATTAGTGGCGATTTATCTGGGCTCTCAAAAAAACAAAACCGCTTAAAACAAAAAAGTGCGGTAAATTTCACCGCACTTTGTCTTCACATTAAACCAAATTACTCAGCTGCTTTCTTTTTCAAGTATTGATAGAGCTCGTCTTTAATCCGTAATTTTTCTTTTTTCAAGTTCTCAATTTCCGTATGAGTAGCGAGTTCTATGTTATCAATCTTATTTTTGATCTCTTGGTCTAACACATTGTGTTTTTCAAACAAGCGATCAAAATAAGCATCTTTGTTTTTAAGCTTAGTGATTAAATCGCGAAATTCAGGAAACATAGGTTACTCCTCTTGGTTAACGTTCATTTTCATTATAGAACTTTTTTTTGCTGTTTCTAGTGTCTCATTCTCAGAATTTGACAGAGATCACAAAATTAAATCATGGCAAAGTGCGGTCATAAAATTGGATGTTTTTGAAGAGGTTAATAAAAGAAAAATCAGGGTTTTAACTGGTTTATTTGCTCAAAGCACGCTAGAATAAAGGTATCTGTTTCATAATGAAAAATAGGGAATTCCAATGATCGATCCAAATTTACTCCGTAATAATCTGGCTGAAGTAGCAGAAAAATTAAAAGTAAAACGTAACTTTATTCTTGATACGGAAAAACTTACCGCATTAGAAGAACAACGCAAAGATTTACAAGTAAAAACTGAAACATTACAAGCAGAGCGTAATGCGCGTTCCAAAGCTATTGGTGCGGCAAAAGCACGTGGTGAAGACATTGCACCATTATTGGCTGAAGTAGATAACATGGGCGAACAGCTTAATGAAGCGAAGTCCCAACTAGATGCTGTGTTAGCCGAAATCAATCAAATCGCGTTAAGCATTCCAAACCTTCCAGCAGATGAAGTGCCATTAGGTAAAGATGATACTGAAAATAAAGAAATTTTACGTTGGGGTACGCCGCGTACATTTGATTTTGATATCAAAGATCACGTGTCATTAGGTGAAGATGCCAATGGTTTAGATTTTGCTGCAGGGGCTAAATTAGCGGGTGCGCGTTTTGCGGTAATGAAAGGTCAAATTGCTAAAATGCACCGTGCATTAGCACAATTCATGTTAGATCTTCATACCGAACAACATGGTTATTTAGAAACCTATGTGCCTTATTTAGTTAACCATGCGACTCTTTATGGTACAGGCCAATTACCAAAATTCGGTGAAGATTTATTCCATACTTTAGCGCTAGAAGGCGAACAACCTTACGCATTAATTCCAACAGCGGAAGTGCCGGTAACTAACCTTTTACGTGATGTGATTATTGATGAAGCAGAATTGCCAATCAAAATGACCGCACATACACCATGTTTCCGTTCTGAAGCGGGATCTTATGGTCGTGATACCCGTGGTTTAATTCGTATGCACCAATTCGATAAAGTGGAAATGGTACAAATCGTCGATCCAGATAAATCAATGGAAGCACTTGAAGAATTAACCGGCCATGCAGAAAAAGTATTACAGCTTTTAAATTTACCATATCGTAAAGTATTACTTTGTACCGGTGATATGGGTTTTGGTTCTTGCAAAACTTACGACTTAGAAGTGTGGGTGCCTGCACAAGATACTTACCGTGAGATTTCTTCTTGCTCAAATATGTGGGATTTCCAAGCACGTCGTATGCAAGCACGTTGCAAAGCGAAAGGAGATAAGAAAACCCGCTTAGTACACACATTAAATGGTTCTGGTTTAGCAGTCGGTCGTACTTTAGTAGCCGTGCTTGAGAACTACCAAAATGCAGACGGCTCAATTACGGTGCCAGAAGTATTACGTCCTTACATGAGCGGATTAGAAGTGATCTGCAAATAATCAAAAATATATAAATTCAATTTAGGGCTAATGTTTATTAGCCCTTTCTTTCATCTAGAGAAATGAGATTTTTATTCTAGTCTTTGAGATAAATCCACATCAATATTCATGCATTTAGAGGTAATCTTATAAGGTATCAATTTTTAGGAGAATAATAATGACTGATAAACGACCATTTCCATTACCAACAGGGTATTTTGCTATTCCATTAGGTTTAAGCGCTTTATCTTTAGCTTGGTTGCATATGGGCGATACGCTCTCTTTTTCTCGAAATGTGAGTGATATTATTGGCATAACGTCTGTTTCAGTATGGGCACTTTTCGTCTTGCTCTGTATTTATAAAATGATTTATTTCTCTCAAGAAGTACGAGATGAATATTGTTGTCCGATACGTTTTTCTTTTCTCGCATTAATACCGATTACAACGATGTTAAGCGGGGATGTTCTGTATCGTTGGTTTCCTCTTATTGGTGAGGGATTAATTTGGATCGGGACAATTGGACAATTATTGTTTGCCTCAGTGCGTATTAGTGCGTTATGGAAAGATGGCACATTTGAGGAAAAATCGACACTGCCACCTTTTTATTTGCCCTCTGTGGCGACTAACTTTACAAGTGCCTCATCATTAGCCTTGTTAGGCTATCAAGATTTAGGCTATTTGTTCTTAGGTGCAGGGATGATTGCTTGGATTATTTATGAACCTGTGTTATTCCAACGTTTACGCGTGTTGCAGATTGAACCTCAATTTCGTCCAACCATGGGGATCATTCTCGCTCCAGCATTTGTGGGATCGTCGGCTTACTTATCGCTTAATGGGGGCGAGATCGATCTTTTCGTTAAGCTCTTATGGGGATACGGTTTTTTACAAATGTTCTTTTTAATTCGCCTGTTTCCTTGGATTAGTGAAAAAGGACTGAATATTGGGTTCTGGGCTTTTTCATTCGGATTAGCTTCTTTAGCGAATGGGGCTGTTTCTTTTGTTCATCATAACGTACTGATCGGATTGGCAAATGGTGCATTTATCTTTGCTAACTTGATGATGAGCGGTTTGGTGCTGATGACATTAGGAAAAATTTTCAAAGGGCAATTTTGGTTAAAATAGCTTAAATAAAAAGTGCGGTTAAAAATGACCGCACTTTTTTTATGAATTTTTTAAATAACAACCAATCATTTACAAAAAACTAGACATGTCGTTTTGCTGTTGATGTAAATGCAATTTTATCTGGTCGATAGCTAATACTCCCATATTGAAACGGTCGACCATCCGCCAAATAAGTGGTGCTTGTCACATTCACAACCATGTCATACTCACCAAGATCAATTGCCTTTTTTTCTTCTTCGTTTGCATAGCGAAAGACAATTTTTCGTTGTGAGTGACTAATTTTTAATTTTAATTCGTTTTCCAAATAGTGATAAATAGAACGCTCAGCGATTTCTCGGCTAATAAACGGCACGATACGGCGATCAAAATAAGAAACCTCGTATTCAACGGCTTCGCCATCAATTTCACGGAGACGAGCAATACGGTAGAAATCGATCTGATCATCGACATTAAAAATATGCATCAGCTCTTCTTCACCTTGCACAATATACAAGCTGGTTAATGTGGTTTTTACTTGATGGGTTGAGGCACTATTTAATTCGCTGACAGTTTTAATTTCGGAAAGCATTTGTGGTTTAGATAAATCATGTTTTAAAACAATCGAATTTCTGCCTTGTTGCTTTTGAATATAGCCATCAATTTCAAGTAGAGAAAGCGCTTTTCGAATAGTGTCTTTGGAAAAACCATAGCTTTGCATGAGTTCATTTTCACTCGGGAGCTCTTGCAATGGCGCTAAATTACCATTGTTAATTTGGGTCTTTATCTCGTTATAGACCTGCTTGTACTTGCTCATTTTTAATCCTTTTATCGACCGTTCGTTCCATAGGTATAGCCATAGCATATCATAAAATCATAAATGTTATACGTATAAAATGTGATATTAGTCACTCTTTTACGAAAATGTTTTAAACTTTTACGTATAAGTTGTTGCATAAAAATACGGTTAGGTTAGAATGAGCCAAAATGATAACTTCCTAGAGGAAATATTATGCTTACTCGTTCAAGTGGTGTTCTTATGCACATTACCTCGCTACCAAATGCATTCGGGATTGGTAGCTTTGGGCAATCGGCTTATGATTTTGTCGATTTTTTAGTTGAAACTAAACAAACTTATTGGCAAATTCTTCCACTTACCACCACCAGTTATGGTGATTCACCTTATCAATCTTTCTCTGCAATTGCAGGTAATACTCACCTTATTGATTTTGATTTACTAACCCAAATGGGTTTGTTGAAAGAATCTGATTATGCTTCGGTCAATTTCGGTGATGATCCAACTAGCGTGGATTATGAACGTATTTTCTACGCACGCCGTCCGATTTTAGAAACAGCCGTGAAAAATTTTTTAGCGAATCAAGCATTCCAAGCTGATTTCAAGCACTTCGAGAAAAACAACCGATTATGGTTGGATGATTTTGCTGAGTTTATGGCAATTAAAGAGCATTTTGGTAATCAAGCATTACAAAAATGGGATGATAAAAAAGCTGTTGCGCGCGATCCAAGAACATTAGAAAAATATCGCACGATGTTAGCTGATCAAATTCAGTACTTTAAAGTGACGCAATATTTCTTCTTTAAACAATGGAGCGAGTTAAAACATTACGCGAATCAAAAAGGCATAAAGATTATCGGTGATATGCCGATTTACGTGGCGGCAGATAGCGTGGAAGTTTGGACAAAACCAGAACTCTTCCAATTAGATAAAGAACGTAATCCGCTTTTTGTCGCAGGGGTTCCAGCCGATCAGTTCAGTGCAACGGGACAACTTTGGGGCAATCCGCTTTATGATTGGGAAGAACATAAAAAACAAGGCTATGCTTGGTGGATTCATCGTATTGAAGAAAGCTTCAAGATTTATGATGTACTTCGCATCGATCATTTCAAAGGTTTTTCCGATTATTGGCAAGTGGATGGAAAAGCAGATATTGCTAAAGATGGTAGTTGGCAGCCAGGTCCCGGCTATGATTTATTCAAAGCGGTTAAAGAGCAACTAGGTGATTTACCGATTATTGCCGAAGATTTAGGTAATATTGATGATAAAGCAAGAAAGCTGCTTGCAGATTGTCATTACCCAGGCATGAAGATTCTGCAATTTGGTTTTGAAGATGTCAGCGGAAAAAGCTTAGATAGCCCGCATTATTGCATCCCACATTCCATTGTTTATACCGGTACACATGATAACGATGTGACTAATGGTTGGTATAACGCACTTACCGAACAACAGCAACAATATATTAATGATTATACGCATCGTAGTGAGGATGAATCGATTTGCCAAGCGATGATTCGTCAGCTTTTTGCAACCGTTAGCAATACCGCGATTGCCACAATGCAAGATGTTTTAGATTTGCCTGCGAGTTCAAGAATGAATGTTCCTTCAACCATTGGTGGAAACTGGCAATGGAGAATGCAGCAATCTGATTTAACGCAAGATAAAAAAGACTTTTTAGCTAAAATGACCACGTTATATCAACGTGCTAATCAGGAAAAAACAATGATTAAATTTAGTACATTTGTAAAAAACGAAACCAATAAATCGCTTGAACAATTAAGTGATAAAGAAACTTATATTCAATTATTAAATTACGTAAAAACACTTTCTGCAGATAAACCTAAAAACACAGGTAAACGTAAGGTTTACTATATCTCAGCAGAGTTTTTAATTGGTAAATTACTTTCTAATAACCTGATTAACCTTGGTGTGTATCAAGATATTAAAGCGGAATTAGAAAGTGTGGGTAAATCATTAAGTCATATTGAAGATATTGAGCCAGAACCGTCTTTAGGAAATGGTGGTTTAGGCCGTTTGGCTTCTTGTTTTATTGATTCAATGTCTACGCTTGGCTTAAATGCTGAAGGGGTAGGTTTAAATTATCATTATGGTTTGTTCAAACAAGTCTTTAAAAAGAATGAACAACATGCAGAGCCTAATGATTGGATTGAAGATAACTCTTGGTTAATTCCAACGGATATTAGCTATGAGGTGCCATTTAAGAAATTTACATTAACCTCTAAATTAGATCGCATTGATATTTTAGGTTATAAGAAAGAAACGAAAAACTATCTCAATTTATTTGATATTAAATCAGTAAATCCTAAATTGATTAAAAAAGGTATTGAGTTTGATAAAACTGCGATTGAAGAAAATCTGACTTTATTCCTTTACCCAGATGATTCAGATAAAAATGGGGAATTGCTGCGTATTTATCAACAATACTTCATGGTATCAAATGCTGCACAATTATTAATTGATGAAGCAATTGCGCGTGGTAGCAATTTACATGATTTAGCTGATTATGCGTATGTTCAGATCAACGATACGCACCCTTCAATGGTGATTCCTGAATTAATCCGCTTATTAACTGAAAAACATAAAATTAAGTTTGCCGAAGCGGTTGAAATTGTACGTAATATGGTGGGCTATACAAACCATACAATTTTGGCTGAAGCATTAGAAAAATGGCCACTCGATTATTTAGATGAAGTAGTGCCGCATTTAGTGGTGATCATCAAGAAATTAGATAAATTAGTGCGTGCAGAATATAAAGATCCAGCAGTACAAATTATTGATAAACAAAAACGTGTGCATATGGCGCATATGGATATTCACTTTTCAAATTCTGTAAATGGTGTGGCAGCGTTACATACGGAGATTTTGAAAAATTCAGAACTTAAAGCGTTCTATGCGTTGTATCCTGAAAAATTCAATAATAAGACAAACGGCATTACTTTCCGTCGTTGGTTAGAGTTTTCTAACCAACCATTAGCGGCTTATATTAAAGAATTGATTGGCGATGAATATTTGCATGATGCAACGAAATTAGAGAAATTGTTAACCTTTAAAGATGACAAAAAGGTTCATCAACAATTAGCGAAAATTAAGTTTGAAAACAAATTAGCACTAAAAGCGTACCTTAAAGA
Organism: Haemophilus parainfluenzae; assembly: GCF_003252725.1. Taxonomy (GTDB): domain Bacteria; phylum Pseudomonadota; class Gammaproteobacteria; order Enterobacterales; family Pasteurellaceae; genus Haemophilus_D; species Haemophilus_D parainfluenzae_L. Next base: position 130,183 of record NZ_QEPO01000002.1, read on the forward strand.
AAATAAAGGTATTGAGTTAGATGAAAATTCTATCATTGATACGCAAATTAAGCGTTTCCATGAATACAAACGCCAACAAATGAATGCGCTTTATGTAATTCACAAATACTTAGAAATTAAAGCCGGTAAATTACCAAAACGTAAAATTACCGTGATTTTCGGTGGAAAAGCAGCACCTGCTTATATTATTGCTCAGGATATTATTCACTTAATTCTTTGTTTATCTGAGTTAATCAATAATGATCCTGAAGTGAATAAGTATTTAAACGTACATTTGGTGGAAAACTATAATGTGAGCGTAGCAGAAAAACTCATTCCAGCAACCGATATTTCTGAGCAGATTTCACTTGCCTCTAAAGAAGCTTCTGGTACAGGGAATATGAAGTTTATGCTGAATGGCGCATTAACCTTAGGCACAATGGATGGCGCCAATGTTGAAATTGCAGAATTAGCCGGTGCTGAAAATATCTATACATTCGGTAAAGATTCAGAAAGCATCATTAAACTTTATGAAACAGCAGGTTATGTTTCAAAAGAGTATTATGAAAACGACAAAGATATTAAAAGAGCGGTTGATTTTATTCTGAATCCTGCCGTGGTGAAATTAGGCAATAAAACACGTTTAGAACGTCTTTATAACGAATTATTGAATAAAGACTGGTTTATGACGTTAATCGACTTTAATGCTTATGTCGACGCGAAAGAACAAATCTTAGCCGATTATGAAGATCAAGATAGTTGGAATGAGAAAGTGGTTCATAATATCGCAAAAGCAGGCTTCTTCTCATCAGACCGCACGATTGCTCAATATAATGCAGACATTTGGCATTGTGAGGGCTAAGGGGAAGCAATGAAACTACTTACCCTGAATGTACACGCTTGGTTAGAAGCTAACCAAGCGGAAAAAATAGAGGTTCTTGCTGAGACTATTGTGGAAAAGGGTTATGACATCATTGCCTTACAAGAGGTTAATCAATTGATGTCGTCTCCTGCTATTTCACCAACGTTAAAGCAAGATAACTATGGTGTCATTCTGTTAAATAAAATCAATCAACGCGTTGCACAGAAATACTCGCTTTTTTGGAGCAATTCGCATATTGGTTATGATAAATATGATGAAGGCATTGCATTTTTAACGCGTTTGCCTGTTTATGATGTAGATGCGTTTTATTGTAGTCAACATCAACGTCTTGACTCGATTCTCTCGCGTAAAATCATTGGCTTGACAGTAGAATATCAAGGCCAGTTAATTGAATGTTATTCTTGCCATATCAATTTGCCAAATTGTGATGGTGAAAACCAACTTGATAATATTCGCTATATTGTGGATCGGAGCAAAAGTGCGAATCTTAAAATCCTGATGGGTGATTTCAATACTGATGCAATAAGCGATCAGCAAGCTTACCAGCAGATTAAATCCTTAGGCTTATTCGATACTTTTGAAATGGCAGAGCAGAAGGATAGCGGTATCACTGTAGAGAAAGCGATTGACGGTTGGAAAGGCCATAGTCAAGAAAAGCGATTAGATTATATTTTTTTAAACCAAGCAAAAAGGGTTTTATCCAGTCAGGTTATTTTTAATGGCAAAAATAAACCGATTGTTTCCGACCATTTTGGCGTAGAAGTAGCTCTCATCTTGTAGGAGAATCAATATGAAAAAAATGCTCAGTTTTGAATTTTGGCAAAAATTCGGTAAGTGCCTAATGGTTGTGATTGCCGTGATGCCAGCCGCGGGTTTAATGGTGAGTATTGGTAACTCACTGCCTTTGATTAGCGATGCGGAATGGCTAGCGCTTGTCGGAAACATTATCGCCCAAATTGGTTGGGGGATTATTGGTAACCTTCATTTATTATTTGCTTTAGCGATTGGTGGTAGCTGGGCAAATGAGCGTGCGGGTGGGGCATTTGCAGCAGGCCTGGCTTTCATTTTAATTAACTTAATTACTGGTAATTTTTTCGGTGTGAAACTTGAAATGCTAGCGGATCCAAATGCACATGTAAGTACAGTATTGGCCGGTGAAATTCCTGTGGCAAATTACTTTGTGAATGTGCTTGGGCAACCTGCGTTAAATATGGGTGTATTCGTTGGTATTATCGCTGGTTTTGTGGGAGCAACAACCTTCAATCGTTACTACAATTTCCGTAAATTACCTGAAGTATTAACATTCTTTAATGGTAAACGTTTTGTTCCTTTCGTTGTTATTTATCGTTCTGTATTAGTTGCAATCTTCCTATCGTTATTCTGGCCTTTAGTTCAAACAGGAATTAATCATTTCGGTCAATGGATTGCTAACTCACAAAACTCAGCGCCAATTTTAGCACCATTTATTTATGGTACCTTAGAACGTTTATTGCTTCCATTTGGTTTACACCATATGTTGACTATCCCAATGAACTACACTTCATTAGGCGGTACTTATGAGTTCTTAACCGGTGCACAACAAGGTAAACAAGTATTTGGCCAAGACCCACTGTGGCTTGCCTGGGTGACGGACTTAATTAACCTTAAAGATGCGGGTAACTTAACCCAATATAATGATCTTCTTTCAACCGTGACACCTGCTCGCTTCAAAGTGGGACAAATGATTGGTTCAACCGGTATCTTAATGGGCTTGACACTCGCAATGTATATCAACGTAGATGAAGACAAGAAAAAACTCTATAAAGGGATTTTCCTTTCTTCTGCACTTGCTGTGTTCTTAACCGGTGTAACAGAGCCAATCGAATACATGTTTATGTTTGTCGCATTGCCACTTTATATTGTTTATGCTTTAGTGCAAGGTTGTGCTTTCGCCATGGCAGATATCGTGGACTTGCGTGTGCATTCATTCGGTAACATTGAGTTCTTAACCCGTACACCAATGGCGATTAAAGCCGGCATCGGTATGGATGTGATCAACTTTATTTGGGTATCGATCCTGTTTGCAGTGGCCATGTTCTTTATCGCGAACTTTATGATTAAGAAATTTAATCTTGCGACAGCAGGCCGTAATGGTAACTATGATGCGAAAGGTTCAGATGAAGCTTCTAGCAATGAGCCAAAAGTGGCGAATGCTAGCACGCAAGTTATTCAAATCATCAACTTACTTGGCGGACGTAATAATATCGCGGATGTTGATGCTTGTATGACACGTTTACGTATCACCGTACATAATCCAGATTTAGTGGGTGATGAAGCCAGCTGGAAACAAGCGGGCGCAATGGGCTTTATCGTGAAAGGTTCTGGTATCCAAGCGATTTATGGGCCAAAAGCAGATGTTTTAAAATCAGATATTCAAGACGTGCTTTCATCTGGTGTTGAAATTCCTAAAATGTAATTCAGCCTAAATGCTAATTTTATCCCCGCTCTTCAAGGCGGGGATATCATATCAATATCTCATCTCGATATTGCTTATCTTCAATCTATCCACAAAATAATACTATCAACGTAAAAAATATTTACACAACTTCGGCGCTAGAAAAAATACCGCCCATTGTGTAACGAGCGGTATTTCTAGTGTTAGAAGGGAAGTGGTTATTAAATGATTAACTGACCGATAATACTACGAGTTTCTTCTCGTACTTCAGTAAGTTTCACTTTCACTAAATCACCGATTTTGTAACGGCGTTCCCCTTGAATATATAGTGCCAATTCATCAGCATTCACTTGCATTTCATCTTTATTTGGATGCAATGTGGAAGCTGGTACGAACATGGATGCGCCATTTTCCAATAATTGAACACGTAAACCACCACGCATTACATCTTGCACTTCTGCATCAAATTCAGCGTTTTCAGCGACTTTATCAGCAAGATAGCGACAATATAACCAATCTGCAATATCACGTTCAACCAAGCGATTTTGACGACGCGCTTCTTGCAAGCGAGCAAGTACTTCATCTTGTGGTTTTTCACAAGCTTGCTGTGTGAGCACGGCTTTAATTAAACGATGGTTCACCATATCGGAATATTTACGGATAGGCGATGTCCAAGTTGCATAACCTTCTAATCCAAGCCCAAAATGTGGAGCAAGTTCTGATTTAAATTCCGCAAAGGTTAAATAACGACGTAAACGGAATTCTAAATAGTCACCTTCAATTGGTTCAATATCATGACGCATTTGGCAATAACCCTTTAAGGTTGCCAAATTTTCTACCGAATAACGCTCAGCAAGCTCGGCTTGATTTTCTTCATTAGCTAAATTTGCCATTAAGAAATTATGCGCGTTTTCTAAGAATTTTTTATCAAACCCTGAGTGTGTATTAAAAATACCGGTTTGTGCTTGTTCAGCTAAGAATTGTGCAGCACAGATATTGGCAATAATCATGGATTCTTCCACGATTTGATTGGCGATACGACGATATTCTGCTTTAATTTCTTTCACTTTGCCATTTTCAGCGAGAATAAAGGAGTAATCCGGTTTCTCTTTAAATAAAAGAGAATGCGTTTTACGCCATTGAATACGCGCTTGAGTAAATTGATGTAGCCAATCAATTTGCTGTGCAATTTCTGGTGTTTCCGGTTGCCATGCATCAGGCACTTGCTCTAAATAATCTGAGATCTTGTTATAGACTAATTTCGCTTTAGATTGCACATAAGCAGACACAAAATTCGGTTTAGCTGTGATGTTACCCGCAAGATCCGTTTCGATGTAACATACTAATGCAGGGCGAGTTTCATTTGCCATTAATGAGCATAATTCATCAGACAATTCACGCGGCAACATTGGGATATTAAAGCCAGGCAAATAATTGGTAAAACAACGCTGTTTCGCATCTTTTTCAATTTGTGAATCTAATGCAATGTAAGCCGTAGGATCAGCAATAGCAACGACTAATCGCCAGCCGGTTTGTGTACCATTTTGCTCGACAGGTTCGATGTAAAGAGCATCGTCCATATCCTGTGTGCTTTCAGAGTCAATGGTGACAAAATGAAGTGCGGTCAGATCTTCACGTGTTTGTTGATCTAACATTTCATAACTTTCTGCACCTTGTACCGGATGACGAGATTGCTCATGACGTGCCAATGTCACCCACCAAGGGGCTAATTCATCATCAGCACAGCAGATAAATTGATTAATGGTGGCATAGAAAAAGCGATCATCACGCAATGGGTGTGTTTTTAAATTTGCTATGACCCAGTCGCCTTCTTGTAATTCTTCTTTTACGGATTTAGCTTGTTGCGCGCCAATGGGTTGGTTGATACTTGGATGATCAACTAAAACTTGTAATTTTTTGTCTTTATTGAACCGCACTTTGGCAATAAAGCGCGTGAGCATTGGCTCAATTAATTCTTCAGGTTCAGCTTGCTCTTTATCGCCTTGTTTTTCAATGGTGGCTTTGATTTTGTCACCGTGCATGACTTTTTTCATTGCTGGTGGGGCAATAAAGTAGCTTTTTTTATCGCACTCTAAAAAACCATAAGCTTTATCAGTACTTTTTACCACGCCCTCAACGTGTTCTTTGCTATCGTGGATTTGTTGCTTAAGTTGTGCGAGTAATGGATTATCTTGGAACATAGTTATATTTAAAAAAAGAGAAAAGGCAGACTGAAAAGCCTGCCTAAAAAATAGATTGTACGAAAAATTATTCTTCGCCTAATTCGCCCATTGCAGTGATGCTGAAACCTGCATCTACGTGAACGATTTCACCTGTAATACCAGATGCTAAATCAGAGCATAAGAATGCTGCTGAGTTGCCCACATCTTCAATAGTAACAGTGCGGCGTAATGCTGCGGTTTTCTCAAATGCAGAAAGCATTTTCTTGAAGTTTTTAATGCCTGATGCTGCTAAGGTACGGATTGGACCCGCAGAAATTGCATTCACACGAATACCTTCTTTACCTAAGTCAGCTGCCATTACGCGAGTTGCTGCTTCAAGAGACGCTTTCGCTAAACACATGACGTTGTAGTTAGGAATTGCGCGCTCTGCGCCTAAGTAAGAAAGGGTTAATAACGCTGCATTTGGATTTAAGTAAGGACGTGCCGCTTGTGCCATAGCAACGAAGCTGAATGCACTGATGTCGTGAGCGATACGGTAGCCTTCACGAGTTGCTGCGTTTACGTAATCACCATCTAATTGGTCGCCTGGTGCGAATGCGATAGCGTGTACGAAACCATCAAATTTTTCCCAATGTTTGCTTAATTCTGCAAAGCAGTTTTGGATGCTTTCATCGGTCGCTACGTCTAAAGGAAGGACGATGTCAGAACCAAATTCTTTTGCAAATTCTTCTACGCGCGGTTGTAATTTATCGTTTAAATAAGTGAAAGCAAGTTCAGCACCTTGTTCTTTCATTGCCTTTGCGATCCCGTAAGCAATAGAACGGTTGCTTGCAAGACCTGCTACTAAAATACGTTTACCAGTTAAGAAACCCATATTTTTTCCTATGTTTGAGTTAAAAAATCGACAAGATTATACTTGTTTTGTGTGCTTTCGGCAATTAATCACACTTTGTACCAGTTAGGCTGGATTATCAATATCTTTAAATTCTACATCTAAGCTATATTCCGTTGACAACCATTCACCTAATGCTTTGATACCGTAGCGTTCAGTCGCATGATGACCAGCTGCAAAGAAATGAATACCTTGCTCACGAGCAGAGTGAATTGTTTGCTCCGAAACCTCACCGGTAATAAAAGCATCACAACCTTGTGCTGCAGCTAAATCAATATAGCCTTGTCCGCCACCGGTACAAATGCCAATTTTACGGATTAAGTGCGGTCCATTTTCGGTGCAAATTAACGGTTTGCGTTGAAGCACTTGTTCAATACGTTGTGCAAACTCTTCAGCGGTAACAGGATCTTTTAACGTTCCCCAAACAGGAATGCTGGTTGCGCTATTTTCTAAAGGTTGAAGATCGCCAATCCCTAATAACTGAGCAAGTTTTGCATTGTTGCCTAATTCTGGATGAACATCCAGAGGCAAGTGGTAGCCGTATAAATTAATGTCATTCACAAGCAAGGTTTTGATACGTTTGCCTTTCATGCCGCGAATACATGGATTTTCACTTTTCCAAAAATAGCCATGGTGGACAAGTACCGCATCAGCTTGTTGTGCAACGGCATAATCAATTAGTGCTTGGCTTGCTGTGACACCCGTGATGATCTTTTTGATCTCCGCTTTGCCTTCTACTTGCAAACCATTAGGCGCGTAATCGTTAATTCTATCAGTGCTAAGTTTTTCGTTTAGTAAACGTTCAAGTTCTAGATTGTTCATGATTTCTAAGAAAAAAGAAAAAGGTGAGATATGGTAAGAGATTTCAAAAAAAATGGCTAGTGCAAAAGGAGTGGGGGGGAATGCACTAGCCAGTAGTGTGTTTGTCATAACACAAGTTTACTATCTAAAACGAGATTCATTATATATTCAATTATATAAAGATCAAGAAAAAAATAAGGAAAATTTTCCTTATTTTTCGATATGTCGTTTTAGCATTCAAAAACAGATGAAAAATCAACCGCACTTATGAATACAAACTTGGCTCATCTTCCGTTGGACGGGTTTTAAATCGGCGGTGGAGCCACATGTATTGTTCCACACCTTTTAAGATTTCCTTTTCTACGACTTTATTCATTCTCTCTGCAATCGCTTTTTCATTTGAAAGATCTGAAAAATCTACTGGTGGCGAAATACTGACTGTATAGCCTGAACCATCTTTATTACGCAATGGGGCAAAAGGCACGACTTTGCAATTTGGCGCAGATTTAAGTAGATAGTAACTGCCCGTCGTGGTTGCCGTTTCTTGTACAGCAAAGAAAGGCACAAATACCGCATTTTTTCTGCCGTAATCATGATCAGGCGCATACCAAATGGTTTCGCCACTGCGAAGAGCTTTAATCATTCCACGTAAATCTTTTCGATTAAGTAAATCTTTGTTAGATTTTAAGCGGCCTTGAGTTTGCAACCAATCAAAAGCTGGATTATCGTTGGGACGATAAACGCCTACGCCGGGATGATCTAAGCCCACAATACGCGCGCCTAACTCAAGAGTGAGGAAATGAACACCTACAAAGATAATGCCGTCTTGAGCATTTTCTTTTAAATAATTTAAGCCTTCAATTTTTGACCATTTTTTAATGCGCGCATCAGACCAAAACCACGCCATGCCGGTTTCAATAATCGCCATCCCAACGGCACGTAAGTTTTCTTGCAAAATGGCTTCACGTTCTTGCTCAGGCATTTCAGGAAAGCAAAGCTCAAGATTTCGGCGCGCAATTGCTGCACGACGTTTTCCCACTTTTAGTTTTGAGAAAAGCCAGCCTAAGCCATTGCCAATATGACGTAGAATTGGATAGGGAAGTAACAAAAGGCTTCGCCAAATCGCCACACCAAGCCAAAAGCCCCAGTATTTAGGGGCAAGAAAGTGCGGTTGAAATTGAGGGAGTTTTTCGTTTTTCATAATTCTTTTCTGGTTAGTTCGGCGTGTAGTTTATCGCAAATTTGAGTTGTGGTAAAATTGCACCAAATTTTTATTATTCCAACAGAGAGATTTCAAAATGGCTCAATATTCTGCCAATTTTAATCAAGCGAAAGTATTAGTGTTAGGCGATGTCATGCTTGACCGCTATTGGTTTGGTGCGACTAATCGTATTTCACCGGAAGCCCCGGTTCCTGTGGTTCGTGTACAAGATAATGAAGAGCGTGCAGGTGGTGCAGCAAATGTGGCAATGAATATTGCTTCTCTTAATGTACCTGTACAAATTTTGGGTTTAATTGGTCAGGATGAAACAGGTGCAGCCTTAACCAATTTATTACAACATCAAAAAATTGATTGTAATTTTGTGGCATTGAATACTCATCCAACCATTACGAAATTGCGTATTTTATCTCGTCATCAACAATTACTACGTTTGGATTTTGAAGAAGATTTTCAAAACGTGGAATGTAATGAGTTGCTTGCGAAATTAGAAGCGGAAGTGAAAAACTTTGGTGCGTTAGTGCTTTCTGATTACGGTAAAGGTACGTTAAAAGATGTGCAAAAAATGATCCAAATTGCACGTAAAGCAAACGTACCAGTCTTAATCGATCCAAAAGGTACGGATTTTGAGCGTTACCGAGGCGCTACTTTACTGACACCAAATATGTCAGAGTTTGAAGCGGTGGTCGGTAAGTGTAATTCTGAAGAAGAAATCATTGAGAAAGGCTTAAAATTAATTTCAGACATTGAATTGACCGCACTTTTAGTGACGCGCTCTGAAAAAGGCATGACATTACTTCGCCCAAATCAAGAACCGTTTCATCTACCAACTGTTGCAAAAGAAGTATTCGATGTAACGGGGGCGGGCGATACCGTAATCAGTGTCTTAGCAACTGCACTTGCAGATGGACGTTCTTTTGAAGAATCTTGCTACTTAGCTAATGTGGCGGCAGGTATTGTGGTCGGTAAATTGGGTACATCAACCGTTTCTACTGTGGAATTAGAGAATGCAATCCATGGCCGTTCTGAAACAGGCTTCGGTATTATGTCAGAAAGCCAATTAAAAACTGCAGTAGCTCATGCTAAAGCGCGCGGTGAGAAAATTGTGATGACAAACGGCTGTTTTGACATTCTTCACCCTGGCCATGTGTCTTACTTAGAAAATGCTCGCAAACTTGGTGACCGTTTAATTGTTGCCGTAAATACGGATGATTCAGTCAAACGCTTAAAAGGTGAAAGTCGTCCAATTAACAATCTGAATGCACGTATGGCAGTATTGGCTGGTTTAGCATCAGTGGATTGGGTGGTTTCTTTTGATGAAGATACACCACAGCGTTTAATCGGTGAGATTTTACCGGATTTATTAGTAAAAGGTGGCGATTACAAACCTGAAGAAATTGCAGGCAGCAAAGAAGTGTGGGCGAATGGTGGCGATGTTCGTGTATTGAATTTCGAAAATGGCTGCTCAACTACGAACGTAATTGAAAAAATCAAAGCGCTGAAAGATTAATTTATTAAGGAATGAGTAGAATAAAGCTTGCCTTTATCCTGCTCAATCGTTAAAATTCAGGCTCCTTGTCATCGCTGAGTTAGAGATCGGCGAATGATGTATTAATAACACTACCTTTTAGGAGTAAAAAATGTCTCTAAGTACTGAAAAAAAAGCAGCAATCGTTGCTGAATTTGGTCGCGATGCGAAAGATACTGGTTCTTCTGAAGTTCAAATCGCATTATTAACTGCACAAATCAACCACTTACAAGCTCACTTCGCTGAGCACAAAAAAGACCACCATGGTCGTCGTGGTTTATTACGTATGGTTTCTCGTCGTCGTAAACTTTTAGACTACTTAAAACGTACTGATCTTGCTTTATACCAAAGCACTATCGCTCGTTTAGGTTTACGTCGCTAATTTTTATTACGATAGTAAAAATAAAAGCCTTCGGATTACCGAGGGCTTTTTTATTTTCTGCATATTAGAAAAATAAAAAACGGTCAAAAATTTGACCGCTCTTTTTTAGTTCATTAGTTTGCAATGCCTTTATGACGAAGCAATGCGTCTAGTTGAGGTTCACGTCCACGGAAGCGCTTGAATAATACCATTGGTTCTTCAGAGCCACCGCGAGTGAGAATTTCATCTAAGAAGGATTTACCCGTAACTGGATTGAAAATCCCTTCTTCTTCAAAACGAGAGAAGGCATCAGCAGATAGCACTTCAGCCCATAAATAGCTGTAATAACCGGCCACATAACCGCCCGCAAAAATATGGCTAAAGCTATGTGGCGCTCTTGCCCATTCAACACCTTTAATCACGGCAACTTTATCTTTCACAGCTTTTAAGGTATCAAGCACTTGGTTAGCTTTACCCACTTCAAAAGTATGATGAAGGGTAAAATCAAACAAGCCAAATTCAAGCTGACGTAACACAAACATTGCCGCTTGATAGTTTTTCGCTTTGAGAAGTTGATTTAATTTTTCTTCTGGCAATGGTTCGTGCGTTTCAAAGTGACCAGAAATAAAATCAAGGGCTTCTTTTTCCCAACACCAGTTTTCCATAAATTGACTTGGAAGCTCTACCGCATCCCAAGGTACACCATTGATACCCGCGACATCTGGAACATCAACTTTGGTGAGCATGTGATGAATACCATGACCAAACTCGTGGAAGAGAGTCGTGACTTCATCATGGGTGAATAGCGCAGGTTTATCACCAATAGGCGCATTGAAGTTACAAGTTAAATAGGCAACAGGTTTTTGAATTGAACCGTCGGCATTGCGTTTTCTGCCGATACAATCATCCATCCATGCGCCACCACGTTTATTTTCACGCGCATAAAGATCGAGATAGAAACTACCACGTACTTCATCAGTTTCATCAATTAAATCAAAGAAACGCACATCTTTATGCCACGTATCGACGCCAAAACGTTCAACTGCACGAATATTAAAAATACGTTTAATTAATTCAAATAATCCCGAAATAACGCGATCTTCTGGGAAATAAGGACGAAGTTCTTCATCATTGATCGCATATAAATGTTGTTTTTGTTTTTCCGAATAGAAACTGATATCCCAAGGGGCAAGTTCCGTTACGCCAAATTCTTTTTCACAATAAGCTTTAAGTTCAGCTAATTCTTTCTCGCCTTGTGCTTTTGAACGATCCGCAAGATTATTTAAGAAATCTAACACTTGTTGTGGATTTTCTGCCATTTTGGTCGCAAGTGAGCGTTCAGTATAGGTATTGAAACCTAATAGTTTGGCTAGTTCTACGCGTAACGTCATGATTTCTTCAATGATCGCTGTGTTATCCCATTTGCCTGCGTTTGGACCTTGATCAGAAGCGCGAGTCGCATAAGCACGATACATTTCTTCGCGTAATGCCGCATTTTCACAATAGGTCATGATAGGCAAATAACTTGGGATTTCTAGCGTAAAGCGATAGCCTTTTAAGCCTTTGTTTTCAGCAGATTGTTTTGCTGCAAGTAATGCAGATTCAGGAAGACCCGCTAATTCACTTTCATCTTCAATGACTTTTTCCCAGCCCATGGTGGCATCGAGTACATTATTGCTAAATTGTGCGCTTAATTCTGATAAGCGAGCAACAATCTCACCATAACGTTTTTGTTTTTCTTCGGATAAACCGATACCTGAAAGCTCAAAATCACGTAATGCATTTTCAATGGCTTTCTTTTGCGCGACGGAATAAGTCGCAAACTCAGGGCTATTTTTTAAGGCTAAGTAGGCATTGTATAACCCTTCGTGTTGGCCTACCCAAGTACTGTATTCAGAGAGTAGTGGTAAGCAGGCTTGGTACGCATCACGTAATTCAGGACTGTTTTTCACTGAATTTAAATGGGAGATTGGTGACCAAGCTCGGCTTAAGTGTTCGCCAGCTTCAGAAAGGGGTTCAATAAAGTTTTCCCAAGTAAAGTGCGGTTGTTTTAAAACTTGTTCAATGGCTTGACGATTTTCTTCGATGAGTTTTTGGATTGCTGGTTGAATATGCTCCGGTTTGATTTGAGAAAACGGAGGTAAGCCTTCAATATGAAGTAATGGATTAGACATAAATATTCCTTTTGCTAATAGTTTCTTTAATAAATTGCGGCAAATTCTATAATATCAAGGTTGAAAAATCTAAAAAATCAGTGATAATTGCGTATCACTTTTATTTAGGATTTATGATGGACGGCACTTCCTTTTTTTCTATTATCATTTTTTCTGGCATCATTGCTCTTGCGATCGTTGTAGGTGTTGTTTCACTTAAGTTTTTCCCCAAAACTTCTTTAACCAAGGCCATGTATGTTGCTCTTGGATGCATTTCTTTAATATTAGGTGTTATTGGTATTTTTTTACCTATTCTTCCGACAACACCTTTTTTACTGCTTACACTTTATTCTTTTGCGAAAGGTTCTTCTCGTTTAGAACAATGGTTTTTAGGGACGAAGCTTTATCAAAAGCACCTAAAATCCTTTAATGAACGTCGTGCATTAACAAAAAAAGCAAAAATTTCTATTCTAACCTTTTCAACTACGATGCTTTTAATTGGCTTTTACTTTACCCCAAGTGTAGTGGGGCGAACGATTATTGCCATTTTAATTGCGGTAAAATATTGGTTCTTTTTCTTTTGGATTAAAACAGAAGACGTTGAAAATGGATAATTCTTTCTTTACTTGGCTTAAAAGTGCGGTCATTTTTGGTGTTGTTTTTGGATTGAGTGGTTGTGATAAATTAAACAGTCCTAAATCTACAAACACGGCAGCAGAAGAGCAACCAACACAAAGCCAGTCTATCGAACAAGAAAATATATCAAAACCGAGTAGGACTTTACTGACTCGGGCGTTTACTCATCCCCCTTCTTTTGAGCCTTGGTTTGTGCGTTATCCCGAACAGGAAAACTTATTGCGTGATCTATATGAAGGCTTAACCGCCTATGATTCGGAAGGGCGAATCGTGCCAGGTATTGCAGAAAGTTGGCAAACAAAAGATAACAAAACCTGGATCTTTACCTTGCGTGAAGGGCTTCGTTGGTCAAATGGTGATCCCTTAGTTGCCCAAGATGTCATGCTTTCTTGGCAAGCACTGTCCCAATCAAATAGTTCATTAAGATCTTATTTGGCTTATCTCAACCTAAAAAATGCGAAAGGCGTTTTAGAGAAAAATAAACCTTTTAGGAGCTTAGGAATTTATGCGGAAAATGACCGCACTTTACGTATTGAGCTTGATAAACCAACACCGTATTTACCGGAAATGTTGTCGCATATCAGCCTTGTGCCTCAATATCGCGATCCTGATTCCCCAGTGACAAACGGGGCTTATATGATCGAAAGCGAAAGCGTGAAAAGCATACACTTAACTAAAAACCCCTATTATTGGCAAAAAAATAATGTGGCTTTTGAACGCGTAGCCTATTTGCCTTTTGTGGAACCTAAATTGGCTGAATTTGATGTGGTGGTTGATGTGCCAGAAGTGCATTCAGATCTTCAGCATTTTCCACAGCTTTGCGGTTATTTTTATGAATTTAATCTGAAAGATCCTAAAGTTGCTAAGGCCGATATACGTAAAGCGATAGCGTCATTGGTCTCTGTCACTAATATCGTGAATAATGAGATTCCAGCGGCAATTCCGAGTTCGTATTTTTTACCGAAAGCCATGTTAAATGGACAAGATTCAAGATGGGAGCCCGTTGTTGCAGAGCAGTTATTGGCTCAAAATAAAATTGATGAAAGACATCCGCTACACTTAAATGTGCTTTATGATGAGACGCCATTGCATGTAAATATTGCGCAACGTTTAGTAGGGCAATTAACACAATCAGATATGTTGCGTGTGGATGCACAACCAGTCAGTTGGCAAACATTACAGACTAAACGTCAAAAAGGTGATTTCCAAGTCATTCGTTCTGGTTGGTGTGCAGACTTTAATCATCCGATGGCATTCTTGGGTTTGTTCTATTCTAAAAGTCCGGATAACAAAAATGGCTATGCTAATGCAGAATACGATCAACTTTTTGAGCAAGCATTGAAAAGCTTAAATGAAAAAGAGCGGTCAGAAATTTACTTAAAATTAAGTGAGAAGATCCAACAAGAAAACCTTGCTTTACCGCTTTTCCAATACACCACGCCAGTTTATCTTTCTCCAACTATTATGGGAGCTAAGAAAAATCCATTGGGCGTCATTTACAGTAAGGATCTATGGCGAAAAGTTGAAAGCTAAAGCTGATTAAGAAAGTTGTTCATGATGTGGTGAACAACTTTTTTTATTAAATCCAATAAAAGCGTAGAGTAACACTATTTACTTTTTATTTTTATACGATACAATACACAACAAGTCAACCTAGAGGGAAATTCTTATGTTAAAAATGAATGATTTGGTTAAGCTTAGTCAGACACCAAAATCCACGGTGCTGTACTATGTGAAAGAAGGTTTGTTGCCAGAACCAGTAAAAGATAAACCGAATTTTCATCTTTATGATGAATATTGTGTAGAGCTGCTCAGCTTTATTAAATATTTACAAAGCAATTTCAATGCGACGATTTCACAAATTAAAGCACTTTTTGCTCATCCTAGTTTTGATTGGAATAATCCTTATGAAAGCCTTATTGGATTATTAGACATTATCATGGGGGCTGAAAATGAAGTATTTTCAGTCGAGCAGCTCTCTGCAGAATTTCATCTTTCCGCTGAACAAATAGAAGACATGGTAGCGGAAGGCTTATTGAATCCTCGTGAAGGTATTTTTACGGCAAAAGAACGTGATATTTTGGCGATCTTAGCTCGTTGTGATGAAGCTGAAATGGATGTAGTGAAAGCTTATTTAGTTGCAGCAAAAATGTTAGCAGAAAAAGAGGTGAATGTGACTTTAGCGGCATTAGCCAATAGCGAACAAAAAGATGAAAAATTAAAACATTTATTTGATTTATTGTTGGTGTTAAAACCTTATCTCTTGAATATGAAAACCTTTAATCTTTATCAAGCGGAGAGTGCGAAATGAAACTCTTAAAATATGCTGGCTTTGTACCGTATTTAGCCATTGCCTTTATTAATGCCAGTGTGGATTTGGCACATAAAATTACCATTCAAAATGTGTTGCTGAAAAGTTTTTCAGGTGAGAGTTTGGTTGTTTTAACGGCATTAATTAATGCCATGATTTTATTGCCATTTATTTTCTTATTTTCGCCTTCGGCATTTATTAACGATAAATTTTCTCGCACCAATGTGATTCGCTATAGCAGTTTGGCGGCTGTGGTGATTAGTGCTGGGATTTTATTGAGTTATATGACTGGAATGTTTGCCATTTCCTTTGTACTGACATTGATTTTGGCAGCGCAAAGTGCGGTCTATTCTCCAGCCAAATATAGCATTATTAAATCAATTGTGGGCACTGAAAATATTGGTATGGCAAACGGTGTCATTCAAGCGCTTACTATTGTGGCCATTCTATTTAGTTCTTTTACATTTTCTTTCTTCTTTGAAGCGCATTATGTAGCATCAGATGATCCGAATGAAGTATTACAAAGTGTTTGGGTGATAGGTGTAGCATTAGTATTACTGAGTGCACTCGAAGCCTATTTTGCGTTTAAAATCCCATTCTTTAAGCAAGAAGCTGAAAATACAGATGGTCAGTTTGATATGAGAAAATACCTTTCTTTAGGGTATTTAAAAGATAACGTTCGCACATTAAAAGCAGATCAAAATATTTGGTTGAGTGTTATTGGATTAAGCCTGTTTTGGGGCGTGTCACAAATTATTGTGGCGGCATTCCCTGCACATTATAAAGCGATGTTCCATGAAGATAATGCCATTGTTATTCAAGCGATTCTTGCGGTGAGTGGAATAGGGCTTGCGCTTGGTTCATATCTTGCTGGTCGTGCTTCTCGTTTGCATATTGAGTTAGGTATTGTTCCGCTTGGTGCATTGGGTATTTGTGTGTCGTTATTCTTCTTAACCCTAGCCCAAAGCGGGGTGGTATTAGCACTTTGTTCTTTTGTCTTTGGTTTCTCTGGCGGTTTATTGATCGTGCCATTGAATGCGACTATTCAGTATTTCGCACCAGAGAAAATCAGCGGCAAAATCATGGCAGGTAACAACTTTGTACAAAACGTGTTTATGGTAGTGTTTTTGCTATTAAGCATTGTTTTTGTACAACTTAATGTTTCGACTCAAGGTTTATTCTTAGTGACTTCGGTTGCATGTTTTGCTGCGAGTTTATATACCATGTCGAAAGTGCCTCATTTATTTACGCGTTTATTCTTGCTCTTTGCGTTAAAAGCGAATTACCGTTTTCATGTGGATGGCTTAAAAAATCTTCCACAAAGTGGTGGCGTGCTGTTATTAGGTAACCATATTAGCTGGATTGACTGGTTGGTGTTACAAGCGGCTAGCCCGCGTGCGATTAAATTTGTGATGTATCGTCCGATTTACAACAAATGGTATCTCACTTGGTTCTTCCGTATTTTCAAAGTAATTCCAATTGGTGGCGGTTCAAGCCGTGAATCTATTGAAACTATTCGTGAATATTTAGCGCGTGGTGAAGTGGTGGCTTTATTCCCAGAGGGTCATATCAGCTATAACGGTCAAATCAATGAGTTCCAAAAAGGCTTTGAGCATGTATTAAAAGATTTAGAGAATGTGACGACTGTTCCTTTCTATTTACGTGGATTATGGGGCAGTAGCTTCTCTCGTGCGGACTCTTTCTATAAGAATTTAACTAAACGTCAAGGTAAACGTGAAATTTTAGTGGCATTTGGTAAACCAATTCATGGCTTTATTGATGCGACAGCGATGAAGCAAAAAGTACTCGAACTTTCTTTCTCCGTATGGGAAAAAGTCATGAGTAAACGTAAACCGCTGATGCATCATTGGTTGAGTTCAGCAAAATCGAATTTATTCAAAGAAGCTACCGTGGATGCACAAGGCACCAAACTCAATAACCTGAAATTTATTGCTGCAGTGCTAATGTTTGTGAAAACCTTAAAAACTGCTTTAGGGAATGAAAAAAATATTGGTGTGTTATTACCAAGTTCATCAATTGGGGCAATTATTAATATGACCCTAATGGTGATGGGCAAAGTACCGGTAAATTTAAACTACACACTAAGCCCAGAAGTGATGGAAAAAGCGTTGAAAAAAGCCAACATTTCACAAGTCATTACCTCTGAAAAATTCTTGGATAAGTTGAACGCAAAAGGTTTTGACTTTAGCCAAGTGGTGGCTGATAAAGCCCTCTTTATGGAAAATTTAGGGAAATCGATCACTAAGGCTAATAAAGTGCGGTCATTTTTAACCGCGTTTTTGGCGCCACAATGGTGGATTAAATTACGTTACTTTGCAGATGTAAGCTTGGAAGATAATGCAACCATCTTATTCAGTAGTGGTAGTGAAGGTGATCCAAAAGGCATTGAATTAAGCCATAAAAACTTACTGACAAATATTAAACAGATTGGTGAATTATTAAATTTCCACAAAGATGATGTGATTTTGAATTCCTTACCAATTTTCCACTCATTCGGCTTAACAGTGACAACTTTATTGCCATTGTGTGAAGGCATTAAAATGGTAAGTGTAGCGGATCCGACAGATGGGGCGACAGTAGGAAAAATGTGTGCTCGACATCGGGTGAGTATTTTATTTGGGACTTCAACTTTCTTTAGATTGTACGTACGCAATAAGAAATTCCATCCGTTAATGCTACAAAACGTACGTATGGTTATTGCGGGCGCCGAAAAATTGAAAACGGATGTAAAAGAAGCCTTCAAACTTAAATTTGGCTTGGAAATTTACGAAGGTTATGGCGCAACTGAAACAGCACCGGTAGCTAGTGTGAATATGCCTAATTTACTTGATCCGGAAACCTTACAGGAATTTACCTTTAATCAAGCTGGTACGGTAGGTATGCCATTACCAGGTACCATTATTAAAATTGTGGATCCAGAAAGTTTGCAGGAATTACCAGTCGGCGAAGACGGTTTGATCTTGATTGGTGGTGGACAAGTCATGAAAGGTTATTTGACTGCACCAGAAAAAACAGCAGAAGTGATTGTTGAAATTGACGGTGTTCGTTATTACAAAACTGGCGATAAAGGCCATATCGATCATAACGGCTTTATTACCATTGTGGATCGTTATTCTCGATTTGCTAAAGTCGGCGGAGAAATGATCAGTCTCGGCAGCGTGGAAGAGAAACTTTCACAAGTATTTGATGAAGAAAATCAATTTGTTGCTGTTGCCTTGAGCGATGATAAAAAAGGCGAGAGCATTGTGCTTTTAATTAAATCTGCACTTTCTTTAGATGAGATCAATGAACGTATTAAAGGATTAAATGTACCGCCGATTATGCTACCAAGCCAAGTCTTCTTAGTGGATGAAATCCCGATGCTCGGAAGTGGTAAAGTGGATTTCAAGGGGGCGAAGAACCTTGTGATGAGTTTGGTTAAGTAGAGAAGATTGTAATAAATAAAAGAGCGGTCAATTTGACCGCTCTTTTTGTTATTTAATGAACCTCATTTAGGTGTTTTTCAGCATCTTTCACCTTACATCAACGTACTGACATATTTTAACATGACCCCAGCGGCAATAGCCGAGCCAATTACACCAGCAACGTTCGGTCCCATCGCGTGCATAAGGAGGAAGTTTTGGTTATCCGCTTCCAATCCGATTTTGTTAGAAACACGAGCGGCCATAGGAACGGCAGATACACCAGCAGAACCAATAAGCGGGTTAATTTTGTTTTTGCTGAATTTATTCATCAATTTTGCCATTAATACACCGCTACCTGTACCGATTCCGAAAGCAATTACACCAAGAATTAAAATGCCTAACGTTTGCGGTTGTAAGAATTTATCGGCGATAAGTTTAGATCCCACAGACAAGCCAAGCACAATGGTTACAATGTTAATCAAGGCATTTTGTGTGGTGTCACTTAAACGTTCTACTACGCCGCTGACGCGCATGAGATTACCGAAACAGAACATCCCGAGTAATGGGGCAGCATCCGGTAGGAGTAAACCAACGAGCAACAGCAAAATCACCGGGAATAACACTTTTTCACGATTACTTACATGGCGCATTTGCGTCATGCGGATTTTGCGTTCTTCTTCTGTGGTTAATGCTTTCATAATCGGTGGTTGAATCAACGGCACTAACGCCATATAAGAATAAGCCGCCACCGCAATAGCACCAAGCAATTCAGGCGCCAGCTTACTGGTTAGATAAATCGCAGTCGGACCATCCGCACCACCGATAATACCGATAGAGGCAGCTTGAGGCAGTGTGAATTCGATAATACCGAAGTAATTTAAGGCTAACGCACCAAGCACGGTAGCGAAAATGCCGAATTGTGCAGCTGCACCAAGTAGCAACGTTTTTGGATTGGCTAATAACGGACCAAAGTCTGTCATTGCACCTACACCCATAAAAATAACCAATGGTGCAATGCCGTATCCAATCGCAACTTTATAGAATAAAGCCAAAATACCGGCGCTGTAACCCATATCCACAGATAAAGTTTCTAATTGATTTATCATGGATATTGGCGCGGAAGTCATCGCTGTTTTAATCGCAGCAAGATCGGGTGAAACACCCAGCTGCGAGGCGATTACCGCAATTTGCTCTGGTGAGCCGAGATGAAGCAAATTCTCTAATGCTGTCATGGCTAGCCCTGCTTCAGGGATATTTGACAATAATCCGCCGAAACCAATTGGTAGCAACAGCAAAGGTTCAAATTTGCGCGAAATGGCAAGCCACAGCAACAGCAAGCTCACAGCGATCATTACTGCTTGCCCCCATTGCAGATGGAATATGCCCATCCCTTTGATTAACGCAATAATACTCTCCATAGACCATTCCTTATGCTAAGGTCATCACGGTGTCACCCACCGCGACAGCATCACCAGCTTTAACGCAAATGCCACGTACTGTACCAGCCTGTGCAGCTTTCACTTCGGTTTCCATTTTCATAGCCTCGAGAATGAATAATACATCGCCAGCTGCTACGGTTTGACCTTCTGTTGCAACAACTTTCCAAATATTACCCGCCATCGGTGCTGTTACCGGAGTGCCACCCGTTGCTGGAGCAGGAGCCGCTTGTGGCGCAGCTTGAGGAGCTGTAGTCGCGACATGAGAAATATCACCGCCTTCGCTTACTTTCACCACAAAAGCTTTACCTTCCAATTCCACGGTATAAACAGCGGAGCCAGAAGCAGTTGGTGCAGCTTTAGAAACTGGTTTATTTTCCACCGCACTTTCATTGCCAGTTGGGGCTGGTTCAAAGGCAGCAGGATTGTTGCGGTTTTCTAAGAATTTCCATGCAATTTGAGGGAAGAGTGCCACGATTAAAGCATCATCTACGGCGTTGTCTGCCAATTTCACGCCTTTCGCTTTAGCTTGTTCAGCAACTTCAGCTTCAATTTTCGCCATTTCAGGTGCAATGTGATCGGCTGGACGGTCAGTTACTGGCGCAGCACCTTCTAATACTCGAGCTTGCAACGCACTATCTACCGGTGCAGGTGTTTTACCGTATTCACCTTTTAAAATTCCGGCAGTTTCTTTGGCGATAGTTTTGTAGCGTTCGCCAGTAAGTACGTTAATAACAGACTGTGTACCAACAATTTGAGAGGTTGGTGTAACAAGAGGAATATAACCCAAGTCTTTGCGTACGAGTGGAATTTCTTCTAACACTAAATCTAATTTATCAGACGCATTTTGTTGTTTTAATTGGTTTTCCAAGTTAGTGAGCATGCCGCCTGGCACTTGTGCCACTAAAATACGGCTATCGACACCGCGTAATTGACCTTCAAATTTAGCGTATTTTTTACGTACATTACGGAAATAAGCAGCAATTTTTTCCAAGCGAGGAATATCTAAACCTGTGTCATATTCAGTACCTTGTAAGGTGGCGACCATGGATTCTGTTGCAGGGTGACCATAAGTACCTGACATAGAAGAAATTGCCGTATCAATACCATCTACACCAGCTTCAACCGCTTTTAATAACGCCATTTCTGCCATACCAGTGGTTGAGTGGCAGTGTAAATGCAATTCTACGTCAAAACGTTTTTTGATTTCGCGTACTAAGTCTGCTGCCGCCATTGGATTTAAAATACCAGACATGTCTTTGATGACCAAACTGTCGATACCAATTTCAAGTAATTGTTCTGTGGTGTCAAGCCAGGTTTGCATGGTATGAACTGGACTAGTGGTATAACTTAATGTCCCTTGAGCATGACCACCAAATTTACGTACTGCTTGCAACGCTGCTTTCATATTACGCGGGTCATTGAGCGCATCGAATACGCGGAAAACATCCATACCATTCGCTACACAACGTTCTACGAAACGTTCTACTACATCATCAGCATAGTGACGATAGCCTAATAGGTTTTGACCACGTAATAGCATTTGCAATGGGGTTTTTGGACAAGCTTTTTTCAATTCGCGCAAACGTACCCAAGGATCTTCACCTAAAAAGCGAATACAGCTATCAAATGTAGCACCGCCCCAAGCTTCCAATGACCAATAGCCGATATCATCTAATTCATGAGCAATTGGCAACATATCATCAAGACGCAAGCGAGTTGCGAAAAGTGATTGGTGGGCATCACGAAGCACCAGTTCTGTCATTTTAATTTTTTTAGTCATAGTAAAATCCTTATGTTATTTGAACTGTTGGGTACGGCGATGGTGTGCGATAGCCGCTGCAATCACAGGACGTAAACGCTCAAAATCGTCAGTTGGTGCCGCAGAAAGTGCGGTTGAATTTGGGGAAGTTTTTGGTTCGGGATGTGGTTCAGGAAAGAATCGATTGATAAGTTTAGACATCACTCCAATTGCCCAAATTAAAATGAGCAAAAAGACCAACACAAAACCCATCCCTGAAAACATCAGATTAATTCCTTCGCCTATAAGCTCTGAGGGAGTCATCATTTTCTTCCTTATTTGTTTGAAAAAATGGACAATTTTATTCTAATCGTTCTGTTTAAATAAAACTGTGATGAAGATCATAATTTGAACGATAGGCACACAAGAAAAGGGGAAAAGTGCGGTCAATTTGGAAGATATTTTGTGTGAAAAAATATTATTAATAAGGGATATCTCAGCGTGTAAAACTAAAAGGACTAAGCCCTATAGATGACAGAACTTAGTCCTTAAATTACGTGAGTCTCACTTTTTTATAGAAAGGAAGAGATTATTCTACTTTTACAATCCAGCCTTCTGGCGCTTCAACATCACCGAATTGAATACCGGTTAATTCATTGTAAAGTTTACGTGTAACAGGGCCCACTTCAGTTTCTGAATAGAACACGTGGAATTTACCTTTGTGTTGAATACCGCCTACTGGCGTAATTACTGCGGCAGTACCACAAGCTCCCGCTTCTGCAAATTGATCAAGTTGATCGATATACACATCACCTTCGATAGCCTCCATACCTAAACGTTCTTTTGCAATGTGAAGTAATGAGTATTTGGTGATACTTGGTAAAATGGATTCAGATGCTGGGGTGATAAATTTATTATCTTTAGTGATACCAAAGAAGTTTGCCGCACCCACTTCTTCAATTTTCGTGTGAGTTTTTGGATCAAGATAGATCGCATCTGCAAATTTACGCTCTGGTGTGCCAGCTTCTGCCGCTAATTCATGTGGAAGTAAGCTTGCAGCATAGTTACCACCCACTTTTACGCCACCCGTACCCATAGGGGCTGCACGGTCGTAATCAGTAGTAATGAAGTTAGATGGTGCTAAACCACCTTTGAAGTATGCACCCACTGGGCAGCAGAATACAGAGAAAATAAATTCAGGTGCAGTTTTCACACCGATATTTTCACCGGTACCAAATAGGAAAGGGCGTAAATATAACGTAGCACCAGAACCGTAAGGACCTAACCATTCTTGGTTGGCTTTTACCACTTCTTTACAAGCGCGGATAAATAATTCGGTTGGTACTCGTGGCATTAATAAGCGATCAGACGTGTGTTGCATGCGTTTTGCATTTTGATCAGGACGGAATAAGTTGATTGAACCGTCTTTACAACGATAGGCTTTTAAGCCTTCAAAGCATTGTTGACCGTAGTGAATAGCCGTTGAACCTTCGTGGATATGTAGCATATTATCGGTGGTGAGTTTACCTTCATCCCATTTGCCATCTTTCCAATGTGCGATGAAACGGTAATCTGTTTTGATATAACTAAATCCAAGATTGTTCCAGTCTAAGTCTTTCATTTTGCTTCCTTAATTTGTATAAATAATTTTATGAATGGAAATGCAGTTAATCTACACCATTACGATAACTATGAAAACCTTTAAACACAAAAATATTGTGATTTCTCAAAATTTTTATTGGATTTTTAAATTTGTGAAGTTGGTCAGGAAATAAAATTTTGCTTATGCTAAAATGCCAAGGATAAAAAAACGCCGCTCGAAACGAGCAGCGCTTAACCAGAATGGTTTAATATATACAGGAAGTAAATGAGTAACTTAATTGTTACTCCAGTTCGGAGAACCGAACTATATGCAAACACAACATCATACTTAAGTCTGAAACTCATTAACTTGTAAGGAATTACCAATCATTAAGTATGTGTGTATTGTAGGTAGAAGGTAATGGAAGGACAAATGATGTTTTTTTATTTGATGCATAAAAAAAACTAATCCGAATTGAATCTTTTTCATTATAAACTAAAATTTAGCCGTTGGGAAGAATTATGTATAAACGTTTGCCTCCCCTGAATTCATTGAAGTCTTTCGAATCAGCTGCTCGACATTTAAGTTTTACAAAGGCTGCTGATGAACTTTTTGTGACACAAGCCGCAGTGAGCCATCAAATAAAATTATTAGAAGATTTTTTAGGTGTCGAGCTTTTTATACGCAAAAATCGTTCGCTCGAATTGACTGAATTTGGGAAAGCCTATTTTGTTGATATCAATAAAATTTTACGAAAATTAAATGAAGCGACCGAACGTTTATTAACACTTAAAGCAGAGCCACATTTGGCAATTAGTGTGCCACAAACCTTTGGTATTCAATGGCTTGTGCCACATTTGAGCGATTTTAATAAACAACACCCTGAAATTGAAGTGCGCTTGAAGGGCGTCGATCAAGATGAAGGTTTATTGAATAAAGAAATTGATATTGCCATTTATTATGGCAAAGGCGATTGGGAAAACTTACAAGTCGATCGGTTAGGTGAAGAAAATTTAGTGATTTTGGCAGCACCTTCATTGCTTGAGAAAATCCCCGTTCGTCGTCCAGATGATTTGAAAAAGCACACGCTGATTCACACACATACTCGAGATAACTGGCAAGCGATGGCGGATTATCTCAAATTAGATGATTTGAATATTCAGCAAGGTCCGTTATTTAGCCATACCTTTATGGCATTGCAAGCGGCCGTTCATGGGCAAGGTATTGCGTTAGCTAATCGTATTTTGGCTCAGCAAGAAATTGAAAACGGTCATTTGCAAATTGTGTTACCAGCCGAATTGCGGGATCCAAAATCATTCTATGTGGTCAATCATTTAGATCGTTTAGATGATGAACAAATTCAAGCCTTTAGAACATGGATTAAAGATTCAATTAAATTAGGAAAACATGAATAAATTAGCCTTATATTGTCGAATTGGCTTTGAAAAAGAAGTCGCTGCAGAAATTGCCGACCGAGCTTCTGAGCGTGGTGTATTTGGTTTTGCTCGCGTAGTAGAAAACAGCGGCTATGTCATTTTTGAATGTTATCAACCGGGTGATGCGGATCGTTTAGCGCGAGAAATCCCTTTTAATCGCTTGATTTTTGCGCGTCAAATGATCGTTGTGTCAGATCTCTTAGAAAATCTCGAGCCTCAAGATCGTATCTCGCCAATTCTTGCTCAATATAAACGCATTGCAGAAGACATTAATCTTAAGCAAGCGGTAGAATTATTTGTTGAAACAGCAGATACGAATGAAGCCAAAGAGCTTTCGACATTTTGCCGAAAATTTACTGTGCCGTTACGTCAAGCGTTGAAAAAGCAAGGTTGGTTACAAGGTAAGCCGAATGCAAAGCGCGGTCATATTTTACATTGTTTTTTCACTCAGCCGAATTGCTGCTATGTAGGGTATTCCTATCTTGGCAATAACTCAACCCATTTTATGGGGATACCACGTTTGAAATTCCCAGCGGATGCGCCAAGTCGTTCAACTTTAAAATTGGAAGAAGCGATTTTAACCTTTATTCCTCGAAATGAAGAAAGTAAACGCTTAAATGAAAATATGGTTGGCGTTGATCTCGGTGCTTGCCCTGGCGGTTGGACTTATCAATTGGTGAAGCGCGGTTTATTTGTGTATGCGGTTGATCACGGCAAAATGGCAGCTAGTTTGCATGATACTGGTAGAATAGAACACTGCCCAGAAGATGGATTTAAATTCCACCCACCAAAACGCAAGCATATTGATTGGCTTGTGTGTGACATGGTGGAGCAACCAAGTCGAATTGCGAATTTAATAGGGAAATGGTTGATTAACGGCTGGTGCCGAGAAACTATTTTCAATTTGAAATTACCAATGAAAAAACGCTATCAAGAAGTAATGTTGTGCTTAGAAAATCTTGCGGTGATGTTAGCAGAAAAAGAACTGGAATTTGATATTCAGGCGAAGCATTTGTATCACGATCGTGAAGAGATTACAGTGCATATTGCCTTAAAATAGAAAAGCAAAGCGCGGTCAAAAAACATGGAATTTTTTGACCGCGCTTTTTTAAACCATTATTTATTGGCTAAAATCACTGCACGAGTTGGGGCTTGATAGCCTTCGATGGTTTTACTGTGATCGTTTGGATCTAAGAAATCAATCAAGCTTTCATTTTCTAACCAGTCAGTTTTACGCTGTTCTTCTAATGTTGTGGTGGCGACATCCACACAACGCACATTAGTAAAGCCGACTTTTTCCAACCAATTAATGAGTGCAGCAACAGAAGGAATAAAATACACGTTCTTCATTTTGGCATAGCGATCTGAAGGCACTAATACCGTATTCACATCGCCATCAACCACTAAGGTTTCTAACACCAATTCGCCACCTTTTACTAATTGGTTTTTTAGCTGTGTGAGATGATCGAACGGTGATTTACGGTGATAAAGCACACCCATTGAGAATACCGTATCAAATGCCGCAAGTGGTTGCATTTCTTCAATACCTAATGGGATTAAGTTAGCTCGACGATCGTTATTTAGTAATTTTCGAACCGCTTCAAATTGGCAAAGGAAAAGCTCGGTTGGATCAATACCAACGACCATTTTTGCGCCTTCACCAACCATTCGCCACATATGGTAGCCGCTACCGCAGCCCACATCTAAAATGGTACGATCTTTTAATGGTGCAAGATGAGGCAAAACACGATCCCATTTGAAATCAGAATGCCATTCGCAATCCACGTGAATATCAAATAAATGATAAGGTCCTTTTCGCCACGGCATTAATTGCTTCAAATGATGGATAATGCGTTGTTTTTCGCCCTCTGATAGTGGGGAAGTGCGGTCAGATTTCACCGCATTTTTTAAATCGATAGTGTCTGCCTGTAAATCAGGGAGAAAGTCCACGATTTTTGACCATTTTGCATAATCACCATGGGTTTGTTTTTCCCATTCTTTTAGCTGTAAAGGCAATGTTTCTAGCCAAGCCGATAAATTCGTGGTGGCAATTTGCTGATAAAAAGGACGAAAATCAATCATTATTTTGCTTCCTTATAGGCTTTTTCTGCTTTCTCAAAGGTTTCTTTTACTTCATTTTCAGGTTCTGCAGAAAGGAGAGAAACCACAATAATCGCCAGGCTAGCAAGGATGAATCCCGGGATCATTTCATAGACATTAAACCATTCACTGGTTTCAGGAATCACCGATTTCCAAGCAAAGACAACCACTGCGCCGACAACCATTCCCGCCATCGCTGCTGATGAAGTCATACGTTTCCAGAATAAGGAGAAAAGCACGACAGGACCAAATGCAGAACCAAAGCCAGCCCAGGCAAATTCAACGAGTTTTAATACTTTGCTGTTTTCATCTTGAGCAATCCAAATTGCAATGCCCGCGATAACTAAAACCATTGCACGACCTAGCCAAACTAATTCTTTTTCAGAAGCTTTTGGACGAATAAAACCTTTATAAAAATCTTCAGTAATAGAGCTTGAAGAAATTAATAATTGAGCGGAAAGTGTACTCATTACTGCCGCCAAGATCGCAGAGAGTAGAATACCGGCAATCCATGGATTAAAGAGCAATTTAGCCAGTTCAATAAAGACTTGTTCTGGTTCATTATTTACCACACCAGCCACATTGGGGTTAGCAAAGAAATAAGGAATACCGAAGAAGCCAATACCAATCGCACCCGCGAGGCAAATCACCATCCATGTCATACTGATGCGGCGTGCTTTAATAAGAGATTTCACCGAGTAAGCAGCCATAAAACGAGCAAGGATATGCGGTTGACCAAAATAACCTAAGCCCCAAGCCGCTAAACTTAATAAACCTAATGGTGTAGTAGAACTAAATAAATCAGTAAAGTCTTTATTTGCTGCGATTTCTGCTTGATGTAGCACTTCAGTAAATTGTGATGCATCACCCAAACTTAAAAAGATAAAGAGAGGCGTTAAAATCAGTGCAAAAATCATCAATGTGGCTTGAATGGTATCCGTCCAGCTTACGGCTAAAAATCCACCGATAAAGGTATAGACGATGGTCGCTAATGCGCCGTACCAAATGGCAGTGGAGTAGTCGACTGAGAATAGGTTTTGGAATAATTTCGCTCCAGCAACCACACCGGAACCACAATAAATGGTGAAGAATACCAGGATGATTGTTGCAGACACAATTTTTAAGAGATTATGTGATGTGCCAAAGCGATGGTGGAAATATTCCGGTAATGTGAGTGCATTGTTGTTAAATTCGGTATAGATCCGTAAACGACCAGCTACGAGCAACCAGTTAAAGTAAGCCCCGAGGATTAAACCAATGGCGATCCAACCTTCAACCAGGCCAGACACATACACCGCACCCGGCAAGCCCATTAATAACCAGCCAGACATATCAGATGCGCCAGCAGACATCGCTGTCACAAAACTCCCGAGTTTACGGCCGCCTAAAATATAATCGGATAAGTTGTTTGTATAATAATAGGCAAGGACACCGATTAAAATCATGCCGAAAATATAAATACTAAAAGTAATAAGTGTTGGGTCTAAACCAAACATTAAGTACCCCAAAAAAAGTCATGAAAATTTGAGAAAGGTCATATTTTACCTTATTTGGGTCTATTATTCTATTTTCCTTTTCGATAGACTTATACCATTAAAACTAAGGTCGCAAAAATGAATTCTGTTGAATTATTAATGAATGTTACGCCCAATGAAACCCGCGTTGCGCTGGTGGAAACGGGCGTTTTAAAAGAAGTTCACATTGAGCGTCAAGCCAAACGTGGCATCGTGGGGAATATTTATAAAGGACGAGTAACCCGTGTTTTACCGGGAATGCAGTCCGCGTTTGTGGATATCGGTTTAGAAAAAGCGGCATTTTTACATGCATCCGATATTGTTTCACATACCGAATGTGTGGATGTGAACGAGCAAAAGCAATTCCGAGCAAAAAGCATTTCTGAACTCGTACGCGAAGGGCAAGATATCGTAGTACAAGTGGTAAAAGATCCTTTGGGCACCAAAGGTGCAAGATTAACCACGGATATTACATTGCCTTCTCGTTATCTCGTCTTTATGCCAGAAAATAGCCATGTAGGTGTCTCACAACGTATTGAAAGCGAAGAAGAACGCGCAAGATTAAAAGCGTTAGTTGAGCCTTTTTGTGATGAGTTAGGCGGCTTTATTATTCGTACCGCTACCGAAGGTGCAACGGAAGAAGAGTTACGCCAAGATGCAGAATTTTTAAAACGTTTATGGCGTAAAGTGCTTGAACGCAAAGGAAAATACCCAACCCGTTCTAAAATTTATGGCGAACCCGCATTGCCACAGCGTATTTTGCGTGATTTTATCGGCTCTAATTTAGAGAAAATTCATATCGATTCCAAACTTTGTTTTAACGAAGTGAAAGAATTTACCGATGAATTTATGCCTGAATTGAGTGAAAAATTAATGCTTTATACGGGCAGTCAGCCGATTTTTGATATTTATGGCGTAGAACGTGGTATTCAAAATGCCTTAGAGAAACGCGTGAATTTAAAATCAGGCGGCTATCTCATTATTGAGCAAACCGAAGCCATGACGACCATTGATATCAATACGGGAGCATTCGTTGGTCATCGAAATTTAGACGAAACCATTTTTAACACCAATATTGAAGCCACTAAAGCTATTGCTCAGCAGCTACAACTACGTAATTTAGGCGGTATTATCATTATTGATTTTATTGATATGCAAACCGATGAGCATCGCAATCGCGTGATTGAATCCTTGGAAGAGGCCCTATCGAAAGATCGCGTAAAAACCAATGTAAATGGCTTTACTCAACTTGGCCTAGTGGAAATGACGCGTAAACGTACTCGCGAAAGTTTAGAGCATGTATTGTGTGATGAATGCCCAACTTGTCAAGGTCGTGGACGTGTGAAAACCGTCGAAACAGTATGTTACGAAATTATGCGTGAGATCATTCGTGTTAACCACTTATTCTCGAGTGAACAATTTGTGGTGTATGCGTCTCCTGCTGTGGCGGATTACTTAATCAAAGAAGAATCTCACGGTTTATTGCCAGAGATTGAAATGTTCATCAGTAAACAGGTTCAAGTCAAAACAGAACAGTACTACAACCAAGAACAATTTGATGTAGTGGTAATGTAAAAGATAAAAGTGCGGTTAAATTTGACCGCACTTTTTACCTTTTGATGACATCAATTTCCTAATAAGTATTAATTTTGGGGACGATAAAAAGGAATAGAGTTTCAATGAATAATGAAATTATAAGGTTAAGAATTGTTACACAGGATGCTTTACTTGGAAAAATAACGAAAGAAGTTCGAGGCGTTTTTGTGAAAATAGATAGAAATTGTATCAGTATTTGTGTTGTGATTGATGGTCCAATCTCTGATTATTGGAATGAAGAGATATATGAAATTGGTACGAGTATTATTTCTAACTTCAATGAAAATTATAATATTGATGAGAATTTCATAAGAGTCGATTACCCTATATCATTATCTTTTGATGATTATCTGTGTGTATATAAACGATATGAAGATGAGGGTAACTCATATGCATAGGATGCAGTTTAAAAAGCGTCTAACTTTAAATTCAAGAATAATAAAGTGCGGTCAAATTCGACCGCACTTTTGAATTCAACTACTTCAATCTTTCTAACTGTTGAATAATGGCTTCATCAGATTGTGATTGGATTTTTCGCATCCGCATAAAGAGTAAAGCAGCGGCAATGGTTAAGGCAATGATAAATGCTACCCAGAAACCTTTTGCACCAATGCTTGGAATAATCCAATCCGTGCGGGAAAGAATATACCCAACCGGAATACCCACGCCCCAATAGGCAAGTAACGTGATATAAAGGATAATTTTAGTGTCTTTATAACCACGTAAAATACCGATCACGACGACTTGCACTGAATCTGAAAATTGATAAATCGCCGCTATCGCTAATAAGCTGCTTGAAAGGGCAATAACGGTGGCATTATCACCCACAATTAATGTAGCGATTTCTGCACTAAATACCCAAATCACCAAAGCCAATACACTTGCTGCAATCAAGCCAAGAACAATAGCAGCGTAAGCCATGATTTTGGCTTTTTGTGGCGCATGATTACCCAGTTCTTGCGCCACTAAAATGGTTGCCGCCATGGAAATAGACATTGGGAACATAAAAGCTACGGCACTGGTGTTTAAGGCAATTTGGTGGCTGGCGACCACATCTGCGCCTAATGGGGAAAGTAATAAACTACTCAAGGCAAACAGTGACACTTCACTACATAGTGCAATCGCGATCGGCAAGCCAAGTGCGGTCAATTTTTTCAGTGTTTTGATGTCTGGCTTTTCAATAATCTTTTCAAAGACTTTCAAACTACGTTCGTTATAGTTTTTGGCAGAATAGGTAATCATCAAGATTGCCATCGCCCAGTTGACAATAGCCGTTGCCACACCACAACCGACACCGCCCAATGCAGGTGCACCAAATTTGCCGTAAATAAACATATAATTCAGCGGAATGTTCAGCATTAACCCCATGAAGGTAATCACCATGGCGGGTTTTGTTTTAGCAATGCCATCATTCAAACAGCGGAAATTAATCAGCAATAAATAGGCTGGTAAGCCCCACACCATCGCACGCAAATAATTCATCGTCACATCTGCCATGTGGGCATCCATATTCATAAACTGCAATATGAAATCATTATGATAGATGATGAGTGCAAGGGGTATCATCACTAAAAATAAAATCCAAAGGCCTTGTCTCACTTGGTGAGCAATGCGATGGCGTTGTCCAGATCCATTTAAATAGGAAATTGTTGGTGGCAAGGCGAGTAATAAGCCTTGTCCGAAAAGTACCAAAGGTAGCCAAATGGAGGCACCAATACCAACACCGCCTACATCAGCTGAGCTGACACGCCCCGCCATAATCACATCCACGGTACCCATGCCAGTTTGAGCTAACTGGGCAAGACCGATAGGTGTTGCAATCCGGATAAGTTTTTGAATATCAATACGGTATTGAGAAAAAAGACGAGAATTCATAAATTTTGCTATAATATTGGAAAAATTTTTAATAAAGGAATAATAATGTTTACGGGTATTGTACAGGGCATCGCCCAAATTTATGCAATTAAAGACAGCGATAATTTTAGAACACAGATCGTAAAATTACCAGCTGAAATGCGAAAAGGCTTAGAAATCGGTGCATCCGTGGCGAATAACGGTGTGTGCTTAACAGTAACTGACATTCATGATGATCTTGTGAGCTTTGACTTAATGCAAGAAACCTTACGCATCACCAATCTCGGCAGTTTAAAAGCAGGGGATTTTGTCAATATCGAACGCGCAATGCAAATGGGCGCAGAAATTGGCGGACATATTTTATCCGGCCACGTTTATTGCACCGCAAGCGTTTCACAAATTATTGAAAGCGAAAACAATCGTCAGGTTTGGTTTAAATTACCTAATAAAGATGTGGTGAAATATATCCTCACCAAAGGATTTATCGCGATTGACGGCATCAGTCTTACTATTGGTGAAGTGAAAGATGATGAATTCTGCGTGAATTTAATTCCTGAAACCTTACATAGAACTCTAATCGGCAAACGCCAAATTGGCGACTTAGTGAATATCGAAATCGATCCGCAAACACAAGCGATTGTGGATACAGTAGAACGATATTTAGCAGCTAAAGCTTAGTTGGAATGAAAAAGTGCGGTAGAAAACAATGTTGTTTTTTTACCGCACTTTTTATTGGATTGTATGATATTAGTTGGCTTTGGATTTCTTCGCTTTTTTCCATTTCCAAAATAGGTACAGAGCTAAAACACCGATTAGGATATAAATCACGAGTTGGCCTTTTTTAATTTGCTCGTGTAACCAATCTAAGTTTTTCGCACCAAATTCGCCAAGGTAAACCCAAATTGGCACAGAAATAATCGCGGCACAGAAATCAATGAATACAAAGCGAGTGTAGCTGACACGGCGGGTGATGCCTGAAACCATATAAATTGGTGCGCGTAATCCTGGAAGGAAACGAGCCACAAATAAAACACGGTTGCCGTATTGGGCAAATTTTTCACGCACCATTTTGAGGCGTTCTAATGTGATGATTTTACGCATTGGGCGGAAACGCAAAATACGCGTTCCGTAAATGCGACCAAGCCAGTACATGGTTGAATCGCCGGCAAGTACGCCAATCATACTCACGACTAACATTAAGTGGGAATTGACGCTTTCAGGATAGAGGCCAGCGATTACACCGCCGGATACAAGTGTGATATCTTCTGGAATGGGTACCCCAAAACCACAAATAATAAGAACAAATAGCACCGCCCAATAACCGTAATCGGTAAAAAAGCTGATAAGAAATTCCATTTGAAACCCACTTACAATCAGTTAGTTAAAATTAATTAAAAATTGGGGCTTATTTTAATCGCTTTGCTTTGAAAAGCCTAGAAAAAAATTGCTGTGTAAATTTGCATTGTGGGGCTGAATATTTTATAATCCGTCGCTCTCAAAGTTTGTCTTTGAGCAAATTTAGGAAAATTGCTGGGTCGCCTGCAATTTTTTATTTTAAACTTTTAATCAAGAGAACATTAAAATGGCATTTAAATTTAACGCTGAAGTTCGTCAAGCGCAAGGTAAGGGTGCGAGCCGCCGCCTGCGTCACAACGGTCAAATCCCTGCAATCATTTATGGTGGCAGCGAAGCACCTGTTTCAATCATCTTAAATCATGATGAATTAAACAACGCACAAGCTCACGATTCTTTCTATAGTGATGTAATCACTTTAGTGGTTGAAGGTAAAGAAGTTGCAGTGAAAGTTCAAGCAATGCAACGTCACCCATTCAAACCAAAATTGGTTCACATTGACTTCAAACGTGCTTAATTTTTAGCTTGTGATAAGAACACCAATAATGATGAGTTATTGGTGTTTTTTCTTTTCGGGCAAAGTGCGGTCAAATTTGAAATCGTTTTAGGAGTATTTTCCAATGAAGATAGCCTTAGGTATTGAATATAACGGAAAACAGTATTGTGGCTGGCAGCGACAAGAGAAAGTGCGTAGTGTACAAGAAGAATTAGAAAAAGCGTTATCTTTTGTGGCAAATGAAAAAATTGAAGTGTTTTGTGCAGGCAGAACAGACTCAGGTGTGCATGGCACAGGACAAGTCGTGCATTTTGAAACCACAGCTGTTCGGCCTGAAAAAGCCTGGGCATTTGGTACTAACGCGAATTTGCCTGATGATATTTCAGTAAGTTGGGCAAAAGTGGTAGATGATGAATTTCATGCTCGTTTCTCGGCAACCGCGCGTCGCTATCGTTATATTTTGTATTGTAATAAATTGCGTTCAGCCATTTTGCCGGAAGGAATTACCCATTGCCATTTAGATTTAGATGAAAAGAAAATGCGCCAAGCGGGGCAGTTTTTATTGGGCGAAAATGATTTTTCTTCTTTCCGTGCGGCACAGTGTCAATCAAATACCCCTTGGCGAAATGTGCATCATTTAAATGTGGTACGAAAAGGGCAGTATATTATTGTGGATATTCAAGCCAATGCTTTTGTGCATCATATGGTACGCAACATTGTGGGAAGCCTGATTGAAGTCGGCGCAGGCAATCAACCTGTTGAGTGGATGAAATGGTTGTTAGAGCAAAAAGATCGTAAATTAGCGGCTCCAACAGCGAAACCCGAAGGCTTATATTTAGTCAATGTCATTTACCCTGAAAAATTTGCGATTCCACAGAAAAATTTAGGGCCATTGTTTTTAGAAGATAATCTCATCTGACTAGCAAATTTTGCTAAATTATGATTAAATACGCAAACTTTTCTAGTTAATAAAAAAGGTAAAAAATGAGCTGGATTGATAGAATTTTTAGCAAAGGAACCTCTTCCTCTGCATCACGTAAAGCTAACGTACCAGAAGGGGTTTGGACAAAATGTACCTCTTGTGAACAAGTTCTTTACGGCGAAGAAGTAAAACGTAATTTATATGTTTGTCCAAAGTGCGGTCATCATATGCGTATTGATGCTCGTGAGCGCCTTTTAGCCTTGTTAGATGAAGGTTCAAGCCAAGAATTATCGGCTGATTTAGAACCAAAAGATATTCTTAAATTTAAAGATTTAAAAAAATATAAAGATCGTATTTCTGCAGCTCAAAAAGAAACGGGCGAAAAAGATGCGTTAATCACAATGACAGGTACACTTTACAATATGCCGATTGTTGTTGCTGCTTCAAACTTTAGCTTCATGGGCGGCTCAATGGGATCGGTTGTGGGTGCAAAATTTGTGAAAGCGGCGGAAAAAGCAATGGAATTAAATTGTCCGTTTGTTTGTTTCTCTGCAAGTGGTGGTGCACGTATGCAAGAAGCACTTTTCTCCTTAATGCAAATGGCGAAAACCAGTGCGGTGTTGGCAAAAATGCGTGAAAAAGGTGTGCCGTTTATTTCTGTATTAACCGACCCAACATTAGGTGGGGTATCTGCAAGTTTTGCGATGTTAGGTGATGTAAACATTGCTGAGCCAAAAGCATTAATTGGTTTTGCGGGCCCACGTGTTATCGAACAAACCGTACGTGAAAAATTACCAGAAGGCTTCCAACGTAGTGAATTCTTACTCGAGAAAGGGGCGATTGATATGATCGTGAAACGTTCAGAAATGCGTTCAACCCTTGGAAACCTTTTAAGTAAACTCACCAATCAACCTTCACCTTTTGTTGAAGTAGAAGTTGTTGAAAATGCCTAATATAATGAATTTAAAAGCCACTTCGCCACTCGCTGAGTGGCTTTCTTATTTGGAAAACAGTCACTTTAAAGCGATTGATTTAGGGCTAGAACGTATTAAGTTAGTGGCAGAGGAACTGGACCTTTTGAACCCCGCACCTTATGTGATCACGGTGGGGGGCACAAATGGTAAAGGCACAACTTGCCGTTTGCTTGAAACCATTTTGTTAAATCGCGGCTTGCGTGTGGGTGTGTATTCTTCCCCCCATTTATTACGTTATAACGAACGTGTTCGTATTCAAAATCAAGACTTGCCGGATGAAATGCATACCGCTTCTTTTGATTTCATCGAAAAGCATAAAACGCAATCCCTCACTTATTTTGAATTTAGCACCTTATCAGCTTTGCATTTATTTAAACAAGCGAAGCTTGATGTCGTTATTTTAGAAGTGGGGCTTGGTGGGCGTTTGGATGCAACGAATATTGTCGATAATGATCTGGCGGTTATCACCAGTATTGATATTGATCATACGGATTTTCTTGGGTCAACTCGCGAAGAAATTGGCTTTGAAAAAGCGGGGATTTTCCGTGCGAATAAACCGGTTGTAATTGGCGAACCAAATGTTCCGCAACCTATGTTAGAACAAGCGGAGAAATTACATTGCTACGTTTCACGCCGAGATGTCACTTGGTCGTTTAAAGCTAATGAGCAAACTTGGATGTGGCAGAGCAACAAAGTGCGGTTAGAAAATCTGCCGTTTTGCCAAATTCCATTAGCCAATGCAGCAACCGCTTTGGCGGCTGTTGAGCAATTACCTTTTGATATTTCTGTCGAGACCATTAAACGTTCATTAATTGAAGTGGAATTAGTTGGTCGTTTCCAACAATTGAAAGGCAACCAGTTAGAGAAACTGGCAGAGCGATTGAGTGTACCTTATTCACAGTTACCAAAAGTGATTATCGATGTTGGGCATAACCCTCATGCAGCAAAATATTTAGCCGAAAAATTGACCGCACTTAAAGCACAGATTTCAGGTCGTATCATTGCCGTTTGCGGTATGTTAAAAGATAAAGATGCCGAGTCGGTGTTTACCCAACTTACTTCCGTTATTGACCAATGGCATTGTGTAACATTAGGTGGTTACCGTGGTCAATCAGGTGATGACTTAAATGCAAAATTAACATCAGTTTGTCCATCAGCAAGAAGTGTTTCTGAATATTCTGTAGTTGAAGGTGTGAAAAGAGCGGTTAAAACTGCGGATAAAAATGACATTGTGCTGGTATTTGGATCTTTCCACACCGTAGGGGAATTTTTAGAATATTTAGCTTAATAGATATGAAAAATAATAAAGGCTGGTTTTGACCAGCCTTTTGTTTTTAAAGTATATTATGGAAATAATCACTTAATTCTGAATATTTGAATGTAAACCCACAATCCAGCAAATGTTTTGGATAGACATTTTGGCTGTCTAAAAGAATGCAAGCGCGCTCGCCTAGAAGAGAGGTAAGTAAAAATTGAGGCACTTGAGCAAAACAAGGACGATGTAATGCTTTACCTAATAATTGGTTGAATGTCTTGTTTTTAACAGAATGTGGCGCAGTAAAATTAAATGCACCTTCACAATTATTATGATCAAGTAAAAAGAGAAGGCCTTCTACCATATCCTCTAACGCAATCCAACTCCAATATTGCTCACCATTTCCTAATTTGCCGCCTAGTCCAAAGCGATAGAGCGGTAGAGTTTTAGCAAAAGCCCCACCTTTTGGAGAAAGCACTAATCCGGTTCTCACTAAACAGACTCTTGTGTTGGCTTGTTTGGCTGCATTTTCCCAATCAATACAAAGTTGTGCGGTAAATTGACTACCTGGAGGCGTGCCTTCAGTGATCTGGTCTTCACCACAGTTTCCATAAATTCCGGTGGCTGAACCTGAAATCAATACAGGCGGATGTTCACTTTGGTTAATGAGTTGAACAATCTGTTGGGTTAAATCAATACGACTGTGACGCAGTTTCTCTTTTTGTTGAACAGTCCATTTTTTATCGAAGATTGGCTCACCGGCAAGATTTATGACCGCATCAAAGCCATTCAAATCTTTGAGTGTTGAAAGTGCGGTCAAAAATTGCGGTGTTTTTTCAGGAAAAATAGTTTGGGCTTTTTCAATAGAGCGAGTTAATACGGTAACGCTATCGCCACGTGAAAGTAGCGATTCAAATAAGGGTTTTCCAACAAATCCGGTTCCACCGGTCACTAAGATATTCATTATAGATTGCTTTCAAAGAGCGTTTGAATTTGTTCTAAAAGCGATTTAATTGTTGTGCCTTTTGTTGGTGTCACAAAAATGGTGTCATCTCCTGCAATCGTGCCTAAAATGCCTTCAGGTTTACCTATGGAATCCAATAAGCGGGCAATTAACTGTGCCGCACCTGGAGAGGTTTTAATGACGATAACGAAATCATTGTGATCAATATCCAAAACCAAATTTTTTAATGGGCTGCTAGTAGCGGGTACACTTAATTCACTTGGCAAGCAATACACCATTTCCATTTTCGTATTTCTTGCACGAACTGCGCCAAATTTACTTAGCATGCGTGAAACTTTAGACTGGTTAATGCTTTGAAATCCTTGTTTTTTTAAGGCTTCAACAATTTCACTTTGAGAAGCAAATCGTTCTTGATTGAGCAGTTCTTTAAATGCTTTAGTTAATTGATCTGACATAGTTATTCTCGTATAGGGGAATTTGCATAAGAATTGCATAAAAATTCATTTTAGGCAATTAAAATAAATTTGCCGTTTGAAAAGTTTGAGCTAGATCGCATTATTGAATTTCTCTGTTTGTAATTTAATGACTAAGACTTTAAAATTCTACCTAGTTAGGATTAATTAATACATGAGGAGTATTTTATGAAAGTTGCAGTATTAGGCGCAGCAGGCGGTATTGGTCAAGCATTAGCCTTATTACTTAAATTACAATTACCCGCTGAAAGTGAATTAGCACTTTATGATATTGCACCAGTGACACCAGGTGTGGCTAAAGATGTGAGTCATATTCCAACAGCGGTTAAAGTGGAAGGTTTTGCGGGAGAAGATCCAACACCAGCACTTAAAGGTGCTGATGTCGTTTTAATTTCTGCAGGGGTAGCACGTAAACCGGGTATGGATCGTTCAGATCTTTTCAATATCAATGCGGGTATCGTGCGTAACTTAATTGAACATGTTACAAAAACTTGTCCAAAAGCTTGTGTAGGTATTATCACCAACCCTGTGAACACGACTGTTGCGATTGCTGCAGAGGTATTGAAAAAAGCGGGTGTTTACGACAAACGTAAATTATTCGGTGTCACTACTTTAGACGTGTTACGTTCTGAAACATTCGTATCTGAATTAAAAGGCTTAAATGTTTCTCGTACAAGCGTACCGGTAATTGGCGGCCACTCAGGTGTGACGATTCTTCCATTACTTTCACAAGTTCAATATGCTGAGTGGAAAGAAGAGGAAATTGCACCATTAACAAAACGTATCCAAAATGCAGGTACTGAAGTGGTTGAAGCAAAAGCGGGTGGCGGTTCTGCGACACTTTCTATGGCTCAAGCGGCAGCACGTTTTGCGCGTTCATTAGTGAAAGGCTTAAGTGGCGAAACTGTGGTTGAATGTACTTATGTAGAAGGTGATGGTAAATACGCACGTTTCTTCGCTCAACCTGTACGTTTAGGTAAAGAAGGTGTAGAAGAAATTTTACCAATCGGTACCTTAAGCAAATTTGAACAAGAAGCTTTAGAAGCAATGTTACCAACATTGCGTGCAGATATTGAATTAGGCGAAAAATTTATTAACGGTTAATTTAATTCTATTTCTAGAGAAGAGGAGCTGTATGCTCCTCTTTTTTTATACGAAAATGATTAAACATAAAAAAGTGAAGAAAAAGCGTGATTTAGCTCACAAATTTGAACATTGCTATTTGCAATATAAAGGACTTTGCCGTATTCTTAAATCACTAAAAACAAGTGCTATTTTTAAATAGCCGACATCTATTTTGCTTTCCGAGTAGTGCCCCAGTGGGGCACTTTTTTTGCCTTATTTTTAGTCGAAGCATAAAAAAGTGCGGTCGAAAAATACAAGACTTTCCGACCGCACTTTATAAAATGAATACTAAGTGAAAGAATTATTCAAACATTGCTGAAATAGATTCTTCATTGCTGATACGACGAATTGCTTCAGCAAGCATCGTTGAAAGAGTCAGCACGCGCACTTTACCAAGCGCTTTCATTTCTGGTGAAAGTGGCACAGTATCCGTTACCACAATTTCATCAATGGAATCGCTCGCTAAGTGTTGTGCGGCTGCACCAGAGAAAACGGCGTGAGTTGCGTAAGCAAATACGCGTTTTGCACCGCGTTCTTTTAATGCTTCAGCCGCTTTACATAATGTACCACCTGTATCAATCATATCATCCACAAGGATACAATCACGATCTGCAACATCCCCGATAATATGCATAACTTGTGATACATTTGCGCGTGGACGACGTTTATCGATAATCGCCATCTCTGTATCATTTAATAATTTCGCGACTGCACGTGCACGAACCACACCACCGATATCTGGAGAAACAACGATAGGATTGACAAGATCGGTTTTCTTCAAGATATCATCAAGTAAAACCGGTGAACCAAATACGTTATCAACTGGTACATCAAAGAAACCTTGGATTTGCTCTGCGTGTAAGTCACAAGTTAATACACGGTCAATCCCTACAGTTGAAAGTAAATCAGCTACCACTTTTGCAGTGATTGGCACACGAGCAGAACGTACACGACGATCTTGACGAGCATAACCAAAATAAGGAACAACGGCAGTAATACGGCCAGCAGATGCACGACGTAAAGCATCAACCATTACAATCAATTCCATCAGGTTGTCATTCGTTGGTGCACAAGTGGATTGAATAATAAACACGTCTGCACCACGCACATTTTCATTAATTTGCACTTGGATTTCACCATCGCTAAAGCGTCCAACAGTGGCATCGCCTAATGAAATGTAAAGACGTTCAGAAATCTTTTTCGCTAGCTCAGGCGTAGCATTTCCAGCAAAGAGTTTAATGTCTGGCATTTTATATAACCTCAGGTTGAGTGTAGATAGATTGGTTGGTCGAGAGTTGTTTCAACATCGCATGTAATGGTGAAACGTTTAATCCTTTAGCAACAAAGCCGAAAAATTCCTTCGGTTTTTGTTGGAAAACAGCTTGTGCTGATTTTTCATCATCAAATTCAGCAAAAACACAAGCCCCGGTTCCGGTTAATCTGGCTGGTGCATATTGTAGCAACCATAGTAGGGCTTTTTCAACTTCAGGATATTGAGTTCGCACGACTTTTTCGCAATCGTTTGCAAACGGTTGATTCAAAAGTTCGGCAAGGGATCTTTTTTCTGTATTTCGAGGCAAATCGGGATCGCTAAAAACCACCGCAGTAGAAATCGAAGTTTCAGGTTTTAGTACCACATAATATTTTTCTTGTGGTTCGCAGTATTGGATTTTTTCACCCACCCCTTCGGCAAAAGCAGCTTGGCCATGAACGAAGATAGGCACATCAGCCCCGAGTTTTAGCCCAAGTTCGGCAAGTTCATCAATGGATAGATGGGTTTGCCATAAATAGTTCAAAGCAAGCAGAGTCGTTGCAGCATTGGATGAGCCGCCGCCAATCCCACCGCCCATGGGCAGAATTTTATCTAAATGAATTGTCGCGCCGAGTGTACAGCCTGTTTTTTCTTGTAGGAGTGTCGCTGCACGATAGATTAAGTTTTGTTCTAGAGGTAAGCCTGGAATTTCAGGAGAGATGCGGATTTGTTTATCTTGGCAAATATCAATAGTGAGCCAATCGCCGAAATCAAGAAATTGGAAAAGGGTTTGTAATTCGTGGTAGCCGTTTGGCAGTTTACCGTTTATATAGAGAAATAAATTGAGTTTCGCGGGGCTTGGAAAGCGGTTAGGCTTTCCAAGAGAAGTTGAAAGTGCGGTCGAAAAGTGATGTGTTTTCATTAGAACGCCCATTCATCCACACGAATTTTTAGGGTTTGTGATGTACTTTTATTCTTTAATAGAATATTTTCAGGCATAGAATTATCCGGATGGTAGCTCAGGTAATCGGCTGTCCACATCGAGCCATCAAGTGGGTAGCTAAATTCGGATAAAAGATGATTAGTTCCAACTTGGTAATCGGCGTTATCCGCTGGCTGACCTTTTAACCAATAAGCTAAATGCTCTAATGGCACATCCATTCCGATGATTTCGCGTAACAATAATTTGGCGTTTTTATCAGATTGTTGGTTGCCTTTATTATCTGAAATGGTCATGCCATTTGGATGCATTTCCATGGTTAGCGTTGTTTTGCTAATCAGAGAATAAAGTTTTAACTTATAGGCTTTCGGGTTTTGATATTGCCATTCAAAGCGACTAGAAAAACGCTCTTGTGGACTGATGTAACCAATTTGTCCTTTTGTGCTATAAGATTGAATTTGTTTGATTTTTTTGAGGTGCTGTTGCCACGTAATATCGTTTTTATCGATATGTTGAACATCTGTTGGGCGCTCTGCATCAAGAGTACAAGCGGATAAGATCACACTTGCAAATACAGATGCTAGAAGAGATTTTAATAATTTCATAACAAAATATTTACTAAAAAATTGCACATATTGTAAGGGTTAGTTTACTTTTAGTAAAGATGGATTAAGCATTTAAGCGTGTTTTCTCCGCTTTCACCGCAGCAATTCTTCGACGCGTTAATTCATCTCGAATGCCTTGTTTTTCAAACCCATCTACAATGACTTGCTGTACATCAACAGCAAGTGCAGCTTGATAAAGCACTTTGAGATAATCAATTTGCGGGTATTCTTTATTTTCAAAACCAGTTCGTCCGCGAGTATCAGATAAACATACTAATAGAAATTCTTCGAAGCGCTGAGGTTTACGCCAAACATCAAACGTATTAAAGAGTTTCACCACTGTTTCGGGGCGAAGCTCTAAGGCTTTATGCACATGCGTGTGATATTCACAAGTTAATTCGGCTAATTCTTGAAGATAATTAGGCACCCTAAGACGTTTGCATAATGAACGAGTCGGTTTAATCCCTACTTTTTCGTGACCATGATGACTTGGCCACATTTCTTTTGGTGTAAGGGCTTTGCCAAGATCATGACAAATTGCGGCAAAACGGACTGCACTTTTATTCCAATTGCTATTTTCTGTGAGTTTAACCGCTTGCTGTAATACGAGCATGGTATGAATAAAACTATCAATTTCAGGATGGTATTTGGCTGGGTTCGGTACACCGTCTAAGGCGGAAATCTCAGGGAAAAGTACTTTGAGTGCGCCGACTTGATTTAGCGTTTCAAAATAAATCTCAGGATTCGGTTCATTTAATGCTTTTTCCGTTTCCATCCAAACTCGCTCAGCCGTTAGGTGGGCGAGTTCACCTTGTTCAGTGAGTTCAGCCATTAATTTAAGGGTTTCTTCGGCAATTGAGAAACCTAAATGATGGAATCGAGCAGCGAAGCGTGCGACACGCAATACACGAAGTGGATCTTCAGCAAAAGCGGGGGAAATATGACGTAAAATACGTTGGTGAATATCTTCTACACCATGATAAGGATCGTGCAGATTGCCATCTTTGTCTTGGGCAATGGCATTAATGGTGAGATCTCGACGAATTAAATCTTGTTCAAGCGTAATATCATCTGAGAAATCACAAATAAACCCGGTGTAACCTTTACCTGATTTTCGTTCTGTACGAGCAAGTGCATATTCTTCATGGTTTTCAGGATTGAGAAAAACAGGGAAGTCTTTGCCAACTTGTTGGTAACCTTGAGCCAGCAACATTTCTGGTGTTGCTCCCACGACAACCCAGTCACGATCTTTTACTGGTAAACCTAAAAGTTGATCGCGTACAGCACCGCCGACAAGATAAATTTCCATTTTACTCTCCCATCAATATATAAAGAAAAGGTAGGCAAATGCCTACCTCAATGATGAATCATTACCAGCTATCACGGCGTTTACGTCTAGGTAAAATGTGAGGTAATACTAAGCCAATTAATAAACCTACACCTAATACTGAGCCGCCATAAATAAACCATTGGATCGCAATTTCACGTTTATTGGCATCAAGCATGGCTTCTAAATCACGATTTTTATTTTTCGTCATTTCTAATTCACGTTTAAGTTGTGAATTTTGTTCAAGCAATTCACTACTTTGTTGTTCAGCTTGTTTGCTACGGCGTTGAATTTCGTTTGTGCGTTGTTGCCAATCTGAATCGACACGATTCAGCTTTAATGTTAACTCTTGTACCTGTGCTTTTAATTTTGGATTTTCTTCACGGCTACTTGGCGTAGAACTCAGTTCTGAGGTTAAAATCCATGCCTCGCGATTTTTATTATCACGAATTAGGGTATATTTTCCTTCTTGTCCTAAGACTGTTACCGCTTCGCCAGATTGGATTGCACCCGCGATCTTAAATTGATCACCTGCACCACGACGTAAATATGTGTTCAGATTTTCTGTCACATATTGCGTTTCAGCTTGTACTGTTCCAATGGTTGATCCCAATAGAACACAAGAAAATAAAAGTTTGCTCACTTTTGACATAATACTTCCTAGATTCATGAAGAAAGTGCGGTCGGAAAATGAAACAAACCGCACTTATAATAATTATACTAGTGGAAAATCGCGCGAAGGATGTAGAAAATCACAATCGCAAAGAATGCACCAGCAGGCAACGTTACAACCCATGAACTAATGATGTTACGGATAACTGTCAAGTTAAGCGCCGCAATACCACGTGCGAAACCGATACCTAAGATTGCGCCCACTAAAGTTTGTGTCGTGGAGATTGGTAAA
This sequence comes from Haemophilus parainfluenzae, assembly GCF_003252725.1. GTDB lineage: Bacteria > Pseudomonadota > Gammaproteobacteria > Enterobacterales > Pasteurellaceae > Haemophilus_D > Haemophilus_D parainfluenzae_L. The sequence continues at coordinate 174,837 of NZ_QEPO01000002.1, forward strand.
CCTGTACCCGATGCGACAACAACAGTCATCGCAGTTGCAAATTGTGCGGCAAAACCACGGCTAGGGGTTAAATCGGTAATACCCGATCCTACGGTTGCCATTACTTTTTGTCCCATTGCGATAAGACCAACGGCGATACCTAATGCACCTAAAGGTAAAATCCACCAGGCTAAATCACCACCACTCAGGATTTTCCCGCCATTTTGCACGATTGATACCACAGAAGAAAGCGGACCAATTGCGTTAGCTACGTCATTAGACCCATGTGCGAATGCCATTGCACAAGCGGTTAGAAGCATTAAGATACTAAAAATCTTTTCAACCGATCCGAATGATCCTTTTCTTGCTTTTGCAGTAAATGCTTTGCTGCGGAAGTAGAAATGGCAGAAAATCATACCAACAACGCTGATAAGCAATGAAATAAAGAGGGTTTCATTGTTAGAAAGATTTAAACCAACGTGTTTTAACCCTTTCGCCATGGTCACGATACAAAGTACGAATACGGTAATCGCCATGTAGTAAGGACCATATTTTTGTGCGTTTTTCAGTGGTTCTTCGGTATCGAAAATGAGTTTCTGGATACTGGCAAAGATGGTATAAGCTAAAAGTCCTGCGATCACGGGGGTGATAAACCAACTTCCAACGATCCCACCGATAGTAGACCAGTCAACAGAACTTGGGCCAATCGTAATACAAGCAAAACCAATTAAAGCTCCGATGATGGTGTGAGTACCAGAAACAGGCCAACCCATTTTTGTGGCGATAAATAACCAAGCACCTGATGCAAAGAGAGTAGAAAGCATCCCTAATGCCAATACATCTGGCATCTCGACAAATTGAGAGGGATCGATCACACCACTTTTGATGGTTTCTGTTACTTCACCGCCGGCTAAATAAGCCCCGGCAGATTCAAAAATGAGGGCAATAATAATGGCTTGTTTAGCTGTAATGGTACCCGAACCAACTGAGGTACCCATTGAGTTTGATACGTCGTTGGCTCCAATACCAAATGCCATAAAAAAACCGAATACCGCGGTAATTAAGACTAACCACGAACCGTATGCATTAATAATTTCCATAGTGATTTCCTATGTTGTAGTTAATGTCGTCAGAATTAGGAACGGGCTAGCATTAATTCAATGCGAGATCCAACACGTTGAGCTTGATCGGCTAATACGCCTACCCATTCGATGATTTTATATAAGAACATCACATCAATAGGGTTATAACGACTTTCAATCGTGTAGAGCATTTTACGTAATTTAATTTGCATTTGATCTGTATCGTCTTCAATGCTGTCTAGCTCTTGAATCATATGGTTCACTAACTTTAATTCACGGCCTTTAAAACCGGTTTCAAGTAGTTTATCCATTTCTTCAATCACTAAATGAGCTTGATGAATAGAATCTAAACTACGTTGAACATAATGCAAAAATTCTTCCTGCATTTCTTCAGGAATGCCAAATTGGCGACCAATCATACGACCAGCAATATCTTTAGCATAGTTAGCTAATTTGTCTTGTTGGGTGACTAATTCGAGTAAATCGGTACGATCAATGGGTAAAAATAAACCGCGAGGCAATTTCAAACGGATTTCGCGTTTTAAACTATCTGCTTCACGTTCACATTGAGAAATGTCTAGACGTGTTTTTTCCGCATCATCCCATTGTTTTACAAAGGTATGTTGGAAGAATGGAATTAATAAATCACAACATTCAGTCACTTTGTCAGAATGTTTCTGTAGTGGTTTTAAAGGAGAATGGGCAAATAATCCGAGAATATTATTCATTGCCATAGGTGTTTTACTCCATAACAAGGGTTAAAATTTCGGTTGCATATTACCTGATTTTATAAGGAAATACACGAAAAAGATCTTGATTTGTATAAAATTATCTGTATATTCAAACAGTTAAAAGTGATAAGGAAAAATAAAATGAGTAATGAAGTTGAATTAAAGCTTGCAGTTACCTCTGATGCTTTCGATACCCTAAAAACACATCTCAATCAATTCAATATCTTAGAACAAAATACAGTCTTTCTGGGAAATGCCTATTTCGATTATCCCGACCATTTTTTGGCTAAACAAAAAATGGGATTGCGTGTACGTCAGGAAAATAATGATTTTACACTCACTTTAAAAACAGACGGAAAAGTGGTTGGCGGATTGCATAGCCGTCCAGAATACAATTTATCTATACCTGATAATTCAGTACCCACAACGGAACAATTAACCTCGTTGTATCCATTTGAAAACTTACCTTCCGCTACATTACAACCAATTTTCTCAACAGATTTTAACCGCACTTTTTGGTTGATTGCGTTTGGCGCATCAAAAATTGAAGTGGCCTTCGATCAAGGGAAAATTTTATCGGGGGAAAAAACACAGCCTATTTGTGAAATTGAATTCGAATTAAAAGAAGGGATCGTTTCAGATCTTTTCCATTTTGTCTCACTTTTACCTTTTGAACAGGATATTTATTTTAGTTCAGCAAGCAAAGCAAAACGCGGCTATCAATTAGGCAGCAAACCACTTCTGATTGATTGGTTAAATAAATGGCGTGATTTCTTAAAAGAGGAACGAGAGGGAAGTACGGTTGATTCTCGCGAACAATTAAGTGCAGTCATGAAAATGGAGCAGAAATTGATTGAGGAAACCCTTTCATTCCCAACGGATGTGTTTGCTTTCGATTTTATGAAAACCGTTGAACGTGTCGGCGCATTTTTCAATCTTTATCATTATTATGATGACAACAAAGCCTTGTTTGAAAAACTGGACGAAAATCGATCAGCTGAGTTATTAGCAAGTAATCAATTTTTCCTTAATGAAATAAAAGGATTAATTACCTTTCATAGTGAAACAAAAGATAATGTTCAAACTATTGATAAGTTAAAAGCGTTATTAAAGAGCCGTGCATATTTTGAAAGAATGCTCGGTTTAATGATATTGATGGCTTAAAACGGATTCTTTAAAGGATACAAAAATGGCAAAAGCCCCTAAAACTGCTTATGTATGTAATGATTGTGGCGCTGAATTTTCGCGCTGGCAAGGGCAGTGTTCTGCTTGTAAAGCCTGGAATACCATTAGTGAAGTGCGGTTAATTTCAGCCTCAAATTCCACAAAAAATGATCGTTTTAGCGGTTATGCAGGAGAAACTCGCGCAAAAATCCAAACGCTTTCTGAAATTAGCTTGCAAGAGACACCGCGTTTCACCAGTGGATTTAAAGAATTAGATCGCGTATTAGGTGGCGGGATCGTACCGGGGAGTGCCATTTTAATTGGTGGGCATCCTGGTGCGGGGAAAAGTACCTTGTTACTTCAAGTGATGTGTGGATTAGCAAAAAATATGACCGCACTTTATGTCACGGGGGAAGAGTCGCTTCAACAAGTGGCTATGCGAGCTAATCGCTTAAATCTGCCGACAGATAAATTAAATATGTTATCTGAAACCTCCGTCGAGCAAATTTGTAATCTAGCGGATCAGTTGAAACCTCAAATTATTGTGGTGGATTCGATCCAGGTTATGCACCTTTCAGATATTCAATCCTCTCCAGGAAGTGTGGCACAAGTGCGTGAATGTGCCTCTTTCCTGACTCGTTATGCGAAAACCCGACAAGTTGCCATCATTATGGTTGGGCATGTCACCAAAGATGGCACCCTTGCGGGTCCAAAAGTATTGGAGCATGCTATTGACTGTTCATTATTGCTAGAAGGGGAGGCAGATTCCCGTTTCCGTACATTGCGTAGCCATAAAAACCGTTTTGGCGCAGTGAATGAGCTAGGGGTATTTGGTATGACAGAGCAAGGCTTGCGTGAGGTGAAAAATCCATCGGCAATTTTCTTAAGCCGTGGTGATGAACAAATGCCTGGTAGCTCGGTAATGGTTCTTTGGGAAGGAACGCGTCCGCTTTTAGTTGAAATTCAAGCGTTGGTGGATCATTCCATGCTTGCAAATCCGCGCCGTGTGGCAGTAGGACTAGAACAAAATCGTTTAGCTTTATTGCTTGCGGTATTACATCGCCATGGTGGACTACAAATGTCGGATCAAGATGTTTTTGTGAATGTCGTTGGCGGTGTAAAAGTCGGAGAAACAGGGGCGGATCTTGCATTATTACTTGCATTAATTTCGAGTTTCCGTAATCGACCGTTACCACAAGATTTAGTTGTTTTTGGGGAAGTTGGGTTAGCCGGTGAAATTCGACCGGTAACCAGTGGTCAAGAACGTATTAGTGAAGCCGCAAAACATGGTTTTAAACGCGCGATTGTCCCTTTCGCTAATAAGCCAAAAAGTGCGGTTGAGAATATGGAAGTTTTTACGGTGAAAAAACTCGCTGATGCACTTGCCATTTTGGATAATTTCTAAAAAAACGTTGTCCTATTGTTGTCTGATTACTGAAAGTTTTTGATAAATTAGATAGAATATGCGCCGTACATAAGGAAAGGTTATGGAAAAGAAATTAAATAAAGCGTTGGATAGCATTGATATCAAAATCTTAAATGAATTACAACGCAACGGTAAAATCTCTAATATCGATTTATCAAAGAAAGTTGGGTTATCGCCAACGCCTTGCTTAGAAAGGGTAAAACGCTTAGAAAAACAAGGTGTGATTATGGGCTATCGGGCGCTATTAAATCCTGAATTATTGGATGCGCCTTTATTGGTGATCGTTGAAATTACACTTGTGCGTGGTAAACCGGATGTTTTCGAAGAGTTTAATGCCGCGATTCAAGCACTTGATGAAATTCTCGAATGTCATTTGGTATCAGGTGATTTCGATTATTTACTCAAGACACGTGTAGCAGATATGGCCGCATATCGAAAATTATTGGGTACCACATTATTGCGCTTACCTGGTGTGAATGACACCCGAACTTATGTCGTCATGGAAGAAGTGAAACAAACTAATTATCTCGTACTAAAATAAAAATGATTAAACGAATTACAAAACGATTTACACCGAAACAATATTTAGCAGAATTATTACTCGGATTGACCGCGCTTTTAGGTTTATATTTAATCGTGGCATGGTCAAGCTATACGCCATTAGATAACTCTTGGTCTACAGCAAGTTTTCAAACTGAAACCATCAATAAAGCCGGTGCTTTTGGTGCTTGGTTAATTGATGCGTTTTTTGTTTTTCTCGGCTATGTCGGTCATCTCATTCCGTTTGTCATTTTTATCGTACCGATTTATTTACTGAAAATCAAAGCGGTTCATTCTCTCTCTGTAACCCGTATTGCATTACGTTCCTTTGGCTTTATTGCTCTCATCGTTGGCTTAACTATGATGGCAACATTGTTGCTTTCAAATACGAACTACTATCTAGCTGGTGGCGTATTTGGTGGCAGCTTAGTGGTGAATTTATATCCTACACTCGGTAAGTTTGGCTGTATTTTAGTCGGCTTTATCTGTGCAGTTGTAGGCTTTATTTTCTGTTCCGGTGCATCATTAATTCGTTTAATTGTGAAATTCTATCATTGGCTAACCATGAAAAATCAGCCGGCAGAAGAGGAGCATGCAGAACATACTTCTGTAGATGATCTTGAACAAATTGTGATTGAGGCGCCTCAACAACTGGCTTTCTCTGATTCTCAATTGGAAACTGAATCTACAGAGGATAAAAAAGAGGAAGTGTCTGAAAATAACTTTGTTAAGTCAGAGCAACTAATAAATATTAGCGGGCTATCTTCACCGAGCGTTTCAGAACCTACAGATGTTGAAAAATTAGAAGATAAGTTTAAAGGCTTCACGGTTGAATCTGACAATTTACCGAATGTGTCAATTTCGACTACTTCTTCCGTTGAATTGCCAACAAAAGAAGATTTTTCAGCAACATGGAAAAATCCGCAAGTGAATGCTCAAAGTGTGGATGAGTCAGATGACATTTTTGAAGAAAATGAGATGCCAAAAGTGTCACTTAAAACACCTGAAAATACAACCGCACTTTATCCAACTTATGATGAACCTTTAGAATCAGAAAATGATGGTTTAGAAGATGAATTGGCGCGTCAGTTTGCTGCACAAGAGCAAGCACGTATGCAAGAAATGGAAGTGCGAGCAAAAGCCTCAAATGCTGAAGATGCATTGAAAGTGATCTTGAATGAACCAGCGGTTTCAGTACCTAAAGAGCGTGAAATTCATATTGAGAATGCGACTGAAACAACCTATAAGCCGTATTCAGATACGCTTATTCATCCCGCATTCCAACAACCAACGAATAAACGTGAAAAACCAACGACACCATTACCAAGTTTAGATTTACTTGAGCATCGTCCTACACAGGCTCAAGACATTACGCGTGAGGAAATTTTGGACACGTCTGCACGCATAGAACAACAATTGAAGAATTTTAATGTCAAAGCAACGGTACAAGATGTGTTAGTTGGCCCTGTGGTGACTCGTTATGAGCTTGAATTACAACCGGGTGTAAAAGCATCTAAAGTAACAAGTATTGATACCGATTTAGCACGAGCATTGATGTTCCGTGCGATTCGTGTGGCGGAAGTGATTCCAGGCAAACCTTATATTGGTATTGAAACGCCAAATGCACACCGTCAAATAGTGCCATTGCGTGATGTGCTCGATAGCAATGAATTCCGTTCATCAACATCATTGCTTTCAATGGCTTTGGGTAAAGATATTAGCGGAAAACCCGTTGTGGTTGATTTGGCTAAAATGCCTCACTTGCTTGTTGCAGGTTCAACAGGCTCGGGTAAGTCTGTTGGTGTGAATACCATGATTTTAAGTTTGCTTTTCCGTGTGACACCGGATGAAGTGAAATTTATTATGATTGACCCGAAAGTGGTTGAGCTTTCTATTTATAACGATATCCCACACTTGCTTACCCCTGTTGTGACGGATATGAAAAAAGCGGCGAATGCATTGCGTTGGTGCGTAGATGAAATGGAACGTCGTTATCAATTATTATCAGCCTTACGTGTGCGTAACATTGAGGGTTATAACGAAAAAATTGAAGAATATGAAAAACTCAATATGCCAATTCCAAACCCAATTTGGAAACCTGGCGATACAATGGATAAGATGCCGCCTCCATTAGAAAAATTGAGTTATATTGTCGTGATCGTTGATGAGTTTGCGGACTTAATGATGGTTGCAGGCAAACAAATTGAAGAGTTAATTGCTCGCTTAGCACAAAAAGCTCGTGCGATTGGTATTCACTTGATTTTAGCAACACAACGCCCTTCAGTAGATGTAATTACCGGGTTAATTAAAGCTAATATCCCAAGCCGTATCGCCTTTACTGTGGCAAGCAAAATTGACTCTAGAACGATTCTGGACCAGGGCGGTGCAGAAGCCTTATTGGGCCGTGGTGATATGTTATATTCAGGTCAAGGTTCTTCGGATCTTGTTCGGGTACACGGTGCCTTTATGAGTGATGATGAGGTGGCGCGTGTGGCAGATGATTGGCGTGCACGTGGTAAACCGAATTATATTGATGGCATTTTAGATGGCGCGGATGATGAAGAATCAGGTGAGAAATCAACGACAAGTAGTGGCGATCTTGATGCATTATTTGATGAAGTCGTTGAATTTGTATTAAGCACAGGCAATACATCGACTTCTTATGTTCAACGTAAATTTAGTGTTGGGTTTAACCGAGCGGCTCGAATTATGGATCAGCTGGAAGAACAAGGTATTTTAGGCCCAATGAAAAATGGAAAACGAGAAATTTTAGCTCGACGTTCCGAATATTAATTCTCTTGAGTTTCACTTTACAAAAAGGAAAGTAGAATGAAAAAAACATTATTAAAAATGACCGCACTTACCGCACTTTTAAGCGCAAGTAGTTTTGCTTTTGCTGATGCGGTAGATGAGCTGCAAAATCGCTTAAATCAAGTGACAGTATTGAGCGCTGATTTCTCTCAAACCGTGACCTCTGTTGGCGGTAAAAACGTTCAACAAGGAAGTGGAAAACTTCAAATTAAACGTCCAAATCTTTTCCGTATGGATACCAAATCACCGCAAGAAACACAAATTATTGCAGATGGTAAAACCCTTTGGTATTACGATCCATTCGTACAACAAGTGACAGCTCAATGGGTGAAGGATGCGGTAAATAATACCCCTTTCGTCCTTTTAACCAGTAACGATAAAAGCCACTGGAATCAGTATTCAGTGACGCAGAATGCAGATACATTTGTGCTAAAACCAAAGGCAAAAAATAGCAACATTAAACAGTTTGATATTCGTGTAGATACAAATGGTGTGTTAAAAAATTTCAGCACCACAGAAAAAGATGGTCAAACCAATCTTTATGTGTTGCGTAACATTACAAATCAAACACTAGCTGATAGCTTATTCCAATTTAGCGTACCAAAAGGCGTGGAATTGGATGACCAACGTAAAGGTAAAAAATAATCCATAAGGTGTGAATGATAATCTTCACACCTTTTGCTTATTAAGGAAAGAATATGTCTAATCTTAATTTTGATTTTGCTGAAAATGACTTTCGCCCTTTAGCTGCTCGTATGCGCCCAAGTAATTTGGAACAATATTATGGGCAGACGCACTTAATTGGGGAAGGAAAGCCGCTTCGTAAAGCGATTCAAGCAGGGCATGTTCATTCTATGATTCTGTGGGGACCGCCGGGGACAGGTAAAACAACACTGGCGGAAATTATTGCTCATCGTATCAATGCAGAAGTTGAACGAATTTCAGCAGTAACAAGCGGTGTGAAAGAGATTCGAGAATCAATTGAGCACGCGAAACAAAATCGACTTGCAGATCGCCAAACCATTTTATTTGTGGATGAAGTGCATCGTTTTAACAAAAGCCAACAAGATGCATTTTTACCCCATATTGAAGATGGTACGATTATTTTTATTGGTGCCACAACGGAAAACCCTTCCTTTGAATTAAATAATGCCTTGCTTTCTCGTGCGAGAGTTTATCTACTGAAGTCATTGACAGTCACTGAAATCGAACAAGTTCTGCAACAAGCCATTTCTGATCCAGAGCGAGGATTAGGTAAAGAGCGGTTAATTTTAGAAGAGAATTTACTACAGGTATTAGCCGAATATGTGAATGGTGATGCTCGCTTGGCTTTAAACTGTCTTGAACTGATGGTAGATATGGCTTCTGAAACAGAAAACGGTAAAAAATTAGACCGCACTTTGTTGCAAGAAGTATTAGGTGAACGACAAGCGCGTTTTGATAAACAAGGCGATCGTTTTTATGATTTGATTTCTGCTTTACATAAATCTATTCGAGGCTCCGCAGCAGATGCAGCACTTTATTGGTATGCACGAATTATCACTGCAGGCGGCGATCCTCTTTATGTTGCACGACGTTTATTAGCGATTGCCTCAGAAGATGTGGGCAATGCTGACCCAAGAGCAATGCAAGTTGCACTAGCGGCTTGGGATTGTTTTACGAGAGTGGGCGCTTATGAAGGAGAGCGAGCTATTGCTCAAGCCATTATTTATTTAGCGGTGGCTCCAAAGAGTAATGCGGTTTACAACGCATTTAATGCGGCAAAACAACATGCAAAAGAGTTTCCTGATTTTGATGTACCGCCTCATTTACGTAATGCCCCAACGGCTTTAATGAAAGAATTAGGCTATGGCGCTGAATATCGCTATGCACATGATGAGCCAAATGCTTATGCCGCAGGGGAAAATTATTTCCCACCAGAACTGAAAGATACGCAGTATTATTTCCCAACTAACCGTGGTATGGAAATTCAAATTAAAGAAAAACTTGAACGTTTACAAGAGCAAGATAAAAACGCATCAAAAAAACGCTATAAATAATTTTTTCTAGTATGGTAAATATAAAAAAGTGCGGTCAAATTTGACCGCACTTTTTGTTATGACTTAAAAGCGCATTATTTTGCAGCTTTTAACTCTTGGTAATACTGTTCATAGTATTGAATTGCATCACCTACATCATCTTGCCAGTAGCTTTTTTGAAGAATTTCTGCTGGTGGATAAATTGATGGATCTTCTGTAATTTCTTTTGGAAGTACTTTTTTCGCTTCTAGGTTAGCTGTTGGGTAACCGATCGCTAAAGTCAATTTCTCTGCTGCTTTTGCACCTAATAAGTAGTTAATTAACTTGTGTGCACCATCTGGGTTTTTAGAGGTTTTAGGAATCGCTAAAGTATCAACCCAAAGAACAGGACCTTCTTTTGGGAACACCATATTTAATGGTGCTTGTTCTTTTTTCGCGATACGCACAGAACCATTCCATAACTGACCTAATTCTACTTCACCAGAGATGAAAGAGTTTGCAGGGTTATCAGAATTGAAAGAAAGTACGTTTGGACGTAGTTTTAACAACTCTTCATAAGCTTGTTTAATAATCGCAGGATCTTTGGTATTTGGATCTTGACCAATTTTTAATAATGCAATATTGAATACTTCACGCGCATCATCTAATAATTGGATTTTGTTTGCATATTCAGGTTTCCAGAAATCGCCCCAAGAAGTGAAGTCAGAACCTTTATAGGTATTGGTATTAAATGCAATACCTGGCGCACCTAACAACTGAGGAAGTGAGTATTTATTGCCTTTGTCATAAGGTTTGTTGAGCCAATCAGGGTCTAATTCTTTGATAACAGGTAATTTACTGTGATCTAATTCTTGTAGCATACCTTCGCGTGCCATTTTAGATACGAAGTAGTTAGATGGTGCAATAACATCATAACCGCCTGCATCACCTTGGGTTTTCATTTTGGCATACATCGTCTCATTGGATTCAAGACTTGCTACGATAACTTTGATACCAGTTTCTTTTGTGAAGTCATCTAAAAGACCATCTGGTACGTATTCAGTCCAAGTATATAAGTACACAGTATCATTTGCTGGAGCCTGTGCTTTTGTTGCATCAGACTTGGCTTCTTTGTCGTTACAAGCAGTTAATGTAGCGGCAACTAAACCGGCAGTAAGCAAACCTGCAAATTTTTTCATTTTTCTTTGTTCTCCGTAAAAGAGGGGTAAAAAACCACCTGCATTAATGCAGGTATAAAAAAACGCCTTGATTGTGCGTCAAGGCGTATTCTATTTGATCTTAAAAGATTTGTGAAACCTTTTTATATCAATGTTTAATGATTATTTTTGCGTGTAACCAATTGGCTTAAAATGACTAATCCTAATGAAAGCACGATCATAATCGTTGCTAATGCGTTCACTTCTGGTGTTACCCCTGTTTTAACAAGAGAGAAGATACGCAATGGTAGAATTTCATAGCTTACACCACTTACGAAAGACGATACAACAACATCATCTAATGAAATAGTAAAGCTTAATAACCAACCAGATACCACTGCAGGTAAGGCAAGTGGTAGAATAATTTTACGCAAAATAGTGACTTCACTCGCACCTAAATCTTTTGCAGCTTCAAGCATTCTTGCATCAAAGCCATTTAAACGCGAGAAAATCGTTACGGTAACATAAGGTAAACAGAATGTTACGTGTGCCAATAATAATGACCAGAAACCTAACGAAATTCCTACAACCATGAATAAGGCTAGTAGAGAAACCGCCATTACGATATCTGGTGACATCATGACGATAAATAACATACCACTTACCGCTTGTTTACCACGGAAACGATAGCGATAAAGCGCAATTGCGGTCAAACCGCCCACAATAGTGGCTAACGTTGCAGCAAAGAAGGCAATAGTGACAGAGTGGAACGCAGCTTGGATTAAGGTATCGTTATTAAATAAACGTTCATACCAGTTCCAGCTAAAGCCTTTCCAACTTAAACCATAACGGTCTTCGTTAAAGGAGTTAGTCACCAAGATAATAATTGGGATATACAAATAAGCGTATACCACAAACATAAAAATATTACGTAGTAAACGACTCATTATTCTAACTCCACTTTCTTATTCAACAATTTATTTGCACGATAGTAAACGAAAATCAACAATGCCATTAAGATGGTTAAGCCGATACTGATCGCTGAACCAAATGGCCAGTTACGAGAAATTAAGAATTCACTCTTAATCACGTTACCAACTAATAATACTTTCGCACCACCAAGTAAGTCAGCTACGTAGAACATACCCATTGCAGGTAGTAATACTAGTAAACAACCGGCTACGATACCTGGCATGGTTAATGGCAAAATAACACGGAAGAAACGCTGAACAGCATTCGCGCCTAAATCTCTTGCCGCTTCTAATAAACGTCCATCTAATTTTTCAATAGCAGAGTAGAGCGGTAGAATCATAAATGGTAAAAGGAGATACACTAAACCAATGATTACAGCCACTTCAGTATTTAAAATACGAATAGGCTCACTCAAAATGCCCATATCCATTAACATGGTATTTAACACTCCTTTCACACCAAGGAATACTTTCATCCCATAGATACGAATAAGTGAGTTTGTCCAGAATGGCAATACCACAAGGAACAATAAAAATGGACGATATGTTGGATTAATTTTGCTGACCATAAAGGCAAATGGATAGCCAATGAGTAAGCAAATAATCGTTGCAATGCCAGACATATACAATGAATTCCACACAACCTGTGCATAAAGCGGATTAAACAGGTTAGTGTAGTTATCTAAAGTAAATGGCAAAGCATAAAAGTCGCTACCATCTCGGGTTAAAAAACTTACGGTTAAAACCAATAAGTTTGGAATTAGCACAAAGAAGATTAACCAACTGAAGATAATTGCAACAGTAATTTTCTGAAATTTATTATTGATTATCTTCATCGTTGAGTACAACCTCCCAACCTTCGTGCCATGTAATACCTACACGTTGACCAACGCTGTGATCCATATGTGGGTCATCTTCGTTAAAGAATTCGCTCACTAATACGCGTTTACCGTTGTGATCAAATTCGACCGTAGACTCAAGTGTCATCCCTTTATAGGTACGATCCACAATGCGACCAATAATTGCATTTGAGTGCTCATTTTCGTCAAGCTCTTCAATCACAATATCTTCAGGACGTAACAATACTTGTAGTTTTTGACCTTTTTCAGCAGAGATACTGGTGTGAATATCACATACACGACCTTCTACATTAGCAAGTAGCTCATCGTCAGATTTACGTTCAATCACAGTTGCATCAAATACGTTAATTTCGCCGATGAAGCGAGCAACGAATAAGTTAGCTGGATCTTCATAGATTTCACGTGGTGAACCATCTTGTGCAATTTTACCTTTACGCAATAAGACGATACGGTCAGACATGGTGATCGCTTCTTCTTGATCGTGAGTAACAAAAATAAAGGTAATACCAAGTTGACGCTGTAATTGTTTAAGTTCGTTTTGCATTTGTTTACGTAACTTATAATCCAGCGCAGATAAAGATTCATCAAGTAGCAGCACTTTTGGCTTATTCACAACAGCACGAGCAATCGCGATACGTTGTTGCTGACCACCAGAAAGTTGAGCTGGTTTACGGTCGGCCATTTCCTCTAATTGCACCATACGCAATGCATCCAGAACGCGAGGTTTAATTTCGCTTTCTGCCACTTTTTGCATACGCAAACCAAAAGCCACGTTATCAAAAATGGTCATATGCGGGAATAACGCATAACTTTGGAATACAGTGTTGATATGACGTTTTTCTGCCGGGACATTGGTAATGTCCTCACCATCCAAAATAATATGACCTTCATCTAATTCTTCTAAACCCGCCAATAAACGTAAAACTGTGGTTTTACCACAGCCTGAAGGGCCAAGGATTGTGACGAATTCGCCGTTATTAATGGTTAGATTGAAATCATTAATAATTGTGTTGGAACCATAGGATTTTTTGATAGAATGAAGCTCAATAATAGGCTTGTTTTGAACCAGATTTTCCACTAGCTTTGGTTTTCTCCCTAATTTCACCAATTTTATTGGTACTGAGTAGAAATAAACCTGCAAAAATGATGCAGGGGCGACATAAAATTGAACGGATATGATATAGCGAATTGTTAATGATGAAAAGGATTTAATCGCGTTTTTAGGAAAAATTTTATTGAAATATTGGCCGCACTTTTTTCAGAAAATTTTATAACTCTTCACTTTCTTGTTATATATCAAGAACTGCAAGGATTTTTAGGATTAGACTAGCAGCAAAACAAAGGAGAATTTCGAAATGGAAGAACAAGATAATAATAAATTATTGGAGCGATTTTTAACTTATGTTGCGTTTGATACGCAATCTAAATCGTCTGCAAAACATTCGCCAAGTTCTGCTGGGCAAATGAAGCTGGCTTTGCATTTGCAGCAAGAATTAATTGAACTAGGCTTACAAGATGTCAATGTGACTAAGCATGCCGTCGTTACAGCTTATTTACCCTCAAATCATCCCGAATTAACACAAACCATAGGTTTTATTTCCCACCTTGATACATCCCCACAATGCAGCGGTAAAAATGTTCAACCTGAAGTGATCGAAAATTATCGGGGAGGAGATATTGCATTAGGTTTAGGGGAAGAGTTTATTAGTCCCGTATATTATCCATTTTTACATCAGCTTATTGGCAAAACCTTGATTGTGACAGATGGAACCACTTTACTTGGTGCAGATAATAAAGCTGGAATCGCAGAAATTATGGCCGCACTTTCTGTCTTGCAACGGGAAAATATACCACATTGCAATATTCGGGTTGCATTTACGCCTGATGAAGAAATTGGCTTAGGAATGCATTATTTCCCATTGGAGGATTTTCCTTGTGATTGGGCATATACCATAGATGGTGGAGAAGTGGGTGAGTTAGAGTATGAGAACTTTAATGCCGCGACGGCAAAAATTACCTTTAAAGGTCGGAGCATTCATCCTGGTTATGCTAAAAACAAATTAGTGAATGCGCTTACGTTAGCTTGTGAGTTTCAACAAGGTTTTCCAAAAGATGATGTCCCCGAAAAAACATCAGGAAAAGAGGGTTTTTTCCATCTAGATGATTTTAAAGGGGATATTGAGAAAGTTGAATTACATTATCTGATTCGAGATTTTGAACAAGCTAATTTTGAGCAACGTAAGGCATTTATTTATCAACTTGTAGAAAAATTTAATAGAGAGAAAAGCCTGAAAGAGCCGGTAGAATGTGTTATTGAAGACAGTTACAAAAATATGTATGACACTGTCAAAAATGTTCCACAGGCGATTAAACTTGCTGATGCAGCAATGAAAGCTTGCGGAATTACTCCAAATCATAAACCGATACGCGGTGGAACGGATGGGGCATTTTTAGCAGAAAAAGGATTGGCTTGCCCAAATATCTTTACTGGTGGCTATAATTTCCATAGCAAGCATGAATTAGTGACCCTCGAAGGGATGGAAAAAGCCGTCGAAGTGATTATAAAAATAGCAAACTGTAAAGAATTGTAAATCTGTGTAAAGAAAAAGCTTGCATTTGTCAGAATATGTCAATATAATCGCTAGCGTTTTATCGAGATTCCTTTGATAAAGCTAAACTTTAGAGATTTTATTCATAAATTCCTTTTTGGTGCTCCTAAGAAATTAGGAGCTTTTTTTTACCCAAAATTCAGATCTTTACTTCAAAAACGGGTTGCTTCGTTTTTCTTGTCCAATAGTTGTGTAAGGACCATGTCCTGCAATAACAACCATATCATCATTTAATGTAAATAATTTATTCTTGATTGATGAGATCAATGTATCAAAATCCCCACGAGGGAAGTCTGTACGCCCAATGCTGTTTTGGAAAAGCACATCGCCAGTAAAGGCGATATTTTTTTCATGTTCAATAAAGCCAATGTGACCAGGTGTATGACCAGGAAGATGAAGAATTTCAAAGGTAAATGTACCAATTTGAATTTTTTCGCCTTCTTGATTAAACCAGCGATCCGGCGTAAATGCGGAAATATAAGGTAAACCAAATTGTTGAGATTGCTGTGGTAGACTTTCAAATAGAAAACGATCTTCTTCCTGTGAGCCCCAGATTTCAATGTTAAAATGATCACGAATTGCTTCAGCGGCACCCACATGATCAAGATGGCCATGTGTTAATAAGACTGCTTTTAGGCTTAATTCTAATTCCTCAATACGTTGAATAAGCTTTTCAGCATTACCACCAGGGTCGATAATCGCCGCATTTTTTTCATCATCCCAAATAAGTGAACAATTTTGTTGAAAGGCTGTAACTGGAATAATTTCAATATTCATCTTTTTTCCTTATTATTTATAACAAAAAACCGCACTAAAGTGCGGTCTAAAATTAAACTGTTTTTTATGCACCACGCCATGTTCTTACAGGGCCGGTATCGACGTGAATAAAATTACTGTAAGGATAATATCCCACACCACCGTTCTCTAGATTTTCAGCAGCTTGGCGTAATCTTGCTAAAGACACACCAGGGATTCTAAAATCGATAGCTTGGCCTTTAATATGATAGCTATTGCTTGCTACACCTCGGCTTTGGCGATGACGCATAGCATTTGTTGCCGCACTACGATAGCCACAAATCACATCAATTTGTGCAGTACGTAAGCCCAAATCACTTTGTAAATGATAAAACTTCATGAAGAGATTGGGATCCATACGACGCACTTGGTCTGTACGGCGATCTCTCATAAAGTAATCAAGTTTACCAAGTAGTGAACGACTAAACCCTGTTGTTGCAGAGAATTCACCACTTAATCGTTCATTGGTGTTGACATTATAAAAGCTGAGAATGCGAGGTTTGGGTGTAGAGACCATGGCTAATACCGAAGTTGGCATCATGCTTGCGCCTAAAACGATGCCGCCTAATGAAAGCCATTTACGACGATTTTTGTCAATGTTACCCATTTTTTTAGTCTCTTTTATTACCCATCTCTCACCCTAGACAATTTTTTCTTTAAAAAGTTCTAGTGTGAACATTGTTTAAAGATATTTTTTTACAACAACCCAGTCAATACCATTAAAAGTCGCGGCATCGTCATATTTATAAATATCCGGTAAAACTTGTGTTTGGCCGTTTTCAACCCATGCCGTCACATAATACAAGAATACAGGATCATTTGTACGAATGTTTGCAGAAGTTGTCTTCTTACTTTCTAAAACGTTACGTTTTTTATCTTCTGACCAGCCAGCTTCTTGTAACAGAATAGAGGCAAGTTGATCGGATTTTTCTACACGCACACAACCTGAGCTTAATGCACGGTCTTTTTTGCTGAATAAGCTATGATTTGGGGTATCGTGAAGATAAATCGCATCAGAGCTTGGCATATTAAATTTATAGTTACCTAATGCACTGTCACCAGCGGCTTGACGGATACGGTACGGGAATTTATCACCAATGCTACTCCAATTAATTGAGTAAGGATCGATAGTATTACCTTTGCTATCCAAAATAGAGTAGTTGTGTGCAGCCGCATAGCCAGGGTCACGTTTTAATTTCGGTAAAATATCTTCATTGATTAAACGTGTTGGAGCATTCCAAGGTGGATTAACAACTACATTGCTCAAACGACTGTACATCACCGGTGTACGACGTTCATTTTTCCCTACAATAACGCGAGATTCTAAAATTGCTTTGCCATCACGATAATATTTCAATTGATAGCTTGGAATATTAACAAAGATTCCATTTTCAAAATCAGGAATAACGCGTAAACGTTGTGCATTAAGGGCAAGTTTTTTACCCATTGCAGAAATACCTGAAGCTGAAATCATTGATGGGAGTGCTTGTACAGTTTCACGGTATAAACGATTATGGTTAGATAATCCGTTTACAAAACCAGAAACAGCATTGTTTTTAACCGCACTTTGCCATTGGTCAATCATTTCTTGATTTGGTAATTCTGGTTTATAAGCATTCGTTCCGTATAACCAACGTTGTGCTTGTTGATTTACATTCTTGCTGTAATACAAGTAATCAAGGAAAGCATCACTTAACAACACATCGTAGATGAGCCCGCCCGTTTTTTCAGCGTTATATAAATTAACTAATGATTGCGCTGAACGTTTAGAAATGCCTGATGCTACCATGGCGGCATATTCACGTAGGAATTGTTTCTCTGCCGTCTTGTCTTTCCACATTAAGTCATATTTATTATCGGCATATAATTTAGCCAAAATTGGTTTGAACTGTAGATTTTGTTCACCAATTTCATGCGTTAATGACATCTCTAACATCGCTTGCTTTTCAGCGGCTAAACGAGCTTGATCTTCTTTAATTTCAGCTTCAAGTTTTGCTCGCTCTTCAGGACTTAATTTAGACATATCAACACCTTTATTTTCGGCTTGTTGAGGTTGCCCAACTGTTTTGGCCCATTCAGCTAACGCACAACCTGACGTCATCATTGATAATGATAAGACTAATGCGCTTAATTTCATTGTTCCTTTTAACATTGCTGTACCTTTAAAAATATTCATAAAAAATAACCGCACTTCAGTTTTTTTCATCTGCTAAAGTGCGGTCAAAATAATCGTTATTTTGTTGCTTTTGCCGCTTCTTGTTTTATTTCAGCATCCACTTTTTGTTGATTCGCATTAAGTTTCACTAAATCAGCTGCCATTTTTTCTGCTTCTTTTAAGAAGAAATCAGGTGCTTCATAGTCTTTTGGCAAATCATCAATGTCTTTTAATGCTTTTTTACCTTCACGTTTAAAACGATCATTGAGATCTTTTAAACGTCTCGCATCATCTTTATCATTTTCCGCTTTTCGCTCTTGGAAATTCAATGATAAGAATTTACGCTCACGGCGTTCATCACGAATCTTAAGATCTTCATTTAAAGCAATAAATTCAGGATCTTTTGCAATACGCTCTAGATGTTTTTCATTTAATGCTTCAACATCTTTACGCGCTTTATTGGTTTCAGAATAAGTCGCTGGTGGAATTTTATCCCAAGGTAAGGCGTTATCTTCTTTTTCTTCACCAATTTCTTTGGCATCAATAATTTCAGGGAAATTAATATCTGCTGCTACACCTTTTAATTGGGTTGAACCACCATTAATTCGATAGAATTTTTGGATAGTGTATTGCAACACACCAAGTGGTGTTTGGTCTAAATCATAAACAAAGTTTAATGAACGACTTTGTTGTACCGTACCTTTACCAAAGGTATTTTGCCCAATGATGATACCACGGTTGTAATCTTGCATTGCTGCAGCAAAAATTTCAGAAGCAGACGCACTGAAACGATTAATCATCACCAATAATGGACCTTTATATTGCTGAGCATTATCATCATCTTCGTGTACACGAATACGTTGATAAGCATCACGAACTTGAACCACCGGACCATCAGTAATGAATAAACCACTCAACGCAACGGCTTCTGTTAAAGCACCACCGCCATTTTCACGAAGATCCACAATTAAAGCGCCAATTTTTTTCTTCTCAGCATCTACTAATAATTTTTTCACATCATCAGTTAAGCCAATGTAGAAACTTGGAATTTTAATAACACCAACGGTTTCACCTTCTATTTTAGAAACAGTGAGTTTTGCTGCTTGGTCTTCAATACGGACTTTATCGCGAACTAAGGTAACAATACGGCTTTTTCCACCTTTTGCAGGTTCAATTTCAAGACGAACTTTTGTTCCTTTTTTCCCTTTAATTTTGTCAACGATATCTTCTAAACGCCAACCGATAATATCTTCGATTTCGCCTTTTTCTTGGCCTACACCAATGATTTTATCGCCCGCTTGTAATTTTTTACTGCGTTCAGCCGGCGCACCAGGTACTAAAGACTTGATACTAGTTTCGTCATCTTCAGATTGTAATGTTGCACCAATCCCTTCTAAAGAAAGATTCATACTTTCATTAAAGCTTTTTGCAGTACGTGGTGCTAGATAGCTTGTATGTGGATCGATTTCTCGAGCAAAAGCATTAATATAAGTTTGAACAATGTCATCCGCTTTAGTTTGAGTTAATCGACGAATCGCTAAATTGTAACGTTTAGTCAGTTTTTCTTTAATTTCAGGCCATTTTTTATCTTTTAATTTCAGGCTGATTACATCATTTTTGACACGTTCTTCCCAAAGCTTATTGGCTTCTTCTTCCGTTGCTGGGAACGCAGCTTTTTCACGATCGATCTCAATTTGATCATTACCTTTTAAATCAGGTTCTTTATCTAATAAAGATAATGCATAAGCATAACGTTCATAGCGACGTTTCATCATCAGATCGTAAATCGCAAATGCAGCTGAAAGATCGCCCTCATTAAGTTGATCATCTAATTTAGAACCATATTTAGCACGTAAATCATCAATATCTGATTTTAAAAAGGTGTTATGGCTGTAATCTAAGCTTTTAATGTAACGATCAAAAATCTTTTCGGAAAAGGCGTCATCAAGCTGAAATTTACGATAATGTGATTGGGTTAAACGCGTTGTTGCACGCTTTGTTGCCAACTGATTTGCGTCAGTTGCCGAAGGAATCGTAATATCGCTTTGCTTTAATTTCGGCTGCACGGCAAATGTGTCAGACGAATGAAGAAATAACGCACCTAAAATTGCTGTCGCAATAAGACTTTTGGTTGTATGTAATTTCATTTAACCTTTCCCGATAAGAAATAAATTATTAGGCAAATAAACGATCTGCGGTGACTGTCATCACTAAACCATTTTCAAGTTCTACGCGTGCGCCATCTTTTTCCACATTTAATACGGTCGCATTTTTCGCTTGTTCTGCTACTTTCACTTTCACTTTGCTACCTGCAGAAAGTGTTGTGAAATCAACCGCACTTAGTTTTACTTGCGGGGCTTTTGGTTTGCGAGTTGCTTGATTTGAATTTGGTTTACGAGCAGGTCGTTTTTGTTGTGCTTTTTTGGCTGCTAATTCTGCTTTGCGTTTTTCTGCAAATTTAGCTTTTGCATCTGCTAATTGTTGAGTCGCATGAGAAACATGTTCTGCGTCTAATACACCAGCAGGATTGCCGTATAAATCCACACGCTCAGCACCTTCACGGCAACCGTGTAAATAGCGCCAGTTAGAAGTGTATTGACGTAAAGCCTGACGTAATTGAGTTTTGCTGACACGTTCATCATCTTTTAATGCTTCAGCAAGATCTTGGAAAAGACCAATTTTTAATGGTTTTGCTTCACCTTCTGCAATAAAGCAAAGCGGGAATTTTTCCACAAGATATGCAATGATCGCTTTTGTATCAGTTAATTTTTGAACGCCTTCAGCATTATTTTCAGCTTGGGCTTCAACTTGAGAATCTGTCATTTCTGCGTTTTCCTAGGATAAAAATAAAAACTTGCACAGTTTACCGCACTTTTATAAGGATTGACAATGGTTGGGCGGAATAATTCCGTTTCTAGTATAGATGTATAACTTCACAAATCCCCTCAATTAAGGCTAAAATAGTCCACTTTTTAAATTTTTGATGAAATAATGACAAAAACACCTGATTTTACTCATGCCACTTATAGACTTGTGCGTTGTATTGGATGCGACGCAACGGTGTCTGTTTGTCGTCCTCAAGAAGGGGAATACGCGCAATGTCCGCGTTGCCATCATAAATTGCAATCGGGAAGTCGTTGGTCACTTAAACGTTGTTCATTAATCGCCCTTTCTATCTTAATTTTAATGCCATTTGCTTTAGGCTATCCTTTATTGAGCTTAGATTTACTAGGTACCAAAATTGATGCTTCTGTTTGGAAAGGGATTTGGAAAATGGCAGTAGAGGGATATTCCTATACTGCATTTATGATTTTCATCTGTGCTGTTTTAATGCCTGTCTCTTTTGCAATTTTAGTCATTATGTTGCAGATTTCTAAATTACTCAAAATTAAGCCTCGTAATGTCTTATTATTTGTGGGTTATATTAAGCCTTGGGTGATGTTCGACGTCTATTTAGTTGCACTGGCTGTTACCATGTTTAAAGTGCGCGAATATGCCACATTAGAACTGGATGTGTATTTAATTGCTTTTGTTTTTACTGCGCTTTTAACCACTTTATTATTCATTAAAATTAATTTAGATGATTTATGGCATGATTTTTATCCCGATCAGAAACCGGTTACCAAAAGTGATAAACCGTTAGAGCTTTGTACCGCTTGCGATTACACTTTTTTAAAAGAAGATCAACAATACGATCACCGTCATCGAGCAATTTGCCCACGTTGTGCATCGCTTATTGAAATACCAGAGAGTGTAAAATTACAACGTGTTTGGGCGACATTAGTGGCGGGGATTATCATGCTTTTCCCTGCAAACTTGCTCCCAATATCTGGCGTTTATTTGACAGGAAGTTTGTCACAAGATACCTTGATGTCGGGTGTGATGTCATTTATAAGCATGGGCAGCTATTTTGTTGCTTTCGTGGTATTCTTCGCCAGTATTTTTGTGCCCGTAAGCAAAATCCTGATTATGTTGTATTTACTGGCAAGCGTGCATTTTAAATGGCGACATTCAATTAAATGGCAAATGCGGCTATTACATATCGTTCACTTTGTAGGACGTTGGTCAATGCTGGATCTTTTTGTGCTAGCCTTGATGATGTCTCTAGTAACACGCGGACAGATTATTAATTTTACTGTAGGCCCTGCGGCATTTTATTTCGGTGCAGCAGTGTTTTTAACTATGATTTCAACTTCTCAGTTTGATAGTCGATTAATTTGGAAAATTTATGACAGAAAACAATAAACCAGAATCTCAATCTATTGATGAGCAATCTAACAATGTGGCCGCGTTATTACGTAAGAATAAACGCATCTCACCGTTTTGGTTATTGCCCTTTATTGCATTATGTATCGGTGCCATTTTATTTTTCCAAATTGTGCAAGAACGAGGAAAGACCATTACGATAACATTCTCTAATGGTGCAGGACTCGTTGCAGATAAAACGCCTATACGCTATCAAGGTTTGCAAATTGGTGTTGTGAAGAAGGTGAACTTTGCCGACAACATGCAAAAAGTGAAAGTTGAGGCAAATATTTATTCTGAAGCGACTGAGGTGTTAAAAGAAAATACTAAGTTCTGGCTTGTTCAGCCGAGTGTGTCTCTTGCAGGTATTTCAGGCTTAGATTCTTTGGTTTCAGGAAATTATATTACCCTCCAACCAGGTGATGGTGATTCAGAAGATGAATTTATTGCGGAAGAGCAAGGCCCTATTGCACAAGTCAATACTGGCGATTTATTAATTCATTTAATTTCAGATGACTTAGGTTCAATTTCGATTGGTGCCTCTGTGTATTTCAAAAAAATGCCAGTCGGGAAAATTTATGATTACCGATTCAATAAAGACAATAAAGTTGAAATTGATGTGGTTATTGATAAAGCCTTCGCGCATTTTGTGAAGAAAGATTCACGTTTCTGGAATATTAGTGGTATCAACGCCAACATTAATGCATCAGGTGTGAATGTAGAGGTTGATAGTTTAAATGCAGTAGTGCAAGGTGCGGTATCATTCGATTCGCCATCAGATAGCCCACAAGCTGTGACTAATAGCCACTATACACTTTATTCTAATTTGCAAGCGGCTAAACGCGGGATTGAAGTTGAGGTGACCATTCCGGTGAGTGCTGGTTTAGATGCTGGTCAAACCTCGGTTTATTATGGTGACGAGCAAGTGGGCCTTCTTTCATCTTTAAGTGCGGACGAAAATAATGAAGAAATTTTAAAAGGCACATTATTAATCGATCCAAACCAAGCTAACCTCCTAAAAACGAATACACGTATTGTGTTAAAAAATCGTAAGTTAGATTTGGGTGATGTGGCTAATCCGAAAAAATTCTTCCGTGGAGATTATTTTGAAATTATTCCGGGTAGCGGAGAAAGCAAAACGCAGTTTGATGTGATTCGAGAACATGAGTTATTGCTCAAAGCACCGAATACTTTACTCTTAACTTTAACCGCACCAGAAACTTATGGGATTGCTGAAGGACAATCCGTGTTTTATAACAATATTGCTATTGGTCAAATTGTGAAGCAGCACTTAAATGTTGATGGCGTCAAATTTGAAGTAGCGATTGCGGCAGAATATCGCAATCTTATTCATGAAAATACTCAATTTGTGGCAGCCTCTAATTTTGATGTAAGTTTTGGTATAGACGGATTGCGTTTTGAATCAGCAACGCCATCAAAATGGCTACAAGGTGGGGTGAGAGTATTACCTAAAAAAGGAAGTGGCGCACCGCATTCTACCTATCCACTTTATAAGGATATTAGCAGTGCAGAAACAGGTGTTACGGGCAACTTAGTGAATCCAACGATTGTGTTACATTCCACTAATTTGCCAAGTATTAGTAAAGGTTCTGTGGTGCTTTATCGTCAGTTTGAAGTGGGTAAAATTATTAACGTAAGACCAAAAGCCAATAATTTTGATATTGATGTGTACATTTATCCGGCTTATCAAGATCTTCTAACAGATAAAAGCGTATTCTGGGTTGAAAGTGCGGCACAGATTGATATTACGCCGAAAGGCATTAGTATCCAGGCATCACCAGTTGCTCGTTCATTAAAAGGCGCGATTAGCTTTGATAATACGGGTTCAGGCAAAAATAAAACCCTTTATCCAAGTGAACTGCGAGCTAAATCAGCGGGGCAAGTGATTACGTTACTTACAGATGATGCAACGGCTTTAAGTAAAGGAATGAGCTTGCGTTATCTTGGTATGAATGTGGGTGAAGTTGAGCAGATTTCCCTCGACCAAAAAACGAATCGTATTACGGCAAAAGCATTAATTAACCCAAGTTATATGGGAATGATTGCAAAAGAGGGTACTGTATTTAAAGTGATTTCTCCACAAATCTCAGCGGGTGGAATTGAAAACTTAGATAGCCTTTTACAGCCTTACATTGATATTGAGTTGGGCAAAGGTCAACCTAAAACGCAGTTTAATTTAGCGCAAACCGCACAACCTCGAAATAAATACAGTAATGGCGTGCCATTTATTTTGGAAACCAGTGATGCGATGAATTTAACGGAAGGATCACCAGTGCTTTATCGCGGTGTTGAAGTGGGAACCGTTCGTAAGTTTGAATTGAATTCTTTAGGTGATCGTGTGTTGGTACATATTGCGATTACACCGAAGTATCAGCATTTAGTGCGTAAAAATTCAGAGTTTTGGGTTTCATCGGGTTATGATTTCAATTTTGGTTGGAAAGGCGCAGAGTTTAATACCGGTAGTGTACAACAATTGTTGAAAGGCGGTATTTCGTTCTCGACCCCATCGGGTACGATCGTTCAACCACAAGCAACGGCAAATCAGCGCTTTATGTTGCAAGTGAAGAAACCAGCTGAAGCACCGACTTGGAATTCAGGTGCATTACCTGCAAATCAATAAAACATAAAAAGAAATAACCGCACTTTTGAATCATCAAAGTGCGGTTATTTTTTTAGGTGTTTTGAGTAGTGCTATTGACCCATATTTTTGACTGATTTTAAAAAGCCTTTGGCTGAAGTATAGACTTCATCTTTGCCCTGAGCATGTAAAATCATATCAGACATTTCACGGAACGCACCTTTTCCGCCGCCAAGTGAAAGCACATAATCCACAGCATTTTGCACATAAGGTGCAGAGTCTGCCACAGCAAAAGAAAGGCCACAGGTTGCAAAAGCGGGGAGATCGACACTGTCATCACCAATATAGGCGGTTTGTTCAACAGTAACACCTGCTTGTTTCATGAGATCCAAACAAGCACTTTCTTTTTCAAGCTTACCTAAAAAGAACAATTTAATTCCGAGATCACTAATTCGCTTACGCAGGATCGCCGAATCTCTGCCCGATAATACGGCTACTTGAATGCCAGCATCCATCAACATTTTGACACCAAGTCCATCGCGCACATGGAAACTTTTAATCGCTTCGCCATTTGCATCATAATGGAGTAGTCCGTCAGTTAATACGCCATCGACATCGGTGATGACCAATTTAATTTTCTTTAATTTTTCGTTAATCATTAGCTTGAGAACTCTACTAAGCCCACAACATTATTTTCATCATTGACCACAACAAGAGAGTGAATTTTCTTCTCTTTCATCAAGTCTTCTGCTTTCGCTAAGAATTCGTTTTCATGAATCGTTTTCGGTGACGAGGTCATCAGTTCTTTCGCAGTCTTGTTAAGGGTATCTGCACCATTAGCCGTTAATGCTCGGCGCACATCACCATCGGTAATAATGCCTTTAAGTTGTTGGTTTTCCATCACTAATGCCACACCCATGCGACCTTCATTCATAATGCTTAAGCAATCAGTGAAGCTGGTATCTGGTGTCGTAATTGGTAGGCGAGTTTGCATTTGATCTTTTACTTTGCATAACAAACGACGACCAAGGCTACCGCCTGGATGGAATTTCGCAAAATCAGCCGGTTGGAAATGACGAGCAGTAATCAATGAAACCGCAAGGGCATCGCCTAAGGCTAAAGTCACTAACGCAGAAGTAGTTGGGGCGAGGTTATTTGGACAGACTTCACGCTCTACGGTGATATCTAAAACATAATCCGCATGGCGAGCAAGTGTCGAGTTTTTATTGCTGGTTAGGGCTATAATTTTATTGCCAAAGTTTTTCAAACTTGGAATGAGTTTATTTACATCATCGGTTTCACCGCTATAAGAAATCAGCATCACAATGTCGATCGGTTTTAACATACCTAAATCACCATGAAAGGCTTCTGTAGGGTGAAGGAAGAAACTTGGTGTTCCTGTAGAAGCAAAAGTCGCCACCATTTTTTTGCCAATTAGCCCTGATTTACCAATACCACCGATAACTAAACGACCTTCGCAAGCAAGGATAAGATCCACAACTTGAGAAAACTCATCATTCAAACGTTGGCTTAGTTGTGCAAGCGCTTGGCTTTCGACAGAAAGGGTTTCTCGTGCGATTTGTAAATAATTCATAGGAGATCCTTATGATAAAAGTGCGGTTGAAAATAACCGTGTTTTGCAAGGCTATTCTAACGGAAGTTATTAAAAATAAGAATGAAAATTTGACCACTCTTTGAATTCCCCCTATACTACGCCGCGAGTTGGTTAGACAATCGCTGGTTTATTGAAGCCCTTAACCGTGTTCGCACGACCTAGTGGGACAAGTAAACGAGAGGAAAGTCCGAGCTACAAAGGGCAGAGTGCCGGATAACGTCCGGGCGGCGTGAGCCGACGACCAGTGCAACAGAGAGCAGACCGCCGTGAAAACGGTAAGGGTGAAAGGGTGTGGTAAGAGCACACCGTGCCGTTGGTAACAACGTGCAGCAAGGTAAACTCCACTCGTAGCAAGACCAAATAGGAACTCAATGGATGGCCCGTCCAGAGTTCGGGTAGGTTGCTTGAGCGGCAGAGTAATTTGTCGCCTAGAGGAATGATTGTCCACGACAGAACTCGGCTTATCGACCAACTCAACAAATTCATCAAAAAATGACCGCACTTTTGTTTTTTAGTTATCCAACTCGGGATGGAATGAATAAAAGTGCGGTCATTTTCTTTTGTGTTTTACCACAAGCTCATTTGTTCTAAATGGCTTTCTTCCGGTAAATTTACGTGTAATCCCACGAGACGAATGGATTTTCCGTGGCTACGTTGCCAAATTTGTTCCAGTAATTGTTGAAAGCTTTTTAGTGATAAAGGCAATCCTGTTTTTTCTAAGGTCGTCACCTGAAAATCTTCAAATTTTAATTTCACCCCAATTTTGCGAAAAGCTGTTAAAGGGATATTCGGCGCACTTCGTTCAATGCGACGAATAAGCTCGGTATAGATATTATCTAACAATGCTATGCCTTGTTCGAGATGACGAATATTTTCGGATAAAGTGCGTTCTACGCCGATAGATTTTCTCTCCCGATGCGCTTGAATTTCACGATCATCAATGCCATGGCTAAAATCCCAAATTCGCTTACCCATTTTACCGAAGATATTTAACAAAATAGATTGGTCTAGTTTTTGCACATCTTCGCAAGTTTCTAAGCCCATTTTCAGTAAACGTTCAGAGGTGACTTTGCCTACGCCAGGGATTTTTTTTAATGGCAGTGTTTTTACAAATTGTTCAACTTCATGAGGTTGAATCACAAATTGTCCGTTCGGTTTATTCATATCGGAGGCAATTTTGGCGAGAAATTTAAGGGGCGCAACGCCAGCTGAGGCGGTCAGTTTTAATTCATCAAAAATCGCTTGGCGAATTTCTTGTGCGATCCAAGTGGCAGATCCTGAACATTGTGTACAATCCGTAACATCTAAATAAGCTTCATCTAAGGAAAGTGGCTCAATGATAGAAGTATAGCGTTGAAAGATCTGATGAATTTGTGCGGATACCTGTTTATAAAGGGGCATATTAACGGGCACTAAAATCAGATTCGGGCATTTTTTGATAGCTTGTGCTGTCGGCATCGCACTGTGCAGTCCAAATTTTCGTGCTTCGTAATTACAGGTAGTGAGTACACCACGTTGTCGAGAGCTACCACCCACTGCGACAGGTTTGCCCTGTAGCGTTGGATTTTCACGGATTTCAACAGAGGCATAAAAGCAATCCATATCAATGTGAATAATTTTTCGGGTGGAGTTCATGCTATAAGTGCGGTCAAAATTAGGCGTGTTTTTAGTATATCGAAAAGAAAATAACTGTTCAAGTATACAGCTATTAAAAAGCCCACATTACGTGGGCTAGATAAGAAAATTAACGATCAGAAAGAACGGTTTTATCACCAAATAGAATAACGCGTTCAATAGGATAAACATCAATTTTTTCTTGTTGGTTCATAAAGACTTTGCGTGCGTCTTCAGCCAATTGAACAAACGGAATTTGTAAATTAATATTGATGGATTTGCCTGGTTGTAATGGAGTTTCTAAATTGATTTGCATATCTTGGCTGTAAATAACTTTACGGTTATTCACATACACGCCCACCCATTGAATGTTTTTGATTGGTTTTTGACCAATGTTAGTGATTTCATGTTTGAATGCACTTAACGCTTGGCCATTTTCATCAACCACCATTTCACGATTACCAATATTGATGGCAAGGTATTTGTCGATGTTATCACTCGCTTTTGTTACTTGTTGTGTTGCTTGCGTTGCTTTTGCGGGTGTCGCTTCTTTTGCAATAACTTGTGTGTTAAATGCTAAACATAATGCACCTAATGAAAGTGCGGTCAGAGATTTTAATGTTTTCATTATTCGATTCCTTATAAAAAAGTGGCAAAATTTTACCCTAACTTCTCAGGTTAATAAATAGCTTCTTTTCCTTTCTTAGATTTTTTGATAAACTGCCGAACGATTTTGGGGCTGATTCTGGATTCGACGGGATTAGCGAAGCCCAAGGTGCACGTCGAGGTGCGGTAGGCCTCGTAAATAAACCGCAAAAAAATAGTCGCAAACGACGAACAATACGCTTTAGCAGCTTAATAACCTGCTCATAGCCTTCGCTCCCCAGCTTCCGCTCGTAAGACGGGGATAAAGCGGAGTCAAACCAAAACGAGATCGTGTGGAAGCCGCTGTTTGAGGATCGAAGCACTAAATTGAATCAAACTAGCTTAAGTTTAGCGTGTCTGTCCGCATGCTTAAGTGAAATTAAAGACGAGACTAAACGTGTAGTACTGAAGGTAGAGTAATTTCGGACGCGGGTTCAACTCCCGCCAGCTCCACCACAAAATAAACCTATCAAGTCCTATGAAAGACTTTAAAGCCTTGAAAATAATGACTTCAAGGCTTTTTTATTGCGCTTTTAACTTCTATCAAACTCTCGAATTTGAGTAGTACGTTTAATAGTTGGCGCTTATTGATTGGTTAAATTGTTGCATTACTAAAGTGCTTAGTAATCGGTAAATTATCAGCTAAAGGAGCAAAAATGAATATTTTATTACTAGACGGTGGTAAAGATTTCGGACATTCACATGGTGAGTTAAACCACACACTTCACAAAAAAGCGAAAGAAGTTTTGACCGCACTTGGACACAATGTAAAAGAAACCGTGATTGATGCAGGCTATGGTGTTGAAGCAGAAATCGAAAAATTCTTGTGGATGGATGCCGTGATTTGGCAAATGCCGGGCTGGTGGATGCACGAACCTTGGACAGTGAAAAAATACATAGACGAAGTATTAACCGCCGGACACGGCAAGCTTTACCACAGTGATGGCCGTCATCGTGTCAAGCCGACAGAAGGCTACGGCACAGGTGGCTTGTTACAAGGTAAAAAACACATGCTCTCGCTTACTTGGAATGCGCCGATTGAAGCGTTCACCCGTGAAGGCGACTTCTTCGAAGGCAAAGGCGTGGATGCGTTATACATGCACTTCCACAAACTCAACGAATTTATCGGCTTGACCCGTCTGCCGACATTTCTATGTAACGATGTGATTAAAAATCCGCAAGTAGAACAATACCTAGCAGACTACCAAGCACACTTGGAAAAAGTATTTGGATAATTACAAAATATTAGTTTAGAAGGTGAGCATTTTTGCTCACCTTTTTTATTCTTCTCTAATCAAACTTCCTAACGGAGAGAGGGAAGAGGAATAGACAGGCTTTAGATCACACAAGCGGTCTAATTTTGAATTGAATTTGCAAAAATGCTTTGAAATCTGACCGCACTTTAAAATAAAAAGATCTAAACATCCTCAATTTGAAACTGCTTACGCCATCGATTCGGTGAAATCTTATGTTTTTTCAAGAAGTGCTGACGTAAGGCGGTATCGCTATGAAATCCACTTTGTTCTGCAATGTCAGTGATAGATAAATCTGTGCTTTCCAAAAGCTCTCTTGCTCGTTGTAGCCTTGCTTCAATTAACCATTGATTTAATGACATTCCAGTTGCTTTGCGAAAATGTCGGGTGAAAGTGCTACGGCTCATTGACAAACGTTCTGCAAGACTATCAGTCGAATGAAGTGCGGTCAGATTTTCATTTAAATAAGCAAGCAACGCATTGATATTATGATTAGGTGTGGAACGAGAAATAGGGCGTTCGATAAATTGTGCTTGTCCGCCTTCACGATGAGGGGGGATAACCAGTATTCGGGCAATATGATTGGCAATTTTCACACCATATAATTTACGGACAATAGAAAGACAACAATCCATGGAAGCGGCTGTTCCTGCGGAGGTAATCAGTCGATCTTGTTCCAAATAAATAGGATTTAAATCCCATTTCACCTGCGGAAAACGATTAGTAAAATCACTATCTCCCAACCAATGTGTGGTTGCTTTTTTGCCGTTAAGTAGGCCACTGCACGCTAACACATAGGCACCATAACATAAACCCACCACTGTCGCACCACGTTGATATGCTTGCCGTAACGCCGTTAATAAAGCCTCACTCGGCATCACTTGAGTATCATGCCATCCAGTCATCACAACAATATCGGCATTCTCTAACCATTCTAAACCACCATCTAAATGTATGTGAAATAGCGAGTTTGTCAGGTTGTCCGAATCGCTAACGATTTTACAGTCAAATAACGGCTTGCCGTTTAAATCCGACATAGAAAAAACGGAATATGCCATCGCAAAATGAATGGGCATCATTTGTTCATACACAATCAAAGCAACTGTGGGTTTATTCATTTTATTTCTCCTACTTTGATATGAGCATAGCACAGAAGTGACCCGATTTTTATGTTTATTGGTCTTTTATCTATTTTTGCGCAATTTTGTTCTTACTATAATATGTTTATTCATTCAATAACGTATAGAAAAGGAAAAACAATGAACTTAAAAACCTTAATTAGCACTACAGCATTGGCTATTAGCGCAAATACTTTCGCCGTAGATCTTGCCTCTAAAAACACTGATAGCTACCAACATATCCGCAATGCCACGGGTCGCCTGAACTACGCAGGGAAAACTTTTTTAATTGATCCGATGCTTGCTGAAAAAGGACGTTATGCAGGCTTTGAAGGGACATTAAATAGCCATTTGCGTAATCCACTTGTGGAATTGCCGATGAAAGCAGAAGATACTTTCAAAGATGTTGATGCCATTATTTTGACTCATACACATGAAGATCATTGGGATGAGGTTGCACAAAAAATTTTACCTAAATCTATCAAAATTTTTGTGCAACATGAACGGGATGGCGACCTACTCAAAGCGCAAGGTTTTACTAACATAACCAGTTTATCGTTAGAAAAACCGGTAGAGTTCGAAGGTATTATTTTAAATAAAACCGGAGGTTCTCACGGCACAACGGAAATGTACGCTGTACCACAATTAGCCGAGATCTTAGATGAGGAGATGGGCGTAATATTCCAAGCGAAAGGCCATACAACGGTTTACTTAGTTGGTGACACAATTTGGACTGCCGAAGTAAACAAAGCCATTAATCGTTATAAACCTGATGTAATGATTATGAACACAGGTGATGCGCGTACCTTAGCTTTTCCGAATGACGGCATTATTATGGGGTTACAAGATGTTGCTCATGCTCGCCAAATGCTACCGAATACAAAACTTATCACGGTGCACATGGATGCGGTAAACCATATGTCTGTGTACCGTAAGGATTTACGCCAATTTGTCCAAGCAAACAAGCTTGAAAATGTAGTAATTCCAGAAGATGGTGAAACAGTGAAGTTTTAAAAACAAGCGGTTTTAATTTTGAATTGAATTTGCAAAAACACCTAAAAATTTGACCACACTTTGTTATAAAAAAGCCGTCTGAAATTTCAGACGGCCTTTTTCTAAGAAATAATTTTAATTAATTCCTTCCACTAAAATTGCGCGGCCTGTTGTTGCGCCCAAACGGATGGATTTGAATGCTTGGAAACGCCGAAATCGGGCACGATACGCAATACTTTCCGCAAAACGGGTTTTCTGTTTCAGGAAAACCGCCTGCCGGAAAACTTGACCGCGATGCAGAATATCGCTATTTTTATGGACAAACCCGATGAAGGCGAAATCATCGCGCTGGCGGCGAAAGTCGGGCTGACTGCGGGCGATTTGAACAAATATCCGACCGAATTGTCCGGCGGCATGGCGAAACGGGTAGCATTTTTGCGCCTGCTGCTGTGCGGCTGCGATCTTGCCTTGCTGGACGAGCCGTTCGTCGGTTTGGACCGCGATTTGCGCGATATTTTGGTCGCCATGCTGGTGGAAAAAATCGAGCGGCAGGGCATGGCGTGTATGCTGGTAACGCACGACCGCTTCGAAGTCGCACGCCTGAGCCATGAAATCATGCTGCTTTCCACTAAGGGCATGAACGTGCAAAACGTGATTACCCTGCCTACGCCGCTGTCTGAACGCGATTGGGCTTTTGAAGAAGCCGTGGTGGCAAGAGAGTTTCAGGGGATTCATTATTATGAGTGATAGGAATTTAAATTTCTGACAAACCTTGCGGTTCGTTGCCCTCTCCCTAGCCCTCTCCCACGGGGAAAGGGGATCAGGTTTCTCAAAATCAGAGAGCCGTAGAATTGGGAATCAGATGTCAGGTAAACCTGAAAATGTTCAGGCTCGACAGCCCAATTCCCTCTCCCCGTGGGAGAGGGCTAGGGAGAGGGTAAGCAAGCCGCAGGCTTGCCTCTTTAGCGAAAGATACGAATCTGTTATCCGAACGCGATTCGGTTTTTGAAAAAGCCGTGGTGCCAAGGGGGCAGGGGATTCATTATGAGGTGCTTTATGTTTTCGACTGTGATTACTGCTGCTGTTTTATATATTGCTACAGCAGTAGATTTGTTGGTAATACTATTAATATTTTTTGCTAGAGCAAATACTAGAAAAGAATATCGAGATATTTATATCGGACAATATTTAGGTTCTGTAATTTTAATATTAGTTAGTTTATTTCTAGCTTTTGTTTTGAATTATGTTCCGGAAAAATGGGTGTTGGGTTTATTAGGTTTAATACCGATTTACTTAGGTATTAAAGTTGCTATTTACGACGATTGTGAGGGCGAAAAAAGAGCTAAAAAAGAATTGGATGAAAAAGGGTTGTCAAAATTAGTCGGTATTGTTGCTTTGGTTACAGTTGCTAGTTGTGGTGCAGATAATATTGGACTTTTTGTTCCTTACTTTGTGACTTTAGATCTTGTCGACTTATTAGTTACTCTTCTTGTATTTTTAATATTGATTTTTGTTTTAGTATATACAGCACAAAGATTGGCTAATATTTCAGGTGTTGGTGAAATTGTAGAGAAGTTTAGTCGTTGGATAATGGCTGTTATTTATATTGGTTTAGGGTTATTTATTATTATTGAAAATAACACAATTCAAACAATAATATCAATAATATGAATGATACGGGCATTTGAGTATCTGACAAACCTTCGGCTTGCTTCTTCAATACAAGATACAACCCTGTCCGCCCAATAAATCCATATCCGAAAGCATCTTCATGCAGAATTAAGCCAAACCATGAATAAGTTTTTCACCCACCCCATGCGGCCGTTTTTCGTCGGTGCGGCGGTGCTTGCCATACTCGGCGCGTTGGTGTTTTTCATCAGCTCCGGTGCCGTCATTTTGAAATGAAACCAAATCAAAGCCAATTGAACCGTCATCTACTTGTGTATGGCCATCACGACCGCCGATTGCTGTTGCTGATGTTTTGTAGAAAATTTTCATAATGTTTTCCTCATTTAATATTGGTTAATATGTTTTGGCGTACCGCCGTTGAAAGTGAGTACATTATATTGAACGGCAATATGAAGTGTTATATGATTTATTCAAATTACTTGCCTATTCCTACAAAATCATGTTCTCAACTGAAACGATAGAACGCTTATTACAAGTTATTCCACATAACGAACTCTATTCATCACCGATTAAAGGCTTATTTCTTCGCCATTCAGATCAACCATTTTGTTACGAAGGTATTATTCAAGAGCCGAGCATTTGCATCGTGTTAAGCGGAGAACGTGAAGTGCAGTTAGGCGAACAATGCTACCGATTTGATAATCAACATTTTATGTTTTGCCCAGTAAACATACCGATGCGTGGCGAGATTAAATGTGCAGAGCCGCAAAAGCCGTTTTTAGTGATGTCGATGAAAATTGATATTGAAAGCGTTAGCAAGATTTTATTAGCAAATCCAAACCTTGTAGATAATGTCCAACAGGGCGACGAAGGTTTTGCACAATGGCATCTGGATGAATCTCTCAAAAATGCTGTTGAACGTCTATTGCTCTTGCACGAAAATCCAAAAGATATTGAGTTTCTTGCACCGCTTATCCAACAAGAAATTTATTATCGACTCCTTACAGGCGAACAAGGTGGCAAATTTAAAGCCATGGTAAGCAATAGATCGCATACCAAAAAAATCGCCCAAGCCACCCATTATCTGCAACAACATTTTAGTGAAACCATCACTGTGGAAACCTTGGCAAATCTAAGTGGCATGTCATTATCTGGATTTCATAGTCATTTCAAGAAGATAACCAGCCTTTCACCGCTACAATATCAAAAATCATTACGTTTGATGGAAGCCAGACGATTGATCGCACAAGAAGGACGAGGTATTACCGAAGCCGCTTACCAAGTCGGCTACGAATCACCTAGCCAATTCAGCCGTGAATACAAACGGTATTTCGGGCATGCGCCCAAGGGGGATATTAAATAGATGGGGCTTAAAGATAGGTTTAAAAACACCTAAAAATTTGACCGCACTTTATGATGAAGAAAATCTGAAACGTTAATTTCAGACGTTTTTTATTTAACCAAGATTTTGTGAAAAACATTAAAAATGAGATAATTCTCAAACCTTTTAAGAGGCTTTATTGATAAAAATATTTGGAGAAAGCATGGAACACAAACTTGAGGATATCATTGCGATTTTTAATCAATGTTTTGAAGAAGAATATAATACGCGATTGGTTAAAGGTGGGGATGAGCCGATTTACATTCCTGCAAATGATGAGGTGCCTTATAATGCGATTTACTTTGCGAGAGGCTTTTACAGCAGTGCATTACATGAAATTGCCCATTGGTTAGTGGCGGGGAAAGAACGCCGTAAATTAGAAGATTTTGGCTATTGGTATGAGCCGGATGGCCGTTCAGAAGATCGTCAGCGTGATTTTGAAAAGGTTGAAGTGAAGCCTCAAGCATTGGAATGGATTTTAGCCACAGCGGCGGGATTCCGTTATTTTGCCAGTGCGGATAATTTGAATGGCAATCCAGGGGATACGCAACCATTTAAGCAAGCGGTATATGAACAAGTAAAAACCTATGCAGAAAAAGGCTTACCAAAACGCGCAGAAACCTTGCGTCATGCATTGGCTCAATTTTATGGCACTGAAGATCGAATTGATTTAGCGAAATTTGATGTTACTCGCATCTAAAGCGCAGTCATTTTTAGGCAGATTTTGCGTCTGTCAATTTTCCTTAAAATCGGCTAGAATAGGCCGATTTTATTTTTGGCTTTAACTTTATAAAAATATGAAAGATTCTATTATTGCAAAACTTGAAAGTTTAAAAGAACGTTATGAAGAATTAGAGGCATTGCTAGGCGATGCGTCGGTGATTTCAGATCAGGATAAATTCCGTGCGTATTCTAAAGAATATTCACAACTTGAAGATGTAGTGAAATGTTTTAATCGTTGGAATCAGCTTAATTCTAACATTGCTGAAGCAGAGTTGATGTTAGATGATCCTGAAATGAAAGAAATGGCAGAAATGGAAATTGAAGAATCCAAAGCCGAAATTGAAGAAGTGGAGCAACAACTTCAAATTCTTTTATTACCGAAAGATCCAAATGATGAATATAACTGCTATTTAGAAATTCGTGCAGGTACAGGTGGTGATGAAGCGGGTATCTTTGCTGGCGATTTATTCCGTATGTACAGCCGTTATGCAGAAAGTAAACGCTGGCGTGTTGAAATGCTCAGCGCAAATGAAAGCGAGCAGGGCGGTTATAAAGAAGTCATCGTCAAAGTAAGCGGTGATGGCGTTTACGGTCAGTTAAAATTTGAATCAGGCGGTCATCGTGTACAACGTGTACCCAAAACAGAAAGCCAAGGTCGTATTCATACTTCTGCTTGTACTGTTGCGGTGATGCCTGAATTACCAGAATCTGAAATGCCGGAAATCAATCCAGCAGATTTACGTATTGATACCTACCGTTCATCTGGTGCAGGTGGTCAGCACGTTAATACAACAGACTCTGCGGTACGTATTACCCACATTCCAACAGGTATTGTGGTGGAATGTCAGGATGAGCGTTCACAACATAAAAACA
This sequence comes from Haemophilus parainfluenzae, assembly GCF_003252725.1. Classification (GTDB taxonomy): domain Bacteria; phylum Pseudomonadota; class Gammaproteobacteria; order Enterobacterales; family Pasteurellaceae; genus Haemophilus_D; species Haemophilus_D parainfluenzae_L. The sequence continues at coordinate 211,802 of NZ_QEPO01000002.1, forward strand.
AAGCAAAAGCGATGTCTGTATTGGCTTCACGTATTGTTCAGGCAGAGCAAGAACGTCAAGCCGCAGAGCAAGCTGATACTCGCCGTAACTTATTAGGTTCAGGCGATCGTTCTGATAAAATCCGTACTTATAACTACCCACAAGGTCGTGTAACAGATCACCGTATCAACTTAACGCTCTATCGCTTAGATGAAGTGATGAACGGCAAAATTGACGAGCTTATTCAGCCGATTATCACTGAATATCAGGCAGATCAATTAGCGGCGTTATCTGAGAGTAACTAATGACCTATCGACAATGGCTTGCCGATGCTGCGCAAGCCTTAAATCAGGTAAATCCGACAGAGAATGGCAAAGTTGATGCGTTAGTGCTATTGCAACACGTAACGGGCAAATCGAGAACGCAAATTTTAGCTTTCGATGAAACGGAAATTGATGAAAAAGTGCGGTTAAAATTGACCGCACTTTTAGATCGTCGTTTAAAAGGCGAACCTATCGCTTATATCCTCGGTGAAAAAGAATTCTGGTCCTTGCCTTTAAATGTGTCTGAAGGAACATTAATTCCTCGTCCAGATACTGAAATTCTTGTAGAAAAAGCATTACAAATTGCGTTAGAAAAACTGGAAGAAAATCCACCGCACTTTCGTATTTTGGATCTTGGTACCGGCACTGGCGCCATTGCATTGGCGTTGTCTTCTGAGCTTTCTCTAATTTGTCAAAAAAAGCATATTCAATTGGATGTCATTGGTGTGGATTTAATGCCAGAAGTCGTCAAATTAGCGCAATCCAATGCCGAAAAAAATCAGCTCAAAGTACAATTTTTGCAGAGTCGTTGGTTTGAAAATGTTGAAGGACAGTTTGATATTATCGTCAGTAATCCGCCTTATATTGATGAAACCGATGAACATCTTTTCCAAGGTGATGTGCGTTTCGAACCTCGTTCGGCGTTGGTGGCAGGTGAAAACGGTTTAGCTGATTTACGTCATATTATTGAGCAGTCACCAAGATATTTAAAAGATAGCGGTTATTTATTGTTAGAGCACGGCTGGAAACAGGGCGAAGAAGTGCGGTCAATTTTCTGGCAAAATCATTGGCAAGGGGTTGCAACCATACGGGATTATGGCGACAATGAGCGCGTAACGTTGGGATATTGGAAGCAGTAATGAAATACGATCAAAAAGCCTTATATGCTGAACTGACTCATTTTTATTTGAGCATTTGTGAGAAAGAGCAACTTGATGAACCTCGTATAAGAGGGCTTGTTGGAAGCTTAGTGCGTAAAGCTCGCCAAGCTATTCCAGAAGAATGGGATGATAAAGCTAAAATTCATCAATTATTACAGCTATTTTACGGTGACTGGGGCTTTCATTGCGATGCGGACAATTATTTCTATGCTCGCAATTTATATCTTCCATATATTTTAGAAGAACGAGAAGGCATGCCGGTGAGTCTTGGCGCCTTAATACTTTATTTAGCTGCAAGTTTAAAATTACCGATTTATCCCGTAAATTTCCCGACCCAACTGATTTTACGTGCAGAAGTAGAGGGTGAAGTGGCGTTCATTGATCCTTGGAGCGGAAAATATATTTCAGTGGATGAATTGAAGAAACTCTATGAGGGTGCCTTTGGTTTTGGCGCTCAAATTCAACCTGAGGATTTAGCCCGAGCAGATATTCCGATGCTGACAGCACGTTTCCGTCAGCTCGCCAAAAATACCTTAATTCGTGAAGAACAAAACGATTTGGCTTTTAATTATATCCAATTCTTGTTAGCGGGAAGAAAAGATCCTTACGATATTCGCGATCGTGGCTTAGTGTTGGCGCAAATGGGCGCTTATCCTTCAGCTATTGAGGATTTAGAATATTTTGTGGATCAATGTCCAAATGATCCCACTTCTTCGCTGTTAAAAACTCAACTTTTAGAACTGAAAGGCGAAGCATTGAAAGATGCCAATGCCATCCATTAAAAAGGAAATATTATGCAAAATAAAATTGTAAAAATTGGCAATATTGATGTCGCAAATGACAAACCTTTTGTACTTTTCGGCGGAATGAACGTGCTTGAAAGTCGCGATATGGCAATGCAAGTTTGTGAAGCTTACGTGAAAGTAACTGAAAAGTTGGGCGTTCCTTATGTTTTTAAGGCATCTTTCGATAAAGCTAACCGTTCTTCAATTCATTCTTACCGTGGTCCAGGCATGGAAGAAGGTTTAAAAATTTTCCAAGAGATAAAAGAAACCTTTGGCGTGAAAGTGATTACCGATGTGCACGAAATTTATCAATGTCAACCTGTTGCTGATGTGGTGGATGTGATTCAGTTACCGGCATTCTTGGCTCGTCAAACAGATTTAGTTGAAGCCATGGCAAAAACGGGTGCGGTAATTAACGTGAAAAAACCACAATTCTTAAGCCCAGGTCAAATGGGGAACATTGTAGATAAGTTTGAAGAATGTGGTAACGATAAAATTATCCTTTGTGATCGTGGTTCAAACTTTGGCTACGATAATTTAGTGGTGGATATGTTAGGCTTTGGTGTAATGAAAAAAGTGTCTAAAGGTAGCCCTGTCATTTTTGACGTGACCCATTCATTACAATGTCGTGATCCGTTTGGTGCTGCTTCAGGTGGTCGTCGTGAACAAGTGACTGAATTAGCCCGTTCTGGTTTAGCAATTGGTATTGCAGGCTTATTCTTAGAAGCGCACCCAAATCCAAATCAAGCAAAATGTGATGGCCCTTCTGCATTGCCACTTTCGGCATTAGAAGGCTTTGTCTCACAGATGAAAGCCATTGATGATTTAGTGAAATCTTTCCCTGAATTAGATACCTCTATTTAATAGAGAAGTGCGGTTGAAAACAGCGTTGTTTTTGACCGCACTTTTGTTCTGTAAAAGGAGATAACAATGAATATCGTATTTTTAGACAGCACCGCAATTCCGAAACATATTCCTATTCCTCGTCCAAGCTTTCCGCATAACTGGGTAGAGTATGAATATACTTCCGCGGAGCAAACCATTGAGCGAGCAAAAGACGCGGATATTATTATCACCAGTAAAGTGATTTTAAGCCGTGAGGTGTTGCAACAACTACCTAAATTAAAATTGATTGCTATCACTGCAACAGGCACCAATAACGTGGATTTAGACGCGGCAAAAGAATTGGGTGTAGCAGTTAAAAATGTGACGGGTTATTCTGCCACGACTGTACCTGAGCATGTGTTGGGGATGATTTTTGCGTTAAAACATAGTCTAGCAGGTTGGCAGCGCGATCAAATCACTGGAAAATGGACTGAGAGTAAACAGTTCTGTTATTTTGATTATCCCATTACAGATGTTAAAGGTTCAACATTAGGTGTGTTTGGAAAAGGCTGTTTAGGCACAGAAGTAGGGCGTTTAGCAGAACTTTTAGGCATGAACGTTCTTTATGCTGAACATCGAAATGCCACAACGTGCCGTGAAGGTTACACGCCTTTTGAAGAGGTGATAAAACAGGCCGATATTCTGACATTGCATTGTGCATTGACTGAAACAACTAAAAATTTAATCAATCAAGAAACCTTGTCACTTTGTAAGAAAGGGGCGTATTTAATCAATACTGGTCGTGGTCCATTGATTGACGAGCAAGCAGTTTGTGACGCATTAAAATCAGGACAATTAGGTGGTGCCGCATTAGATGTGTTAGTGAAAGAACCACCAGAGAAAAACAATCCACTGATTGAATTAGCGAAAACGATGCCGAATTTAATTATCACACCTCATATTGCTTGGGCGAGTGATAGCGCGGTAACCACGCTAACGAAAAAAGTGACGCAAAATATTGAAGATTTCGTTCAACAATTAAATCAAAAATAATGAATTTACCTATTTCTTTATACGTCGCCCTGCGATATTGGCGGGCAAAAAGCGCTGATCGTTTTGGGCGACTTGTTGCTAATTTGGCAAGCTTTGGCATCGTACTGGGTGTGATGGCATTGATTATTGTGCTTTCTGTCATGAATGGACTAGAAGGCTATCAAAAACAACAGGTGCTTTCGAGCATTCCGCATGCGATTGTTAGCCAAGAAGCGCCTATTTCGGCAGAAAAACCGCTTGAAAATACACCGCACTTTGTGCAAAAAGCCGTGCCGATTAATACGACGAATGTTGTGTTTCAAACAGCAAAAGGTGTGAGTGCAGGACAAGTGATTGGTATTCAGTCTTTTTCAGATGATCCTTTATTAGAAGATATTGATCCTAGTCAGTTTAACCAACTTTTACCGCAAGGTGAGTTTAAGTTAGTTATGGGCGATAAGTTAGCGCAAAAATTAGGCTTAGCAGTGGGTGATAAGGTTCGTTTAATGATTACGGAAAACAGCCAATACACCCCGTTTGGTCGTGTGCCGATGCAGCGTTTATTTACTGTGAGTGAAATTTACTATGATTATGGCGAAGCATCAGGTTATGAAGTTTTTGCTAATTTAGCGGATATTGGTCGCCTAATGCGTATTCAGCCAGGTGAGGCTCAAGGCTATCGTTTATTCCTAGATGATCCTTTCCAAATCACAGAATTGCCGAGTTATTTTAAAGAGAGTCATATCAGCGATTGGCGTGTCCAAAAAGGGGAGTTTTTCCAAGCAGTTCGTATGGAAAAAAATATGATGGGCTTGTTGATTAGCCTAATTATTGTTGTTGCGATTTCCAATATTGTGACCTCATTAAGTTTAATGGTGGTGGATAAACAAGGGGAAATTGCCATTTTGCAAACGCAAGGTGTCACTAAATCACAAGTACGTTCGATCTTTATTTATCAAGGTTTATTGGTTGGGCTAGTGGGCACGTTGATTGGTGCTGTACTGGGCGTATTAATCACCTTAAACCTTGGGGCAATTTTAAGTGCGGTCAATCCGAACGGTGTTTTCTTGCCAACATCCATTGAGCCTGTGCAAGTCATTATTGTGATTGCCTTTTCTTTATTGTTATCTTTATTATCAACCATTTATCCAGCTTATCGTGCGGCAAAAACTGAGCCTGCGGAAGCATTACGTTATGAGTAAAATATGAATAACTACTTATTAGAATGCCAAAATATTAATAAATTTTACCAAGAAGGCGAGAACCAAACCCAAGTATTAAAAGGCGTAAGCTTTGCCATGAAACCACAAGAATTAGTGGCGATTGTGGGAAGTTCTGGTTCGGGAAAAAGTACTTTATTACACACTTTAGGTGGTTTAGATCAGCCAAGCAGTGGGGAAGTGTTTATTAAAGGGCAATCTTTGCAAAAGGCGTCTGAAAGTGAATTGGCTAAATTACGTAACCAAAATCTAGGGTTTGTATATCAATTTCACCATTTAATGGCGGATTTTACTGCGTTAGAAAATGTGATGATGCCGATGTTAATTGGTCGTCAGAATAAAACAGAAGCAAAAGATCGTGCTGAAAAAATATTGGGTGCAGTAGGCTTAAGTCATCGCATTACTCATCGTCCATCTGCACTTTCGGGCGGTGAACGTCAACGAGTGGCGATTGCTCGTGCATTAGTGAATAATCCCGCTCTTGTCTTGGCCGATGAACCAACTGGGAACTTGGATCATAAAACCACCGAAAGTATTTTTGAGTTGATTCAAACCTTGAATGCGGAACAAAACATTGCGTTTTTATTGGTTACACATGATATGTCATTAGCGCAAAAACTGTCTCGTTGCTTAACCATGCAAGACGGCATTTTGAAGGAAGGTGCATAATGAATACGCCTTTTTTCATTAGTTGGCGTTATCAACGAGGTAAGCAAAAGAATCCGTTGGTGGCGTTAATTTCAAAATTCTCTGCTATCGGTATCGCCCTTGGCGTGGCGGTGTTGATCGTGGGGTTAAGTGCGATGAATGGCTTTGAGCGAGAATTAAACTCGCGCATTTTGGCTGTCGTGCCACATGTGGAAATTACAGTAAATCCACAGGGCAATGAAGCCACATTAAACCATTGGCAAAAGCTAGCAGATCGTCTAAAAACAAATAAAAAAATTACCGCACTTTCACCTTTTGTGAGTTTTACTGCCTTAGTTGAAAACGGCAATAAACTTAAAGTCGTTCAAGTGAAAGGGGTCGATAAACAAGCTGAAGATCAAGTAAGTTCTCTTGGTAAGTTTGTGGAAGGTGATGGCTGGCAAAAATTTGCAGAAGAAGGCGGATTGGTGCTGGGCTCTGGTATTGCCAAAGCGTTAGATGTTAAAGCTGGCGATTGGGTGTCGTTATTAATCTCTCAACCGAATGGCGAAGATCAAATGGCGCAACCTAATCGTGAGCGTATTCAAGTGACCGCTATTTTGCGTTTAGATGGTCAGTTAGACCACAGTTATGCCTTACTGGCATTGCCTCAAGCTCAAGAATTAATGGGGTATCGCGAAGATCAAATTACGGGTGTTGAATTAAAAGTGGATGATCCATTCAAAGTACAAGACATGGATTATTCGATGCTAAATGATTATCCTCAACTGCTTTACATTCAAAACTGGGTGGCAAAATTTGGCTATATGTATCGTGATATTCAGCTTATCCGTACTGTGATGTATATTGCGATGGTGCTTGTAATTGGGGTGGCGTGTTTTAATATCGTTTCTACTTTAATTATGGCGGTAAAAGACAAGCAAGGTGATATTGCGATTATGCGAACCCTGGGGGCAAATAATGGCTTTATTAAGCAGATCTTTATTTGGTATGGCTTGCTTGCAGGAATGAAAGGGTGTTTGATTGGTATCGTGTTAGGTGTTGTACTCGCGCTGAATCTCACGCCGATTATTCAAGGCATCGAGGCATTACTTGGTAAAAAACTGTTATCAGATGGCATCTATTTCGTTGATTTTTTACCAAGCGAATTACATTGGTTCGATGTTGTATTAGTTCTCGTGGCGGCATTGGTATTGAGTTTACTCGCCAGTCTTTATCCAGCCAGTCGAGCCGCGAAGTTACAACCGGCTCAAGTATTGAGTAATCACTAATAAAAAATCAGGGATTAAGTATTTAATCCCTGATTTTTTTATTGTTCAACCGTTAATCATTATTGGTTTTCTTTATCTGTTTTTAATAAGCCAGATGAACCTTCAGAATAATCACGCGGTGGCTCTTCAGATTTACTTTCTGATGAGGCGGTCACCAATTGCTGGGTAAATAAACCTTTGTCGGCAGGTTTACTGCCAAGCAAGGCTTCAGATGAAACGGCATAGTGACGGTACAGTTTTTGATAATCACCAATTAAGGTTTTAAATAATTCAGCACTTTCTGCGAAATGTTTTTCAAGTTGTGCTTGTTTATCGCTTAATTGTGTTTTTACTTCTTTTAGTTCAGCTTCGGTTTGAACTTGTTTTTTAACAGACCCTTTTGTTAATCGTAATAAGACATAGCCTAAGATTACGCCAACAACAAGCCCAATCACTGCAGCTTGCCACATTTCTGGTGTCCATGATTGCATACATTACTCCTTCTTTTGAATTCAGTGTTTAGTGTAAAGGAAAAACAAAAAACTTTCTTTGCGGTTGGTCACATTTTGAAAAAACTTGTTTATACAGCCGCAATAATAACGATCTCAACTTTCCAATCAGGATCTGCAAGTTTTGCTTCTACCGTTGCTCGGCTTGGTGGATTTTGGCTATCGACCCATTCATCCCATGCTTGGTTAAGTTGAGCATAGTCTGCCATATCTGCAAGGAAGATTTGCGTGGTAAGAATTTTGCTTTTTTCTGAACCAATTTCAGCCAATAATTTATCGATCAGTGAAAGGACTTCTTTGGTTTGTTCGTAAGCATTTTGCTTAACGGTTTTTTCCGGTACTTGGCCAGCAAAATAGGCGGTATTGTTATGAATAACGACTTCAGAAAAGCGTTTGCTTGGTTGAATGCGTTGAATCGACATAATGGCTCCTTTTTGATGAAGATAATTCCATTCTAAAGGCGGTTTTAGACTTTGTAAATCAAGAAATTGTGGGATAAAATAACTGAGAATTTTTATCAACTAAAGAGAACTATGAAACTCCTGATTTCGAATCAATATGGCGCCATTGTGATGGCATTATTGCCTTTTGTTTACGGTATGTTATTAGCTTCACCTGTTTGGGCGCATTTCTTTTTGCTTTTAGCTTGGTTCACCATGTATTTGCTGAGTTACCCAATGCTTAGTCTCTTTAAAGGCAAAAATATGGCGGAATATAAAAAGTGGACAATCATCTATGGTGTTGCAGCTTTTTTATTTGCGATTCCTGCCATTTTTTATAACTGGCAAATTCTTTTCTTTATTGCCGCCATGTTTCCTTTTGTGTTGGTGAGTATCTATTACACCAAGAAAAAAGATGAACGCAATCTTCTCAATGATTTAGCTGGTATTGCAATTTTTGCCCTTGCAGGCATGGGATCCTATTATTTTTCTGACCGCACTTTTGATGAAAAAATCTGGTGGGTGGCGCTGTATCCAAGCTTATTTTTTATTGGTACCACGCTTTACGTCAAATCAATGATGCGTGAACGTAAAAATCCGCTTTATCTCAAAGCCTCCATTATTTTCCACGTGCTTTGTGTACTCGGTTGCTTGTTTACCCAACAATATGTCTTATCACTTGCTTTTGTGCCGGCGTTAATTCGCGCTATTTATTTACCAACCAAGAAACTTTCGGTTAAGCAAGTCGGTCTAATAGAATTCGGAACATCTGCGATTTTTTTAATTATTTTATTGATAGCGACGTTATAAGATGAAGACATTAGCCAAACTTTTACTCCTCGCCACACTTACCTTAAGTAGTTCAGCATTTGCGATGAAAACCATTGATTTGGTTGATAAAGCGCAAATGACGGATCAGCAAAAAATGGATCTAGCGCAAAAGCTCGCTGAGAAACAAGATTGGAAAGCCGTTTTTGAAATTATGTATCCTCTTGCGTTGGAAGGTAATTTACAAGCGCAAAGCAATTTAGGGATGCTTTATAATTTAGGCCGTGGAGTGGATGAAAATAAAGAGTTGGCTTATTGGTGGTTTAGCGAAGCCGCTGAGCGAGGCAGTATTAAAGCTATCAATAATTTGGCAGTCATGTATTTCAACGGCAACAACTATGTGAAACAAAATACCGCTCAAGCGATTAAATTATTTGAAGCAAGTGCAACAAAAGATCCCGATGCTATGCTTACATTAGGGGAAATTTATACCAATCAGAAAGAATTTACCAAAGCCTTTGAATGGTTTCAAAAAGCCGCGAATGCGGGTAGTAATGAGGGGCGATTCCGTTTAGCTAGTTTGTATGAAGAAGGGATTGGAACACAAGTCAATATTGGCTTGGCCAAATTACTTTATTTGGAAATTATGAATACAGCGAAAAAGGATGAAATCAAAGAAATCGCCAGACAGCGATTACAACGTTTAAGCTTGTATTAAAAAAGTGCGGTTGATTTTAACCGCACTTTTTTTATTTCACGTCCGCTCCTTTCAACCAGCGTCTGACCCAACTGCGGTTTGGCATTAAGTTATGAATCAGATCTTCGCTCATCGGTAAGGGCTCGCCATAAATTAAGGAAGCCAGTGTTTCCCCTAAAAATGGTGCAGAGGTTAATCCTCGAGAGCCTAATGCACCGATTAAATAGAGATTAGGGTAGTTTTCGGCTTGTTCTATTGGCTGCTTACGGCGTCGTAAATTAAACAAATTCTGATATTGTGTTTGCTGAGCTGAAAAATGCGGAACGGCCCCCATCATTGGGGTGAGGTCACGTACTGAACAACGTACACCGATTCGAGCAAGATTACCCGATGTATCCACTTCTTTTGTCCAATCTTCAGGAATATTTTGCTGAATTTTTTGTTGGTTTTCTTGCTGTTCGGTTAGGCTAAATTCACGAGTCGCATTATCACGAACATGACTTGCGCCAATACAATGACTGGCTTTCGCTTGATCGACTGGAGTCAGATAGCCGTCATAGCACAACACAGTTTTGAGTTTAAGCAAGTTTGCGGATGTTGGAATTTGGCTCACTTGCCCGCGAACAGGATAGAGCGGGAGTTTTTGTGTTTGTTCAAACTCAGTGAGTTTATGCCCGTTTGCCAAAACAACTACTTCATGGCAGAAAGTTTCATTTTCAGCTGTGGTGATTTGCCAACCGTATTCTGTTTGCGAAAGTGCGGTTACTTTTTGTGATGTTTTAATTTGGACACCTTGTTTCTCTAAAAAGGCAAAAGCATGCTGAACTAACTGACGTGGTGCAAGCCAAGCGCCTTGAGGAATAAAACCGCCCCCAAAAGGTAACGGCAAACCGACTTTTTCGCTTAATTCAGTTTGACTTAATGACTGATATAAATCAGAAGGCAAATTCAGCTCAGCGATTTTACTTAATTTACTTTCAGCTTTGTCGTAGTAAGCACAAAGTGCGACACCGCAGAACTCATGTTCAAATTCGATTTGTTGTTGAATTGCCCATTGTAGGAATTGATGACCATAGGCAAAAGCATGAATATAAAAACGAATATTGCGTTCGTTATCATCACTCAGTTGCGGATAAAAGGCTCCTTGTTTATTACCAGAGGCATTAAGGGCAGTTTGCTCATCTTCGCAATAAATTGTAATTTTAGCCCCACGTTTAACCAATGAAATAGCCGTACAAAGCGAGGCTATTCCGCCCCCAATAATGGCAATATCTTGCTCGTTTAGATTCGCGGACTGACTATGAAACCAGGGGGCTGTAAGTGCGGTCAGTTTTTCATGCGTTTTTTGCCCAGAAAGACATTCTCGTTTTTTACCAAAGCCTTTGCGTTTTGTAATATCAAAGCCCGCATTTTCTAAGCCTTTTCTCACCGCACTTGCCGCAGTAAAGGTCGCAAAGGTGCCTTGTGGTTTGGTAAAACGAAACATTTGTTGATAAAGCTGCTCGTTCCACATGTCTGGATTTTTACTTGGTGCAAAGCCATCTAAAAACCACGCATCAATTTTATCATTCATATAATCGCCCAGTTGCGGCAGATTTTCAGCCACATCACCAAACCAAAGATCTAACGTGGTTTCATCAAACTGAAAACGATAGCAACCCTGAATGGGATTAAGCCAATGCTGTTGTAAATGCTGAGCGAGATGAGAAAATTGCGGATAGGCTAAATGGGCTTGTTGTAATGCATCAAGTAGCAAAGGGTATTTTTCAAAAGAGATAAAATAAAGGCGTTTTAAAGGCGAATCAGGGTATTTTTGACGAAATTCACGGAATAGCGTGGTCACCGCAAAGAAATTTAATCCTGTGCCAAACCCTGTTTCAGCAATAACAAAATGGGCTTCTTGATAATTAACCCAACGTTCCCACAACTGATTGCCTTCTAAAAACACGTAATGCGTTTCCGCTAAACCATCTTGATTAGAAAAATACACATCATCAAATTTATCCGAAACAGGGGTATTCTCTTCGTTAAAATGAATTTTTGCGTGCTGAATGGTGAACATGTGTTAGCCCTTTTTTGCCTTATCAAATTCTTTTATAATAGCACGGAAATTTTGAGTCGGTTAAAACTTAACTGGTCGAACAAATGAATTATTGCTTGCAATATTTTCATTTCATAGTAAATTGCGTTCAGCTAACAACTGTAAGTTGAATTAAATTTCCCCTAACTCATAAGGAATAAAGAATGAAAAGAGCTGTAATTACTGGTTTTGGTATTATTTCAAGTATCGGTAACAACAAAGAAGAAGTTTTGGCTTCATTAAAAGCAGGTAAATCTGGTATTGAAGTCGTGCCTGAGTTTATTGAAATGAAAATGCGTAGCCATGTTGCCGGCACAATCAAACTTGATCCAAGCGAGCACATCGATCGTAAAGTGTATCGTTTTATGGGTGATGCGGCAGCTTATGCATACCTTTCTATGCGTGAAGCGATTGAAGATTCAGGTTTAACGGAAGATCAAGTTTCAAATGACCGTACAGGTCTTGTAATCGGTGCAGGTACTGGTTCAGCACACAACCAATTAGTGGCTTGTGATGCAGTGCGTGGTCCACGTGGTGTGAAAGCAATTGGTCCTTACGCAGTAACTAAAACCATGGCTTCAAGCGTATCAGCTTGTTTAGCAACCCCTTATAAAATCCGTGGTGTAAATTACTCAATCAGTTCTGCTTGTGCAACGTCTGCACACTGTATCGGTCACGCAGTAGAATTAATTCAATTAGGTAAACAAGATGTGGTTTTCGCAGGTGGTGCGGAAGAATTATCTTGGGAATGTGCAACTGAATTTGATGCAATGGGTGCGGTTTCAACTAAATACAATGATACCCCAGAAAAAGCGTCTCGTGCTTACGATGCAAACCGTGATGGTTTCGTTATCGCAGGTGGTGGTGCAGTTGTGGTGGTTGAAGAATTAGAACACGCATTAGCACGTGGTGCAAAAATCTACGCTGAAATCGTAGGTTATGGTGCAACCTCTGATGGTTACGACATGGTAGCGCCAAGCGGTGAAGGTGCAGAGCGTTGTATGAAACAAGCGATGGCAACGGTAGATACCCCGATTGATTACATTAACGTACACGGTACATCAACACCAGTTGGTGACGTAAAAGAATTAGGTGCAATCAAAAATGTATTTGGTGACAAAATCCCAGCGATTTCTTCAACCAAATCAATGACAGGTCACTCTTTAGGTGCAGCAGGTGCACACGAAGCAATCTATACCTTATTAATGTTACACAATGACTTTATTGCACCAAGCATTAATATTGAAACATTAGACGAAGCGGCAGAAGGCTGCAATATCGTGACTGAAACAAAAGAAAATGCAGGCTTACAAACTGTAATGTCAAACAGCTTTGGTTTCGGTGGTACAAACGCGACTTTAGTGTTCAAACGCTATAACGGCTAATTAAAAATCGCTTAAAATCGAACCGCACTTTGGGGCTTCCAAGTGCGGTTTTTTCTTGTCATCGATTCTTTTCCTTCCACTCATAAGAGAAAACAACATTTAAAATGTGATCTAGTTCAAATTTCTGAACAAAAGAATAAAATTTTTTTATTTTTATAAAACTCCATATAAAACTACAATTTTCTGTTTTTTATATCAATTATCTTTATTTAAATCTTAATATTTGAACTTTATTGGTTTTTAATGCTTTTTAATTCATTTTTTTAGACTTTTCTCATGCTGGACAAGCCGTTTTCTTTCGGTATGATGTTTCCATTGTTTTGACACGAATCGTAACAAATAAAAGTGCGGTCAGTTTTAGGAGTAAAATATGAAGAAATTATCCGGTGCGGAAATGGTGGTTCAGTCTTTGCGTGACGAAGGCGTTGAGTATTTATTTGGTTATCCGGGCGGTGCCGTATTGGATATTTATGATGCAATTCATACTCTTGGTGGGATTGAACATATTTTAGTTCGTCATGAGCAAGCTGCGGTACATATGGCAGATGGTTATGCACGTGCGACAGGTAAAGTGGGTTGTGTGTTAGTCACATCAGGACCAGGTGCGACCAATGCGATTACGGGTATTTTGACCGCTTATACTGATTCAGTACCAATGGTGATCATTTCAGGTCAGGTCATGAGTAGCTTAATCGGTCGTGATGCGTTCCAAGAATGTGATATGGTGGGGATTTCTCGCCCAGTGGTTAAACACAGCTTTATCGTTAAAAAAGCTGAAGACATTCCAGGTATCTTGAAAAAAGCCTTTTATATTGCTTCAACAGGCCGTCCAGGTCCCGTTGTCGTAGATATTCCAAAAGATACCGTAAATCCAACTTTAAAATATCCTTACGAATATCCAAAATCTGTAGAGCTTCGTTCTTATAATCCAACAGTAAATGGTCACAAAGGTCAAATTAAGAAAGCGTTAAAAGCATTATTAGTGGCTAAAAAACCGGTTTTATTCGTCGGTGGTGGTGCTATTGCAGCAGGCTGTCATGAAGAATTAACGCAATTTGCACAACGTTTAAATTTACCGGTAACTTCATCGTTAATGGGTTTAGGTGTATATCCAAGTACCGATAAACAATTTTTAGGCATGCTTGGGATGCACGGGACTTATGAAGCCAATACAGCCATGCATGAAAGTGATCTAATTCTTGGTGTTGGGGTGCGCTTTGACGACCGTACCACTAATAACTTAGATAAATATTGCCCGAATGCCAAAGTGATTCAGATTGATATTGACCCAACCTCTATTTCTAAAAATGTACCTGCCGCGATTCCAATTGTAGGTAACGCGAAAAATGTATTGGATGAATTCTTAAGTTTATTAGGTGAAGAAATTGGTTCACGTCCGCAAAATCACTTAGAAGATTGGTGGAAACAAATCGATGAATGGAAAGCGAAAAAATGCTTGGATTTCGACCGCACTTCAGGCGTCATCAAACCACAGCAAGTGATGGAAGCGGTATATCGCATTACAAAAGGCCAAGCTTATGTAGCATCGGATGTAGGGCAACACCAAATGTTTGCTGCATTACATTATCCGTTTGATTTACCGCGTCGTTGGATCAATTCAGGTGGTGCGGGTACGATGGGCTTTGGTTTACCTGCAGCATTAGGGGTGAAACTTGCGCATCCTGAAGCAACCGTAGTTTGTGTAACGGGCGATGGTAGTATTCAAATGAATATCCAAGAGCTTTCAACGGCAACACAATATGGTATTCCAGTCGTAGTGATTTGTTTGAACAACCACTTCTTAGGCATGGTGAAACAATGGCAAGATTTGATTTACTCTGGCCGTCATTCTCAAACTTATATGAATTCTTTACCGGATTTCGTTAAGTTGGCAGAATCTTATGGGCATGTGGGAATTCAGATTTCAACACCAGATGAATTAGAAAGCAAATTACAAGAAGCCTTTAGTATTAAAAATAAATTGGTCTTTGTTGATATTAACGTTGATGAAACCGAACACGTTTACCCAATGCAAGTTCGCGGCGGGGCGATGAATGAGATGATTTTAAGCAAACCACAAGAGGAGAACGAATAATGCGTAGAATTTTATCTGTTTTATTAGAAAATGAATCCGGTGCATTATCTCGAGTGGTCGGCTTATTTTCCCAACGTGCATTTAACATTGAAAGCTTAACTGTGGCACCTACGGACGATCCAACCCTTTCTCGTATGACGATTGAAGCAGTGGGTGATGAGCAAGTACTCGAACAAATCGAAAAGCAACTTCACAAGTTAGTGGATGTGTTTAAAGTTATTAACTTGAGTGAACATGAGCATGTTGAGCGTGAAGTGTTGTTAGTGAAAGTACGAGCAACGGGTTCATCACGTGATGAGTTAAAACGTTTAGCCGATATCTTCCGTGGTCAGATTGTGGATGTAACAACAAAATCTTACACCATTCAATTAACGGGTACAAAAGACAAATTAGATGCTTTTGTTGAGGCTGTGAAAGAAGAAAGTACATTACTTGAGATTGTTCGTTCAGGCTTAATTAGTCTTTCCCGTGGCGAGAAAAATATTCTCTAATGATGTAGAAAGTGCGGTTAAAAATGGCCGCACTTTTAAAAACGAAAAAAGGAAGTCATAATTGACTTCCTTTTTGTTTATTTTGAATGAATGTTAAGCTTCTGATTTATTTGTTAATGCGATATACAAGCAGACCACAAAGCCGGCAATTAAAACATAAGGCGTAAAGATTGGAACGCCAGTAGGAGCGGCTGCGAAACCAAAGTTATGTGCCGCTGCTGCGCCCAGTAGCATACCGAGCACAAATAATGCCGAGTCATTGTTACCTTCCCCTATATTGACTAGTTGTTTGCCTGGACAACCTCCACCTAATGCAAAGCAAAGTCCGCAAAGTGCCATAGAAAGGAAATTGTAGAGATAGTCATTATGTGCGATAGGTTGTTTTTCAAAGCCTAAATGGAATTGTCCTAATAAGGCATTAGTTATTGCGGCAAAGACAATCAATGCAATCACACCGTTTAATAAATGTGCATCACGGAAGAGGACGAAGTTTCGGAATGCTCCAATTGTGCAAAAACGCGATTTTTGCATCAGCACACCGAGAAGTAATCCGCCAGCAAGTGACATCCAAATAGCCGCATGTTGTGCGCCAGGCCCTTTTTCAGAGGTGTAAATCGCGAGATTTTCACCAAATTTAAATTGGGTTAAGGCTAAAACAAGCAAAATTACGGCAAAAATTGGACCGATTAAGCCCGAAGATTGGCTTTGTTCCTTCGATTTACCTAATGAGAATCCTCGATTCGCGAAGAAAATACCGCCTAATACACCGGCAAACAATCCTACTATACCTGCAATTGCAGTGAGATCACCGCCACCTAATCGTAAATAAGCACGCCATGGACAACCTAAGAAAATGAGCGCACCAAGCATAGCAAAAAAGCCTAAGCTAATACGAGCGAGTGGGGCAGAGCCTCCGCGAGGTTTAAATTCCTTAGATAAGAATGCACTGACGAGAGCTCCTAAAACTAATCCAATTAGTTCTGGGCGAAGGTATTGTAATGGAGCAGCGTGATGTAATCCAAGCGAACCTGCTGTATCGCGTAAGAAACAAGCCGCACAAAATCCCATATTACCAGGATTGCCATTGTAAGTGAGAAGTGGCGCAACGATACCAAGTGCAGCACCTGCAACCACAGGCCAAGTTAAAATTTTCATAATTAGACCCTTGTGATATCTGAAGTTAAATTGAATTGTGTGTTTTTAATAATAAAAACAAAGGTATTGTAGAAAGAGTTGAAAAATAAAGAAAGTTTATTTTTTTGAAATTGTGAGCAGGATCAATAATTTGATATTAATAACCTTTAAAGCCATCTTCCCAAATGCAATTCCACAATATCGACTAAATGTCGAAGAAATGTGGTGTCTTGGTCGTTATGGAAACGGTTAGTGTCTCGAGATTTGAAGAGTAAAAGTGCGGTTGGTTTTTGCGGTGTTCCATCCAAACGGCAAATCGCCACAGAGCCGATAGGGAGCTCTTCTGGAAGGAACATGAGGGCTTTTTCTTTATTGTAGAGATCGCCTAAATAGAATTGGCGTAATCCCATACGCTCTAGGCGAATAAGTTCAAAGGCTTTTCTGTCTAGCCAATGTTGCTCAGGAATAGTGCTATTTTTTGGCCAACTATCTGTGAAAAGTAAAATTTTAGCGCCTTCTAACTCATAGTCTTTTGCCCAGTCATCTAACTTTTCATTGATGGCAATAAAGTCGTTTGTTTGAAACAGCTTCTTCTGCAAAGGCAAGAGTGCAAAGAAAATATCTGCTTCTTGATGAGCAAGCTGATGAAATTTTTCGAGGAGTTGAGTAAGCGTTTTAATTTGTTCTCGTTGCTGAGCAAGCTGTGCTTCGACTAACGAAATCGTCCCTTCTTCATGACTATGAGAAATGGTAAGCTGTTGAAGTAGCTCGGGGTGATAGGTAAAAAAATCAGGGTGATTTTTTAGGTAGTCCACAATATCTTGTTCAGTCATCAAAAACTCCTTAAAAAATAACCGCACTTGGTTATGCCAAAGTGCGGTTTATTTTTATGTTGTTTTAGGCAGCAAATGGATCGCGTAAAATCATTGTTTGAACACGATCTGGGCCCGTTGAAAGGATAGCTACTGGCACGCCAGTTACTTCTTCGATACGTTTGATGTAATTACGGCAAGTTTGCGGTAATTTATTTACATCAGTTACACCGAAGGTGTTTTCTTTCCAGCCTGGTAAGGTTTCGTAAATTGGCTCTACACCTTCCCAATCTTTCGCTGCTAATGGGGCATATTCAACGATTTCGCCATTTGGCATTTTGTAAGCTGTACAGATTTTCACTTCATCGAAACCATCTAATACGTCTAATTTGGTCATACAGAAGCCAGAAATAGAGTTAAGTTGAATTGCACGGCGAATGGCTACTGCATCAAACCAACCACAACGACGAGGACGACCAGTTACAGCGCCAAATTCATTACCTTTACGAGCAATTTCAGCACCAGTTTCATCGAATAATTCTGTGGTGAATGGACCGCCACCAACTCGTGTACAGTATGCTTTGATGATACCTAACACATAGTCAAGGTTGCGAGGACCGAAACCAGAACCTGTTGCTACGCCACCGGCTGTGGTGTTAGAACTGGTTACATACGGATAGGTGCCGTGGTCGATATCAAGCATAGTGCCTTGTGCACCTTCGAATAGGATGTTGTCACCATTTTTACGAGCGGTATCTAAGATGGTTGTGATATCTGCCACCATACCAGTAATAATATCAGCTACCGCGAACACATCGTCTAATGTTTTTTGATAATCAACAGGTTCTACTTTGTAGTAGTTCACTAATTGGAAATTATAGTATTCAAGAATATTTTTTAATTTTTCAGCAAAGGCTTCGCGATTGAATAAATCGCCCACACGTAAACCACGACGAGCCACTTTATCTTCATAAGCTGGGCCGATGCCACGACCGGTTGTACCAATAGCTTTTTTGCCTAACGCGGCTTCACGAGCGTGATCCATTGCAACGTGATAAGGTAGGATTAATGGACAAGCTTCTGAAATTAATAAACGTTCACGTACTTTTACGCCACGGCTTTCTAATTCGCCCATTTCTTGCATTAATGCAGCAGGAGAAAGTACCACACCGTTACCAATTAAACAGGTCACGTTATCACGTAAAATACCTGATGGAATTAATCGTAATACAGTTTTTTCACCATTAATAATTAAAGTGTGACCTGCGTTGTGACCACCTTGGTAACGCACCACATATTTGACTCGATCTGTTAATAAATCAACGATCTTGCCTTTTCCTTCATCGCCCCACTGAGCGCCAAGAACAACAACACTTTTTCCCATAATTTCCGCCTTAAGTTTGCGCAAGTTTATAAATTAGACAAACAATTACTTTACTCTTTTTTGGTTGTAATCTCAAATTTTAAACGTAAAAAAGTGCGGTTATTTTTAACCGCACTTTTTATAAATTTATTATTCAAACAAAGATTTGTGTAATGAACGAACCACGTCATCTGCTTTATCGCTCATCGCGAGCATACAAATGTTATTAGTGCTTGCGCCATAGCTAATCATGCGAATGTTATAGCCTTCAAGAGTGTCAAAAATACGTTTTGCCACACCTGAAGCGAGGTGTAAGTCATTTCCAATTAATGCAACAAGCGATAAGCCTGTATCAACTTTCACGGTGCAGTATTGGCTTAATTCTTCTAATAATTCTGGTGAAAGTAATTCTACACCAGATGAAGCTGAGCCAGTTTTATCTAAGGTTAATGCAATGCTTACTTCAGAGGTTGTGATCGTATCCACTGAAATTTTATGTTTCGCTAAGACATTGAATACATTTGCAAGGAATCCTTGAGCGTGTAACATGCTTAAGCTTGAAAGCGTCAATAAAGTTTGGTCACGACGTACTGCAATAGCACGGAATGTCGGACGTGGTTGTGGATCGCGAGTTACCCAAGTACCGCCAGCATCAGGCGCTTTACTTGAACCTACATAAACGGGAATATTACTGCGTACAGCTGGAAGTAACGTTGCTGGGTGTAATACTTTAGCGCCGAAAGTTGCCATTTCAGCAGCTTCAGCAAAGCTCATGGTATCAATACGTTTTGCTTCAGGGACTACACGAGGATCCGTGGTGTAAATTCCCGCCACATCCGTCCAAATTAATACATCTTTTGCGTTTAATACTTCAGCTAAAAGTGCAGCAGAGTAGTCACTACCACCACGACCTAAAGTAGTCGTTTTACCGCCTGGTTCACGACCGATAAAACCTTGGGTGATGACTAATTCACCTTGGTCGATTAATGGTTTTAATAAATTATCGCAGTTTGCTTGAGTTTGAGCGTCATCTGGTGCCGCTTTACCAAAGTTATCATTGGTTGGGACTAAAGTACGCACATCGACCCAAGTAGCTGAGGTTTGTAATTCTCTTAATACTTCAATGAAAATTTGTGTCGACATCATTTCACCTTGACTGATGATTTCATCAGTTAAAGCTTTTGATGTCGCAAGGCTTGCCGCTTCAGAAAGTGCGGTAATATTTTCTAAGTATTTTTCGATGACAGGGCGTACACGGCTATCATCTTGTAATTCATTTAAAATATTTTCTTGAATTTGACGGACTTCACCGATTAATTTTGCACGTTCTTCTGCTTCTACACCATTGGCTAGGGCAACTAATAAGTTCGTTACACCGGCTGATGCGGAAAGTACCACAACGCGAGTATTAGGATCTGCAATGATGATTTTGGCACAAGCCTGCATAGCCGAATAGTTTGCAACGGATGTACCACCAAATTTTGCTACCGATAAATGAGACATAAGATAATCCTCTAAAAATGAAAAGTAAGATGTTGTGTTTGTGATGGATATTAGAAATAGCGATTTCATCAAAAATTGTCAAATAAATACTCCAAAAAAATAGAGTAAAAAACCAATTATTTAGATATTTTTTGATTTAACAGGGTAAAAATTAAAGAATCATTAACTATTCGGTAGGAATTGGCAGAGGTTCTGGTGCACCGAGGAAATAAGGTTTTACACCGATAATTAAGTCTAATACGGCTTTTACACGAGCAAACATTTCGCGAACACGTGTCCCGAAATACACGTCAGGTTGTTTCGCAGTAAAGCAAATTGCATCAATATCATAGTGTTTAGCAATCAACAGCGCGCGTTCACAATGGAATTTTTGGCTGATAATAGTAAAAGAGGGCACTTGGAAAACTTTACTTGCGCGCACAACAGAGTCTAAGGTGCGGAATCCCGCAAAATCTTTAAACATCACACTTTCAGATACGCCCATTTTACGTAGATCCAAAAACATGGTGCGTGGTTCGTTATATTGAAGCGTGCGATTATCGCCACTTAGTAGTAAATAATCGACTTTATCTTGCTCGACCAAGAGTTTTGATGCTTCTAAGCGGTAATCATAATATTTATTGGTTTTGCCTTTAGCCACATATTTGGATGTACCGAGTACCAATGCATAATGGCGATGCGGAAGTGTTTCGACATCTTCATACACGCGGTCTTGTACATAAAAGCTCACGGCACGATCAATGGTGAAGCAACCAATCAAAACAAGCAAAAAGAGCCCCAAGGCGTAACCGAGAAGTTTTTTTAGCGGAAGGCGCAAGAGCCAGGAAAGTGCGGTCATTTTTGACAGCGTTTTGGATAGTTGCATTTTGCTAACATACTGAAAAAACAATGTAAGTTCAAGTGTAATTTGTTTACTGAATTGATAAGAAAATATTTAGACGTCTAAACGTCTAAAATTTCTTGACAAAAAAAATGAGCTGTTGATAATTGGTGAACCATCAACGTAAAAGGTTATCATTTCAATGGCTGTGCAAAATGTCGTGCTTTTTCAAGACAATCCACTCCAATTAACATTGGGCGGACAGCTTTCGCCTATTCATGTCGCGTATCAGACTTACGGCACTTTAAATGCAGATAAAAGCAATGCTGTATTGATTTGTCACGCTTTAACGGGAGATGCAGAACCTTATTTTGATGAACCTAATAAAGACGGTTGGTGGCAAAACTTTATGGGCGAAGGTCTAGCTTTTGATACATCTAAATACTTTTTTATTTGCTCAAATGTATTAGGTGGTTGTAAAGGCACGACGGGCCCGAGTTCGATTAATCCAACTACTGGAAAACCTTATGGGAGCCAGTTCCCGAATATCATCGTTCAAGATATTATCAAAGTCCAAAAAGCCTTGCTTGAGCACCTTGGTATCTCACATTTAAAAGCAATAGTGGGGGGCTCTTTTGGTGGTATGCAAGCCACACAATGGGCAATTGATTATCCAGATTTTATGGATAACATTGTCAATCTTTGTTCTTCTATCTTCTTTAGTGCGGAAGCCATAGGTTTTAACCATGTGATGCGTCAAGCGGTGATTAATGATCCTAATTTCAATAATGGTGACTATTATGATGGCACGCCACCTAATCAAGGCCTTTCCATTGCACGAATGTTAGGAATGTTAACGTATCGTACCGATGTACAGTTGGCTAAGGCATTTGGTCGTGCAACTAAATCTGAAGGGCAATTTTGGGGCGACCACTTTCAAGTAGAATCCTATTTGAGTTATCAAGGCAAAAAATTCTTAGATCGTTTTGATGCCAACACCTATTTGCATTTATTGCGAGCTCTCGATCTGTATGACCCTAGTGTCGGGTATGCAGATGTGAAAGAAGCCCTATCTCGAATTAAAGCTTGCTATACATTAGTTTCGGTGACGACAGATCAACTATTTAAATCCATTGATTTACATAAAAGTAAACAGCTTTTAGAACAAGCAGGCGTGGATTTAAAATTTTATGAATTCCCATCGGACTATGGTCACGATGCTTTTTTAGTGGATTATACGGCGTTTGAAAATAAAATTAGAAGTGGATTAGAAGGCGAGTCTGAATAAGAACAATAGAAAAGGCGGAAATTTCCGCCTTTTTTGATTTTTTCTTTATAGATGGCTCACGAAACGTGACAAATCTTTGGGTTTACAGTCTCTTTCTAATTTTTCAGCTGCTGTACCAATTTGTAATAAGGCAACAATCTTATCATTTTTACCACAACCAAATGCTTCACGTAATTCACGCCCCTCAACGAGAGGACCTGTTGCCCAAAAACTTTCAAAACCCAGTGCATTGCCTGCAAGTTGAATCGCATAAGTTGCCGCACCCGCAGTAAGCATTTGTTCCCAACCCGGTACTTTTTTCACTTCATGATTAATTTTAGCAATCACCGCAATGATCATTGGCGCACGGCGTGCAAAATTCTCTGCTTTTTTTAATCTTTCTTCACCTAAATCAAATTCAGTCACCGCTGCTTTGAGCAAGCTTTCCAATTTACTTAAACCTGTGCCTTGGATAACTACGAAATGATAAGGTTCAAGTTTACCATGATCAGGGGCATGTAAAGCCGCTTGAAACATTTGTTCTAATTGCACTTGGCTGGGGGCTGGTGCTGTTAATTTTTTATTCGATTTACGTTGTGTTAAAAGGGTTAATGCATCCATAGTATTTTCCTTCTTCTAGTTAAGTGCAGTTGATTATAGCATAGTTTTTCACAGGACTTTATGATAGGCTACGCACAATTTTTATTTCTGTTTTTAAAGGTTTAATTTCACATGAATGCCATATTAAACGTATTGAAATTTTGTTGTAAAGCACTCAATTTTATCCGAAATCTTGTGATGAATTTTGTGTTCTTACTATTTGTTTTAGCGTTGATTGTCCTTATTAGCCTTTTTAGTGATGGCAAGAAAAGCCAAGTCTTATCAGGCGATCAAGGTGCATTATATTTAAATTTAACAGGCTATCTTGCTGATAACACGGAAGATATGCTGAGTTGGCAAGAGGAATTCCAACGTTTAAATAATGAAAAAGTTTCTTACAAATATTCAACCTTTGATGTGGTGCAAAGTATTTTATCTGCAAAAGATGATGAACGTGTTCGTGGTTTAGTATTGAATCTAAATGACTTTGAAGGGGGGGATCTTCCATCATTAGAGTACGTAGGAAAAGCCATTCAAAGTTTCAAAGAGTCAGAAAAGTCCGTTATTGCTTATGCTGACAATTACACACAAGCACAATATTTCCTTGCGAGTTTTGCGGATGAAATTTATCTCAATCCGATTGGACAAGTCAGCATTCAAGGTTTGCGTCAGGAAAATCTTTACTTTAAATCCATGCTCGAAAAACTTGAAATTACGCCGCATATTTTCCGAGTGGGGACATATAAGTCCGCGGTAGAGCCTTTCTTGCGTGATGATATGTCGCCAGAAGCAAAAGCGAATATGCAAAAATGGCTTGGAGGCATGTGGCAAAACTATATGCAAACACTAATGGTTAATCGCCATATTACCGCCAATGACGTATTACCTAATGCACAAAAATATATTAGTGATTTAAAAGCGTTAAAAGGTGATGAAACGGCTTATGTAAAAAAACGTCAGTTAGTGACACATTTTGCGACAAGATTGGATTTAGATAAAAAATTGACCGCACTTTTCGGTCAAGGTGAAGAAGGCAAAGCCAAATTAGTGGATTTTGAAGATTATTTATCTGATTTAGGCGATCGTTTTTCTGTCGATCCAAGTGAAAAAAATATCGTTGCGGTAGTGAATGTCGAAGGGACAATTATTGATGGTGAAAGTGATGAAGAATCTGCAGGTGGCGATACCATTGCGAAGTTATTAAGACAGGCCTACGATAATGAGAAAGTGAAGGCTGTTGTTCTCCGTGTTAACTCACCGGGTGGCAGTGCATTTGCCTCTGAAATTATTCGCCAGGAAACCGAAAATCTTCAAAAAGCAGGCAAACCTGTTGTAGTATCAATGGGGGGCATGGCAGCGTCTGGTGGTTATTGGATTTCTTCGACTGCAGACTATATCGTGGCGGATAAAAATACGATTACGGGTTCGATCGGGATCTTTGCATTATTCCCAACCTTTGAAAATACAATCAAAAAAATGGGAATGAGTACCGATGGTGTAGCGACAACAGATCTCGCGGAAACCTCAGCGTTAAGCCCATTGGGTAAGAATACACAGGATATTTATCAACTTAGTATTGAAAATGGTTATGATCGTTTCTTAGATGTGGTAAGCCGTGGGCGTCAATTATCAAAAGACAAAGTGGATAAAATTGCTCAGGGCCAAGTTTGGTTAGGACAAGATGCACAGAAAAACGGCTTAGTTGACGAATTAGGTGATATTGATATAGCCATTGATAAAGTGGTCGCGCTAGTCAATCAACATCCGGATAAATATATGGATAGCTTTAGTGTGCAATGGTTGGTTGATGAAGATAATAGCTTCTTAGCTAAATTAGATCGTAAGCTTAAACAAAAAGGCCAAGCGCTACTGACAAATTGGTTAGGATTACCACAGGAAGTGCATCAAGTGAAAAAACAACTGAATGTGTTAACCAAATTTAATGATCCAAAAGGGCAGTATTTATATTGTTTAAATTGTGGTTCGGTTAAGTAAAACAGTAAAATGTAAAAAGGGCGGAATGTAATTTCCGCCCTTATTTTTTTACCCAAATCGCTTATTTTTCATTTTTGATATTAGAGAAAATATTCGCCAAAATTGGACCCGATACATTGTGCCAGAAACTAAATAAGGCACTTGGTACCGCTGCAATTGGGTTGAAATGAGCAGCAGCTAATGCAGCACCTAAACCTGAGTTTTGCATACCTACTTCAATTGCTACAGCTTTACTATCCGCCGTATTAAGTTTAAATAATTTTGCTGCAAAGTAACCAATTAAATAGCCTAAGCAGTTATGTAAAACCACAACACTGAAAATTAATAGGCCTGATTCTACGATTTTATCCTTACTTACAGCTACTACCGCTGCCAAGATTAAGACAATAGAAATAACAGACACTAATGGCATAGTTTGGCTTGCTTGCTCCACTTGTTTTTTGAAGAGCGCACGAACAACTAAACCTAAGAAAATTGGGAACAATACCATTTTTAATACAGACATAAACATTGCGCCGGCATCAATATCTAACCATTGACTTGCTAATACATAGAAAATGGCAGGGGTTAATACTGGTGAAAGTAAGGTTGAGATTGTGGTACAAGCAACAGAAAGCGCAGTGTTACCTTTCGCTAAATAAGTCATTACGTTTGATGAAGTACCACCCGGGCAAGAACCGACAAGAATCACACCAACCGCTAAATCAGCAGGTAAATCAAAGGCTTTTGCTAATCCAAATGCGATAGCTGGCATAATGATAAATTGACCCGCTACACCAATGAATACAGATTTAGGGTGTTTAGCCACTTCACTGAAATCTGCAAAAGTTAAGGTAATCCCCATACCAAACATCACTAAACCTAAAAGGTAAGGAATGTATGGTGCAAAAATTTTGAATTGCTCCGGGAAGAGAAAGGCGAGAAGAGCAAAAACAATCGCCCATAGTGCGAAAGTTTTGCTCACAAAGTTAGTGAGTTTTAATAATGCTTGCATAGTTGCTTTCCTATTTTGTTAAAAAGAATGAAAAGAGCGGTCAATTTTAAAGACGTTTTTTTGAGATGTCTATGCCTAACTTGTTTGACAGAGAATTAGGAAGTCGTTGTTTGCCAAGCATTTTCATCAAGCAATTGACCAAAATGACTTTCTACAAGTAAGCGAGTAGTGTTATTTTGAGGATTGGTAAAGATCTCTCTTGGTGTGCCAGACTCGATAATTTCACCTTCATCCATTACTAAAACTTGATCGGCTATATGTTTGATAATGCCTAAATTTTGTCCAACATAAATATAGGAAATGCCTAAATGTTCTTGTAAATCTAAAATCAGATTAAGCAATTGAATACGCACAGAGGCATCTAATGTACTCAATGCATCATCAATAATAATGATCTCAGGTTGAAGAATCAGCGCACGAGCCAAGGCGATCCGCTGTTTTTGACTGACCGAAAGATGTTTAATTTTCAGATTCGTATAATCAGGATAAAGCCCTACCAATGAGAGCGTTTTAAAGATCTTTTCATTGCGAGTCTCTTCATCCCAATCGGTAATTAATCGTAGTGGTGCATCTAAGGCTTGTCCAATATTTAAACGCGGGTTAAACGCTGAATTTGCATCTTGGAAAACCATTCTGATATGCTGCGCACGATAGTGAAAATCTTCGAATTGTAATGGTAAATCATTAAATAAGATTTTTCCTGAAGCAGGGGGAGTTATCCCTGCGATCATTTTTACTAAGGTCGATTTACCCGAACCATTTTTACCGATAATCGCAAGCGTTTCTTTACGGTTAAGCGTAAAGCTGACGTCTTTTACCGCATAAAACTGCTCGAAACCAAAAAGTTTTGCGGGTTCATCAAAGGTTTTACTGAGATTTTCCACTTGTAATAATGGCATTATTCGTTTCCTTTTGATTCGGTATTGAGCGTAAGCGGTGAAGTTGCAATTTTATCCTTAAACTGCCGTTCTCGAAGATTAATCGGATGATGGCAGGAAAACTCATGCTGTTTAATGCGATATCGGCTTGGTTTTTGAATACATTCACGCTGAGCAAAAGGGCAGCGAGGTCCTAAACGACAACCAATCGGCATTTGTTCTAAAATCGGCACAGTCCCTTCTAATGTCCCTAATTTGCTTTTAAAACCTAAGGGGCGACTAAAATCGGGAACAGAGTAAAGCAATGCTTGTGTATAAGGATGATGAGGCATTTCTAATATTTGGTCGGTCGGCCCAGACTCTGTATTTTGCCCACAATAAAGAACGGAAATGCTATCACACCATTCACTGATACTTTTAAGATCGTTACTGGCTAATAAAATTGTTGTACCTTGGTTTTGGTTCATACTTGAAAGCAAACGGAAAATTTGCAATGCCGTAATGGACTCCAAAGAATTAGTGGGTTCATCCGCAATTAATAATCGAGGTTGATTCGCCACTGCTACGGCAATCATCACTTTTTGGCCTTCACCTTCAGTGAGCTCATTAGGATAACTCGCCATAATATCTTGGTGGTCTTTAATTCCTACACGGTGTAGTAATTCAATCGCACGACGTTTTTTCCAACCAAACCATTGCCACCAACGACCTTTAAAGGTCCAGTTTGGAATACTTTGGATAAGCTGTTTACCGATTTTTCGACTTGGATCTAGGC
The DNA here is from genome assembly GCF_003252725.1 of Haemophilus parainfluenzae. Taxonomy (GTDB): domain Bacteria; phylum Pseudomonadota; class Gammaproteobacteria; order Enterobacterales; family Pasteurellaceae; genus Haemophilus_D; species Haemophilus_D parainfluenzae_L. The sequence goes on from NZ_QEPO01000002.1 coordinate 239,351, forward strand.
AGCTTAATGGATTTTGGAAAATCATTGAAATTTCTTTTCCAACGATTTTTCGACGTTGATTCGGCGTCAGTTTAAGCAATTCAACATCATTAAAACGAAAACGGTCAGCGGTGACAATCCAGTTATCTTTAATGGAATTACTGATTACTTTAGCGATTAAACTTTTACCTGAACCTGATTCACCGACGAGCCCTAGAATTTCCCCTTCATTAAGCGAAAGATTGACGCCGTCCACAATTTTCATGCGACCGTTTGGTGTTTGAATTTCAATATTAAGATTGCGAATATCTAACAGCGCCATGGGTTACTCGTAATATTTATTGATTGCTTTACACAATCCGTTAGTAAAAATAATGCTTAATAAAATGGTGAAAATAATAGCAAAGCCCGGTAATAAAACTGTCCAAGGGGCAAGATAAATCAGCTCTAACGAATCTTTAATCATTGCGCCCCATTCTGGCATTGGACGTTGTGCACCTAGAGAAATAAAGCTGAGAGCCGTAATATCTAAAATAGCGACCACAAATGCTCGAGAAATTTCTTGTGTATAGACGACACTAATATTCGGCAAGATTGTCGTTTTTAATAATTCCCAGTTTGAAATACCATCTAATTTCAGTAAGAGAACGTAGTCTTTCTTTAGTTCTTGCTGAATCGCTTGATAAATCGCATGAACAAAATACGGCAGAATAGCCAACAGAGTGGCAAACATGGCATTCATTAAGCTCGGTTCCATTAATGTAGAAATAATAATGGCAATCAGCAAAATGGGGATAGATAAAAATGCATCAAAAAAATGACCTAAGAAACGGGATTTAATCCCTTCTGACATACCGGCAAGAATACCTAATGCGCCACCAATAATTGCCACAGCAATGACCACTAAAAGAGAGGAACCGAGAGTATATTGTGTCCCCATAATTAATCGACTGAGTACATCACGACCAAGATCATCTGTACCAAAGAAAAAAGCAATACGACCTTTTTCTACCCAAGATGGCGGCATGAGTTCTTCTCCCACAAACTCCATGCTTTCGCTATAAGGCATAATGAGTTTCGGAAAAAGTGCGGTCAAAATCAGAAGACAAAATAAATAGAAACAGAATAATGCCACGCGATTCTGACGGAAAAGCAACCAAATCTGAAAGAAGGAGGTGCTTTCGCGAAATTCATCAGGTTCTCTATCTTGCATACCAGCCCTTCTTATTCAATGGATCTAACACAAACATGAGCAACTTGGCGAAGGTATCAATAATAATGATACAAATACCAATTACAACTACACCGGCAGAAATACTGTTGTAATCTTGTTGGGTTACGGCATCAATGAGCCAACGTCCAATTCCTGGCCAGCCTAATACCGTCTCAACCAACATACATTGCGTTAACACTAAGGTAAATACACGCGTAAGTTGTGGAATCAATAATGGAAAAGTATTGCGGAAAACATAACGTCTTAAAATCGTCCATTTTGACCAGCCACGTGTTGCTGCCGCTTTAGCGTATTCTTGTTGAAGTAAATAATCTGCCCGTTGCTGAATGATGCGGATAAATTCCATGGTCGGCAGAATACAAAGCACTAATGTAGGCAAGGCTAGATGTTGTAAAACATTTTGTACGATTTTAGTTCGGTAAGGCACATCTACAAACCACACATCAATAATAGGGAAACCCGTGATAGGTTTGATTTCATAGAGTAAATTATATTGCCCAATGGCTGCGATCTCCCAGCTTTGAATCGCTGCTACATAAAGCAAAATTGGCGCAAACCAGAAAATCGGAATAGACAAACCAACATTGGATATACTCTGCAATGTACGTGAAAAAACACGTTGATTATAGACCGCACTTAATACGCCGAGAGGAATACCTAAGATACAAGCCAATAAAAGTGCGGTAAAACAGAGTTCTAATGTGGGTGGTAATACCGTAAAAATTAAATTTTTTAAGGATTCTCCGCCGTTATAGGTAATCCCTAAATCACCCTGTAACAATGATGTAAGGTAATGATAATAAGCACTATAAATGTTATTTGTGACAAGATCGGCATTGAGCGGATCTCGCATTAAAATCACAAAACTTAATACGGATAAAATCAATAATAAAATGCTTACCCAAATCACATGACGGATCGCTGAAACGAGCATTATTTATTCTCCTTATTTTTCATGAAATACAAGGTAGAAAAATTGATGCTACCAAATGGGGTCATCTCAATTCCTTTAACATTGCCGCGAGCGACCAAAAGTCGTTTGACGTTTGCAATTGGCACAATAGGCAATTCGTTTAAGATGAGGTCTTGTGCATTGTTATATGCTTTAGAGCGCTCATATAAATGATTGGTCGCCAGTGCACGATTCATCATCTTATCAAATTCAGGATTACACCAATTTGATAAATTCGTGATTTCATTTTGCGTATCACAACTTAAAATCGGACGCATAAAACCGTCAGGATCAAGGTTTCCAGCAAGCCAACCCGTTAAGATTAAATCGTAATCTTCTGTGCCTTTGCGTAATTGTTCGATTAAATATGTCCGTGTGACTGACCGCACTTTAACATCCACGCCAGCTTTGGCTAAATCCCATTTAATGAGCTCCGCCATTTTAATTGGAGCAGGGTTATACACTTGTTCTTCATTCATCACCCACATATTTAACGTGAGTTTTTTATCGCGTAATGTTTTCTCTGCTTCTGCAGGCTGATAATCATAAGGAAAATCAGGCGTATTAATTGCCGAAGCCCAAGAAATTTCAGGAATAATGTTATTCGCCACCGTTGCTGTATTGTGGTAAATATTTTGCACAATTCTAAAACGGTTTAAGCTTTGTGAAATGGCTTGGCGAATGGTTTTATCCTGCATTAATGGCTTTTGGAAATTGAAAGCCAAATAGGCCAAGTTCATTCCATCTGTAGATTGTAGATAATAACGGTCGTCCTTTTCGCTTAACAAACCGAGCTGACTAACTTCAGGATAAGAGGCAATTTGGCATTCATTGTTAAAGAATTTAATTAAACGTCCTGTACGATCCGCAGAAAGATCCACAATAATATTCTTAATTTTGGCTTCTTTTTTCCAATAATCCTCATTGCGTACCAAGCGAACATATTGGTTATAAACATAATCTTTCACTTGATAAGGGCCCGTGCCAACAGGATGTGTATCCAATTGGGTGAGATTATCATCGGCACTTAATTGGTATGCATATTCTTGCGAGAAAATAATAGAGTATTGGCTAGCAAGATGGGACAGGATTGAGGCATCGGGTTCAAACAGGTCTATTTTGACCTGATAAGGATTCGTTGCCGTGATACTTTTAATTTTTTGATTCAGCTTAATGCTTTCAAAATACGGAAAGTGTACCTTCTTGGCTTGTTCGTGAAAGATTTTATATTGCGGATTTTTGTAGGTGACTACATCATCTGAGAGTGTTGGCAAGTAAGTATCATGACCTAAAACGCGATTAATCGAAAAGACCACATCTTCTGCATTAAAGTCACGCGTAGGCGTAAACCAAGGGGTATGATGGAATTTCACCCCTTTACGAAGATTAATGAGAATTTGTTTTCCATCAGATGAAATAGAATAAGATTGGGCTAATACAGGAACGAGTGCTGCACTATGATCTTTAATATCAAACAATTTGTTATAAATTTGCTCCGTCACCACATTCATACTGGTGCCAGCGTCTGCAGTTTGTGGATTAAAGGAAAAACCCGACGCATTTGTACAGTATGTTAAGCCGTTTTCTGTCAGCATTTTGGGTATGCTTGGCGCGGCTTGTGCCAGATTAATTTGGCTCAACCCACACAATAAAAAACAAAAAGTGACATTTCGACGTAACATAGCTTTATTATTAAAGACCGTTTTGTGATAAATTGAGTGAATTGTAAAATATCTTGGCAAAAATGGCTAGTTATTGGATTTTTAGGATATGTTTAAATCAATTAATCGGGAAATTAATCAAATAATCAATCGTGGATTTGACCGCACTTTGCGTTTGGCTGTGACAGGGCTAAGTCGAAGCGGTAAAACAGCCTTTATTACGAGTTTGATTAATCAATTGTTACATATTAATCAAGAGGCAAATGCGCATCTTCCTTTATTTGAGGCTGCTCGAAATCAATCTATTTTGGCAGTAAAACGAGTGCCTCAACAGGATTTAAGTATTCCACGTTTTGATTATGAAGCGAATCTCAATGATTTAATGAATAATCCACCACAGTGGTGCCAATCTACTCGAGGGGTAAGTGAAACACGCCTTGCTATTCGTTTTGAGCGCCAATCAGGTTTACTTCGTCATTTCAAAGAACGCGGCACATTATATTTAGATATTTTTGATTATCCAGGTGAATGGCTATTGGATTTACCTTTACTAAATCTAGACTTTCAAGAATGGTCACTAGAGCAAGCCAAAATTACATCGGGTATTCGTCAACAGTTTGCTCAAGATTGGTTGGATAAACTGAAAAAACTCGACCTAAGTGCGGTCGTCAATGAAGATGTTTTAGCGCAGATTGCAAAATCTTATACCGATTATTTACTAGCCTGCAAAGCTGAAGGAATGCAATTTATTCAACCTGGCCGATTTGTCTTGCCTGGGGAATTAGAAGGCGCACCGGTATTACAATTTTTCCCGTTATTGCATTTGTCGGAAGAACAATGGCAAAAACTGAAAAGAGAGGCGAAATCTAATAGCTATTTTTCAGTGTTGAATAAGCGATATGATCATTATCGTAATAAGGTGGTGAAAGGCTTTTATGAAAATTATTTTTCTACTTTTGATCGCCAGGTAATTTTAGCGGATTGCTTAACGCCACTGAATCATAGTCAACAAGCCTTTATCGATATGCAAACAGGACTTAATCAGCTTTTCAAAAATTTCCATTATGGAAAACGCAATTTACTTAATCGCTTGTTTTCTCCGAATATTGATAAGCTCATGTTTGTGGCAACAAAAGCCGATCATATCACGACAGATCAAATTCAAAACTTAATCAGCTTGATGCGCCAATTGGTGCAAGAAGGTGGTCGTCATGTTGAATTTGAAGGAATTGATACAGAATACACAGCCATTGCTGCGATTCGAGCGACAAAACAAGTTTTAGTTAATCAAACCGGTAAACAAATTAAAGCTATTCAAGGAGTGCGTTCTGTAGATAAGCAACTTATTACGCTTTATCCGGGGTCTGTACCAAGTAAACTACCTAGTGCAGAGTTCTGGTCAAAACAATCCTTTGATTTTGATTCCTTCGAACCTCAAGTTTTACAACAAGGTGAAAGCATCCCGCATTTAAGAATGGATGCCGTCTTGCAGTTTTTATTGGCGGATAGGTTTGATTGATAGAAAAATCAAATCAATTTAATTGTCAAATACTTAATATAAACCACTATTTTTTTACTGGTATTTAGGTAGAATCAATTCGAGTCTTTCTAAAGTAAAGGAGCTTATGATGAAAATGAAAACTCTCTTAGCATTAGCAATCAGCGGAATTTGTGCTGCTGGCGTGGCAAATGCACATGACCATATGGCAAAACCAGCAGGTCCTTCAATCGAAGTAAAAGTACAACAATTAGATCCTGCAAATGGTAACAAGGATGTAGGGACTGTAACTATTACTGAATCAAATTATGGTTTAGTATTTACACCAAATCTACAAGGTTTAGCTGAAGGTTTACATGGCTTCCACATTCATGAAAATCCAAGCTGTGATCCAAAAGAAAAAGACGGTAAATTAACTGCAGGTTTAGCGGCTGGCGGTCACTGGGATCCTAAAGGTGCAAAACAACACGGTTACCCATGGCAAGATGATGCTCACTTAGGTGACTTACCGGCTTTAACTGTATTACATGATGGTACCGCAACTAACCCTGTTTTAGCGCCACGTCTTAAAAAATTAGATGAAGTTCGTGGTCATTCTATTATGATTCACGCTGGTGGTGATAACCACTCAGATCATCCAGCTCCACTTGGCGGTGGCGGTCCACGTATGGCATGTGGCGTGATTAAATAAGTCGATTCTTAAAGATAAAAAAGTGCGGTCAATTTTGACCGCACTTTGTATTTAAACTCAACATCATACCTAGTCATTAGAGGTGGTTTGATAAACATAGTTAAAGTAGTAATATATTTAATAATGACTCTATGTATCGGGAGGAATATTGAAAACTAAGCTATTACTTCAATATCTTATATTTTGGGTAATTATATTTATTATTTGTTTTACATTTTCTACATTAGCGTTTAGTTTATTTGAGCTGCTTCTAAAGCTTGACAATTATTCTTTTTCTGACTTTAAGAAAATGGCATCTTTTTGGTTAAATGGCTCTGCTGCAATGGCGACTTTAGTTTTGATAATTGAAGCTAGAAATAAGCGGTGGTAATCTCGTCAATCTTTCAACAAGTACGAGTTTAAAAGTATTGGATAGATTGATATTTGAGTAGAATGTAATTTTAAATGCCCAGATATAAAGTGCGGTCAATTTTAATGAGTTTTAAAACTTCACAAAATTGACCGCACTTTTATTTTTCTAGCGCTTTATTTAACCACTTCCGCCGTATATTCCAATTTATGAATTGCATTAATTAACTGATCATCAGGAACTTTTGGATCTTCTACAACAGTCACAGTTCTATCTTTAATGGAGGCTTTAGTGGAAATCACGCCATCAATATTGCGTAACTCTTTATTCACTAAATAAGCACAAAGCTGGCAGTTCATTTCATTCACTCTTAGCACAACTTGCTTTGTTTCTTCCGCCTGTGCGACAGAGAAGGTGAATAATGAAAGCAAAAGTGCGGTCGTTAATTTCTTCATTTTTTGTTCCTAATTAGAAAGCTCTAAAATCCACGGTAAAATGGTTGGATAAGTTAAGAAAAAGAGCATGACGATAAATACAATCCAATACAAAACAATGAGCTTTTTACGGGAAATGTATTTGCTGCAAATGATTTTTTTGGAAAACATCAGCAACCAAAAGCCGTAGGCAAAGGCGCATAATGAAACGATAAGCATCGGAATACGCAAATAATCATATTCGCCTAAGCCAATTAACCATGTGGATGACACACCAAATACTAAATAAATTAATGGTGCGATGCAGCACAAAGTTGACGCCACCGCGGCACTAAGTGCGGTGGCTATGGCAACCCAAAAGGATTTATTAGAGTTTTTTAGAGACGTAGTCATATTTAAATTCTTTTGGATCAAAGGAATTTAACGGATCGCCACCTACTTCTGCATATGGATAGCCGAAGTTATTGATCGGAGCTAGTTCTGGTTGTGGATATAAATCAAAGTCGCGAGCATGGTTAAAGCCAACCCAGTTTGCTTCCCAGTTACCGAATAAGTATTTGGCAACGGCTTGTGTATCCTTATCGTCAACAGATTTTTTCTCTGCTAAACGCATTTTTGCTACGTCTGCAGAATCAACAGGTACCCAGCCGAATCCTGCAAGATAGAATTCAGCACGACAGTGCTGACCACCACTTACGTTTGCTACGCCATGTTCGTCCGCACTACCGAATGCACCTTTGGAATATTTGCCCATTTTATCCGCCGCACCTAAACGAATACCAAAAATTTCACGAGCAGGAATGCCGCTGGCTCGAGCAAGTGCAACGAAAACAGAGTTAATATCGGTACATTTGCCTTTTAACACACCAGTGGTCAGAATTTTTTCTACATCACCATCGCCACAGCCTAAAACAGAATTATCACGTTCCATATTGTTGACGATCCATTGGTGAATCAACTCAGCTTTTTTCAATGGATTTGTTTCAGTGCCTACAATCTTATCGGCGAACTGTTTCACAATACCATCTGTTTTAATATGTTGAGTCGGTTTTAAATATTCTTGTACATCAACAGAATAGTGAACATCTTTTGGTGGCTTGTAATTTGTCAACGCACCTTTAACCATTGGTTCGCGATCTTTGGTTTCAATCACCATTGTGATTTTTAAATCGCGTTTTTGTGCATCTTTATCCCAAGTCGCAAAGAGCGTTTTCGCACCATATTTGTTGTTTTCTGTCACATAGGCATCCAAATAGTTACCTTCAAAATGGATAGATTTTACCTGTTGATACTCGCCATTAAACGGTAAAGGCACCCACAGATTCGCTTGTCCTTGCGAACCTTTTGGCGCAACTAAGTCATAGGTTTGAGTGAATTCATACAGATGAGAATCGGTATTGTAGTTTGGAATGTCGGTATTGGCGTAAGCCATAGAACATGCGGAGAGCACCGCAGTGGCGATAAGTTTCTTCATAAAAAGATCCTTCTAGTTAGTTAACAGTTAAAACTTAACACATTAGATAAACTAATTGTGGACAATGGATATAGTAGCTTATTTTATTTTCTAGTCAATATTGCTTTTTTATTTCAGCCATTTAAGATTTACTAAAGAAATTCGAAGTAAAATACCGTTTCTATTTTTATTGGAAAGAATAATGAAAAAACAAATTTTCACACAATCTCACCAACCCGAAGAGGAAGAAATTCTGCCTAAGCAAGAATTTCATAATGTTGAAACCACCATTGATAACGAACCTTTAGAAGGGGAGTTGTTGGACGAGCAATTTGAGCAAATTGTGAAGCCTAAATCGAGTGGTTGGAAAACGGCTTTGAAATTGACCGCACTTTTATTTTTAGGGGCGACGGTTGCACAATCTGTTCAATGGATTTGGGATAGTTATCAAAATCAACAATGGATTTACCTTGCTTTTGCGTTAGTGAGTTTTGTCGTTGTGTTGTTTGGTTTATCTGAAATCATCGCAGAATGGCGACGTTTGGTGAAACTCAAAAAGCGTTTGAATTTACAAGAACAAAGTCAGCGATTAATAGGTGAAAGTGCGGTTAAAAATCATCAAGTTTTTTCTGAACAGGATGGTGAGAAAGGAAGAGCCTTGTGTTTATCGATTGCCGATACCTTAAAATTGGATTCGCAACATCCTGCAATTGTCCAATGGGAAAAGCAGCTTAATGAAAGTTATTCTGCTCGCGAAGTTACCCATTTATTTAGTCAAACAGTGTTACAGTCTTTTGATAAAAAAGCGAAAAAACTGATTACTAAAATGGCAGCAGAATCCGCTGTGATTGTGGCAATCAGTCCTTTAGCCATTATTGATATGTTTTTTATTGCGTGGCGAAATATTCGTTTAATCAATAAAATTGCAGCGATTTATGGGATTGAGCTAGGGTATTTTACCCGTCTTCGCTTACTTAGAATGGTGTTAGTGAATCTTGCTTTTGCAGGAGCAACGGAGATTGTGCAAGATTTAGGCATGGATTGGCTTTCGCAAGATATTACCGCGAAACTTTCTACGCGAGCAGCGCAGGGGATTGGAGTAGGATTATTAACAGCTCGATTGGGCATTAAGGCTATGGAGTTTTGTCGCCCATTGGCATTTGAGAAAGCCGAAAAACCAAAACTTTCTCATGTGCAAAAAGAATTGTTGACGGTAATGAAAGATACGGTACTTGGCAAGACGAAAGTGAAAGAAAAAGAAGAAGTGTAATAAAAAAGTGCGGTTAAAATTGACCGCACTTTTTTTGTATAAGAGATGATTAAAGTCCCGCTTTTAAGCTTGCTTCAATAAAGCGGTCAAGATCGCCATCTAGCACGGCTTGTGTATTACGATTTTCAACGCCTGTGCGGAGATCCTTAATACGTGCATCATCTAACACATAAGAACGAATTTGGCTGCCCCAACCAATATCAGATTTATTATCTTCCATCGCTTGTTTATCCGCATTTTTCTTTTGTAACTCAAGCTCATACAATTTCGCTTTTAACTGCTTCATGGCTTGATCTTTATTTTTGTGTTGAGAACGATCGTTTTGACATTGCACGACAATTCCACTTGGCATGTGAGTAATACGCACCGCACTTTCAGTTTTATTGACGTGCTGACCACCCGCACCAGATGCACGATAAACATCAATACGTAAATCAGCCGGATTAATTTCAATATCAATATCGTCATCAATTTCAGGATAAACGAAAGCCGCTGCAAACGATGTATGACGTCGATTATTAGAGTCGAATGGGCTTTTGCGCACTAAACGATGAATACCAGTTTCTGTGCGTAACCAACCGAAAGCATATTCGCCACTGACACGAATCGTCGCTGATTTTAAACCTGCGACATCACCATCAGAGACTTCCATTAATTCTGTTTTAAAGCCTTTGCTTTCAGCCCAACGAAGGTACATGCGAAGTAACATTTCCGTCCAGTCTTGCGCTTCTGTTCCACCAGAACCTGCTTGTAAATCGACATAACAATCGCATGCATCATGTTCACCGCTAAACATACGTCGGAATTCGAGTTTTGCAAGTTGTTGTTCAAGCTCATCTAATTCAGCAACGGCCTCATTGAAGGTCTCTTCATCTTCAGCTTCAATAGCTAACTCAAGCAGTCCTTCAACATCTTCTAAACCTTGTTCTAAATTCTTGATGGTATCAACCACTTGTTCAAGTGAAACGCGTTCTTTCCCAAGCGCTTGGGCTTTTTCAGGTTCGTTCCACACATCGGGTTGTTCTAATTCGGCATTAACTTCTTCTAAACGCTCAACTTTTGCGTCGAAGTCAAAGATACCCCCGAAGCACAGAAGTGCGCTCGGAAAGATCAGCGATTTTGTTTTTGATTGGATTAATTTCAAACATAATGATTAAGTTTTTAAGCTAAATTGGGGATAAATTATAAAGGATATGCTTAGGGTTGGGTAGATTATAGAGAAACAAAAAACCTTATTTATTTCAGAAATAAATAAGGTTTAAGTATGATTAAAAAGAATAAAATTATTCTTCAGCAGGGAATTTTTCTTCTAATTGATCTGCTAATTTGTCAATAGCATCGTCTTTTGCGTTTGCTTTTGCGACAGCTTCAGGAACTTTACCAGCATTGTCAAGAGATGGTGATTTGACTTGAGATAAAATTAGTTGAACCACTTCTTTTTCAGCATCTACGTATTCTTTATACATAGAAACAAGTGGTGAAACTTCTTCACTTTTAATGCCCAAAGCTTCTAATTCTGCTACATTTTCTGCTGCTTGTTTATCAAATGCTGCAACAGCCGCTTCAGTTTCAGTTGCATTGCTAGTTGCTGAAGCCGCACCTACTGCATCAAAACTTGCTTCAAGTTTTTTGCTTGCTGTTTCTTCCCACGCTTGAAACTTTTTCACTTCTTCAGCTTGTTGAGATGCAGCAAATGCACTGATAGAAGTGAAAGTTAATGCTGCGATAGCTGTCATTTTTAATAAATTTTTCATTGAGATAACCTCTTTTGAATAAAATAAAATTTGTACCCCTACATGAGTACGTTGCGCATTGTAAAAAAATGTAGTGATTTCGTCAACTATTTAATTGAGTTTTTTAGTTGGTTATTTTTTTAGGAATAACAATTTTGCATAAATTCTCAATTACTTTATAATTTGCGCTTATTTTCATAAATTTAGGAACAAAGAAATATGAAGAAATTACTCACCGCACTTTTAATCACTGCTTCTGCCACTGCAATGGCGAGTGATGCTGAGATTAAATCGAAGTTACAGGCATTAGGTGCGAAAAATATTGAGGTGAAAGATTCACCGGTAAAAGGCCTTAAAACAGCTGTGACTGATCAAGGTATTTTATATGTGAGCGAAAATGGTCAATATGTTTTGCAAGGCAAAATGTATGAATTAACAAATAAAGGCCCGGTTGATGTAGCGGGTAAGTTTTTAGCGGATAAAGTGAATGCATTAAAAAGCGAAATGATCGTTTATCCTGCAAAAAATGAAAAATATGTTGTGACTGTATTCATGGATATTACTTGTCATTATTGCCATATCCTTCATCAACAAGTGAAAGAATATAATGATTTAGGTATTACCGTTCGTTATCTTGCATTCCCGCGTGCTGGAATGAATGAAACAGCTCGCCAAATGGAAGCAATTTGGACATCGAAAGATCCTGTATTTGCATTGAACGAAGCAGAAAAAGGTAACTTACCGAAAGAATTAAAAACACCTAACATTGTGAAAAGACACTATGATTTAGGTGTACAACTCGGTGTGCAAGGTACACCAAGTATTGTGACTTCAACAGGTGAATTGATTGGGGGATATTTAAAACCCAAAGATTTATTAGCTGCTTTGAAGGAATCAGCACAATAATTTTTAGTAGTGAGGGCGTATTGTATACGCCCTTTAAATATTTATATCATCAAAGTGCATATTGTAATTTCTTTGGATGATAATTTTAAATAACAAAATACCGTGAAAAAACTCATCAAACGTCGTGAAATTCCTGCCGGAAATTCTGTTTCAGATAATGCATTACTCGATCGTCTCTATCGTTCTCGCCATATTAAAAACAGCCAAGAATTAGACCGCACTTTGCAATCAATGCTGAATCCCAATCAATTACACGGTATTCAACACGCTGTGAGCTTATTGGTTGATGCTTATCAACAGCAACAAAAGATTGTTATCGTCGGCGATTTTGATGCAGACGGGGCTACGAGTACGGCGCTTTCAGTGTTAGCTTTACGTATGCTTGGCTTTACTGATGTGGAATATCTGGTGCCAAATCGTTTTGAGCAAGGCTATGGTTTGAGTGTGCCAGTTGCTGAAATGGCAATGGAAAAAGGCGTGCAGTTATTAATGACGGTAGATAACGGAGTATCGTCTTTTGAGGGCGTGGCGTATTTAAAAGAGCAAAGTGTAAAGGTGTTGATTACCGATCACCACTTGCCACCAGAAATCCTGCCGAATGCTGATGCCATTGTTAATCCAAATTTGCAACAATGTGATTTTCCTTCAAAATGTTTAGCCGGTGTAGGCGTGGCGTTTTATTTAATGCTCGCTTTACGAGCCAAATTTCGCGAGTTAGGTATTTTTACGGCTGAAACACAGCCTAATTTTACTGAATTACTGGATTTAGTCGCGCTCGGCACGATTGCGGATGTTGTTCCTCTTGATCAAAATAACCGTATTTTAGCTTATCAAGGGTTGATGCGAATTCGTGCGAAGCGTTGTCGACCAGGAATTATTGCTCTCGCTGAAGTGGCTAATCGAGAAGTTGAAAAACTTTGCTCAGCTGATTTGGGCTTTGCGATTGCACCGCGTTTAAATGCTGCGGGCCGATTAGACAATATGTCTGTTGGTGTGGAGTTATTACTTGCAGAAAGTATGCAAGAGGCAAGAGCGCAAGCCTTAGATTTGGATAGTTTAAATCAAGCTAGAAAAGAAATTGAGCAAGGCATGAAGTTAGAAGCCTTAGAAATTTGCCGAAATCTCACCGCGCTTTCTGATGAATTACCGATGGGGATAGCCTTATTCCAGCCAGATTGGCATCAAGGCGTATTAGGCATTGTGGCTTCTCGTGTAAAAGATCAATACCATCGACCAGTCATTGCGTTTGCGCAAGATCAAGAAGGCATTTTAAAAGGTTCTGCACGTTCAATTGAAGGCTTGCATATGCGCGATGTATTAGAGCGTATTCATTCCCAACATCCTGATATGATTTTAAAATTTGGCGGTCATGCCATGGCAGCAGGATTAAGCATTAAAGAAAGCTTTTTCCCTGATTTTCAAAAGATTTTTAATCAAACGGTGCAAGATTGGTTAAATGAAGATCAATTACAAGGTGTAATTTGGACGGATGGCGAACTTCAAGCAAATGAATTTAGTATTGAAACAGCAGAAGTGATAAAATCTGGCGGACCTTGGGGACAAGCTTTTCCTGAGCCTGTTTTTGATGGTGAATTTAAAATTTTTGAGCAACGCGCGATCGGGCAAAATCAAAATCATTTAAAAATGCTCGTTGAGCCTAAAAATGGTGGTCCATTATTAGATGCCATTGCGTTTAATATCGATACTCGGTATTATCCCGATTTGTCGATTAAGCAGGCAAAATTTGCTTATAAGTTAGAAATTAATGAGTTTCGAGGAAATCGAAACCTCCAATTATTAGTCGATTATATTGAACCAATTGGTTAATTTATGAAAAAAGTTTGGCAGAATAAATTATTAAAAGGATCCTTTGCAATGATATTGCTGAGTGTGACGAATGTCGCATTTGGTGAAGTCAGTGCAAAGGATTTTTCTGCCAAAAATCCACCGCACTTACCACCAGCGAATGTGGCTCAGTTTGAAGATGGTCGAGATTATTTTTCATATCAAGAACCGATTGAACAAGCCAAAAGAAGCGATCGTAAAATTCCGATCCAGTTTTTCTTTGATTATGATTGTCGAGTTTGTTCTTCAGCCCAAGACATTTTGCAGCTTTATAGCCAAATTCGCCCAAATAAAGTGGCATTAGATGAATACCCGGTTGCTACGAATGAAGCAAAATTTTCAGCGACAATATTTTATACCTTACAACGTTTAAAAGTAGGTGAGTTGTCAGATACGCTGTTATTTGAAACCTCTGAAAAGGCACGTTATACCGAATTATCGTCATTAGATAAGATGCGTGAATGGATAGTCTCGCAAGGGATCAGTAAAGCTGAATTTAATAAAATCGTGCATTCTGCTGAAGTAAAAGAAGATGTGAATAATGCCATTAATTTAACAGAAGAATATGGCGTATTTACGTTCCCTTATGTGGTTGTGGGCGGAAAATATGTGCTCACCGCGAGTACATTGTATAACGATGATTATGGCGTTGCGGTATTAGATTTTTTAGTGAATAAACTCGAACAAGAAAGGAAAAAATAATGAAAATCGGGATTGTTGGTGCAATGGCACAAGAAGTGGAAATTTTATCCCAATTAATGACAGATAAAAAAGAAACAAAAGTGGCAAGTGCGGTCATTTTTGAAGGCAAAATTAACGGTAAAGAAGTCGCACTATTGCAATCAGGGATAGGTAAGGTCGCTGCGGCTATTGGTACTACCGCTTTATTGCAATTGGCTAAACCGGATGTGGTCTTAAATACAGGCTCAGCAGGCGGTGTCGCAAAAGGTTTAAAAGTGGGGGATATCGTTATTTCAGATGAAACCCGCTATCACGATGCCGATGTGACAGCATTTGGCTATGAAAAAGGTCAATTACCTGCGAATCCTGCGGCTTTTCTTTCAGATAAAAAATTAGCGGATTTAGCAGACGAAATAGGCCAATCACAAGGGCAAAATGTGAAACGTGGTTTAATTTGTTCGGGTGATAGTTTTATTAATAACGAAGAAAAAATTGCTCAAATTAAAGCGGATTTTCCCAATGTGACAGCCGTAGAAATGGAAGCCACAGCAATTGCACAAGTTTGTCATGCCTTTAACGTACCTTTTGTGGTCGTTCGAGCTATTTCTGATGCAGGCGATGGCGAAGCAAGTATGTCATTTGAGGAATTCCTTCCACTTGCAGCAAAACAATCCTCGGCATTGGTGTTGGCAATGGTAGATAGGCTATAATAGTGCTTTATAATCTTTAAATAAGATGATTAATTTTTGAATAAAACGACAAATATTATTTAAAAAGGCATAGTTAATTAACTATGCCTTTTTATATAAACCCATTAGAATTTATAGTTTAAACTGAGAATGTAAGTTCTTCCTCGCGCAAAGTTATAAAGCACAGATTTGTCTTTTATTCCGTTATCGCAAGTATCATTTTTGCTACAAATGGAATCATTTAAGCTTGAATAATAGCGTTGAGATGCCGCATCGTTGCCAGAATCTAAAGGATCAACATAACGTTTATCTAGTAGGTTTTGTACTTCAGCTTTGATAATCAAATCTTTGATAGGTTCGTAACTTATATGCAAATCTAAAATAATTGGTTGTTTATTAATTTCTTCTGTTTTCTTAATTGCATAATAAGTTCTTTCATGACTAGTATTTAATTCAAATTCAGAGCCGTTAATATATTCTTCCTGAATGGTTGCTCGTTTGCTTTTCCCATAGTAACGAACTGCGATACCAACAGTTAATTTTTGATCAAACCAGCGAGAGCCAAGTTCTAATCTTCCATAATCTTTAGGTAACATTGAGATACGAGATAGACCATAACCTTGTTTTAGAATGTCATCTTTTGATGCGTTGTTAGGACGTGGACTTGCATCTGCATAATTGGTTGGTTGATTTGTTCGTTGGTATGCATAAGACAGATTTGCAAAGAAATGTCCCATGTCATAGTTAATTTCTATCTCAACACCGCTTTTTTTCACAATAGGATTATAATTTTGATGAGCAATAGTAAATCTAAATCCATTATTAGATGCCCAGTCAGGAACAACGCCATCTCTCCACCATACACCATATACATTATGAATATAATTTTTGATGAAACTACGGTATCCCACTAGTTTTAAACCTAGAACATCTTCTTCTGTAAAAACAGCTTTTTTATAGGTATTAAACCCAAGTTGATAAGTTTCAGCTCGCTCAGGTTTCAATGCCGTATTTACGCCGACATCAGAGACTTGAGAGAAGAACATTTCTTGAATATTTGGCATTCTATGTGTGCGCGAATAGGTGAAAAACGGCATAAAATAATCATTGATATCTGCACTAAGTGTTGCTGAGTGATTTATCGCTGTTTTATGTCCTGATTTATGCAAAATCGGTTCATTAATTTGTGTCGGTGTATTTTCGTAACCTACATACTCACCGTTAAATGCATAATGCGTAAAATTGACACTATAATCTAAATGGTAAATTCCTTTAGAAAGTGCGGTATCAAAATAAACAGTTTTAAATTTTTGTTTACCAGAAGGTTGTAAGATCACTGAACGTTGTGGTAATCCGCTTTTGCTCCCTTGAAAGCGGCCTAAATAACTATAGTTTCCTTGAGAGTGTGATTCATTGTTATAAAACAAACTTAATTCTTCTGGAAAACGGTTTTTACTATACTCATTAATAAAGTAGTTAAAGCCCAATGTGGTTTTTAAATCGATTTCTTTTGGCAATAAAAAAGTATAGCTATTGTTAATATCAATAATATTTGCCACATTCTTTGTAATTAATTTATCTTCTACTTGCCAACCAGAAAAGAATGCACCTTTAGGATAAATGGTTTTACCTAAGTTATGTGCTACCATTAGATTTAGATCAAGATAGCGATTATTATTAAAGTTATAATTTAATTGATAATTACGATTTTCAATTTTTCGAGAACCAATTTTATTATCGAGAGTGCGAATTTGTGCACCTAAGGTATGGCGATCATCACCATACTCAAATTTTAATAAATGGCTACGAGAACGAGATTGCAAACTGCCAGGTTCAATAGGTGCGACGCTATATTGATCTTTATTACGTTCAAATGATTTGTCAGTTTTTTCAATTCCATCATCACCTTTTTGGAGCTCTTCAATATCCTCAGGTTTTTTTCCTGCTCCTAATTGTTGTAGAATGTTTGCTCTAGCCTGATTTTTATAAATATTTTTTACACTGGTCTCTGTTTCTTCAGGATCGTATATATTGGATTTTTCAATATGAGTAATACAATTTGAATCGGTCCATATTGTTTCTGTTTCTCCTGTTAAATCATTAGAGCTTGTCGTTTTTTCTGTACTTCCATGAAATGTTGGATTGGGGGCATTACAAGACCAATGGTTTTTACTTAAATCAGGTGTCCACTGTCCAGCTGAATTTAAAACATAACCTGCATTGTGGAAATAGGCTTCTTTCTCTTTAGCAAGAATATCTTGTCCTAGAGAAGACAATCGTTCTCCTCCACCAATACGATAATCTTGTGAAACCTCACGTTGACTGTAACCATATACCACACCAACATAACCACCATTATCAAGCCATTTTCTACCTGCAGCCATTGTCATAAAATTTGATTTAGTTGCATTGCTCCCCGTCATTCCTTTTACGATGAGCCCAAAAGGTTTGTCATCAGTAATAACATCATTAACGCCTAATGTTCTAAAATTAGCACTCCCAGACAAGGTATTTATACCATTGGAACCAGAAAAATTACTTTTATTGACATCTACACCTGCAATAAAATTGGGATCTATCGCTGCACCAAATTGAGAGCTACCACCAGATTGTCCCGAATCCATTGAGGTGGAATAAAAGGTTTGTGTAACTCCATCAACCATTGTATTGACACGACCTAATCCATTTTCGCCACGAATATTCACAGAAACTACGCCAGCCCCTTTATCTTGTTGAGTAAAGGCTCCCGGAATGCTACGAATCACTTGATCTATAGTTTGTGTATCTTTAAATATATGTTCTCTTGTGCTTTTAGCTTTTGCTTCTGTAAATGGTTTCTTATCATTAGTTACGTTTTTTTCGACCACATTTATTTGATCGAGTATTTCTTCTGTTTGAGCTTCAGCAATATTAATGTTTATTGCATTTATTATGCAAAATGTAACTAAGTTTGATCTCATTTGTTTTTTCATTAATTACCTCCTGTCTTTATGAGAAAGATTCGTATTATCTTCTTCTAAGGAGTGAAATTCAAGGGATGAGATCATGAAATTAATATAATATCTAAAGAATCATTTTCATGTTATATATTGTGAAATTCTCAATTTCTTTTATTCATTGGCTGGAAAGTATTGCAACGATTATTGATGCTTGTCTTTTATTGGTAGAGTTTGTTTTTACCTTATAAGGAGGGGCTAAGATCTGATGTTGTATGTTTTCTTTAAATTTTGTATGAATTATTAATATTAATTTAGAATTATAATAGCCAATTATTTTTTAGCATTTAGCAAAAGAATCTTTAGAGAAATAAGGTATTTATGTCTATAATGTATTGGTTTTGAAAGTAAAAGGATGAAGATTATGGGGATAATTATCACCGTTGATGGCCCAAGTGGGGCTGGAAAAGGAACGCTTTGCTATGCATTGGCAGAGAAGTTAGGTTTTACCTTATTAGATAGTGGCGCCATTTATCGCGTGACGGCATTGGCTGCGCTGAAACGTCATGCAGACTTAACCGATGAAGAAGGATTAGCGGAGTTAGCCCGTCATTTAGATATTCAGTTCATTCCGAAGAATGGAGAAGTCAATGTGCTTCTTGGTGGGATGGATGTAAGCCATTTAATCCGTACGCAAGAAGTGGCTGAAGCTGCATCAAAAGTGGCGGTTTTCCCAAAAGTGCGGTCAGCTTTACTGCAACTTCAACAGGATTTTGGTAAAAATGATGGCTTGATTGCGGATGGGCGAGATATGGGAACCGTGGTTTTCCCAAATGCGCAAGTGAAACTGTTTTTGGATGCAAGTGCAGAAGAACGTGCAAAAAGACGCTATAAACAGTTGCAAAATAAGGGAATTAATGGTAACTTTGCACAGATTTTAGCCGAGATACAAGAACGCGATTTTCGCGATAGAAATCGTGAGGTTGCGCCATTGAAACCGGCTGATGATGCTTTATTGTTAGATAGTACAACATTGAGTATTGATGAAGTCATTGCTCAAGCGCTAGCTTATATTCAAGAAAAAGCGTCAATTTCGATTTAACTGTTTATTCAAGGAAGAATAGACATTTATCCTCAACCCCGCATTTTATGGATCTTAATGTGGATGTTATTAACTTAAATTAAGAAGATTATTTATATGTCAGAATCTTTTGCTCAACTCTTTGAAGAATCATTAAAAGGCCTTGAAACCCGTCAAGGTTCAATCGTTAGCGGTACTGTTGTTGCTATTCAAAAAGGCTTTGTACTTGTTGATGCAGGCTTAAAATCTGAATCTGCAATTCCTGTTGCTGAATTCCAAAACGCTCAAGGTGAACTTGAAGTTAAAGTTGGCGACACAGTAAACGTAGCTTTAGATGCAGTTGAAGATGGTTACGGCGAAACTAAACTTTCTCGTGAGAAAGCAGTTCGTCACGAATCTTGGATTGAATTAGAAAAAGCTTACGAAGAAAAAGCGACCGTTATCGGTTTAATCAACGGCAAAGTGAAAGGCGGTTTCACAGTTGAGTTAAACGGTGTTCGTGCATTCTTACCAGGTTCATTAGTTGATACACGTCCTGCGCGTGAAGCTGATCACCTACTTGGTAAAGAATTAGAATTCAAAGTAATCAAATTAGATCAAAAACGTAACAACGTTGTTGTTTCTCGTCGTGCAGTGATCGAATCTGAAAACAGCCAAGAACGTGAACAAATCCTTGAGAACCTAGCAGAAGGTTCAGAAGTTAAAGGTATCGTTAAAAACTTAACTGACTACGGTGCATTCGTAGATTTAGGTGGCGTTGATGGTTTATTACACATCACTGATATGGCTTGGAAACGTGTTAAACACCCAAGCGAAATCGTGAATGTAGGCGACGAAGTAACTGTTAAAGTATTAAAATTTGACAAAGATCGTACTCGCGTATCTTTAGGCTTAAAACAATTAGGTCAAGATCCTTGGGTTGCTATCGCTGAAAACCACCCAGTAAACAGCAAATTAACTGGTAAAGTAACTAACTTAACTGACTATGGTTGTTTTGTTGAAATCTTAGATGGCGTTGAAGGTTTAGTTCACGTTTCTGAAATGGATTGGACTAACAAAAACATCCACCCATCTAAAGTTGTAAGCTTAGGCGATACAGTTGAAGTAATGGTGTTAGAAGTTGATGAAGAACGTCGTCGTATTTCTTTAGGTTTAAAACAATGCAAACCTAACCCATGGACTCAATTCGCTGAAACTCACAACAAAGGCGACAAAGTTACTGGTAAAATCAAATCAATCACTGATTTCGGTATCTTCATTGGTCTTGAAGGTGGTATCGACGGTTTAGTTCACTTATCTGACATTTCTTGGAATGTTGCAGGTGAAGAAGCAGTTCGTAACTACAAAAAAGGTGATGAAGTTTCTGCAGTAGTATTAGCAGTAGATGCAGTGAAAGAACGTATTTCTTTAGGTATCAAACAACTTGAAGACGATCCATTCAACAACTTCGTAGCGATCAACAAAAAAGGCGCAGTAATTTCTGCAACTGTTGTTGAAGCTGACGCTAAAGGTGCTAAAGTTGAATTAGCAGGTGGCGTTGAAGGTTATATCCGTGCAGCAGACTTAACAAACGAAGTTGCAGCAGGCGATGTAGTTGAAGCGAAATACACTGGTGTAGATCGTAAAGCACGTATCGTTCACTTATCTGTAAAAGCGAAAGATCAAGCTGAAGAAGCAGCTGCAGTTGCAAACGTGAATACCAAACAAGAAGATGTTGCTATTCCAAACGCAATGGCTGAAGCTTTCAAAGCAGCTAAAGGTGAATAATTAATTCACATGAATAAGGCTGGGTCATTGACTCAGCCTTATTACTACCAGCTATAATTAACAAGGATTTAGCGGTAATTTATTATGAACTAATGCATTACCTGTAAGTCTTAATAACAAGTTTAAGTACAAATTTAAAGGAGAGTTGACGATGACTAAATCTGAACTAATTGAAAATCTATCAACAAAGCACCCAACTTTATCCGCAAAAGAAGTAGAAGGTATTGTAAAGGATATTCTTGAACTCATTGCACAATCTTTAGAAGAAGGTAATCGTATTGAAGTGCGTGGTTTTGGTAGCTTCTCTTTACACCATCGTCAACCGCGAGTGGGCCGTAATCCTAAAACCGGTGATTCTGTAAAATTAGATGCTAAATCGGTACCGCACTTTAAAGCAGGTAAAGAATTAAAAGATCGCGTAAATGTTTTTGCTTAAACATACCAATCGATATCAATAAAACGACACTTAGGTGTCGTTTTTTATTACAAATTTTGGCATAATGAAACTATTCTTAACAAGGAGATTGTGATGATTAAATATATTCTCGGACTCATTATTGTGCTAGCTATCGTAATCGTTGCGGTAACTATAGGGGCGAATAATGATCAAGTAATCACCTTTAACTACATTGTTGCTGAAAGCCAATTCCAACTTTCAACGCTAGTCGCGATTTTATTTGGTTTTGGATTAATTTTAGGTTGGTTGATTACCGGATTCTTCTACTTAAAATTAAAATTCAAAAATATGTCGTTAGCGCGTCAAGTTAAACGTCAAACATTACAAATTAACGAATTAACGACTACTCGCGATAAGGCAGTATAATGCTTGAATTACTCTTTCTGCTTCTGCCAATAGCCGCCGCTTACGGTTGGTATATGGGACATCGGAGTGCCAAGAAAGATCAGGAAGATATTAGTAATAAACTCTCCCGTGATTATGTCACGGGGGTCAATTTTTTGCTTTCCAATCAAACGGATAAAGCCGTTGATTTGTTTCTTGATATGTTGCAAAAACAAGAAACAGAAAATGAAATTGAAAGCAACTCACAATTTGAAGCTGAGCTAACGCTCGGTAATCTTTTCCGTTCTCGAGGCGAAGTGGATCGTGCTTTGCGGATCCATCAAGCACTCGATCGTAGTCCCAATTATTCTTTCGAACAAAAATTATTAGCTAAACAGCAACTTGCCAAAGATTTCATGACAGTCGGTTTTTATGACCGCGCTGAAGCGCTTTATATTATTATGGTGGATGAACCAGAGTTTGCTGAAAATGCACTTCAGCAGCTTTTGGTGATTTACCAAAAAACAAAAGAATGGAAAAAAGCCGTTAATATCGCAGAGAAGCTTGCCAAGATCTCACCCAAAGAAAATAATGTGGAATTAGCACAATGTTATTGTGAATATGCCTTAAGCGGTGAACTTGAAAGTGCGGTCGAAAAACGCAGTATTTTACAAAAAGCGCTGAATGTATCTCCAACCAGTGTGAGAGCATCAATGCTGCTTGCTGATTTAGAAATGGCTAATAAAAACTATCGTCAAGCCATTCACTTTTTAGAGAATATTCTTGATCAAAACCCAATTTATATTGGTGAAGTGCTGAAAACGCTCAAATATTGTTATGATGAATTAGGAGAGAGAGATAACTTTGAGTTATTCTTGATTCGAGCTAGCCAGCAGGTTAACAATACTAAAGTCGATTTAATGTTAGCAAGCGTGATTGAAGAGAAATATGGTAAGAGTGCCGCACAATCAAAACTTTATCAGCAGTTAACAAAACATCCGAGTACATCTATTTTCCACCGTTTTATTCAATTCCAAATTGATGATGCAGAGGAAGGGCGAGGTAAAGAAAGCTTAATTTTGCTACATAAAATGGTCGGTGAGAGAATTAAGCAAGGCTTTGGTTACCGTTGCTCAAATTGCGGTTATCAGACCCATAAATTAATGTGGAATTGCCCTTCTTGCAAACGGTGGGAATCCATCAAACCAGAACATAATTAATTGACACAGTGAGGTAAAATTATGAATAGCAAAGTAATCGTTGCATTAGATTACGAAACGGAAGCGCAAGCGCTATCCCTCGTGGATCAAATTGATCCAAGCTTATGCCGCTTAAAAGTGGGTAAAGAAATGTTTACCACACTGGGAACAAATTTCGTTAAGCAATTGCACGAGCGTCAATTTGATATTTTCCTCGATCTTAAATTTCATGATATTCCTAATACTGTGGCAAGAGCAGTGCGTTCTGCGGCTGATTTAGGGGTATGGATGGTTGATGTCCATGCTAGCGGTGGTCTGAAAATGATGGAAGAGGCGAAGAAAATTCTCGAGCCTTATGGAAAAGATGCACCGTTATTAATTGCAGTAACCGTATTGACCAGTATGGAGGATTTGGATTTATTACAAATCGGTATTAACTCTTCACCACTTGAACATGTTTTACGTCTTGCACATTTAACACAGCGTGCGGGATTAGATGGCGTCGTTTGTTCACCACAGGAAGTGGAGATTTTACGTAATGCTTGTGGCCCTGATTTTAAATTAGTCACACCGGGGATTCGTCCAATTGGAAGTGATTTTGGCGATCAACGTCGCGTTATGACTCCTGCTGCGGCTATCCGTTCTGGTTCTGATTATTTGGTGATTGGTCGCCCAATTACTCAAGCTGAAAATCCAGCAGAAGTGCTTCGTTCAATTAATTCATCACTTTTGTAATATGACAGAGAGTACTTTAGTTTATTCTACCGAAGTAGGTAGAATTAAAGAGCAAAATCAACCAGTACAACGCCCTAAAGGTGATGGTGTGGTTCGCATACAAAAACAAACCAGTGGTCGAAAAGGCGCAGGCGTTTCAGTGATTACAGGGCTAGATTTATCAGATGATGAATTGAAAAAGTTAGCGGCTGAACTTAAAAAGCGGTGTGGTTGTGGTGGTTCAGTTAAGGACGGCAATATTGAGATTCAAGGCGAAAAACGTGATTTACTAAAACAACTTTTAGAACAAAAAGGGTTTAAAGTAAAATTAGCCGGTGGTTAAGATAAGACAAAAATCCATCTTCAATTGAAGATGGATTTTTTCATAATTAGCCTTCCATAAAGTTTGGTTGGTAGGCAAAGAACATTGCACCTAAGAAACTTAACAAGGCAAATGCCAGAAATGCACTGTTTGGGTTGACCGCTTTACGACTAAAATATTTAGCCGAGAAGAAGATATAAAGCACAAGCATGATGATTTTCATGACCAACCAGCTTTGTAGCTGATAACCGACCAAGAAGAAAATCGTTAAGCCGCTTGCAATTAAAAGTGTATCAACTAAGTGTGGTAAAATTTTTAGCAGTTTAATCGCGCGCCAATTTTTCCCACTTAATTGCATTCCCCCACGGATAATTAATAATCCTAAACTTAAAAATGCACAAACAATGTGCAAATAAACTAACATAGTCACTCCAGATGTAAAAGGAAAGTGCGGTCAAAAATAACCGCACTTTAATTTCTTATTTTGCAATACGTTTATATTTAATACGGTGTGGTTGTGTTGCAGCTTCACCTAAGGTTTTCTTTTTCCATTCTTCGTAGTCAGAGAAGTTACCTTCGTAGAACGTCACTTTACCTTCATCACCGTAATCTAAAATATGAGTCGCAATACGGTCTAAGAACCAACGGTCATGGGAAATCACCATTGCACAACCAGGGAATTCTAAGATCGCATTTTCTAACGCACGTAAAGTTTCAACGTCTAAGTCATTGGTCGGTTCGTCCAATAACAGTACGTTACCACCACGTTGTAGAAGTTTAGCTAAATGCAAACGACCACGCTCACCACCCGATAATTCGCCCACACGTTTTTGTTGATCTACGCCTTTGAAGTTGAAGCGTCCAACATACGCACGGCTTGGAATTTCAAAGTTACCAATAGTGAGAATATCTTGTCCATTAGACACTTCTTCCCATACGGTTTTCTTATCATCCATTGAGTCACGGAACTGATCGACAGAGGCAAGTACCACAGTTTCACCCATTGTAATTGAGCCGCTATCTGGTTGTTCTTGACCTGAAAGCATACGGAATAGGGTAGATTTACCTGCACCATTCGCTCCGATAATACCTACGATAGCACCTTTTGGAATGCTGAATGATAAATCATCAATTAAAGTGCGATCACCGTAGGATTTGGTGAGGTTTTGCACTTCGATCACTTTATCACCTAAACGTGGACCAGGTGGAATAAAGAGTTCGTTTGTTTCGTTACGTTTTTGATATTCGCCTGAGTTCAATTCATCAAAGCGTGCCATACGCGCTTTGCTTTTCGCTTGACGGCCTTTCGGATTTTGACGAACCCATTCTAACTCTTTCGCAATTGATTTTTGACGCGCATTTTCAGTTGCTTGTTCTTGTTCTAAACGTTTCTCTTTTTGCTCTAACCAAGAAGAGTAGTTACCTTCCCAAGGAATACCTTCACCACGGTCAAGTTCTAAGATCCAACCTGCTACGTTATCTAAGAAGTAACGGTCGTGGGTAATCGCCACAACAGTACCTTCGTAGTCATGTAAGAAGCGTTCTAACCATGCTACAGATTCCGCATCTAAGTGGTTGGTTGGCTCGTCTAATAAGAGCATGTCTGGTTTTTCGAGTAATAAACGACAAAGTGCGACACGACGACGTTCGCCCCCTGATAAATGCTCAATTTTTGCATCCCAATCCGGTAAACGTAAAGCATCAGCTGCACGTTCTAATTGGTTATCTAAATTGTGACCATCGTGTGCTTGAATAATGGCTTCAAGGTTAGCTTGTTCAGCCGCGAGTTTATCGAAATCCGCATCAGGATCAGCATAAAGCGCATAGACTTCATCTAAACGGGTAAGCGCCGTTTTTACTTCAGAAACCGCTTCTTCTACCGCTTCACGCACAGTTTGTTGCGGATCAAGTTTTGGTTCCTGTGGGAGATAACCGATCTTAATACCTGGTTGTGGACGAGCTTCACCTTCGAACTCTTTATCCACACCCGCCATAATGCGTAAAAGGGTTGATTTACCCGCACCATTTAAGCCGAGCACCCCGATTTTGGCACCAGGGAAGAAGCTTAAAGAAATATCTTTCAAAATATGGCGCTTCGGTGGCACCACTTTGCCGACACGGTGCATCGTATATACAAATTGCGTTGACATAATTCTCTCGATGTTATGAATAAAAGTGCGGTTATTTTACTTGATGTTTATGGAATAAGCTATTTGAAAGGCAAAAAAAACCACCCATACAGGGTGGTAGGAAAGTAGTTTAGCTATATTTATGATTATTTTATTTAGGAACTTTATGAATATCAAGCAATCACTTGACGAAACAAATAGTACATAAATTTCAGTTATAAGGGAAATGCGAATGAATCATTTTTTGATAAAAATCAATAAAATCATAGGATTTTTTACTTTTAGACTGATTTTTATTCGATTTTGATTGGGAACTGCTTGTGATAAAATCTGTCTATTCAATCATTTAGCCACTCTTTTTTCTTATTTATGTTTAAAAAATTACTTCTTGGATTATTGCTGATTTCACCTTTTTCAGCGCTAGCGCATCCCCACGCATTCATCGATATGCAAACGAAACCCTTAGTGAAAGATAATCAATTAATTGGTTTCTCGACGCAGTGGTTACTTGATGAGGCCAGTTCTTCAGCCGTCCTGTATGATGTGAAACAGGCGAAAGGGGATAAGGCCGCCCAACAGAAGTTAATTGATGAAGTCATGGCGAACGTTGTGAATGAACATTACTTTAGTTATGTCTTTGACAAAGAAAATCATAAGATTAAATACACAAAACACCCTGAAAATTACGGTATGCGTGTGAAAGGGAACGAGGTGGAATATTATTTTGATTTTCTTTTGGTACAGCCACAGGCCTTACAAAATAATGAATTTACGCTGATGACTTATGATCGCACTTATTATGTGGCTATGCGGTATGCAGAACCAGGCAAAAGAGCGGTTGATTTTTCATCACTTCCTGCAAATTGCAAAGGCGAGGTGCTGGAACCTAATGTCGATGAAAAAATTCAATCTTACGCATCATCATTGGATAAATCGCAAAAAAATGAAGATGATTCTCTTGGTGTATTGTTTGCGCAGAAAGTAAAAATTAAGTGTGAATAAAAATGAAGTTAAAACTAACCGCACTTTTTATTGGTTTATTAACGATTATCTTCGCATTATTACCTTGGCTGTTTGTGCAAGTTGCTGATTGGCAAAAAGCCTTTAATCAGTTGATCTCTGAAAATCTACACCAGATTCAAGCACATTCATCAACGGCAGGATTGTGGTTGATTTTTGCCGCCTTTTCTTATGGTGTATTACATGCATTAGGGCCTGGGCATGGCAAATTTATTATCGCTAGTTATCTTTCTACGCACGAAAGCCAACTTAAGACCAGCGTACGCTTAAGCTTGCTTTCCTCTCTCATGCAAGGTTTTGTCGCAGTTGCTGCAACCTCCATTGTGGTGGTGATACTTAATCTTTCCTCAAAATATTTTAAACTTAGTCAGTTATGGCTGGAACGTAGTGCTTTAATTTTATTAGTGCTGTTAGGGCTTTATTGGATCGCTCAAGGTCTGAAAGGCTTAAAGAAAAAGCAATCTTTTCGTATCACATCGATTCAATCATTACCAAAACAGATTGGAACAGCTTCGCCTTTTCGATATGGGCAAGGAAAAGTAAGCCAAACACAGTGTAGCTGTGGGCATCAACATCTACCGAATAATCAACAGCTTAAGCAATCAGGTGATTTAAAATCTCAGCTCTTAGTGATTTTGACTATTGGTATGCGACCGTGTAGTGGCGCTATTTTTGTGCTCTTTCTCGCTTATATGCTGGATCTTTATTGGTGGGGAATTGTAGCTACGTTTGCCATGTCTCTGGGCACAGGATTAATGCTTTCACTTTTTGCTGCGTTAGTGCGCTATGCGAGAAATGTCGCAACGCGATTAGGCCATTGGTACGGTTTAACTGGTTCTAATCAAAAAGGTGAGGCCATGATTAAATGCATTGCGGGCGCAATTATGATCTTTTTTGCACTAAGCTTGTTATATGGCTCGATGGGGGCTGTAACAGGTGGCGCAGCCTTGTTTGGTGGGTAAAGAAAAGGGCAGCGTTTGCTGCCCATTTATTTGAAAATAGATTATTCAACCCAAGTAACGATTTCTTCAATTGGTCTACGAGATTTTTTGGTAATGTCTCTCGTTCGATAACCAAATGTTGCTGCCACGGATACGCCCCATTCATTTGGATCAAAGAGGCCTTCAGCGGCTAAAACTTCATTCATTTTATCGTAGTTAAAGCCTTCAATAGGGCAAGAATCTACACCGATAGCGGCAGCACCAGTTAGCATATTCGCTAATGCAATGTAGGTTTGTTTGCTTGTCCAGTCAAATAATGCTCGTTCGCTTTCTGCGGTTTTCATTTCAACTTCTTGTAAGCCTTTATATTTTTCCAAGGCTTTTTCTAATTGCTCTCCTTGTAAACCTCTACGCACCGCCACATCACGGAAGAAAGGCGTGTCATATCGAGCATTTTTCTTCGCAAGAATGATCACTAAATGACTACAATCATCTAATTGATATTGCATACCCCAGCTAAAAGGTTTGAGCTTATCGCGCAATGCTTTATTTTGAATAACTAAGAACTTCCATGGCTCAGAACCGACTGAACTTGGTGATAAACGAGCAAATTCTAAAATTGCCGCGAAATCTTCTTGGCTAATTTTTTTATTCGGATCGTAATAACGTGTGGAACAGCGATTTTCGAATACCTGAAGCATCTGTTCGCGTGTAATTTGACTCATGTTTTCTTCCTCTTAACATTATCTAATTTGTGATCTTTTGACCGCACTTTAGCGCTCTTTCCAATATCCAATCCACTCTTTGAGTAATTGCATATTTTTCGTAATTGCGCCACCTTGCGGAATAAAATGCATCATATTAAGTCCATAACTGTCAGGCGTAATGCCTTCACCTACACTTGCAGGTAACACATCAAAGCCTTGTTGTTGGAATAATAATTTTGCACGTTGCATATGCCATTCATTGGTAACTAAAATAATTTTATGAATACCTTCTTTTTCCAATATTTGTTTGGTGAAAAGGGCATTTTCTTTGGTGGTAAGTGCTTTAGGTTCAATCCATTTAGTTGGCACATTAAAGAAGTTTTGGAGCTCTTCTGCGGCGATTTTGGCCTCAATGGCACCAGTTGGACTCGCCCCTGTAATCAATAGTGGCAAGTGCGTTTCTTTTTGTAAGAAAGCGGCATAACGTAAGCGTTCAAGTTGAATACCCGTTGAAGCTAATGGCGCATAAAGCTCTTTGCTATCACGTAAACCACCACCCAGTAAAACGATCGCTTGAGCTTGTTGATAATCTTGCAGTGTTAAATGATCTTCAGTAATGAGACTGTCTTTAAGTACTTGTGCAGTGTAAGGAATACTTAAAAGATAGAGTAGTGAGAAACCAAGTGCGGTCGAAATTCGGCTTAATTTTTTAAAATTGAATTTAGCTAGAATAAGAGATAGCCCCCACAAAATTAAAATATTAAATGGGGGAAGAATCATGGCGGTAATGAGTTTTTTCAATTCAAACATTATTTATCCAATTCAACAAAATCCAACTCTTTAGTCCACAATTTCGCATAGCTGCTATTTTTACCATAAGAGTTATCGCAAACACGATTTGGAATTTCTAACAAGCAAGAGAAAATATGACCATGTAAGCGAGTTGTGGTCACTTTGTCGTTCGCTAAGAATACTTGCGCAACACGTTTTACAATGTGCTGAGTATAGGCATACCAGAATTGATGGCAGAGATCTTTTAGCCAACTTAAACCAAATTTATTGGCCATTTTACTCATTCGCCAACTTAATGCTAAAACCACATCATCTTCGGTTGAAAGAATGTCTTCCCAGTCTTTTACATTGCTGTTGGCGGGCAGTTGCGCGAGGATATTTTTCTCTACATCACTTGCTTCAATGTCTTTACGCAAGAAATAAAGTTGTTCACCCGTTGTGCCTTGCTTGGTTTCCATCGTGCCATAAAGCTGATGTGCCATATCCGGTGATAAATAAACATGATCAGAAAATTGTGCAAATAAGTTCTCCGTTCTTTCATCGCGAGCTAGTAGATGGCAATCACTGTGGCTACGGAAAAGTGCGGCTGATTTTTGCAGATTTTCTTCGTGCTTAAAATAAGCGGTTTGTGGTAACACAATAATGCGATTATTCGGAAAATGGGTCACCATTTCTTCACGGATCTTTTGATGCTGCGGATAAAGATCACCAAAGTTGCCACCACCATGTAAAAGAATGGTAGTGTTCGGTGTAATTTTTGCTTTGACTTCTTTAAGATCTAAATCATATTCACAGCGTTTTAAGGTCACGTTAATGTGGAGATCTTTGAAAAATTGTTCTGTGCCGTGATAAATCAATAAATCGCCCACGTTCAAATGAAGCGGGTAGTCAAAATAAAATACGTCGTTTTTATCTTTGATCAGTTCAACAATAGGATTCAGTTTATTTTTTAAATCAATAAGGAGTTGATTCATTTTTTACTCTTTTCTTTAAATAGCTAAACAAGAAATTTTTTTCTGCTGTGTTTAATCCGAAGATTAAAATGACACAGATTAATACCATTTCTAAGATGATGGATTGTCCAATAAATTCCAATAAAGAATAGCTACGGGTAGTATCTGATATATAGATGATACCTAATAGCAGACCAAACACCACGCCGACATTCACTAAATATGAGACAAATTCTTTTTGGTTAAATTTAATTTTTTTATTAATAAAATATAATCGATAGATTTGTGAGATGACCATCGTACTAAATTTACCCACAAAGGCAAATACTGGATTATAACCTAGTGTGAACAAATAATAAGCCAATGGCACCGTACAAAGATCAATTAACGCAACGATGATATTGTATTGTTTTACGGTAGATGTGCCAATGGCTAATGCACTCATCCAAAATGCGCCAGCCATTGCGCTGATTAATAAGCAAGCAATAATAGCTTGTACAAGTTGTTCAGTATATTGCGGAAGATGATCGCCTAACCAAAATGTCAGTAAGGTATGGGTGAAATACAATACAGGCGCAGAGAGAATCGCCATTAAATAAAGTGAATATTTTGAAATACCAAGAATTAATTGGCGATTGCGATCATAATCTTTTGCTGCATAAGACTGGACTAACTGCGGATTAGCCGCCATTTGGAAATTATTCACAAAGCTATAAACAGCACCTTCTACCTGAGTCGCAATAGCGACAGCTGCATTGACTGCTACGCCAAAGAATAGGTTAGATACCATATTCAAGCCTTGTGTTGAACCCACATAAGCGACTTGCCCCATAAGCATCCAACCGGAAAAACTCACCATTTCTTTAGTTTTGCTTAAATCTTTATATAAGTGGAAACGTGCGGCCTCTTTGAAATAATATTTAGTGAATAACACATAAAGGGAGAGCACAATTAAGCTGACTGAAAGCAATAAGCAACCATAAGTAATCAACTTATCGTAATGTGTGATATGGCTTAAGATAAAGACAGAGGTCAGTTTTAAAATGGTTTCCCCTAATCCCAACCAAGCATAGAATCCCATTTTCTCGTGTGCAACAATCATGGCATTAAATGGCACCTTGATGATTTCAACAAGGGCAATAATTAATGCTAATTGGTAAACGATATTTGCGGCTTGCAAGCGTTCAGCGGGGATCACCAATTTGTGATTTAAAAACCATAAACCGACGGTTTCGGCTAACACGAATACGATAAAAATAATGAGTAGGTGATTTAAGATACTAATATTAAAGACTTTATTGACACGTGGAATGTCATTCGAGGCTTTTTCTACGTTAATAAAACGCTGAGTAGTGGCGGTCATTGTGCCATTAAAAAAGGAAAATAAGACCACGACACCCATCACAATGTTGTAGATACCAAAATCTTCCACACCCAATACCTGCAATACCACACGAGAGATATACAGCATCGCCCCCATATTGAAGAGCATTCGGATGTAAAGAAATAGCGTATTTTTGGCAATGGTTTTATTTGACATTGTGAGAATGAAATTAGAAAAATTGGAGGAATTATAGGGGGGATTGGGGTGTGTAGCAAGCATTGTGCAAGTTCTAAGCAATTGTACGGGCGTAGTAAAAAGAAAAGGCTAAATATAATTTAGCCTTTTGTTATTTAGACGATGCAGACAGCTAGATCTAATTGCTTGTTATGGAATTGATGTAATGTACCACGATGGCCGACACTTAGAATGATCATATTCGGTAAGCGCTCTTTAATTGTTTTATAAAGAAGGTACTCGGTTGGCTCATCAAGTGCTGATGTGGTTTCATCTAAAAAGACCACTTCAGGCTTCGTCAGTAAAATCCGAATAAATGCCACACGCTGTAATTCACCCGGTGACAAAATTGCTTGCCAATCGTTCTCTACATCAAGGCTATGAAGATATTTATCTAAACAGCAATCAGCCAGTGTTTTTTCCAATTCAGGATGATAAGGATCGATATCCGGATAGCAAATCGCTTCACGTAGCGTACCTTGTGGCATATAAGGACGCTGTGGTAAGAATAAACTGGTCACACAAGGATGTTCCACCAGACCCACTGTCTCAAAAGGATAAATCCCCGCCATCGCTTTTAATAGCGATGTTTTCCCTGTGCCAGATGGACCTTGAATTAATAAAGCATCACCATTTCTTAATTCAATATTTAAGTTATTAAGCAACAATCTGCCTTGGTCATCTTTAATACCAAAATTTGATAACGCAACACGGTTAGAACATTTCATTGGTTGATGAACCTCTAAATGATCTAATTCATCCAATTTCGTCATAAAACCATAAAGACGATTTAAACGCGCTTGGTAGAGCGTAAATTCTTCATAGAACAAACGGAAGAAGGAAAGTGCGGTCATTAATCGGTTAAATGCTTGCACAGTTTGGTGCATATCGCCCAGTTTGATTTGTCCAGTGAAAAAACGAGGCGCTTGCAGCATTAGCGGTAAGAGTTTTGCAACACGTGTGACACTTCCATTAAAGCCGTCTAATCCCAACATTCTCAATACAATTGCCCAACGGTTATGAATGATTTGAGCAAATTTGTTTTTCAGTAAATGCTGTTCTTGTTGTTCACCTTGATAGAACGCGATACTTTCTGCATTATCTCGCACTCGAATTAAAGAATAACGGTAGTCACCATTGAGTTTTTCTTTATTAAAGTTCAGCTTAATTAAGGGATGTCCAATCCAAACGGACATTAATGTTGCAAGGATAATAAAAGCATAAATAAAGAAAACGACGCCTTTTTCGATATTTAATCCGAAAAGACTTAACACGCCAGAGAGACCAAAGGATGATGGTAAATTCAATGGTAGTCAGAACAGAATTAATCATGCCACGTACAATAGTGACAGTGCTACTAATAAATTCACGTGCATCTTGTTCAATACGTTGATCAATATTATCGGGCAGATCTTTTTCGTATTTGAGGCGATAGTATTTTTTATTTTCTAACCATCGTTTAACAAGGACTTTATTCAAGCTTTCCAACCAACGGATTTCAAATACTTGCTGTAAGAAATAATTGGCAATGGAGTGGATAACTTGTACTAATACTAAGAGTGCGTTCAGTTTTGCAAAGAACCAAAACTTGTCCGCATCTAATTCCTGCATTGAGCTATAAAGCCCGTTATAGAAAAAAGAGTTGAGTACGCTAAAGCGCACTTCTAACAAAATCATGGTAAACAACACCAGTAGCATAATGATGATTTTGATGCTGTTACGGCGATTAATCGAAGGAGATGCAATATGCCAAAACTTTTGACCAAATGAGGTTTGTTTTAATGCTATCATCACCATGCTAAAGCATAAAACTACCCAGAAAAGTGCGGTCAAAATCCAGCTTAAACTTGAGTTAAGTTCAGTTTGCCAATTCATTGATTATCCATAAAGTAAAAAACGAAAAAAGGGCGAAATGATTCGCCCTCGTATTGTGCGCTCAATTAAAACTCAACTTTCGTGTTGAAGATAAATTCACGTCCATAACCTAATGCAACAGGGATTAACGTGTTTGTTGCGTTACCAGAGGTAGATGGATAGTAAGTTTTATCTGTTAAGTTTTTACCGTTAAGTTGGAAGGATACTTTCTTGCCAGAGATTTTTGTATCGTAAGCAATAAAGGCATCATATACCACGGCATGAGGTAATTTGTATGCTTTTGTGTAATCACTGTTATAAGCATGCCAAGAACCTAAATAACGAGCACCACCACCAACACGGATGTTACCAAAATCAAATTCACCTACGTTGTAAGCTAAGAATAGAGAAGCTTGATGTTTTGGTACACCTGAAAGTTGTTGATTTACCGCATCAGGATAAAGTTCATTTTCAAGTGATTTTACTTTGGTGTATGTATAGTTAGCCGCTACGCTTAGACTATCCGTAATTTGACCATTAAGATCAAATTCCACCCCACGAGAACGTTGTTTGCCGACGATATTCAATTGCGCATTTGAACCAGAACCAACGGATTCAGCCACATTGCGTTTGCTGATATTGAATAATGCAAGTGTTGCATTAAAGCCTGAGTTTTCGTATTTTGCACCAATTTCAAAAGATTTACCTTGTTCTGGTTTTAAATCGCCGCTAACAGGTGTTGCCACACTCATTTGTGGACGGAAAGATTCGGAGTAGTTCGCAAATGTTGCAATATGTGGCGTAAATTTATATACGGCACCTAATTGATACAATAATTTACCATCGTGCTGATCGGTATTTCCGGTTTTGGTTAGATTTTGACCTTTTTTACAGTTTGCTGCATTTAAGCAGTGACGTCCTGCAAATTGATCAAAATACTCATAACGTAAGCCACCCGTCATGATAAAGTTATCTGTAAAGTAGGCGGTATCTTGAATATAAATACCAACAGTTTTGAGATAGTTATATTGATAGGCGTTGCCGTTACCATTTTTATGTGCTGCAACAGGGCTGGTATAGTTTGGATTATCAATATTGATATCAGAATTCATGATGCCTTGGTTATAAATAGGACCAAGATCACGAATATTACGCATTGCATCAATACCTGCTACAAAGCGGTTAGCGATATCACCAATACCAAATTCACCAACGATATTTAATGTACCGCTATGAACGCGTTGATCGCCTTGTTGCTGTTCAATCGCACGGCTGGCTGTACGTGTCTTAACGTTAATATTTGTAATACGAGCTTGATCGTAGAAATATTTGTAACGAGCATAGCTATAACCCGCATTTAATTTCCAACCGTCACTCAATTTGTGTTCGATTTTGAAATCAATGTTATCGGTTTTTGCTGTAGTTTCATTATTTGGTTCATCTAAACGACGCGATACAGGAATATCGGGTAATGCATTAGTTGCCGTTAAAAGATTTGTACCACGATCAAATGGCTCAAGAATATCTTTGTGCTCATAAGAAAGAAGTACTTTAGTTTTATCATTTTCCCAAGAAAGTGATGGTGCGTAAGTGGTATTTTTCACTTTGCCAAAATTACGCCAGTAGTCTTTTTCTTGTTTGTCATAAATAAAGCGGTAAGCAAAACCATTTCCTAACCCACCAGTAAAATCTAATTGCGTTCCCCACAGGCTATGATTACCTAAGGTTCCACCAACGACATAACGTGGCGTTTGTTGTGGTTTTTTAGTAATGATATTAACTACACCACCTGGATCTTGAATACCATAATACAGATGCAGGTCCTTTTAAAACTTCAACGGTTTCAGTTGTCGCGCTAAAGTTTTTAGCTGGGCCAGCTTGTAAACCGTTACGCATAATTGAGTTGTCACGGTTTCCACCAAAACCACGTTTTTGAATAGAGTCAAACATACCACCTAAAGTATTTGCTTGACTAACACCACTGACATTATAAAGTGCATCAATGAGTGATTCAGGTTTGCGATCTTCTAGTAGCTTGGTCGAAAGAATATTTACTGTGTTTGGCGTGTCGAATACAGGCACTTCAGCTTTCGATACAACGGATGTCCCGGTTGTTTGATAACCATTTTGTTTAATCCCCGTATCTTGAACATTGATTTGCTCAAGCACTTCGGTGTTTGTATTTGCGGCTTGTTCAGTTTCTGCAAAAGTAGAAGCGGAGAAACTCGCTAAAAGTGCGGTTGAAATAAGGCTTAATTTAAATTTCATAATTGTTTTCCGATATATAACCCGATAGATAATAAAAGAGTTGCAAGTATAGCGAAAACGTTTTCGTCGATCAATGCAAATTATTTTCATTTATAGGTGTGATTTATTCAGAAAAAATTTATTCAAATTAAACAGGGGATAAAAAGAAAAAATCCCAAGCTAAAAGGCTTGGGATTGTAATATGGTGCGACTAGCTGGACTCGAACCAGTGACCCCCACCATGTCAAGGTGGTGCTCTAACCAACTGAGCTATAGTCGCGTAAAGGATGTGGCAGATGATAAACAGTTTTAATGATGAAAACAAGGGGATTTGTTTTAAGTTAAATTTAGCTGCTAAAAAAATAACCAAAATTTGTTGCAAAAACTCTCAGTGCTTGTTTTGATTTTGCAGTGGTTTAAGCGTATAATGCGCGATAGTTTTTATCTCGGATGAGCCGAAATTAAAAAAGCTTTTTTAAATTGTAACTATTTGTGGAGTTTAGATAATGTCTAGAAAATTAAGAAGAACGAAGATTGTATGTACAATGGGTCCAGCTACAGACCGCGATAACAATCTTGAAAAAATTATCGCAGCAGGCGCTAATGTTGTACGTATGAACTTTTCTCACGGTACACCAGATGATCATATTGAGCGTGCTGAGCGTGTTCGTTCGATCGCGAAAAAATTAGGTAAAACCGTGGCAATTTTAGGTGACTTACAAGGTCCTAAAATTCGTGTTTCTACTTTTAAAGACGGCAAAATTTTCTTAAATGTTGGCGATAAATTTATTCTTGATGCGGAATTACCAAAAGGTGAGGGTAATCAAGAAGCTGTTGGTTTAGACTATAAAACTCTTCCACAAGATGTTGTTCCTGGCGATATTCTTTTATTGGATGACGGCCGTGTTCAATTAAAAGTACTTTCTACAGAAGGTGCAAAAGTATTTACTGAAGTGACTGTTGGTGGTCCATTATCAAACAATAAAGGGATCAACAAATTAGGTGGTGGCTTATCTGCAGATGCATTAACTGAAAAAGATAAAGCAGATATCATCACTGCAGCTCGTATCGGTGTAGATTACTTAGCGGTATCTTTCCCACGTTCAAGTGCAGACTTAAACTATGCACGTGAGTTAGCAAAACAAGCGGGTTTAGAAGCGAAAATCGTTGCTAAAGTTGAACGTGCTGAAACCGTAGTTGATGAGGCATCAATGGATGATATTATCCTTGCTTCTGATGTGATCATGGTTGCACGTGGTGACTTAGGTGTTGAAATCGGTGACCCTGAATTAGTTGGCGTACAGAAAAAATTAATTCGTCGTTCACGTCAATTAAACCGTGCAGTTATTACAGCAACTCAAATGATGGAGTCAATGATCAGCAACCCAATGCCAACTCGTGCAGAAGTAATGGACGTGGCAAATGCGGTATTAGATGGTACCGATGCGGTAATGCTTTCAGCGGAAACTGCAGCAGGTCAATATCCAGCTGAAACTGTAGCGACAATGGCACGCGTATGTTTAGGTGCAGAAAAAATGCCTAGCATCAATATTTCTCATCACCGTTTAGATCGTGAGTTCAGAGATATTGAAGAATCAGTAGCAATGTCTGCAATGTATGCAGCAAACCACTTAAGCGGTATTGCAGCAATCATTACATTAAGCCACTCTGGTCGTACACCATTATTAATGTCACGCATCAGCTCTGGTTTACCAATCTTTGCACTTTCTCGTGTTCAAGAAACATTAAACCGTTGCGCATTATACCGCGGTGTCACTCCAGTTCATTTTGATGGTGAATCTCGTAGCTCTGCAGGTGCAAAAGCAGCGATTAACCTATTAAAAGAAAAAGGTTATTTAGTTTCAGGTGATCTTGTTTTATTAACACAAGGTGATGAATCAGAAGGTACAACTAACGTTTGTCGTACTTTAACAGTTGAATAATCAACATTCATGAATAAAAAAGAGCGGTGGATTTTTCCACCGTTTTTTTATATCTAAAATATTGAAAATATTGACCGCACTTTTTTCTTAAAACCACCTCGTATTTGCGGTATCATAAGCACAGTTTTTTAGTTTAAATTGAAATCCTTATGGCATCACAAAGACAAATCCAATCACCTGATCAGAAAACTGAACAAGTTAGCATCCCGCCTCATTCCACTGAAGCTGAACAAGCCGTACTTGGTGGCATCATGTTGAGTAATCAACATTGGGATGGTATTGCAGAAAGAGTGATCGCTGAGGATTTTTATACTTTTGCGCATAAAGCAATCTTCCAAACCATGGAAGAATTAATGCGTAATCAAACACCGATTGATTTAATCACCCTTGATCAAGCCATTAAAGCAAAAGGTATTAGCGATTCCGTAGGCGGTTTTGCTTATCTAGCTGATCTTTCTAATAACACCCCAAATGCCATTAATATTTTGGCTTATGCTGAAATCGTACGTGAAAAAGCGATTTTGCGTGAGCTTATTGCAGTGGGAAATCGTATTGCAGAAAACAGCTATTCTCCGAAAGGCAAAGACATCAAAATGGTGTTAGATGAAGCCGAGAGAGAAGTGTTTGCTATTGCTGAAAAACGCAGTTCTTCAACTGAAGGGCCACAAAATGTGATCAGCGTGTTGGAAAGTACTATTGCTCGAATTGATACCTTAAGTAAGCTTGAAAATCATAGTGGTGTGACAGGGGTCACAACGGGCTTTGTTGACTTAGATAAGAAAACAGCAGGGCTACAACCTTCAGACCTCATCATTGTCGCTGCACGTCCTTCTATGGGTAAAACCACGTTTGCAATGAACCTTTGTGAAAATGCTGCTATGGCAAGTGATAAGCCTGTGTTGGTATTCAGTTTAGAGATGCCGGCTGAACAAATCATGATGCGTATGATTGCCTCTCTTGCTCGCGTGGATCAAACCAAAATTCGTACAGGCCAAAACTTGGATGAAACGGAATGGAGCAAAATTGCCAGCGTGTTTGGGATGTTTAAGCAAAAAAACAATCTTTATATTGATGATTCATCTGGCTTAACCCCAACAGAATTGCGCTCTCGAGCACGTCGTGTATACCGCGAAAACAATGGTTTGAGCATGATTATGGTGGATTACCTTCAATTAATGCGTGCACCGGCATTCTCAGATAACCGAACCTTAGAGATTGCTGAAATTTCACGTTCTTTAAAAGCCTTAGCGAAAGAATTAGAAGTCCCCGTTGTAGCTCTTTCCCAGCTTAACCGTACGTTGGAACAACGTGCAGATAAACGCCCAGTAAACTCGGACTTGCGTGAATCAGGCTCTATTGAACAGGATGCTGACTTGATTATGTTCATCTATCGTGACGAAGTGTATAACGATAATTCTGAAGATAAAGGTGTTGCTGAAATCATTATTGGTAAACAACGTAACGGTCCGATTGGACGTGTACGTTTAGCATTTAACGGTCAATTCTCACGCTTTGATAACCTTGCCGAACAGCGTGAATACAGAGATGATTATTAGGCAAGAGATAACGGATTAGAAAAATGAACGTAAAACCGGCAACAGCGAAAATCAGTTCGCTTGCCTTAAAACATAATTTACAAGTTATTAAAGAAAAAGCACCACACAGCAAAATTATTGCCGTGGTAAAAGCAAACGCATATGGTCACGGCGTGGTATTTGTCTCATCCGCTTTAGAAAGCATGGTGGACTGCTTTGCTGTGGCTCGTTTAGAAGAGGCGTTATCGTTACGCTCTAACGGTATTATTAAACCGATCTTATTGCTAGAAGGCTTTTTTGATGAAAAAGATCTGCCTATTATTGCAGTAAATAATATTGAGACGGTGGTTCATAACCGTGAACAGCTTGAAGCATTAAAACGAGCTGTAGTACCAAGTCCAATTAAAGTCTGGTTAAAAATTGATACCGGTATGCACCGTTTAGGTGTGTCGCTTGATGAAGTGGATTGTTTTTATCAAGAGCTGAAAAAACTTCCTCAAATTCAACCGCACTTAGGTTTTGTGAGTCATTTTAGCCGTGCTGATGAGTTAGATTCAGATTACACTCAAGTTCAGTTAGATCGTTTTCTTCAAGCCACAAAAAATAAAGAGGGAGAGCGAACCATTGCCGCATCAGGTGGGATTCTATTCTGGCCAGAAGCCCATTTAGATTGTATTCGCCCAGGGATTATTATGTACGGCATTTCACCAACAGATACTGTAGGTGCTGAATTTGGTTTAACTCCCGTGATGAATTTAACGTCATCTTTGCTTTCTGTACGTGAGCATAAAAAAGGGGAGCCTGTTGGCTATGGCGGTATTTGGACCAGTCCGAAAGATACTAAAATTGGCGTGGTTGCCATTGGTTATGGTGATGGATATCCGCGTGATGTGCCAGAAGGTACGCCAGTTTATCTAAACGGTCGAATTGTTCCTATTGTTGGTCGCGTTTCAATGGATATGCTGACGGTGGATTTAGGTCCAGATAGCCAAGATAAAGTCGGTGATGAAGTGATCTTATGGGGTAAGGAATTACCAATTGAAACGGTAGCTAAATACAGTGGTATTTTAAGCTATGAATTGATTACAAAATTGACCCCTCGTGTTATAACAGAATATGTCGATTAATTGTTTTTGCAAGAAAGCAAAAATGTAAAGAATTTAATTTTTTAAAGGAAATATTCATGAAAAACATCAACCCAACCAATACACAAGCTTGGAAAGCACTTGAAGCTCATCAATCTCAGCTGGCTAATACCACGATTGCTGATTTGTTCAAACAAGAACAAAATCGTTTTAACGATTATTCTTTAGGTTTTGAAAATCAAATCTTAGTGGATTTTTCAAAAAATAAAATTAACCAAGAAACCCTCAAATTGCTTCGTCAATTAGCCAAAGAATCTGCATTAGATGAAGCAATTAATGCTATGTTTACAGGTGAGAAAATTAATCGTACAGAAAATCGAGCCGTATTACACACCGCACTTCGTAACCGTTCAAATACACCTGTCTATGTAGATGGCAAGGATGTGATGCCGGAAGTGAATGCTGTGTTAGCGAAAATGAGCGCTTTCTGTGATCGTGTGATTTCAGGTGAGTGGAAAGGTTATACTGGGAAAGCAATTACTGATGTGGTGAATATCGGTATCGGTGGTTCAGACTTGGGGCCTTATATGGTGACTGAAGCGCTTCGTCCTTATAAAAATCACTTGAATATGCACTTCGTTTCAAACGTAGATGGTACACATATCGCTGAAACGTTGAAAAAGGTAAATCCTGAAACCACACTTTTCTTAGTCGCATCTAAAACCTTTACCACACAAGAAACCATGACCAATGCGAATTCTGCGCGTGATTGGTTATTGGCGGCAGCGAAAGATAGCAGCGCGGTGGCAAAACACTTCGCAGCACTTTCTACCAATGGTAAAGCGGTAGCAGAATTCGGTATTGATACCAATAATATGTTTGAGTTCTGGGATTGGGTTGGTGGCCGTTATTCTTTATGGTCTGCAATCGGTCTTTCTATCGCACTTTCAATCGGCTTTGATAATTTTGAAGCACTATTAAGAGGTGCGCATGAAATGGATAAACATTTCCGTACTGCACCATTAGAAAAAAATATCCCAGCGACATTAGCGTTAGTAGGCTTATGGAATACCAACTTCCTTGGTGCACAAACTGAAGCAATTTTACCTTATGACCAATATTTACACCGTTTTGCTGCTTATTTCCAACAAGGTAATATGGAATCAAACGGTAAATATGTTGATCGTAATGGCAATGTTATCCGTGATTATCAAACTGGCCCAATTATTTGGGGTGAACCGGGTACAAACGGCCAGCATGCATTCTATCAATTGATTCACCAAGGTACGATGTTAATCCCTTGTGACTTTATCGCACCAGCACAAAGCCATAATCCATTAGGTGATCATCACAGCAAATTGTTATCAAACTTCTTTGCACAAACTGAAGCGCTTGCATTTGGTAAAACCAAAGAAGAAGTCGAAGCAGAATTTGTGAAAGCGGGTAAATCTTTAGATGAGGTAAAAGACATTGTGCCATTTAAAGTCTTTACCGGTAACAAACCGACCAACTCTATTTTAGTGCAAAAAATGACACCATTTGTTCTTGGTGCATTAATTGCCATGTATGAACACAAAATTTTTACACAAGGTGTGATTTTTAATATCTTCAGTTTCGACCAATGGGGCGTGGAATTAGGTAAACAATTAGCGAATCGAATTCTTCCTGAATTGGCAGATAAAGAGAAAGTCTCAAGCCATGATAGCTCAACCAATGGATTGATTAACCAATTCAAAGCATGGCGCTAAGATAATGTAAAGTAAAAGTGCGGTCAAAATTGACCGCACTTTTTTATTTTCATTAAACTGATTTGACTTTCCACATACAGCCTACGCTGATAAAAATTAGTGCCACAGCGACATAAAAAACAGAGTTGTAGTGCCAAATTTCCGCAATAATACCCGCAATCGGTCCACCAATAATCCAACTACTTTTTGCTGCATTACTGAATAGAGTTGTAGCCGTGCCCATTTTAGTCGGCATTAAATCTTGGAAATACACCATGCCAATGGTAGCAGTAATACCAATAAAAATCGCATTAAGCATTTGTAACCCGATAAGCTGCCAAGTTTGATCTGCAAATAATAAGCTTGAGTAGAAAGCTAAACCTGAAACTAAAGCAATCATCATCAAGCGCTTTTTACTGAAATATTTGGTGAGATAGCCCGCAAATATCATCACAGGAATTTCCAATCCCGCAGCCGTCCCCATTAATGTTCCCGCCAGTTCTTTGTTTAAATGTAATTCATTTATCACAAATAATGGCATATTAATGAGATACATGCTGTTACAGGTCCAAAGTAATAGGTTAGCGATGAACAAGTAAATCACACTTTTTCTTGGTGGCGTATTGTCTAAAACCTCTTGATTTTTAACCGCACTTTGACGAGGAATTTTTGGCAATAATTTGCTGATGCCTGCACATAGTAAAAAGGC
Source organism: Haemophilus parainfluenzae (assembly GCF_003252725.1). Classification (GTDB taxonomy): domain Bacteria; phylum Pseudomonadota; class Gammaproteobacteria; order Enterobacterales; family Pasteurellaceae; genus Haemophilus_D; species Haemophilus_D parainfluenzae_L. Next base: position 282,726 of record NZ_QEPO01000002.1, read on the forward strand.
AGAACCTGCCACCAAATACATGTAATCAAAGCCCCAGTTTAACGCAATGAAAAAAGAAAGCGGTGGCCCAACAATCCAAGCCAATGAGATTTGAGTTCGCATAATTGTGGTGAACATCACCGCTTCACGATGACTACTTTCAGCATATTCTCGCGCTAAAGCAAAAGATTGCGGATTGGCAGATGAACCTAGTCCTAATAGCGTTGTGCCGATAATAATCAACACATAATAATTTCGGCTATAAGCAAAAATCAGACAGCCAAGCACAGCAATCAAACAGCAAACAATCATCACTTTGCGACGGTCATCTTGCTTATCAGAATATTTCGCGAGAATTTGGCTCAAGATAATGCCAATAATGGCATTGACTGAATAGAATAAGCCCACAAAAAAAGGTGAAACTTGAATCTCTTGAGAGAGATATAAACTCAAGGTCGGCGTTTGAAACGCAGATGCAATCCCCGTTAAAAAGGCGATCAATAGAAAATTGAAGGCTACAAGATTAGATGGTGTTGCATTTTGTTGTTGAGCAAACATAGTCATTAATTTTAATAAAAGAACATAGTTGGAAATAAAAGTGCGGTTAATTTTAACCGCACTTGAGTTGATTATTTGTCATATTGAATAGCCGGTAAATAACTGATCATTAAATCTAACGGGCGATTACTGGTTATTGTATTCTCTCTGTTCTCAATGAAAAATCTTGATGTCATGACTTTTTCACCGTGATTCAAGAAAATTTCAATAATTGAGCGATCAAAGAAAATTTCAACAGTCTGCAGATTTTCAATTTCGCAGAAACGTTTTGTATCGAATTTTTCCATTAATTCCGTTTGTTCGCTTTGACTGCGATCTAAGCAGATCAAGCCATTTTCATAAGATAGGCGCAGTGATTGTCCTTTTTCATTTTGGAAGAAGGTTAAGTCAAAGGCTTGGTTATTTATCTCAAATTTTACATAAGCACGATCTAAATTAGCAATATCCGCTTTTTCATCAAGATGAAGCGCTGAAAGTGCGGTTAGATTTTCGTCTATTTTAGCAATCGGACGTTGATAAATTTTCGTCCCTTCTAAACGCAATTCTCTTGGTAAAGTTAAAGCTGAATGCCATTTAAATTTATCTGTTGGGTAAGTTAAATCTGGCAAACCAATCCAACCAAAAAGAACAGCATAAGCTTGATTATCTAAGCCAGCAAATGTTTGTGGTGCATAGAAATCAAAACCCTGATCTAATTCGCCGATATATTCTGCTTCAAAGGTTAAATCCGTTAATTTCCCCACAGCATAAGTCGCATGATAATTATTTTGGAATTGATGTGCTTCCCGATCTTTACCTTGTGGCGACCAAATAAAGACATCTTTATCACCGAGCTTCAATAGGTCAGGGCATTCCCACATAAACACGTTTGTATTGTCAAAAGCAGGTAAGGAAAGCTCACCTAATAAGCGAGGCGTACCTTCAAGATTATCCATTTCAAAAATAATGGCTGTTCCCGTGAGGTTTTCTCGCTGTGCGCCGCAGATAAAACGGATTTTGCCGTCTTTAGTTAAATACGGTTTAGGATCGCGAACATGCTCGGTATAACCTTCTGGCGCATTTTCAATTAACGGACGTTTGCTAAGCAACTTCCCATTAAGATCAAAAATCGCTAAATTTTGATAAGGCACGCGTTGATTATCACTTGGACGACGAGTATTGCCGGTGTAGAACATGGCTAATTTATCACCGACTTTTAAAGCACCACCCGAATAACAGCCGTGAGACTCAAAAAGCTCACAAGGAATCAGATCATCTGCTGATTGATAATGTTGGAAATCTTTCGTGATTAAATGCTTCCAATGTTTCATCCCGTGAATTGCATCGAATGGAAACCATTGGTAGAACAGATGATACTTTTCACCATCAAAGATCAAACCATTTGGATCATTCATCAAGCCAGTTGGTGGGGTAATATGAAAGTGCGGTCGGAAATCCTTGTCTTTTTGCACAGTTTGAGCAATTTCCGCAAGTTCGCCTTTTTCTGCAGCTAGAATACTTTTGTATTTGCCATTATTGAAAATAATCATAATTCAATCTTATTTTGGTAAGGTATTTTTTAAGCAATCATAGCGTTGATTCATTGCTTCAGCCCATGTTTTTAATGATTTGATGGTTTCATGTTGTGACGCATGAGTCCAAGCATCGCGAAATAATAGAAAATCAATTGCACATACGGCATTCAATGTGCCGATATTTAATTCTTTACCAAAACTATCAATGGCTTTTTTTAGTTCAATTAAGCTTCGCTCAGTGCGGTCAAAAATTTGCTGATGACGTTCAAGCCACCATTGCTCTTGTGGACGAAGGCATTTTTCAGGTGCTACGGATATTTCATTCTCTAAAATACCATCTGCTAAATAATGTAAACGGAGAATTTCCCAACGTGTCTCTTTGTTCCCATAAAGTGAAGATTGCGTACCGATGTTATCAAGATATTCTGCAATCAGAGAACTATTATAAAGCCACTCACCATTTTCTCGTTGTAATGCAGGTAAACGACCAAGAGGATTGTCTAAATTATGTGGTGAATTCTTATCTAAACCACTTGTTGTGAGAAGTAATTCAACACGATCTTGTAATTGATGATATTGTACTACGGCACGGGCTTTTCTTGCATAAGGGCTAGAGTTGGAATACCAAAGTTTCATAAATATCTCCTAAATTATCTTCATAAATAAAAGGTGCAATAATTTGCACCTTTGCTCCTTAGTTGGCTAGGAAGGCTGCTAATTGTGCTTTATTGGGTAGCGCAGACATCGCCCCTTTTGCTGTTGTTGCAAGGGCTCCACATGCATTGGCTTGACGGATAATTTGCACAAGCACATCATTTTCCTTCCAGTTTGGATGCTGTGAAAGACCTGCAAGCAGACCACCAACGAAGGCATCACCTGCGCCTGTTGTATCAACCGGTTGTAAGGTTTTTCCAGCAATTACATCTTTTTTACCTTCTAAGTGATAGAGTGCACCATCTTTACCTAAAGTCACGATAATCAATTTTTCAGGATAAAGTGCGGTCACTTTTTCAAAGGCTTTTTCAAGGCTGTCAGTATTAGTCAAAAGCGTTAATTCTTCTTCAGAGAATTTCAATACGTCAGCTAATGCAACCGCTTCCATTACCACGGTTTTCATTTCTTCTAAGCTTGACCAAAGCGATTCACGTAGATTTGGATCAAAAGAGAAGAAACCGCCAGCGGCTTTAATACGACGAATGGCTTCGAAAGTTGCTTCGCGTGATGGATTATTAATCAGCGCAATAGAGCAGCAATGCAGCCATTCACCTTGTTGGAATGGGGGTAAATCACTAGCTTGTAAAAACTGATCCGCACTTGGGTTTACCATAAAGGTAAAGCTACGTTCGCCATTATCTAAGCCGACGATAACTGTAGAGGTGCGATGTTGCGGATCTAAAATCATATGTTGTGTATTCACATTTTCCGCATTTAAGGTATCTTGCATAAATTGGCCAAGCGGATCATTACCTACACGACCAATAAAAGCACTCGGGCTGCCTAAACGCGCGACACCAACTGCCACATTTGCAGGCGCACCACCGGCACAGCGTAAATAATGATTTTCACCGTCAGGAATAAGATCGACAACCGCATCACCGGTTACCCAGATTTTTGGGCTCATATATTTTCCTTCTATTGTGGATATCAGTTAAAAAATAACCGCACTTAAAAAGAGCGGTCATTTTCATAGGTGTTTTATGCGATGGTTACGCGTGCGAATTTACGTTTACCGACTTGGTAAACATTCGTGCCTTTTGGTGCATTGGCTTTCATGTCTTCGACTTTTTCTCCATTGATTTTAACACCACCTTGCTTCGCTGAGCGAATCGCTTCAGAAGTAGAAGGAACCAGTCCTGCTTCTTTTAATAAGGTGGCTAAACCAATTTCGCCTTCAAAGGTGAATTCAGGCATTTCATCCGGCATCGCACCTTTTTGGAAACGGTTAATAAATTCTTGTTCAGCCGCCTCTGCCGCTGCTTCATCATGGAAACGTGCAATGATTTCTTTGGCTAGTAAAATCTTCACATCACGTGGGTTTTTACCATTTGCTACTTCTGCTTTTAATTCAGCAATCTCAGTGAGTGGACGGAAAGAAAGTAAGTTGTACCAATCCCACATTAAGTCATCCGAGATCGACATGATTTTACCGAACATATCGCTTGGTGCATCTGTCACGCCGATGTAGTTGCCTAATGATTTAGACATTTTCTTCTCACCGTCTAAACCAACAAGTAATGGAAGCGTAATCGCTACTTGTGGTTTCTGACCGGATGATTTTTGTAATTCACGACCAACAAGTAAGTTGAATTTTTGGTCTGTACCACCAAGTTCCACGTCTGCTTCTAAAGCAACAGAGTCATGACCCTGTAATAAAGGATAAATAAATTCGTGAATTGCGATAGGTTGATTGTTACCAAAACGTTTTTTGAAATCATCACGTTCTAGCATACGCGCTACAGTGTAGTTGCTTGCTAAACGGATCATTCCTTCAGTACCCAATTTACCCAACCATTCAGAGTTGAATACGATTTTCGTTTTTTGTGGGTCTAGAATTTTGTAAATCTGTTCTTTATAGGTTTCCGCATTGCGAAGCACGTCTTCACGGCTAAGCGGTGGGCGAGTGGTATTTTTGCCCGATGGGTCGCCGACCATGCCAGTGAAATCACCGATTAAGAAATAGACTTCGTGGCCTAATTGTTGGAATTGACGAAGTTTGTTTAATACCACGGTATGCCCTAAGTGAATATCTGGAGCAGTAGGGTCTGCACCAAGTTTAATTTTAAGTGGGCGATTTTCTTTTAGTTTTTCGATTAAATCCGCTTCAGAAAGAATCTCATCAGTACCGCGTTTTAGTTCTGCGAGAACGGTATTAATATCAGTCATTCTATTTCCTAATGTTATTTTAATATTAAAGGCTACATTATAGAGAATATGGCTGAAATGAAAAGATTGAGATGAAAAAAAACGCCTATTTGTGGGGAAATAGGCGTGAAGTTGGAGTGATTATCTGTTTGTTTTTGGAATGGCTAGATGATAACTATTATCAAATACCTTGTCAACAACAAAATGCAAATAATTCTCAATTATTTTTTTAATCGATGTAAGGTACACTTTTAGTGAGAGAAAGTGCGGTCGGAATTCCATCTGAAATGTCAAATTTTCCCGCATAAGCATAAGCTTCAACGCCCTGAGATTTTGCGTCTTTTAAAAGTCGATCATATTCAGGATCTACAAACTCAGCGATTTTAAAACGATCGAAACCATCATGTAATCCAGCAAAGAGGACAACCGCTCGATGTCCTTGTTTTTTCATGGCTAAAAGCTCACGAACATGTTTTTGTCCACGAGTAGTCACCGCATCGGGAAACATTCCTAATGTACCTTTTACGAAGGTGATGGATTTCACTTCAACATAACAATCTGGCAAGCCCTCACCTTTAAGTAAGAAGTCGATACGGCTATTTTCTTCACCATATTTCACTTCAGGATAAATTTCATCATACATAGCGAGTTCTTTGATTTGTTTATTTTGCAAGGCTTCAAAGACTAACTGGTTGGATCTGTGCGTATTGATACAAACAAGTTGGCCATTTGCTAATTGAGTCAATTCCCAACTGTGTGGATATTTGCGAGTTTGGCTATCAGAATGAGAGTACCAAACGGTATCACCTTTTTCACCACAGCCAGTCATTGCACCAGTATTTGCACAATGAATCGTGATCACTTCACCGTTTGGTAATTCAATATCAGTCAAAAAACGCTTATAGCGGCGAATTAATTTTGCGGATTTTAGAGTAGGGAGTTGCATAGCTTATTCCTTGTTAAAAGAAAGTGCGGTCAAATTTAATGATGAAATTGACCGCACTTTGTCTTTATGAATGTTTAGTTAATAGTAAATGATTATTCAATTGCATATTCAATGGTCACGACTAAGCGCGCTTTTTTCTCAATAGTGCTAGTGTCGTAGCTACCAGTGTAATCGCTAGAGTCATCGGCATCAGGATTTGGCGCTTGAATGTAGAATGGCCCTTGTGAAGCGGATTTTAATACGCCAACTTTTACATTACTGGTTTTCGCAAACTCTTCAGCACGAACATGTGCATCTTGTGTGGCTTTTGAAATTAATTCACGTTTAATTTGTTCAAGATTTTCTAAGTAATAGTTTGGATCACCAAAACTAATGTCTTGGTTGTTGGCAACTAATTGGTGAATATTGGTGAGTGCTTTTTGTAACTTAGTCAGTTCTTTGGTTGAAATTCTGATTGCTCTTGATGCATCAAAGCCATTGTCTCTACTTTTGGTTTCACCTTTTTCATTTTCATAATAGTCAGTATGAGTAGAAACATCTAATTCTGTGATTTCTCGATTTTCATCAGCGAAACCTTGTGCTTTAAGGAAACGAACGGCTTCATTCAAGTTTTTTTGATTCGCTGCCATTGCATCATTATATGTTGGACCCCAACCGCTTACACGAATAACCCATGTTCCTTGTGTTGAGGTGTAATGGCTTTCTGCCAAGCCCTTAACTGAAATAGAGCCGGTCTGGCGTAAATTTTTAAATTGATTACCTAAGATAAACGCTGATGCCATCAATCCAACTGCGAGAATGATGCCAAAAATAGCGAGATAAGATTTTTTGCTGTTCATATAATGTCCATGATGTGGAGTAAATAGAATGCTCATTATAATGTAATTCAGCTTGTTGAGTAAGTTAATTTATTCACTATAACGCATATAAAAAATAACTTTAAAAGTTGACCGCACTTTTACCTTCCTAAATTTAAAAATTAAAACAAATTCTTGATTTACCATTGACTTTTTGACCTATAGCCCTTACTTTACGGATTGATGTTTCATCAACTTTATTCTTTGTAAAATAAGGAGCTTTTATGCAATCTCGCATTGTTGTTAATTCACAGGAAGAATCACTACTTAGCACACATAAAGTGCTACGTAACACCTATTTCTTATTGGGATTAACGATGGCATTTTCGGCAGTTGTTGCTTATATCTCTATGAGCTTAAACTTGCCTTATCCAAATCTTATCGTGTTACTTGTAGGTTTTTACGGTTTACTTTTTGTCACAAACCGTTTAGCAAATAGTGCGTGGGGAATCTTAGCTGCATTTGCGTTCACTGGATTTATGGGCTATACCATTGGGCCAATTTTAAACATGTATGTGGCGAGAGGAATGGAAGATTTGATTATGCTTGCTTTCGCAGGTACAGCAATCGTCTTTTTTGCTTGTTCAGCTTATGTGCTTACAACGAAGAAAGATATGTCTTTCCTTTCTACCGCGATTTTCTCATTATTTATCGTGTTATTGTTAGGAATCGTGGCAAGTTTCTTCTTCCAAATTCCAGCATTAGCGGTAGGGATCAGCGCATTGTTTGTGGTGTTCTCAACAATGACAATCCTTTATGAAACTAGCAATATTATTCACGGTGGCGAAACAAACTATATTCGTGCAACAGTGAGTATTTATGTATCAATTTACAACTTATTCATTAGCTTATTAAGATTACTTTCTATCTTCTCAAGCGATGACTAGTCAGTGTTAAATTTAAAGACGCTCCTTATTTGGAGCGTTTTTTGTTTTGAACTAATTTTCTTAAGATAAGTCTTAGCATACAGGTTCGCTTGTCGAGCCTATTAATAACAAAACAGGAGTTTTTATGAAATCTTTAAAATCACTTTTAACATTAACATCACTTGCATTAGCCGTATCTGGTTCTGTATTGGCAACGAATACATCTGTATTACCAACAAAAGAATCAGTCGTAACTAATTCAAAATCAATGGTTGAAAGTACAAAAGCTGACGTGAAAAATGCGGCAAATGATAAGCTTAAATCAATGACTGATAGTGCGAGTTCAACAAAATCAAATGCATTAGATAAAGTAACTGAAGCTAAAGAAAAAGCAACATCTGCGAAAGATGCAATGAAAGATAAAGCAACATCTGCGAAAGATGCAATGAAAGATAAAGCAACATCTGCGAAAGATGCAATGAAAGATAAAGCAACTTCTGCAAAAGATGCAGTAAAAGAGAAGGCATCTGCTTTAAAAGAAAAAGCGACTTCAACAAAAGAGCCAGCTAAAGAGAAAGTGGCTTCTTCTGCTAAAGTAAATATCAATAAAGCAGATGCAGAAACATTACAAAAACTTTCTGGCATCGGTGAGAAAAAAGCACAAGCGATTATTGATTACCGTAACAAAGTGGGCAAAATCAAAAGTGCTGCCGAGCTTTCAAATATTGATGGTATCGGTGAAGCTACAATTGAAAAAATCACCCCATTCTTAAGTTTCTAAGAAAACTCAGATAAAACAGACCGCACTTTATGTGCGGTTTTTTTATTGAAGTAGATCACAAAATTGTAACAAAGTGTGATTTGAGGATTATTTCTTTTTTTATCCTATGTATAATGGGCAGACAACATCATGTAATACAAGGGGTAGATATGCAGCATTACAATGCCTTTGATGAATGGTTGGCTTCAACCGCTTTAGGTGGTTCTAATCAATCGTATATTGAGGAATTATACGAACGTTATTTAGAAGACCCATCTTCAGTCGATGAAAGCTGGCGTGCCACATTTGATGCATTGCCGAAAACAACCGCAGTAGAGCAACCACATTCACCAGTCCGTGATTATTTCCGTCGCTTAGCGAGAGAAAATACAACAGAAGCTGTGACGGTTATCGATCCAGAAGCCAGTGCCAAATTAGTTAAAGTCCTCCAATTTATCAATGCGTATCGCTTCCGCGGTCATTTAGAAGCGAAACTTGACCCAATCAATTATTATCGCTGGAAAGTATCCACCGTACCTGAATTGGATTACCGTTATCACGGTTTTACCGAACAAGATCTCAATGAAACCTTCAATATTAATCATTACGTCTATCATCGCGATAACATCAAATTAGGTGATTTAGCTGAAATGCTGAAAGAGACCTATTGTGGCTCAATTGGTCTTGAGTTTATGCATGTTCAGGATATGGAGCAAAAAAGTTGGCTACAAAGTAAATTAGAAAGCCAATTAAATAAACCGCTCTTTACCAAAGAAGAAAAAATTAACTTATTAAGTGAGTTGACCGCTGCAGATGGCTTAGAGCGTTATCTCGGTGCAAAATTCCCAGGGGCAAAACGTTTCTCTTTAGAGGGAAGTGATGCCTTTATTCCATTGATGAAAGAAATTATTCGTCATGCAAGCAAACAAGGTGTACAAGATGTCATGTTTGGTATGGCACACCGTGGCCGTTTAAATATGTTAGTGAATGTGCTCGGTAAGAAACCCGAAGATCTTTTCGATGAGTTTGCGGGTAAACATTCAGGCGAGCGTACAGGTGATGTGAAATACCACCAAGGTTTCTCTTCTGACTTTGCAGTCGATGATCGTCGCGTGCATTTAACCCTTGCATTTAACCCGTCGCACTTAGAAATTGTCAGCCCAGTAGTGATTGGTGCGGTACGTTCTCGTCAAACCAAAAAGAATGATACAGAACGTAATCAAGTATTAGCGGTTACTGTTCATGGGGATTCAGCGGTAGCGGGACAAGGTGTGGTACAAGAAACCTTGAATATGTCTAATGCACGTGGTTATACCGTTGGTGGAACAATCCGTATTGTGATTAATAACCAAATTGGTTTTACCACCTCTAACCCAAATGACACCCGTTCAACAGAATATTGTACTGATATCGCGAAAATGATTCAGGCACCGATTATTCATGTGAATGGTGATGATCCTGAAGCGGTTGCTTTTGCGGCGAGAATGGCGGTGGAATATCGTAATTTATTCAAACGCGATATTTTCATTGATCTGATTTCTTATCGTCGTCACGGTCATAATGAGGCTGATGAACCATTAGCCACTCAACCAATGATGTATAGCATCATTAAAAAACATCCAACTCCACGTAAAGTCTATGCTGATCGTTTAATTGCTGAAGGGGTAATCACCGAAGAAGAAGCCATCGAGATGATGAATCTTTATCGTGATGCCTTAGATAACGGTGATCGCGTAGTAAAAGAATGGCGAGAAATGGATATCGCCCAAATGGACTGGTTGCAATATCTCAACTATGACTGGACATCCCCTTACGAAAGTAAATTCCCACAAGAACGTTTCCAAACTTTAGCGGAGCGTGTCAGTGAATATCCAGAAACCTTGCGTGCACATCCTCGTGTAGAAAAAATCTATGCAGATCGCCGTGAAATGGCAAAAGGCGAGAAATTGCTAGATTGGGGTATGGCAGAGACTATGGCATACGCAACCTTATTAGATGAAGGCGCTAATGTTCGTTTATCGGGTGAAGATGCGGGACGTGGTACGTTCTTCCATCGCCATGCAGTTGTGCATAACCAAAATGACGGTACAGGCTATGTGCCATTAACACATTTACACGCCAACCAAGGACGTTTTGAGGTGTGGGATTCTGTATTATCCGAAGAAGCCGTATTGGCTTTTGAATATGGTTATGCGACGACTGATCCAAAAACATTAACCATTTGGGAAGCACAGTTTGGTGACTTCGCAAACGGCGCACAAATCGTGATTGACCAATTTATTAGTTCTGGCGAACAAAAATGGGGCAGAATGTGTGGCTTGGTGATGTTATTACCACACGGTTATGAAGGCCAAGGTCCAGAGCACTCATCCGCTCGTTTAGAACGTTATTTACAACTTTGTGCAGAACAGAATATGCAAGTGTGTATCCCATCTACACCAGCACAGGTTTACCACATGTTACGTCGTCAATCGATCCGTAAAATGCGTCGTCCATTAATTGGTATTTCACCAAAATCTTTATTACGTCATCCACTTGCCGTGTCAAGTTTAGATGAATTAGTAAATGGCACATTCCAAACAGTCATTGGTGAAATTGATAACATCGATCCGAAACAAGTTAAACGAGTCGTCCTATGTTCAGGTAAAGTGTATTACGATCTCTTGGAACAACGTCGTGCGAATAACCAAACAGATGTGGCGATTATTCGTATTGAACAGCTTTATCCGTATCCACATGAAGATGTGAAGAAAGCGTTAGAGCCTTATGCGCATGTGACGGATTATGTATGGTGTCAAGAAGAGCCATTAAACCAAGGCGCTTGGTATTGTAGTAAGCATAACTTTGACAGCTCGCTTCCAGAGCATGTGAAGTTAAAATATGCAGGCCGTCCAGCATCTGCTTCACCAGCGGTAGGTTATATGTCTTTACACACCAAACAGCAAAAACAATTGGTAGAAGACGCGCTGACACTGTAAAAGTGCGGTCGAAATTTCAGTAATTTTTAAAGAAAGAATAATTTAAAGGAAAATAAAATGACAATCGAAATTCTTGTTCCAGATTTACCGGAATCCGTTGCGGATGCAACTGTTGCAACATGGCATAAAAAAGTTGGTGAGACAGTAAAACGTGACGAAGTATTAGTAGAAATTGAAACAGATAAAGTGGTACTTGAAGTGCCGGCATTAAGCGATGGTGTGGTGGTTGAAATTCTTCAAGAAGAAGGTGCAACCGTAGTAAGTAAACAGCTCTTAGGTAAGCTTTCAACTCAACAAGCGGGCGATATTTCAACTGAAACAGTGAAAGACAATGAGCCAACACCAGCCGATCGTCAAAGAGCAGCCATTGAAAATAGCCATAATAATTCATCAGATCAAGGTCCAGCTATTCGTCGTTTATTAGCTGAACATGATTTAGATGCTGAGAAAATTCAAGGTTCTGGTGTGGGTGGTCGTATTACCCGTGAAGATATTGCGCGTGAAGTAGCAAAACGTGATGCTCAAAAAGCAAAACAAGATGTAGCGACAGAGCAGAATACCATTAGCACCGTGGCATATAGCTCTCGTTCAGAAAAACGCGTACCAATGACCCGTTTACGTAAACGTATTGCGGAACGTTTATTGGAAGCGAAAAATACCACCGCAATGCTCACTACATTCAATGAAGTGGATATGCAGCCGATTATGAAATTACGTAAAACATACGGCGAGAAATTTGAGAAACAGCATGGTGTACGTTTAGGCTTTATGTCTTTCTACATCAAGGCTGTAGTTGAAGCGTTAAAACGTTATCCAGAAGTGAATGCCTCAATTGACGGTGATGATATTGTGTATCACAACTATTTTGATATTAGCATTGCCGTTTCAACCCCGCGTGGTTTGGTAACACCTGTATTACGCAACTGCGATAAACTCAGCATGGCGGATATTGAGAAACAAATTAAGGCACTAGCAGAAAAAGGCCGTGATGGTAAATTAACCGTTGAAGATTTAACAGGCGGTAACTTCACCATTACTAATGGCGGTGTATTTGGTTCTTTAATGTCCACACCAATTATCAATCCTCCGCAAAGTGCGATTTTAGGCATGCACGCCATCAAAGAGCGTCCGGTTGCGGTAGATGGTCAAGTGGTGATTCGTCCGATGATGTATTTGGCATTATCTTACGACCACCGCTTAATTGATGGTCGTGAATCAGTTGGTTTCTTAGTGGCGATTAAAGACTTATTAGAAGATCCAACTCGTTTATTATTAGAAATTTAAGCACACAGGCTTTTCTCTTTTGAGGGGAAAAGCCTTTTTTACATTGATGTAAATAAAAGGGCGGGAACAATGCCCGCCTTTCTATAGTTAAAATCCGATCTTTATTTAGCTATTTTGCGTACTAAGATTGCTAAGATAAAGGTAATGATGATAACAGGGAAAGTCAGACCTAAATCGGTTTCCCAACCTTTTGCCATAAGGAAACGATAGAGTACGAAGCCGACAAACCAAACGCCGAGTCCAACACTATCAACTGATTTTTTAACATCATGCTGTTTGAGCACAAAGAAATCAGCGATAAGCACAGCGATCATTGGCGCGAATACTGAACCAATAAAGAACAAGAAATGTTCGTATTCTGTCACTGGTAAGGTTGAGGCTAATATAATGCCCACAATCACGGTAAGTACGGAGATTGGCGTGACTTTTAATTGAGGGAAAATATTGTTTAAACTCATGCCGGTGGAATAGGCGGGAAGTGCAGTGTTAATCATGGTAGAGGCGATAACAATTAATACACCAATAACACTTACACCAGCAAGAGAAAGAATTTGTGAGATTTCAGATTTACCGGTCACTAATGCTGCACCTAAGCCGAGAGCATACATCCAGCAGCTGGTCGCGGTATAAGTTAGCGTTGAAAGTGCGGTCGTTTTAAATGGTGTTTCGCTGTTCTTCGTGTGGTCAGATACTACTGGTAACCAAGAAAGTGGCATGACGGCAGCAATTTCTACAGCAGTACCAAATTTAATATTTTGTGCAGCGTCCATGGCAATAAATGGCTTATTGGCTACTTGAATACTTAGCCACAGCATCAGTAAAAACATGGTGACAAGTGAGAGGCTTTTGAAGATACCTAATTTAGTGAAGCCGAGTAGTAGCCAAAGTATGATGAGTATGCCTAAGCCAAGTGTAAGGAATGGAAAGATGGAAGCATCAGCTGTTTGATTTAAGATAGAAATGACTTCAGCCCCCATATAAATCATGATAGCAGTCCATCCCATCAGTTGCATGGCATTGAGTAAAGAGAAAAGGGCAGAACCTTTTTCACCAAATGATATTTGTACCGTTTGCATGGCACTTTTTTGGGTTTTTGCACCGATGTAACCTGCACAGAAAAACATCGAACCACCAATAAAGTGCCCAACGACGATGGCAATTAAACCTTGTTGCCACCCTAGAGGAGCAAACCAAGTACCAGTGAGAATTTCTGCCATTGAAATAGCAGCAGTAAACCAAATGAGCGCAATCGCAAGATTGCTTGATTTTTTTGTTTGCATGTTGTTATCCTTAACATGGATTGTGGTTATTCTGGCTCAGTATATAACTCAATATGTAAAGAGCAAGCCCAGAATTTAAAATAAAACAAAGTGCGGTCAAATTTTTGTTTGTTTCGCTAAACAACATCAAAATAGGAAGGAAATATGAATTTACATGAGTACCAAGCCAAGCAGCTTTTTAAGCAATATGATCTGCCTGTGAGTGAAGGTGTCGTATGTCAAACAGCAGACGAAGCTGAAATGGCGCTCTTTCAGCTGAATGGCGATGTTTGGATAGCGAAATGTCAAGTTCACGCAGGTGGACGTGGAAAAGCTGGTGGTGTGAAACTTGTACATAATACCGAAGAAGCGCGTGCTTTTGCGGATAAATGGCTTGGACAGCATTTAGTGACCTTCCAAACCGATAAAAAAGGCCAACCCGTTAATAGCATTTATATTGAAGAAACCTGCCAGATTGATAAAGAACTCTACTTAGGCGCAGTGATTGATCGTGCTTCACAGAAAGTCGTTTTTATGGCGTCTTCAGCTGGTGGCATGAATATTGAAGATGTGGCAAGAGAAACGCCTGAGCTAATCCATAAAGTCGCCATTGATCCTTTGGTTGGTGGTATGCCATATCAAGGTCGTGAATTAGCCTTTAAACTAGGTTTAAGTGGCGAGCAAAATAAGCAATTTGCTGCTATTTTTGTGAAATTATCGCAGCTTTTTATCGAAAAAGATTTTTCTTTAGTTGAAGTGAATCCACTCGTGGTGACGAAAGAAGGTCACTTAATTTGTCTCGATGCGAAAGTAGGCATTGATGATAACTCACTTTATCGTCATCCTGATTTGCTAGCCTTACGCGATTTAAGCCAAAGTGATTCTCGTGAAGCAGAAGCTGAAAAATATCAGCTCAACTATGTTGCCTTAGAAGGTGATATCGGCTGTATGGTTAATGGCGCAGGACTAGCCATGGGAACCATGGATATCGTGAAATTATATGGCGGTAATCCAGCAAACTTCCTTGATGTTGGTGGTGGTGCAACGAAAGAGCGTGTAGCTGAAGCCTTTAAAATTATTCTCACTGATAAAAATGTGAAATCTGTCTTAGTGAATATTTTTGGTGGAATCGTACGCTGCGATCTTATTGCTGAAGGGGTCGTTGCGGCGATTCAAGAAATCGGTGTAAAAGTGCCTGTTGTGGTTCGGTTAGAAGGAACCAATGCTCCGCAAGGCAGAGCAATTTTAGCAGAAAGTGGTGTAAATTTAATTGCAGCGCATACTTTACAGGAAGCTGCACAAGCGGCAGTGAAAGCAGCAAAAGGAGAATAATCATGGCGATTTTAATTAATAAAGAGACAAAAGTAATTTGCCAAGGTTTCACCGGTGCGCAAGGGACATTTCACTGCGAGCAAGCATTGGCTTATGGCACAAAGTTAGTCGGTGGGATTTCACCGAATAAAGGCGGAACAACGCACTTAGGTTTGCCGGTATTTGATACGGTACGCGAAGCGGTGCAAGCCACTGGCGCTACAGCAACCATGATTTATGTGCCTGCGCCATTTTGTAAAGATGCGATTTTTGAAGCCATTGATGCAGGTATTCAGTTGGTAGTCTGTATTACAGAAGGCATCCCAACATTAGACATGTTGTTGGTAAAACAAAAATTAAATGAAACAGGTGTCGTGATGATCGGGCCGAATTGCCCAGGCGTGATTACACCAGATGAATGCAAGATTGGGATTATGCCGGGCAATATCCATAAAAAAGGCAGAGTAGGGATTGTTTCTCGTTCAGGTACTTTAACCTATGAGGCGGTACAACAGACAACAGATGAAGGTTTTGGTCAATCTACTTGCGTAGGGATCGGTGGCGATCCTATTCCAGGATCCAACTTCATTGATATTCTAAAACGTTTCCAAGAAGATTCTGAAACTGAAGCTATCGTGATGATTGGTGAAATCGGTGGCTCAGCAGAAGAAGAAGCGGCAGCGTTTATTAAATCTCATGTGACAAAACCTGTGGTGGCTTATATCGCAGGCGTGACGGCGCCAAAAGGTAAGCGTATGGGACATGCAGGAGCGATTATCAGCGGTGGAAAAGGAACGGCAGAAGATAAAATTGCTGCACTTGAAGCGGCTGGCGTGAAAACAGTGAGAAGTCTTGCTGAAATCGGTTCAGCTCTCCGTGAATTGTTGAAATAAACTACTTAAAAAATTGACCGCACTTTGGATTAGTTTTCAAAGTGCGGTCGTTTTTTATAACAAATTCTTATAACTACATCTAAATCGGTGTATAATCTCGTCAGTTTTTTAAGGACAAAATTATGAGCCAATTTTTCTATATCCACCCTGAAAACCCGCAAGCGCGTTTGATTAATCAAGCGGTAGAAATCTTGCGTCAAGGTGGTGTCATTGTGTACCCGACAGATTCGGGCTATGCCTTAGGCTGTATGATCGGTGATAAACATGCGATGGATCGTATTGTTGCAATTCGTAAATTGCCAGAAGGGCATAATTTTACGTTGGTATGTAGCGATTTATCCGAGCTTTCAACCTATGCAACGGTCAGTAATGTGGCTTATCGCTTAATTAAAAACAATACACCGGGGCGTTATACCTTTATTTTGACGGCAACGAAAGAGCTTCCACGCCGATTAATGACCTCAAAACGCAAGACCATTGGATTGCGTGTGCCGGATAACCAAATCGCTTTGGATTTATTGAATGCATTAGGTGAGCCGATTCTATCTTGCTCACTGATGTTGCCTGATAATGAACATATGACTTATTCCGATCCAGAAGAGATTCGTGAATGTTTAGAACGTCAAGTGGATTTAATTATTCATGGTGGCTATTTAGGTCAAGAGCCAACAACGGTGGTAGATTTAACTGAAGAATCGCCAGTCATTTTACGTGAAGGAAGTGGTAGTACCGATCCTTTCATTTAACTTATTTTAGACGCTTGGGAAAGCGACAAAGGAAAACAGATGAAATCTATTCAAAAACCAGTCAGACAAGAACGTGAAAAACAACCGGGAAAACAACCGCACTTTGAGCGTAAAGATCGTAAAAGTGTGGTCAATTCTGACATCAAATCAAGCCCTAAAGCTAAGGTAGCTAAGCCCTCTCGTCAATCTACTGTAGAAGGTGAAAAATTACAGAAAGTGCTTGCGCGAGCAGGACAAGGCTCTCGTCGTGAAATTGAAGCGATGATTGCTGAAAATCGTGTTAGTGTTGATGGCAAAATGGCGACCCTTGGCGATCGTATCGATGTACATTCTGGAGTGAAAGTGCGTATTGATGGTCGCATTATTAATCTTCAACAAGCACAAAAAGAAGTATGCCGTGTATTAATGTATTACAAACCAGAAGGCGAACTTTGTACCCGCAGCGATCCTGAAGGTCGTGCAACTGTATTTGATCGTTTACCACGCTTAAATGGCGCAAGATGGATTGCAGTCGGTCGTTTGGATATTAATACTTCTGGCTTATTACTTTTCACGACAGATGGTGAATTAGCGAACCGTTTAATGCACCCAAGCCGTGAAGTTGAACGTGAATATTCCGTGCGTGTATTTGGTCAAGTGGACGATGCTATGTTAGCGCGTTTGCGTAAAGGCGTGCAGTTAGAAGATGGGCCTGCTAATTTCAAAGAAATCAAATTTGCGGGTGGCGTTGGAATTAACCAATGGTACGATGTGACTTTAATGGAAGGTCGTAACCGTGAAGTACGTCGATTATGGGAATCTCAAGGTATTCAAGTGAGTCGCTTAATTCGTATTCGTTACGGCAATATTAAGCTGATGAAAGGTTTACCACGTGGTGGTTGGGAAGAAATGGATCTGGAAAACGTCAACTATCTACGTGAGTTAGTGGGCTTACCACCAGAAACCGAAACTAAATTAGACGTGACGAAACCTCGTCGTCGACCAAAATCAGGTCAAATTCGTAAAGCAGTAAAACGTTATACTGAGTTAAGTAAACGCTATAAAAAATAGGTGGTATTCGCGATGAAAATGCAGCAACTCCGCTACATTGTTGAGATTGTAAACCAAAATTTAAACGTGACAGAAGCGGCTAACGCACTTTATACCTCTCAGCCAGGTATCAGTAAACAAGTTCGTTTGCTAGAAGATGAACTCGGTTTAGAGATTTTTGAGCGTAATGGTAAACACATTAAATCTATTACACCAGCGGGTAAAAAGATTGTAGCTATTGCCCGTGAGCTTTTGGTGAAAGCACAAAGCATTAAATCGGTTGCGAATGAATATACCTGTCCGAATCATGGCGTGTTACGCATTGCGACAACCAATACACAAGCGCGTTATATGCTGCCAGCCGTGGTAGAACGTTTCTCTAAACAATATCCGGATGTGAGCTTGCATATTCATCAAGGTTCACCCACTCAAATTCATGATGCGTTGATTTCTGGCGAAGTAGATTTAGCGATTACGACAGAAGCGCCATATCTTTTCGATGATTTAATCCAACTGCCTTGCTATTTATGGAATCGTTCGGTGATTGTTAAACCGGACCATCCTTTAGCAAAAGTGAAAGAGCTTACCGTTGAAGAATTAGGTAAATATCCGTTAGTCACTTATACCTTCGGCTTTACTGGTGTATCTGATTTGGATTATGCGTTTAATCGCGCGGGTATTTTGCCGAATATTGTGTTTACTGCAACCGATGCTGACGTGATAAAAACCTACGTGCGTTTAGGATTAGGTGTGGGCATTATGGCATCTATGGCGCATACACCAGCAGATAAGGATTTAGTGGCGATTGATGCAGGGCATTTGTTCCGTGCGAGTATGACGCAAATTGCGTTTAAACACAGCACATTCTTACGCAACTATATGTATGACTTTATCGAATTTTTCTCACCGCACTTAACGCGTCCGATGGTTGAAAAAGCCGAGAGATTGCGTGATAACAGTGCCGTGAAGAAATTGTTTGATAATGTCGAATTAGATGTGAAGTAAAATAGCAAAAATAAAAGGGCGGTCAGAATTTTATGCGAATTCTGACCGCTCTTTTTTACAATAAAAATAAATGTGGTACTAAGTTCATGACGATAACTGTCGCAATGGAAAGCAATAATCGTGATGAGCCAAAGATAAAACCTCGGTTGGTACCATTATCAAATTTTACTAATAAATTTGCCATTGCCGTTAAGGCATAGACTTCAATCACCGTGAAGATGACTAAGTAAATATAAGCAGAAACCAAAGAAATATATTTTAACGTAATAAACCAAGGCAGGATAATGCCAACTGCCAGGATTGGAGCAACTCATAAGGTTTGTTTAATCGTTAAATTAATTTTTCGAGAGAAATAACTTTGTAGCGATACAGTCAACAAACCATTTACAAAAAGTGCAATGGGGGAGTGTTCTGGCATGCCTAATTTGTTATCAAACAGGAAAGGGAAGATCACAAAGAATGAGGTTGCAATGGAAAGGGGAATAAACAACATCAAATGCACCAATAAAAATTCTTTGGTGATGATTTCTTTAATTTGGGCAAAGCGAAATTTCACTAAGGTTTGCAAGGTTTGGATTTGATAAAACGGTTTAACCATTAAGGCAAAGAGAATCGCTTCCATCGCAAAGCAGACCCAAATCAACCATTCAATGTGATTGTATTTGATAAATGGAATCACCAACAAAGGCGCAAACATAGACGACATAGAAGAGACTTTTAAATATTTTCCCTGTAATCGAGTTTTCTCTTTGTATTCTTCACCCGCGAGCACCAATAGGCAGGCTTTTGCATTGGTACCAAACAAACAACTACCTAAGCCAAAACAGGTGGTGGCAATTAAAAGCAGAATGTAATTGTCTGCAGAGAGAAAGAAAATATAGGCGATCACATCTAAAAAGCATCCAAGTAACATCATTTTGGCCAGTCCAAAACGATCGCCCCAAATACCAGCTAAAATCGCTAATGCTTGGTTGCAGAAGAAAAGCAACGAGAGCGAAAAGGCAATTTCACTGTTACTTAAGCCTTTTCCTTGTAAATAGATGAAAAATACCGTTTGCATGGAAAAGAATGCAAGGGTAGAAAAGAAACGACGAGTCAGTAAAAGTTTTTGTAAATTCATTATGTTATTTAAAAAAGAAAAGCACGCGTTAATAACGCGCGCCAGTAATTTGTGAAGTACGGTCAAAATTCACGACGATTTTTAACCGCACTTGAGATTAAAAAGAATCGTGATATTTCACTAAATCTTCGCGGCTAATGGCAAATACACCTAGACCGCCATTTTTTAGTTCAACCCATTTAAATGGCACATCTGGATATTGTTCAATGAGACTTACCATGCTGTTGCCCACTTCACAAACGAGCACGCCATTTGGTGTCAAATAATCTGGCGCTTGTTTTAAAATTTGCTTTGTAATTTCTAAACCATCAACACCGGAACCTAAGGCTAATTCAGGTTCATAATGGAATTCTTCCGGCATATCTGCCAAATCTTCTTCATCCACATAAGGTGGGTTGGTCACGATTAAATCATATTGTTGACCGAATAGATTTTGGAATAAATCTGATTGAATCGGGAAAACACGGTGTTCTAATTGGTGACGCGCAATATTGATTTCTGCCACATTTAACGCATCCACGGAAAGATCGACCGCATCCACTTCAGCCTCAGGAAAGGCTTCAGCAGTAGCAATCGCGATACAGCCACTGCCGGTACAAAGATCTAAAATACGTTTGGGTTCAGATTTTAAAAGCGGAGCAAATTTATCTTGGATTAATGCACTGATTGGTGAGCGAGGAATAATCGTACGCTCATCCACATAGAATTCTAATCCACAGAACCACGCACTATTCGTTAAATAAGCGACAGGGATACGTTGCTCAATTCGGCTTAAGACTAATTGTACTAAAGTCTCTTTTTCAGAGTGAGTAAGTTTGCTGCTGAATAAATCTTGCGGTAAATCGAGCGGTAATTGAAGCCCCGCTAGGACTAATTGAAGACTTTCATCCCACGCATTGTCATGGCCTTGTCCGTAATAAATATCAGAACGGTTAAATGTGCTGTATGTCCAGCGTAAAAAATCTTGAATGGTTGTTAATTCACTTGCCACATTATCTTCTAAAATTGTTGCAACAAGTTCTTGATTGTGTAAGGTTTCCATTTTATGCCTCAATAAAAATTTTGGCTAGTTATACCATAGAATAGATGTGCTATCATTAAGCAAAATAACAAATTGAGAAAAATAATGACAGAACAAGATGATTTCGATCTTTTTCGGGCGGAAACAAAAGGGATCAAGCCCATAAAGCAAGATACCTTTGTGGCGCCGCGTCAAAAGAGCGGTCAAAAAAAATCCCATTTACGTGATATTCGAGAAAAAGAAGATACGCTTTTCTATTTTTCCGATGAATATGAACCATTGCTAAATGAACATGATGGTGTCATCAAATATTTACGCGAAGGGGAAGATAGCCATTTATTGAAGCAACTTCGTCGTGGTGATTTTTCACCCGAATTATTTTTGGATTTACATGGTTTAACCCGAGAACAAGCCAAAATGGAATTGGCAGCACTGCTGTTAGCTTGTGAAGATGAGCATGTTTATTGTGCAAGCATCATGACGGGCTATGGAACCTTTACGTTGAAAAAACAAATTCCACGTTGGTTAGTTCAGCACCCTAAAGTCCGAGCGTTACACCAAGCTCCCAAAGAATGGGGCGGAGAAGCGGCGATACTTATTTTAGTGGATGTATAAAGAAAAAGTGCGGTCGAAATTGACCGCACTTTTTTACATTTTTTCGATTGTCTTAATGCCTAATAACTCTAAACCTTGTTTTAAAGTTTTCTCTGTAAGAGAAGCAAGTTTTAAACGACTTAATTTTACGTTTTCATCTTCTGCATTTAAGATTGGGCAGTGTTCATAGAATGAGGAGAACACACCTGCTAATTCATATAAATAAGCACAGAGGACATGCGGTGTGCCTTCTTTGCCCACCGTTTGAACCGCTTCTTCAAATTGAAGCAATTTGATCGCTAATGCACGTTCTTTTTCATCAGAAAGCTGAATTTTAGCTTCGGCAAGTGCGGTTGGATTTACATCTGCTTTATTGAAGATAGAACGAATACGCGTGTAAGCATATTGCATATAAGGCGCAGTATTACCTTCAAAGCTAAGCATATTGTCCCAATCGAATACATAGTCAGTCGTGCGGTTTTTAGA
The DNA here is from genome assembly GCF_003252725.1 of Haemophilus parainfluenzae. Lineage (GTDB taxonomy): Bacteria > Pseudomonadota > Gammaproteobacteria > Enterobacterales > Pasteurellaceae > Haemophilus_D > Haemophilus_D parainfluenzae_L. The sequence goes on from NZ_QEPO01000002.1 coordinate 304,794, forward strand.
AAGATCCGCATATTTCACCGAGCCAATACCTACCGCTTCAATAACCGCTGTTTTTTCATCGTCAGATAAATTGGTATTTTTCTCGTTGATTAATACAGTTGCACGCTCAATCGCTTCATCTAATAAATCTGCTAATTTTACGGTGCCGCCAGTACGAGTTTTAAATGGTTTACCATCTTTCCCTAACATCATACCGAAGTTTTTATGTTCAAGTGAGAAGCTATCTGGTACATAACCGGCTTTACGCGTAATTAACCAAGCTTGTTGCATGTGTTGGCTTTGACGAGTATCAGAGAACACTAATGCTCGATCTGCTTTTAAGGTTTCATAACGATATTTAGCAGCAGCAATGTCAGTAGTAGTATAAAGGAAACCGCCATCTTTCTTCTGAACGATAACGCCCATTGATTCGCCTTCTTTATTCTTGAATTCATCAAGATAAACCACTAATGCCCCTTCATCTTCAACCGCTAAACCTTGTTTTTTCAGATCTTCAACGATAGCAGGTAACATCGGGTTATAAAGGCTTTCCCCCATCACATCTTTTTCGGTTAATGTAACATTTAAGCGATCATAGTTGCGTTGGTTTTGTTGCATAGTGATATCAACTAATTTTTTCCACATCGTGCGGCAATATTCATCTCCACCTTGTAATTTCACCACATAGTTACGCGCTTTTTCAGCAAACGCTTCATCTTCATCATAGTGTTTTTTCGCTTCGCGGTAGAATGCTTCAAGATCTTGAAGTTCCATTTCGCTTGCATGTTCATTTTCCATTTTTTCAAGATAAGCAATGAGCATACCAAATTGCGTTCCCCAGTCACCCACGTGGTTCGCACGAATAACGTTGTGACCTAAAAATTCAAGGGTACGAACAACGGCATCACCGATAATGGTAGAACGTAAGTGACCTACGTGCATTTCTTTCGCAACGTTTGGTGAAGAATAATCAATCACGATAGTTTGTTTTTCATTTGCACTTACACCAAGATTTTGATCTTTTAATGCAGCAGAAACATTATTCGCCAACCAAGTAGGATTTAAGAAAATGTTGATAAAACCCGGACCTGCAATTTCAGTTTTTTCCGCAATATCAGAAAGATCAGCACGATCTAAAACTTTTTGTGCAAATTCACGTGGATTTAATCCTAGTTTTTTAGCTGCAGCCATGATGCCGTTTGCTTGGTAGTCACCAAATTGTGGTTTACCAGATTGACGAATAAGCGCATCACATTGTTCATCTGCACCAGCTGCAATCATCGCTTGTTTAATTTTATCGGATAAAATAGATTGAATATTCACGGTTTTTCCTAATCTTGAAATTGAATAATGAAAATAATCGGCTATGATACCGTTGTTTATAGATTTCTCAAAGTAAGAGCAGGAGAAAATGTCAAATTTAATGGAAAAATCGACCGCACTTTATCAAGAATTGCCTTTATTTCAGGAAAAAATTCAGCAATTAGCCACCGTTATGAAAGTGAATTTGAATGATTTCCAAATTGATCATTTAGCTTTAAGAGCAAATAGTGAAGAAAAAGCAAAAAATTGGCTGACAGAGTTATTAAAGTGCGGTAGAATTTTAAGCGATAATATCGTCAATGGGCGTCCTATCTATTTGATTGAATTAGATGAGCCAGTTGATTTCATTGGTCAGCCTGTCGATGTTATTGAATTACCGTTTCCTAAAAATAAACAATATCCCCAAGAAACTTGGGAACATATTGAAATTGTAATGCCGTTTTTATCTCATGAATCTGTTGAGGATTGGGTTAATCGGATTTGCAATAGATTTTTATGGAAGGAACTAACTCAATTAACCATGAAGGTGAGCGAACCTAAGGTGGAAGGGGAGCAATTGCCCAATCCATCAATTGCAGTGAGTTTTGTTGATAAAACAGAAAATCATGTTTGCATAAAGGTTCATCCTTATACAATAAAGAAAATACTCGAGGTTTAGTGTAATGAAAAAAATTACCTTAGCATTAACTGTCTTATTAAGTTTAGGTTTATCAGCTTGTTCATCTCAATCACAAAAAGATGAAAGCGCTTATAAAGGTCAAGTTATCTTCACCGAATTACAAGGTGATGATGTAAAATTAACCGTTCGTAAAAACGACTGCTCATACAAACAAGAAGGTGAAACCGAAGTTATCGTTCACAAATACGATTCAACTTTAGTAACTGGTGCTTGTGTGAAAGTATCTGACAACGGTCAAGGCGTGAAAAACGTTTCTACTTGGTCTCCAAGAAACCCAATCTAATTCATTTTTAGAAGGTTAGTTTTATGAAAAAAGTAACAGTAGCATTAGCACTTATGATGTCTGTTGGTTTAACGGGTTGTGCAAACACCGATGTTTTTAGTGGTGATGTATACTCTGCAGATCAAGCAAAAGAAGCGCGTTCAATTAGTTATGGTACAATCGTATCTGTTCGCCCTGTTAAAATCCAAGCTGATAACAATGGTGTAATTGGTTCAGTTGGTGGTGGTGCTTTAGGTGGTATCGCTGGTAGTGCAATAGGTGGCGGTACAGGACAAGCCATTGCAGGTGTTATTGGTGCAATTGGTGGTGCCATTGCAGGTAGCAAAATTGAAGAGAAAATGAGCCAAGTTAATGGTGCAGAGCTTGTTATCAGAAAAGATAATAGAGAAGAGATCGTCGTGGTTCAAAAAGCGGATCCTAGCTTCAAAGCGGGTCGCCGTGTAAGAATCGTTGGTGGTTCATCATTAAATGTTTCTGTTATCAACTAACTTAAACAAGAAATAGAAAAAAGCGAGCCATAATTAGGTTCGCTTTTTTTATGTTTTAAATCAAAAGAAAGTGCGGTTGTTTTTTGCTTGAAAGTCAAAAATATGATAAAACTATCAACCGTTATTTCACATCAACAATAGGAAGTAAAATGTCAAATTTACAACAAGTTATTGAAGCTGCATTTGAAAAACGTGCGGAAATTACCCCTAAAACAGTTGATGCACAAACTCGTGCAGCAATCGAAGAAGTGATCGAAGGATTAGATAGCGGTAAATACCGTGTTGCAGAAAAAATTGATGGTGAATGGGTTACTCACCAATGGTTGAAAAAAGCAGTATTATTATCTTTCCGTATCAACGATAACCAAATCATTGATGGCGCAGAAACCAAATACTATGACAAAGTGGCATTGAAATTTGCTGACTATACGGAAGAGCGTTTTGCTCAAGAAGGCTTCCGTGTCGTACCTTCTGCAACGGTACGTAAAGGTGCATACATTTCTAAAAACTGTGTATTGATGCCATCTTATGTAAATATCGGTGCATATGTTGGTGAAGGTACTATGGTTGATACATGGGCAACGGTTGGTTCATGTGCGCAAATTGGTAAAAATGTACACTTATCTGGCGGTGTAGGTATCGGTGGTGTATTAGAGCCATTACAAGCAAACCCAACCATTATCGGCGATAACTGTTTTATCGGTGCACGTTCTGAAGTCGTTGAAGGCGTGATTGTGGAAGATGGTTGTGTGATTTCTATGGGCGTATTTATCGGTCAATCAACTAAAATCTATGATCGTGAAACTGGTGAAGTGTTCTATGGTCGTGTTCCTGCTGGTTCTGTAGTGGTTTCTGGTAGCCTTCCATCAAAATGTGGCAAATACAGCTTATACTGCGCAGTGATCGTGAAAAAAGTTGATGCAAAAACTTTAGGTAAAGTAGGTATCAACGAATTATTACGCTCTATTGAAGAGTAATTAAGATCTTATAGAAAACAAACCGCACTTTGAAATAACTTAGTGCGGTTTTATTTATTATAGATAATAATGATTAAAAAGTTTATTTTCGTTGTTTTTATATTTTTTTCTATTTGGGGAATGAAAAGCCAATTAGAAAAAAGATGGGATGCTCTTAAGCACCAAAATCATATTTTATCGGTATTTAATAAAGAAGCTGCTCAATCCATAGATTCTATAGACAATAACACTAAAATTTCTTCCTATATCATAATTAATTTTAAAGAAAATACGAAAATATCTCTAATTAAGGATACCTTGGCAAAGACTGGATTTATTTTTCAAAATGATAGATATTGTAAGGGAGCAGAAGAAATAGCTCTCTTTATAACTACTAAAATAAACCTCGTTTATCGTTATCCATCTAGAGATTGTGAAAACTATAAAAAATGACCGCAATTGATAGATAAAGTGCGGTCATTTTATTTTCTAAATTAGCGAATTATTTTTTTCTTGCTAACATCGTCGCAAATTTTAATTTAATGCGATTGCCGTTTTCGTCGGTTTTATGTAATTCACCCATATTTTCGTTATATTCTAAGAATTCCCAATCTTTGTAATATTCTTTTAATTCACCTTCAGAGAATGTAAATGAGAACGGAAGTGGACAAGGCACTTCAGGCGTGGACATGGCTGCAACAATTAAGTTATAACCACCTGGGTTGGTGTGTTCTTGCATATTCTTAATAATGGCTGGAATTCGCTCACGGTTTAAGAACATAAATACCACGGTTGATAAAATGAAGTCGTAGTTTTCTTGAATATTGGCGGTGTTAATATCATAAACAGCAGTCTTAATATTCAAGTTTTCTTTATCTTTGGTTTCATTTAAGAAGGCGATGCTGTTTTCGTTGTGGTCCCAAGAGGTTACATCATAGCCTTTTAAACTTAAATAAAGCGAATTACGACCTTGTCCGCAGCCTAAATCTAGCACTTTACAAGGTTTGATAATTTTAGCTGCATCAACCACATCACCATGCGTTGCAGTCATATTATATTTTTTGCTGAAGTAATCTTCTTTTGTGCAATAGAAACCAAGCGTACATTCTAAATCATCAGAAAGGGCTTCAACTCGGTGCCAGGCTTGTGGTTCAACAAATGGAATATCACTTTCTGGGGTGAAAATATGTTCAGCAATGACATCGCCATTTTCAGTTAGCTCATAAAACTTAAGTTTACCTTTTAATACCGTAAGCTTGCCCCAAGTTCCCACTTTTGTATTGTGTTTTTCTTGGAACATTTTAGGTAATTTATCTTTTGTCCAAACCGGCATTTGTTTATAGCAGATAAGTTTGTTTGTCATAATGAATTCCTTTTAATTTGCATGATAAATAGCTGATTGATATGGTAGGGTATCTGATTCTATTTGGCAATAAAAAAGGCGACCGAAGTCGCCTAAATATTAAATTATTTTACTTGCATACCTGCAGTGACACCACTATCAGCTGAAAGTAAGAATAAATCACTTCCGCCAGTACCAGCAGAAAGAATCATCCCTTCTGATACACCGAATTTCATTTTACGTGGTGCCAGGTTTGCAACCACAATAACAAAACGACCTTCTAATTCTTCAGGTTTGTTGTAAGCAGCTTTAATGCCAGAGAACACTTGGCGAGTATGGTCACCTAAATCTAATTTAAAACGTAAGAGTTTGTTTGATTCAGGTACGGCTTCGCATTTCAGTACTTTTGCCACACGCATATCGATTTTAGCAAAATCGTCAATGGTAATAGTGTCAGCAATTGGTTCGACATTTGAAAGTGCGGTCGCTTTTGCCGCTGTTTTTTCTGTCGATTTGTTTGCTTCAGCGAAAAGTGCTTTAGTTTCTTCTACAACTGCATCAATTTGTTTTTTCTCTAAACGCGAGAAAAGCGCTTTAAATGGAGTAAGTTGATGACCTAATAGTGGTTGTGCAATATTATCCCACGTTAGTTCTGTTTGTAAGAACGCTTCTGCATGTTCCGCCAGTTTTGGAAGAACCGGTTTTAAGTAAGACATCAATACACGGAAAAGCTCGATACCCATTGAGCAAACTGCTTGTAATTCAGCCTCTTTGCCTTCTTCTTTCGCAATTACCCAAGGTGCTTTTTCATCAATATATTTATTGGCTTTATCGGTTAATGCCATAATTTCACGAATGGCTTTGTTGTATTCACGGCTTTCATAATAAGCAGCAATTTGTTCAGCTTTTGTAGTAAATTCAGCAAAAAGTGCTTCATCTTCTAGTTTATCGGCTAATTTGCCTTCAAAACGTTTAGCGATAAATCCAGCATTACGAGAAGCCAAATTGACTAATTTATTAACGATATCTGTATTGACACGTTGAACGAAATCTTCCAAATTGAAATCGAGATCTTCGATACGATCGTTTAATTTTGCTGCGTAGTAGTAACGCAAACATTCTGGATCAATGTGATTTAAATAGGTGCTGGCTTGGATAAATGTACCACGTGATTTAGACATTTTGGCGCCATCTACGGTGACATAACCGTGAGCAAACACATTGGTTGGTTTGCGGTATTCGCTCCCTTCTAACATCGCCGGCCAGAATAGGCTGTGGAAATACACGATATCTTTACCGATAAAGTGATAAAGTTCTGCATCGCTGTTTTCTCCCCAGAATTCATTAAAATCAATGCCTTCACGATCGCAGAGATTTTTGAAAGAAGCCATGTAGCCGATTGGCGCATCTAACCAAACATAGAAGAATTTATCTTTTGCACCTGGAATTTCAAAACCAAAATAAGGGGCATCACGAGAGATATCCCATTGTTGCAAACCACTTTCAAACCATTCTTGCATTTTGTTTGCAATTTCCGGTTGAAGTGAGCCAGAGCGAGTCCATTCTTTTAACATCCCTTCAAAAGCAGGTAAGTCAAAGAAGAAGTGTTCAGATTCTTTAATGATTGGTGTTGCACCTGATACAGCAGAACGTGGATTAATTAAATCCATCGGGCTATAAGTGGATGCACAAACTTCGCAGTTATCACCATATTGATCTTCAGCTTTACATTTTGGGCAAGTCCCTTTGACGAAACGATCTGGTAAGAACATGTTCTTTTCAGGGTCGAATAACTGAGAAATCACTTTTGTTTTAATGAAGCCTTTGGCTTTCAATTTATTGTAAATCTCAGCAGTGAGTTGTTTATTTTCTTCACTGTGAGTAGAGTGATAGTTATCAAAACTGATATTAAAACCTGCAAAATCACGGACGTGATCAGCTTTTGCTTTTGCGATTAATTCTTCAGGTGTGATACCTAATTTATCGGCATTAAGCATAATTGGTGTGCCGTGCGCGTCATCTGCACAGACAAAATGAATTTTATTGCCACGCATACGTTGGAAACGCACCCAAATATCCGCTTGAATGTGTTCTAACATATGGCCTAAATGAATGGCGCCATTTGCATAAGGTAATGCACAAGTGACTAAAATTTTACGAGGTTGAGTTGTCATTATTTTTCTCTTATTCTTTTTGCAAAAATTGCGAGTATGTTACCCGATTAGTGTGATTTTTTCTAGTTTAGTTATACTTTTAACTTAACATTTGAGGTGTAAAAGGAGTAGAATATCCCTGACAAATTTACTCTACTACCTACTACTATTAAAGGAATATTATGGCAACTGCTTTTTCTGAAAATTTAACAGCAGAACAACAGTCTCAGGTTCTGCAACTTTTCCAACAATTTCAACACCCAACCTTACAAAAAGACTTAATCGAATTAAAGACTTTGAAGAAAGTTGAAAAAGGCGGTGACGTATTACGTATTGAATTACAATTGCCTTTTGCATGGAACACTGGCGTGGAGCAAGTGAAACAACAGCTTTCAGATGCATTATTAAAAGCGACCGATAGCAAAGAAATCAAATGGGTGGTGAATTATCAAATTGCAACGTTAAAACGTGCAAATAATCAACCCGCTGTTAAAGGCGTGAAGAACATCATTGCGGTGACTTCAGGTAAAGGTGGGGTAGGTAAATCATCCGTTTCGGTGAATCTTGCGCTAGCTTTACAAGCTCAAGGTGCTCGCGTAGGGATCTTAGATGCAGATATTTACGGTCCATCTATTCCGCATATGTTAGGTGCACCGCATCAACGCCCAACTTCACCAGATAATCAACATATCACCCCAATTAAAGCATATGGTTTATCTGCAAACTCAATCGGTTTCTTAATGGATGAAGATAATGCAACCATTTGGCGTGGTCCAATGGCGAGTAGTGCATTAAGTCAGCTTTTAAATGAAACATTATGGGATAGCTTAGATTACTTAGTGATTGATATGCCACCGGGTACAGGTGATATCCAATTGACCCTTTCACAACAAATCCCTGTAACGGGTGCGGTAGTGGTAACAACACCACAAGACATCGCTTTATTAGATGCGGTGAAAGGCGTATCTATGTTTGAGCGTGTATCTGTACCAGTATTGGGAATTGTGGAAAATATGTCTATGCATATTTGTAGCAACTGTGGCCATCACGAAGCGATTTTCGGTACCGGTGGTGCAGAAAAAATGGCACAAAAATACAATGTGAAAGTATTAGGTCAGTTACCATTGAATATCCAAGTTCGTCAAGATTTGGATGCGGGTAAACCAACTGTGGTTGCAGCACCAGACAGTGAAATTGCGAAATCTTTCTTAGATTTAGCAGAGAAAGTATCAACCGAGCTTTACTGGCAAGGCTCTGTGATTCCAGGCGAGATTTTATTCCGCGAAGTGAAATAATCACAAAAACACTATAAAAATTAACCGCACTTTAGGTTATCCAAAGTGCGGTTATTTTTTTAGCTAAATTTAGTTATTTTAAATGATCCGCATCATTTATTTTCTCAACGCGAAAACCGTTCTCATCGTCATAATGTACAACACTGATTGAGGTGTTAATGAGCGATACCGATTTATCTTCATCGCGGTGATTTTGCCAGGTTGCACCGTTTAATAAGGCAAGCAATAAACGCAAGGTATGGCCATGCGACACAATGAGAATATTGCCTTGATTGTGAATCTTAATAATATCGTGCAATGCTTTCATGGCTCGTTTGCCTAATTGCTCAAAGGTTTCTCCGCCATTTACTTGAGCTTTGTAATTGGCAGGATCTTTAATGAGTTGCTGGAATTCGGGATGTTCTCTTAAAGTATCGACAAGTTGACCTTCCCAGGTACCAAAATATTGTTCATTTAAACCTTGGTGATGGAAAAGGGGAATATCACGTTCACCGATAATATGATAGGCTGTTGCGATAGTACGTTTTAATACGCTGGAGTAGGCGGCAACAAAAGGAATATGATTAAGTGCCATACCTGTTTTTTTCGCACCATTAATGCCTTCTTCAGTTAAAGGGGAATCGCCATGACCTTGCATTAAACCTTCCGTATTCCAAACAGTTTTACCGTGGCGAATGAAATAAAAAGTGAGTTGTTTTTTCATTTTTCATGTCCATAAAAAAGATTAAGGAAGCCGAAACTTCCTTAATCATGATTTTAACGGGAGTAATAACCTGCCATTGAACTATATACGGCATTTTCTGCTTGAATGATGTTGTATTTCGCATTCAAGATAGAAAGCTGAGAGCTTTTCTCTGTGTTTGCCGCAGCAAGCCATTCACGTAATTCAGATACGCCGGCATTGTAACGATCACGATAGTATTTGGTGATACGTTGGTTATAGCTGTGTGTTTTTTGCAAGTTAGCAAAGGCACTTTGTGCTTGTGTGTAGGCGAAGTAGTTGGTATCTACATCGTTCAAGGCTTTAGTAATGCTTTGCTCGTAGTTTAAACGTGCAGTTTCATAATCTGCTTCAGAGATTTTCACGTTCCATTTCACCGTATTCCAGTTGAGGAATGGTAGGCTAATACCGATTAAACCTGTACCCACTGGATTGTGCAATGCGTTACCGACTTTAGTACCACTTGATGTCAAGCTGCCGCCTAAAGTCACTTCAGGGAACCAGCCTTTTTCAGTTGCTTTCGCATTTTTGAATGCGCTGCTTAAGCGATATTGATAGCCTTTCACATCAGGACGATTCGCAATTACAGAAACAGGTACATTTAAGTTCACACCCACGTTTTTCACATTAAGAATGTGTGGGAAGTTGATATTTAATGCTTCTTCCGGTTTTAAGTTCAGTAAGTTACGCAAAGTTTGTTCCGCTGTTTTGCGTTGTGTTTGATAGTTGATCAAGTTGTTACGTGCGGTTAATACGGCTTGTTGTGCTTGATCTACGCTTGCACTGTCCGCGACACCTTGCGATAAACGACGTTGCATAATGCTGCTAATGTCGTTGTAGTATTTAATGGTTTCCTCGGTTGTGCTGATAGCATCATTCAAATAAGCAATTTGATAATACGTTGTCACAACTGAGTTGATGAGTGAAAGTTTGGTTGCTTCTAAATCTTCAGCAGTAGCTTTATGTGACCATTCTGCGGCATCTGCAGTATCCGCTAAACGTTGCCATAAATCTAACGTATAACTCACATTTAATGCACCTTGATGGCTTACTGTTGAGCTGCCACCTGTCTTCACGTTTTTACTTGCAGAAGATTGGGTTGAACCGCTAAATGCAGGAATTAAATTCGCACCTGCAAGGTTTGCATTATATAGAGCACGGTTTACGGCAACAGACGCTTTGGCTAAATCTTTGTTGTTAACTAATGCTTGTTCTACCACACGATTTAATTGTGAATCATTGTAAAGCGCCCACCAGTTTTCTTTTACATTAAATTGTTTGGTGATTTCCGCATAATTTTGGTAATCCTGCTGGCTCGCTTTATAAGAATCACCGATGTTAGCACAACCTGCTAGAGCAGTAGCCATCGCGATTGCTAAGGTTAATTTTTTCATTTTTAACATGGATTTTTTCCTTTCTTTTTCAATTAAAGTGCGGTCAAAAATTAGTGAGAATTTTAACCGCTCTTTTGTGTTTTACAAAATTTCTTTATTCTCGTGCAAGGGCGGTAATCGGATCTAATTGTGCTGCGCGTTTTGCCGGCATGTAACCGAAGATCACACCAATCAGGGTAGAGAAGACCACTGCTGCAACAATTGAGCCAGTTGAGAATGCCATCGTAAAGTCAGTCATAAATACGTTAAATAGCAGACCGATTAAACCCGAAAGCAGAATCCCCGTCACGCCACCAATTAAACAAATCAACACCGCTTCAATCAAAAATTGTTGCAGAATATTAAATTGTCTTGCTCCAATAGCCATTCGCACACCAATTTCTTTGGTTCGTTCTGTCACGGAAACCAACATAATATTCATTACACCAATCCCACCAACGATCAATGAAATAAAGGCGATAGAGGAAATGAGCAATTTCATCGTGCCTGTAGTGCTTTCAATAGTTTGTTTAATGGTATCGCTATTCATGATAAAGAAATCTTTTTTACCATGGCGCATGGTGAGCAATTCAGTAATTCCTTTTTCAGCGACAGTCGTATTCACGGAATCATCCACTTTAACGGTAATAGAACCAATCTTTTTACTGCCCGAAATACGATTCATCACGGTGGTGTAAGGCGCATAGAGATTAAGTGAACTGCTTGCCCCGCCCATTTGTTTATCGGATACCACGCCAATAATACGTAATGGACGTTTATTAAACATCACAATTTTGCCGATAGGATTTTCATCGGGGAAAATTGACTTTTTCGCACTTTCATCGATTAAGGCTACTTGGTTGTTATCAGCAACATCTTGAGCAGAAAATAAATTACCGGATTTTAGTTTTAAGCCATCGACATCAAAATATTGTTCGCCTACACCTTTTAAACTGGTCGAGGAGAACGTCTGGTTACCATAAATCAATGTGCCACTTGATGAGCTATTCGGCGTGACACTTTGTACATAACTTTGTTGATTCAAGGCTGTGGCATCATTAATTGTGAGATTCTGCATCTGTTCAGCACGACGATCACCAAAGCCAGTACCATTAAAGATAGTCATGGTACTTGTACCAATACCTTTGATATTCTCTAAGATTTTTTGCTGTGAACCATTTCCCAATGCCACGACAGAAACTACAGAGGTAATCCCGATAATAATCCCGAGCATGGTTAAAAGAGAACGCATTTTGTGGGCAATAATCGCACTCACAGACATACGAAAGGCTTCAACAAATTGATCTTTGCTGAACCCAAAGTGCGGTTTAGATTTGGTTGGATTTTCGACCGCACTTTTTACCGCTTCTTTTTGTGTATCGCCAATAATTTCGCCGTCTTTAATTTCAATCACGCGATTTGCACTGGCGGCAATTTCTCGGTCATGGGTTACCATAATAATGGTGTGGCCTTCGGCGTGTAATTGACGCAGAATTTCCATCACATTTTGACCGCTTTGCGAATCCAATGCGCCAGTGGGTTCATCGGCTAAAATAATTTCACCGCCATTCATCAACGCACGGGCAATACTCACACGTTGTTGCTGACCTCCAGAAAGCTGGCTTGGTTTATTTTGCCATTTATCACCTAAGCCCAATTTTTCTAAAAGTTGTTTTGCACGAGAAAGACGTTTTTCTTGCGACATCCCCGCATAAATTGCAGGCAAGGCGACGTTTTCTGCTGCGGTCAAGCTCGACAATAAGTTATAGCGTTGGAAAATAAAGCCGAATTTTTGGCTACGTAAATCTGACAGCTGATCTTTGCTTAATTCAATGGTTTCTTTGCCATTGATTTTGTAAGAGCCACTGGTTGCCGTATCCAAGCATCCAATGATATTCATCAAGGTTGATTTACCCGAACCGGATTGCCCAATAATCGCGACGAAATCGCCTTTTTCAATATTTAAAGAGACATTCTTTAAAATATGAACACGATTTTCGCCTTCACCGAAGTAACGGTTGAGATCCTTAATTTCAATAATATTCATTAATTTTCTACCGCACTTTTAGAACATTCTTGGACCACGAGGCATAGAGCCAACTTGTTCACCATTCGCGACTTGCGACACAATGACTTTTTCACCTTCGTTTAAACCCGATTTGATTTCAGTTTTGAAATCATTTTGAACGCCGATTTCAACTTCACGCGGTTCAGGTTGATTTTTATCATTCAATACATTCACAAAGCTTTTGCCATCACGTTTTTGAATAGCCATATTGGAAACTAATAAGACATCTTTTGCGTTGGCAATTTTGATATTGTTTTCTGTCGTCATTCCGATGCGTAAAATACGATCAGGGTTATCAATCAAAACATTGGCGTAATAGTAGATCGCACTGGTCGTTGAGCTGCTTGAGCTACTTAAAGATGATGTTGAAGAGCTATCACTTGTCGTGGTATTGGCTGGATCAACAGAATCAATAACGGAGTGATATACGGTTTGGCTATCTGATAAAATAGTAAAGCTGACTTTTTGACCTGCTTTGACTTTGGTAATATCACCTTCCGAAATCTCAGGTTTAATTTTCATTTTGCTTAAATCGGCAATAGTTACAATCGTTGGCGTCGTTTGGTTGGCATTAACGGTTTGACCTTCTGAAACAGGCACAGAAATAACGGTACCGTCCATTGGAGCGGTGATTTTGGTATAGCTCACATTGGTTTCAGCGGTATTCACTTCAATTTCAGCTTGTTTGATATTGGCTTCAACAGCTTCCATTTCGGCTTTCGCATTATCAAGGGTGCTTTTAGCTGTATTCAGACTATCTAAAGATGTCGCTTTTTGTGTATAAAGTTTTGATAAGCGGTTATAGCTTGAAAGGGCTACATCATAAGCGGTTCTCTTCGCTTTTAATTGCGCTTGATAGCTAACCAATGCCGCCTTTTTGGTATTTAAGGTATTAATTTGGGTTGTAGAATCAATATCTGCGATCATTTCGCCTTTTTTGATTTCTTGTCCTAATTTGACATAGAGTTTGGTAATTTTACCCGAAGCTTGGGCACCAACATCAACTTCATTTACGCTTTCAACCGAACCAGAGGCAACAACTGTTTTTTCCACATTGCCACGTGTAACCGATTCAGTCAGATAGGTGGTTTCTTGCTTGCTATTGCTTGAGAAAAAATAATAAGCTGCGCCAGCAGCAATGAGTAATCCAAGTAAAATAAAAAAGCGTTTTTTCATAAAGACTTTGTCATCCCAAATAAAAAAATGAACGTTTGTTCAGTGAAGGTGTATTCTAAAGGCAAACTTTTCAGTTTGCACGAAAAATCTTCAAGTTAGACCTAAAAATCCTCAAAAATTCAGTATTAATTTAATGAAAGTGCGGTTAGTTTTGGGATCAAATTCACAACGCCAGACTTTTCGTATAGAATGGAGAAATTATTTTCAATTTATTGAGAAATTTATGAGCAATACAGAACACACTCTAGAAAATGCGGAAAATACCCGCACACACAATTTCATTACTCAAATTATTGATGAAGATTTAGCTTCGGGTAAACACAAAAGTGTTCATACTCGCTTCCCGCCTGAGCCAAATGGCTATTTGCATATTGGCCACGCAAAATCGATTTGCTTAAACTTTGGGTTAGCAAAAGAATATAACGGTTTATGTAACCTACGTTTTGACGATACCAATCCGGTGAAAGAAGACGTGGAATATGTGGATTCCATTAAAGCCGATGTAGAATGGTTAGGCTTTAAATGGGAAGGCGAACCGCGTTATGCGTCTGATTATTTCGATGAACTTTATGGCTATGCCATTGAGTTAATCGAAAAAGGTTTAGCGTATGTGGATGAACTTTCTCCAGATGAAATGCGTGAGTATCGCGGTACATTAACTGAGCCTGGTAAAAACAGTCCATATCGTGATCGTAGTGTCGAAGAAAACTTAGCGTTATTTGAAAGAATGAAAAATGGCGAATTTGCTGAAGGTACATTAAGTCTTCGTGCAAAAATCGACATGGCTTCACCATTTATGGTCATGCGTGATCCCGTGCTTTATCGTATTAAATTTGCGAGCCATCACCAAACCGGTGACAAATGGTGTATTTACCCAATGTACGACTTCACTCACTGTATCTCTGATGCGATTGAGCGTATTACACACTCTCTATGTACATTAGAATTCCAAGACAACCGTCGTTTATATGACTGGGTGCTGGAAAATATTAGTATTGAACGTCCATTGCCGCATCAATATGAATTCTCTCGTTTAAATTTAGAAGGCACATTAACATCTAAACGTAAATTATTGAAATTAGTGAATGATGGCATTGTGGATGGTTGGAACGATCCGCGTATGCCAACGATTTCAGGTTTACGTCGTCGCGGTTATACACCGGCTTCATTACGTGAGTTCTGTCGCCGTATCGGTGTGACGAAACAAGATAACGTAGTAGAGTATTCTGCACTTGAAGCCTGTATTCGTGAAGATTTAAATGAAAATGCACCGCGCGCAATGGCGGTGATTGATCCTGTTCGCGTAGTGATTGAAAACTTTGAAGGTGAAGAAACCTTAACGGCACCAAATCACCCGAATCGTCCTGAATTAGGTGAACGCCAATTACCGTTTACGAAAGAGCTTTATATTGATCGTGCAGACTTCCGTGAAGAAGCAAACAAACAATATAAACGCTTAGTATTAGGTAAAGAAGTGCGTTTACGTAACGCCTACGTGATTAAAGCTGAACGTGTCGAAAAAGATGCAAATGGTGAAATTACCACGATCTTCTGTACTTACGATCCTGAAACCTTAGGTAAAAATCCGGCTGATGGTCGTAAAGTGAAAGGGGTAATTCACTGGGTATCTGCAGTACATAATCACCCAGCGGAGTTCCGTTTATACGAGCGTCTTTTCACTGTACCAAATCCAGGTGCAGCAGAAGAAATCGAAAGCGTGTTAAATCCAACCTCTTTAGTGGTGAAACACGGTTTTGTAGAACAAAGCCTTGCAAATGCAGAACCAGAAAAAGGTTACCAATTTGAACGCGAAGGTTATTTCTGTGCGGATAACAAAGACAGCCGTCCAGAGCACTTAGTGTTTAACTTAACGGTAAGCCTAAAAGAAGGCTTCTAATTCTAAACAACAAAGTGCGGTCAAAAATCACGTAAATTTTGACCGCACTTTTTTATTTGTTTCACTATGCAATTTGAATCTCATTTTTGGCAAAAAAAATCGCTCCTTGAAATGACGGAACCCGAATGGGAAGCTTTATGTGATGGCTGCGGAAAATGCTGTTATCGAAAATACATTCAAGGGCGAGGCAAGCGTGAAAAACTTTATTACACACGCATTGCTTGCAATCTCTTAGATGTGGAAACAGGGAAGTGTCGTAATTATCCTGAGCGTTTTAAAATCGAAAGTGATTGCACCAAATTAACCAAAAATAATTTGCCTGATTTTGGATGGTTGCCGAATACCTGTGCTTATCGCTTATTGTATGAGGGAAAACCTTTGCCAGAATGGCATCCCTTAATCAGTGGCGATCCTAATTCAGTGAAAAATGCAGGCATTTTAATTCCAGATGGCGTGCATGAAGAAGATGTCATTGATTGGTTTGAATTTGTCATTGAAACTGAATAATTTAAATTTCGTTGTTTTTTTATTCTCTTCAAACTTTGTTTTTTGATTTAGGTCACAATTTGCAAGATTGGCAATTGTATTTCAATTGTGCTTACTTATAATACTTAATAAGTATTATATAGATGTATCATTCGTTGTATGCAAATGTCCTTATCACTTAAGCAATCTGCTAAAAAACTTGGCATTTCGTTTTCCCATTATGATATTGATGGGCATTTGGTTGATGCATCGCCAACCCGTATTGATTATTTTATCGAGCAGTTGCAATTTCCGCCGAATATTGGACAAAATCAGCCGTTCCAAAATGTTATATGTGCCTTTGAAAATGAACCTATTCATGATGATTTAATCGCGTTTTCTTCTCCTCCTGATGCTTCTTTGCGTTATCAATTGCTTGACGAGCAAAACCAAATTCAGTTTGAAAAAACAACTCCATATTCAACCGCACTTTTATTGCCTGCTTTGTCTTTTATCTATTATCGTTTAATGCATTTTGTCGCTCAACAAACGAGAAAATACTATCGTTTGTAAATTAATTAAGCTTGAAAGCATAAAGGAGTATGTAATGACGAAATTAGTCGCCCAATCAGTAATTAATTCATTTTTTGATGGCAAACATGCCGATCCTTTTGCAGTATTAGGCATGCATGAAACTCACAATGGTATTGAGATTCGTGCTTTATTACCCGATGCAGATAAAGTCGAAGTGATTGATAAAGAAAATCAATCTATCGTTGTCGAATTAGAAAAAGTGGATGACCGCGGATTTTTTACTGCGATTGTGCCGGATATTCATCATTTCTTTGCCTACCAATTAAAAGTGTACTGGGGCGCAGAAGCCCAAATTATTGAAGATCCGTACCGTTTCCATCCGATGATTAATGACTTGGACAAATGGCTATTAGCGGAAGGTTCGTTATTGCGCCCTTATGAAATATTAGGTGCACATTTTACTGAATGTGACAGTGTCCCGGGTGTAAATTTCCGTGTATGGGCGCCAAATGCTAAACGCGTTTCGTTGGTCGGTGATTTTAACTATTGGGACGGTCGCCGTCATCCAATGCGTTTCCATCCAGCAAGTGGTGTGTGGGAATTATTCTTACCAAAAGCTAGCCTTGGTCAACGCTATAAATTTGAATTAATTGATTGCTATGGCAACCTTCGTTTAAAAGCCGACCCTTATGCATTTAGCTCTGAATTACGTCCGGATACTGCGTCAGAAATCAGCATGTTGCCAGATGTGGTAGAAATGACAGAGGAGCGTCGTAAGGCGAACCAACGTAACCAACCTATTTCTATCTACGAAGTACATTTGGGCTCATGGCGCCGTAATTTAGAAAATAATTTCTGGCTTGATTACGATCAAATTGCCGATGAGCTTATTCCTTATGTAAAACACATGGGCTTTACTCATATTGAGTTTTTACCAATTTCTGAATTCCCATTTGATGGCTCTTGGGGCTATCAACCGATCGGTTTGTATTCTCCAACTAGCCGTTTTGGTACACCTGAAGGCTTTAAACGCTTAGTCGAAAAAGCACACAAAGCAGGGATTAATGTGATTTTAGACTGGGTACCAGGACATTTCCCAAGTGATACTCATGGTTTGGTAGCATTTGATGGTACAGCCTTATATGAGCATGCAGATCCTCGAGAAGGTTATCATCAAGACTGGAATACTTTGATTTATAACTATGGCCGTAATGAAGTGAAAAACTTCTTATCCAGTAATGCATTGTATTGGTTAGAACGCTTTGGTGTGGATGGTATACGTGTGGATGCGGTAGCGTCAATGATTTATCGCGATTACAGCCGTGCTGAAGGGGAATGGATCCCGAATCAATATGGCGGTCGTGAAAACTTAGAAGCTATTGAGTTCTTAAAACATACCAACTGGAAAATCCATTCAGAAATGACCGGTGCTATTTCTATTGCGGAAGAATCCACTTCTTTCGGTGGCGTAACCCATCCGACAGAAAATGGCGGGCTTGGATTTAATTTCAAATGGAACATGGGCTGGATGAACGACACCCTAAGTTATATGCAACTTGATCCAGTTTATCGTCGTTATCATCATGACAAAATGACCTTCGGGATGATTTATCAATACAGTGAAAACTTTGTATTGCCACTTTCTCACGATGAAGTGGTACACGGCAAATGCTCGTTACTCGGCAAAATGCCGGGCGATGCATGGCAAAAATTCGCTAACTTGCGTGCTTACTACGGTTATATGTGGGGCTATCCAGGCAAGAAATTGTTATTCATGGGAAATGAATTTGCTCAAGGTCGTGAATGGAATTATGAAGAAAGTTTGGATTGGTTCTTACTTGACGAAAATCATGGTGGTCCATGGCATAAAGGCGTATTGCAATTAGTTAAAGATTTGAACGGCGTTTATCAAAACAATGCACCGCTCTTTGAATTAGACGGCGAACCTGAAGGGTTTGATTGGTTAGTCGTAGATGACGCTGAAAATTCAGTCTTTGCTTTTGAACGTAAAAGCAGTAATGGCGAACGTATTATCGTGATCAGTAACTTCACACCTGTGCCACGTGAAGGTTACCGTATCGGTGTGAATGCAGCGGGTGAATACGAAGAAATTTTGAATACTGACTCAATGTATTATCAAGGTTCAAACGTAGGTAACTTTGGCTTAGTAGAAAGCGAAGAGATTGCAAGTCACGGGCGTGACAATTCGATTAGCGTGACCATTCCGCCATTAGCAACGATCTATTTAAAATATAAAGCATAACAATAGCGAAGAACACGATGTTTAGTATTTATAACAATGGCAAACCTTCCCCAATGGGATATTCGCAAACGCTGGAAAATGGACTAAAAATTTCGAATTTTGCACTTTTTTCTAGTGCGGCGGATGCTATTGAACTTTGCTTGTTCCGTGATGGCAAAGAAAGCCGTTTTGCTATGAGCAGAACCAATGATATTTGGCATGTAGCAATTAAGGGCGTTGAGCTGAATGATGAGTATGCTTTTAGAATCACAGGCAAAAATGACCGCACTTTAGCCAATTCGCAAAAGTTAATGCTTGATCCTTATGCGAAAGCGGTCACTCATAAACCAGATTTAAGTTCACCAGAAGCCCGCTCAATTTTCTTGTTAAATGATGAACGAGATAATGCATCAGTTGCGCCTAAAGGTCGTGTTGTGGATGAGCGTTTTGATTGGTCAGGGGATTGTAAGCCGTCTATTCCTTGGGCTCAAACCATTGTGTATGAACTGAATGTTAAAGGATTTAGCCAATTAAACTCACGTATTCCAGAAAATATTCGGGGGACTTATGCGGCTTTAGCACACTCTGAAAATATTGCTTATTTTAAATCATTGGGTATTACCAGCCTTGAATTGCTTCCAGTGAATTTCTTCATTGATGAACCACATTTGCAAGAAAAAGGATTACGTAATTATTGGGGCTACAACCCATTAGCCATGTTTGCTTTAGAACCGAGCTACGCAGCTGATCAAAAACAGCCTTTGAACGAGTTTAAGAGCATGGTGAAAGCCTTGCATCAAGCGGGCATTGAAGTGATTTTAGATGTCGTATTTAACCATACGGCTGAATCTGAAAAAACGTTCCCAACATTTTGTCAGCGTGGTATTGATGACAAAACCTATTACTGGCAAAACGAGCATGGTGATTATATTAACTGGACAGGCTGCGGCAACATGCTCAATCTTGCCAATGATGTCACTCGAAAATGGATATTAGATTGCTTACGTTATTGGGTGACAGAATGTCATGTAGATGGTTTCCGTTTTGATTTAGCCACAGTGCTTGGTCGTGAAACACCTGATTTTAATCCAAATGCACAATTGTTTGCAGAAATGGAACAGGATGACGTTCTACAACAAATTAAATTAATTGCAGAGCCTTGGGATATTGGTCATTACGGCTACCAAGTCGGATATTTCCCCGCTTATTTCTCTCAATGGAATGATCGTTTCCGTGATGATATGTGTCGTTTTTGGTTATGGCAAAGTGGTGAAGTGGGCGCCTTTGCAGAGCGTTTTGCTGGCTCTAGCGATATTTTTAAACGAGAAGGACGCTTACCGTATGGTAGCTTGAACTTTATTACTGCCCATGATGGTTTTACGTTGCGAGATTTAGTGAGCTATAACCATAAACATAATGAAGCTAACGGTGAAGAGAACCGTGATGGACGGAATGAAAACTATAGCTACAATCATGGAATTGAAGGTTCTCAACTGGATTTAGCAGATGAATGGCAAAGTGCGGTTGAAAATAACCGTGTTTTATCAGAAAAAGGCTTATTAGGCTCTTTATTACTGGCAAATGGTGTACCTATGCTGCTTGCCGGAGATGAGTTCGGCAACAGCCAATATGGCAATAACAATGCTTATTGCCAAGATAACGAAATTACGTGGTTAAAGTGGGATGATTTTAACCAAACCTTATTTGACTTCACCAAGCAAACCATTGCATTACGAAAAAAAATTCAAAGTTTGCAGCAGGACGCTTGGTGGTCGGATGAAAATGTCGCGTGGTTGAATTGTGGTGGAAGCCCGATGACCCTAGACGATTGGCATAATCGGGAAAGAAAAGCCTTACAAGTGATGTTGGATGGTCGCTACCTTTTCTTAATTAATGCAAAAACTGAAGCGCAATCTTTTTATTTGCCAAAGGGGAAATGGAAAAAGATTGCCGAAACTGAAAATAGCATGATTCAACAATGTGATGTGAGCGGTATAGCATTTGAAGTGTTGGAACATATGGATGATGAAAACTATGGAGTGTGTTATGAAAAGTGATCTTAATAAATATGAATTAGTTAAAGATACTTTAGTGCTTATTTTGGCTGGTGGTCGTGGTTCCCGTTTACATGAATTAACAGATAAACGTGCTAAGCCTGCGTTATATTTTGGCGGTAATCGTCGCATTATTGATTTTGCGCTTTCCAACTGTATAAACTCAGGCTTGAATCGTATTGGCGTCGTAACCCAGTATGCCGCTCACTCTTTATTACGCCATTTACAAACAGGTTGGTCATTCTTACCACAAGAGCGTGGTGAATTCGTTGATATGCTACCTGCTCGTCAACAAATTGATGATTCTACATGGTACCGTGGTACAGCGGATGCGGTATATCAAAATATGGCGATTATCCGTAATCACTATCGTCCCAAATACATTTTGATTCTTGCAGGTGACCATATTTATAAACAAGATTACAGTGTCATGTTGATGGATCACGTGAGAAGTGGAGCAAAATGTACAGTAGGTTGTATTGAAGTACCACGTTCTGAAGCGAGTGAATTTGGTGTGATGGCAGTAAACGAAAATCTTAAAGTTAAAGCCTTCGTTGAGAAACCAAAAGATCCACCAGCGATGGTTGGTAAACCAGACATTTCATTAGCATCAATGGGGATTTATGTCTTTGATGCAGAGTATCTCTATAAAATGCTTGATAGAGAAGTGAATACACCTTGCACATCTCATGACTTTGGTAAAGATGTCTTGCCAAAATGCTTGGAAGAAGGCGTGCTTTATGCACATCCATTCAGCCGTTCTTGCATGGGCAGAAATACTGAAGGTGAGATTTACTGGCGTGATGTGGGTACGCTTGATAGCTTCTGGCAATCTAATATCGATTTGGTTTCAGAAAATCCACAATTAGATATTTACGATCAAAGCTGGCCAATTCGTGGTAATCCAGTACAGGCTTATCCGTCTAAATTCTTCTATAAAAAAGCGAATGTCAAACCGGTAGATAACTCGCTTATCGGTGGTGGCTGTGTGATTACCGATGCATCTATTAGTAATTCTGTGTTGTTTGATAAAATCAAAATTGATGAAGACTCCTCTGTTGATCACTGCGTCGTGTTACCGCAAGTACACATTGGTAAAAATTGTACGTTGAAAGATTGTATTATTGATCGCCATTGTATTATTCCAGATGGTATGGAAATTGGTGTGGATAAAGCCCTAGATAGTAAACGTTTCCGTGTAAGTTCTACCGGCAAGGTTGTACTTGTTACATCAGCAATGTTGAAAAAATTGCAAGGCGAAGAAGTCACTAATGAAGAACATTTGGATTAAAGTGCGGTCAATTTTGACAGTATTTTTAATGAACTAAAAAGATTGTGCTGTTATCAATGACAGCACAATTTTAAGTATAAAAGGAAAATTATGAGAGTTTTACATGTTTGCTCGGAGCTATATCCCTTACTCAAAACCGGTGGACTTGCCGATGTTTTAGGGGCGTTACCTTTTGCACAAAAAGAAATTGGTATTGATACACGTATTTTGTTACCGGCTTATCCAAAAATTTCTGCGGGCATTGAGAACACGCATGTCGTCACAGAATTTGATAATTTTGCAGGTCATGTTGTGTTACGTTATGGCGAATACAATGGCGTGGGGATTTATTTGATTGATGCGCCACATCTCTATTGGCGAGAAGGAAATCCTTATCATGATACCGATTACAATGATTATGCTGATAACTATAAGCGTTTTGCTTTATTAGGCTGGGTGGGCGCAGAACTTGCGACAGGCTTAGACAGTTGGTGGCGAGCAGAAGTGGTTCATGCTCATGATTGGCATGCAGGTTTAGCGGCAGCTTATCTCTTCAATAAAGGTCGCCCTGCAAAATCAGTATTTACGATTCATAACTTGGCTTATCAAGGACAATTTGCTCATCGCCATTTGCATGAAATTGGATTACCAGAAGGCATGTTCCATGTTGATGGTTTAGAATTATTTGGCCAAATTTCGTATTTAAAAGCAGGGCTCTATTATTCTGATATGGTCACAGCAGTGAGCCCTACTTATGCAAAAGAAATTACCACACCAGACTTTGCTTATGGCTTGCAAGGCTTGTTAACAGGCTTACGTGAAGCCGGTAAGTTGGTGGGGATTTTAAATGGTGTGGATCAAGAAATTTGGCATCCAAGCTGTGATGCATATATTCAGCACCACTATAAATTGAAATCTATCGCAGGTAAGAAAAAAAATAAAGCCGATTTACAAGCTTATTTCAATTTACCACAACAGCCAGATGCACTCTTATTTGTGATGGTGACTCGCTTAACAGAACAAAAAGGCGTGGATTTACTGATTGCGACAGCGGATGAAATTGTTAAACAAGGTGGTCAATTAGCGATTCTTGGTTCCGGTGCTAAACATTTAGAAGAGGGAATTTGCCAATTAGCACAACGTTACCCAGAACATATTGCAGTAAAAATTGGCTATGATGAAGCACTTTCACATTTAATGGTTGCGGGCGGTGATGTCATTTTAGTTCCAAGCCGTTTTGAACCTTGTGGATTAACCCAATTATATGGCTTGCAATATGGCACATTGCCGCTTGTTCGAGCGACTGGGGGATTAGCGGATACAGTGACAAACAGTACAAGCGAAACCATTAAAGAGCGTACTGCAACAGGCTTTGTATTCCAAAAAGCTGAAGCAGATGATTTACGAAGTGCTATCCAACACGCCTTTGCGTTGTGGCAAAAACAACGTGTTTGGGCAATGGTTCGTAATAACGCCATGGCACAGGACTTTAGTTGGAAAAATGCCGCCGCTCAATATGAGCAGCTTTATTTAAGCATTTTAAACCAATAATTCAATGGATTGACTCCCTCTTCAAAATAATCGCCTTTGAAGGGGGATTTTTGTTGTTTTTTTCGTAAAAAAGCTTAAAATTTGCGCGATTTTTTTATTGAGGTTTTATTTTCTATGATCATGGACAATTTTGATTCGCCATTTCTCTACAATCGACCAAGTCTTGATGTTGAAGGCGTGAAAAAAGCAATTGTTTATAAATTAATTTTCTTAATTGGTCGTTCACCAAAAGAGGCGAGTCAACGCGACTGGCTAAATGCGACGCTTCATGCAGTGCGTGATTTAGTGACTGAAGGCTGGATTACCACCGCTCGTCAATCTCGTGCAGAAGAAACTCGCCGTGTTTATTACCTTTCCATGGAATTCTTAATCGGCCGTACACTTTCTAATGCGATGATTGCAGAAGGCATTTATGATGTGGCACAAAAAGCCTTGGCTGAATTAAATGTTGATTTAGAAGAGATTATTGAAAAAGAAGTGGATCCTGGTTTAGGTAATGGTGGTTTAGG
This sequence comes from Haemophilus parainfluenzae, assembly GCF_003252725.1. Classification (GTDB taxonomy): domain Bacteria; phylum Pseudomonadota; class Gammaproteobacteria; order Enterobacterales; family Pasteurellaceae; genus Haemophilus_D; species Haemophilus_D parainfluenzae_L. The sequence goes on from NZ_QEPO01000002.1 coordinate 329,152, forward strand.
TCGTCTTGCTGCTTGTTTTATGGACTCACTTGCAACGTTAGCGATTCCAGCAATGGGTTACGGTATTCGTTATGAATACGGTATGTTCCGTCAAAAAATTGAAAATGGCCAACAGGTTGAGCGCCCTGATGATTGGTTAGAAAAAGGTGCACCTTGGGAATTTATGCGTCCATCAAAACGTTTCAGTATTGATTTTGGTGGTCATATTTATTTTGAAGGCAAAAAATGTATTTGGAATCCAGCTGAAAAAGTGACCGCACTTGCATACGACCAAATGATTCCTGGCTATAAAAATGATTCAGCATCAACGTTGCGTTTATGGTCTGCTCATGGTGGTGAGGTGTTTGATTTAGCCGAGTTTAACCGTGGTGATCACTTAGCAGCAGTTGCAACGCGTTCAGCTAACCAAAACCTTTCTCGTGTCCTTTATCCGGATGATTCTACCTGGAATGGTCGTGAATTACGTTTACGTCAAGAATACTTCTTAGTATCAGCTTCTTTACAAGATATTCTTCGTCGCCATTTAAGAACACATGGCACGTTAGATAATTTAGCAGATAAAGTGGCGATTCACTTAAATGATACCCACCCTGCATTAGCCATTCCTGAGTTGATGCGTATTTTAATCGATTTACACGGTTACTCATGGCAAAACGCTTGGGATGTGACTCGTCGTATCTTCTCTTACACTTGCCATACTTTAATGTCAGAAGCATTAGAAACCTGGCCAGTAGAAATGATGGCGAAAATCTTACCTCGTCACTTACAAATGATTTTTGAAATCAATGATCATTTCCTTGAGTATGTGAAAACTTATGTCACTACCGATATGGAATTTATCCGTCGTGTATCGCTTATCGAGGAAGGACATCAACGTAAAGTTCGCATGGGCTGGTTATCTGTTGTCGGTTCTCATAAAGTAAACGGTGTAGCAGCAATCCACTCAGATCTCATGGTTTCTTCAACCTTTGCTGATTTTGCGCGTATCTATCCAGAACGTTTCACCAATGTGACAAATGGTATTACACCACGTCGTTGGCTTGCAGTAGCGAACCCGAAATTAGCGGCTTTATTTGATCAATACATTGGTTCTGAATGGCGTTGCGATTTAAGCCAAATTGAAAAACTTAAAGCGTTTGCAGATAAAGGTGAATTTAAGCGTGCTGTCGCAGATATCAAATACGATAACAAAGTGAAATTAGCAGAATATGTGAAGAAAACACTTAACATCGATTTAGATCCACACGCATTATTTGACGTTCAAGTAAAACGTATTCACGAATACAAACGTCAAATGCTTAATGTGTTACACATTATTGCTCGTTATAACGAAATGTTGGCTCACCCAGAAAAAGATTGGCAGCCTCGCGTATTTATTTTAGCGGGTAAAGCAGCTTCAGCTTACTATGCAGCAAAACAAACGATTCGTTTAATTAACGATGTCGCGAATGTCATCAATAACGATGAGCGCTTAAAAGGTCGTTTAAAAGTTGTATTTATCCCGAATTATAGCGTAAGTCTTGCACAATTAATCATTCCAGCAGCAGATATTTCTGAGCAAATCTCTCTTGCAGGAACAGAAGCATCAGGTACCAGTAACATGAAATTTGCCTTAAATGGTGCGTTAACATTGGGTACACTTGATGGTGCGAACGTTGAGATTTTAGATAACGTTGGTAAGGATCATATCTTTATCTTTGGTAATACGGTTGAACAAGTGGAAGCATTACGTCGCGAAGGTTATCGTCCGTTTGATTATTATCAACATGACGAGCAGTTACGTGAAGTCATTGACCAAATCATTCGTGGTGATTTCTCACCGGAAGAACCGAACCGTTATCATTCTCTAATTCAAGGTTTACAATACCACGATTATTATCAATCCTTTGCTGATTTCCGCAGTTATGTGGAAGCGCAAAAAGCGGTAGATAAAAAATATCAAGATCGTGATGCATGGATAGCAAGTACCATTCAAAATATGGTGAATATGGGCTTCTTCTCATCAGACCGTACGATTCTTGAATATGCGAAAAATATCTGGAAAATTGAACCGTTAAAACTCGAGAAGTAAGTTCTTGTCCACTCATAGAAAACCCTGTCGGATTATTTCCACAGGGTTTCTTTTTATGCTAAAATCCACCGTCAAATTTATTGTTCATTCAGATTAGGAAAAAGTATGAAAGTTTTAGAAGGTGCGGTAGCTGCACCAAATGCTAAAATCGCAGTGGTGATTGCTCGTTTTAACAGTTTTATTAATGAAAGTTTATTAGAAGGTGCGGTAGATGCATTAAAACGTATCGGCCAAGTGAAAGATGAGAATATCACAATCGTTCGTGCACCAGGTGCGTATGAACTTCCATTAGTAGCACGTCGTTTAGCTGAAAGCAAAAAATTTGATGCAATTGTGGCATTGGGTACAGTAATCCGTGGTGGTACCGCTCACTTTGAATATGTGGCTGGCGAAGCAAGCAGCGGTTTAGGTCAAGTGGCAATGCAAGCTGAAATCCCAGTAGCATTCGGTGTTTTAACAACTGAAAACATTGAACAAGCTATCGAGCGTGCAGGTACTAAAGCAGGTAATAAAGGTGCAGAAGCTGCATTAACTGCACTTGAAATGGTGAACCTTTTACAACAAATTGATGCGGCATAATTCCAATGACAGAGAAAAAAGAACCTGTAAAAAAAGTATCGCCACGTCGTAGAGCGAGAGAATGTGCAGTCCAAGCATTATATTCTTGGGCGCTCTCTGGTAACGCACCAGAACAAGTAGAACTCACTTTTGTGGTGGATCAAGATTTAAAAGGTGTGGATAAACCTTATTTTAGCCGCCTTTTCCGTCAAACCGTTGCGAATGTAGAAGCTGTTGATTTCTCAATGAGCCATTATTTAGATCGCGCATTAGATGAATTAGATCCGATTGAAAGAGCTATTTTACGCTTAGCGGTTTATGAACTTCAATTTGAGCCTGATGTGCCGTATAAAGTGGCGATTAACGAGGCAATTGAGGTGGCGAAAGTGTTTGGTGCAGATGAAAGCCATAAATACATTAACGGTGTATTGGATAAAGTCGCTCCTGCATTAGGTCGCAAATAATTATTCAAATGTAGGGTAGACAAATGTCTGCCCTTTGTTTTTGAGTGCAAAGATAAAATGAGTACGGGTGAATTTGATCTTATAGAGCGATATTTATCAATACAAAAAGGCAATCAACACTTTGTTGATTTCAGTATTGGGGATGATTGTGCGATCACCCATATTCCAGAAGGCTATCAGCTTGCTATTACCACTGATACAATGGTCGAGGGCACGCATTTTTTATTTTCCATTTCTCCCCAAGATTTAGCGTATAAGGCTATCGCGACAAATCTAAGTGATTTAGCTGCTATGGGCGCTAAACCCGCTTGGATTTCTCTTGCACTCACATTACCTGAAGTTGATGAAAACTGGCTGAGCCACTTTAGTCAAAGTCTGTTTGATACATTAAATCAATATGATGTAACATTAATTGGTGGCGATACAACGAAAGGTCCACTTTCTATAACCATTACGGCACAAGGTTTCGTACCAAAAGGAAAGGCTTTATTCCGACATAATGCGAAGGTTGGTGATTTAATTTATGTATCGGGCACGTTAGGTGATAGTGCGGCGGGTTTAAATTGGATCTTACAAGGTAAAAGTGCGGTCGATTTTGATACTGAATTTTTAGTAAAACGCCATTTTCATCCGACGCCACACGTTGAATTAGGCCAAGCCTTAGTAGATGTCGCGCATTCATGCATTGATATTTCAGATGGTCTTGTTGCCGATTTCGGGCATATTTTAACGAGAAGCCAATGTTCTGCAGAGATTGAATTATCTTCCTTGCCTTTATCTACCTCACTCAAAAAAACATATAGCTTAGAAAAAGCAGAAGCATTTGCATTAAGTGGTGGGGAAGATTATGAGCTTTGCTTTACGGTTCCTGCAAATAAAAAGGCCGAGATTGAAAAGTTGTCCCAATTATTAAATGTACCTTGTACCTGTATCGGAAAAATTGTTCCGCAAAATAGCAATCAGATTACTTTTTTAAAAGATGGGCAAGTAATCAATTATCAAGCGCCGTCTGGTTTCGATCATTTTAAGGATAAATAATGAATAGTTCACCACTTGATAGAGTCAGCTTAAAAAATCCAGTGCATTTACTTGCATTAGGTTTTGGTTCCGGATTAATTCGTCCAGCACCGGGTACATGGGGAAGTTTAGCTGGAACGATTTTAGGTTCGGCATTATTAGCTTGTCTTGGACTAAAAATCTTCTTAATTTTGACCGCACTTTGCTTTGCGCTTGGCTGTTATCTATGTCAAAAAACTGCAGATGATATGGGCGTTCATGATCACGGCTCCATTGTTTGGGATGAATTTGTTGGGGTATTTATCGTGTTAGCCGCAATTCCAACTTTATCCTTGCCTTGGATTGTCATTGCCTTTGTACTTTTCCGTTTCTTCGATATCTTAAAACCTTATCCTATCCGTTATTTTGATCAAAAACTGGAAAGCGGTTTTGGGATTATGGTGGATGACGTTTTAGCGGCAATCTATGCTGTTATCGTGATCGTGATATTACGCATTGTAGGCTTACCATGCTAAATTTGATGATTATTCATCTTGTTGGTTTACTTTCGCCTGGCCCAGATTTTTTCTATGTCAGCCGAATTTCTGCCATGAGCTCTCGCCGCGAAGCCATTGGTGGCGTGATTGGGATTACCATTGGTGTATTAATCTGGGCTACGGCTGCCGTTTTAGGACTTGCCATTATTTTTGCTACGATGCCAATTATTCAAGGCATTGTGATGATGCTTGGCGGATCGTATTTAGTTTATCTCGGCATTAAAATGGCAAAAGTAAAAACCAATGCGGTCTTTGATGAAAAGCAGAATGCAAATACATCAAATCAATCGACTTTAAAAAGCATTATGAAAGGCTTATTAGTCAATTTATCTAATGCTAAAGTGGTGATTTACTTCAGCAGTGTGATGTCATTGGTTTTAGTGAATATTACCGAAACATCACAAATTTTGACCGCACTTGCTGTGATTACCGTAGAAACCTTTTTATATTTCTACATCATTTCGGTGCTTTTCTCACGTTCTGTTGCAAGACAGTTTTATAGCCAATATAGTCGCTATATTGATAATGCCGCTGGGCTGATTTTTATTTTCTTCGGAATATATTTAATTTATAGTGGCGTTCAACACGCTTTAATTTGATTAAAAAAGGACAAAACATGACATTAAAAATTGCGATCGCCGGTGCTGGCGGAAGAATGGGGCGTCAATTAATTCAAGCCGTACATAATGCAGAAGGAACAGAATTAGGCGCTGCTTTTGAGCGTAAAGGCTCCTCTTTGGTAGGGGCAGATGCCGGTGAGCTTGCAGGTATTGGTACATTAGGTATCAAAGTATCAGATGATTTAAATGCAGAAAAAGACAACTTTGATTTGCTGATTGATTTCACGCGTCCGGAAGGCACGCTTGAGCATATCGCATTTTGTGTTGCTCATAACAAAAAGATGGTAATTGGTACTACAGGTTTTGATGATGCAGGTAAAGCCACAATTCAAGCTGCATCAGAAAAAATTGCCATTGTATTTGCCTCAAACTTTAGCGTGGGGGTGAATTTGGTGTTTAAACTATTAGAAAAAGCCGCTAAAGTGATGGGCGATTATTGCGATATCGAAATCATTGAAGCGCACCATCGCCACAAAGTGGATGCACCATCGGGTACCGCACTTTCTATGGGTGAACACATTGCGAAAACCCTTGGGCGTGATTTGAAAACACATGGCGTATTTTGTCGTGAAGGCATTACAGGCGAACGCAAACGCGATGAAATTGGTTTCTCTACCATTCGTGCTTCTGATGTAGTGGGGGAACATAGTGTCTGGTTTGCCGATATCGGTGAGCGCGTTGAAATTGCTCATAAAGCATCAAGCCGTATGACTTTTGCCAATGGCGCAGTGCGCGCAGGTAAATGGTTAGAAAAACAATCTCACGGATTGTTTGATATGACAGATGTGTTGGATTTGAATAATTTATAAAGAGTAGATAGGATTTTTAATTCACTGATTAAATAACGAACCGTACATGTTATGTGTGGATCGTTATGTTTTTACATGATGAATCTTTGACTTAAACAGGAAAAAGATGAAGAGTATTTTCTCCTTACTTATTGCTTTTTTAGCTATTTATTTGGGTATATCTATAGCGATTATAGTTACTGGAATTGTTTTAGATGCACCTAATATAAACTACAGGTTTATCTTTGAAGACACTTTTAAACCTTCAGTATTTATATTTTTTGTAATTATATTTTTTAGTTATTTAATGGCACCTAAAAAATAGTAAAATTGCATACGGGCAGAGTTCGTTAAGTTTTAATGAATTACAGTTCCAATTCAATATCACTTTCCACCCGACAACAACACAGCAGAATCTCATTGGGTTGAATAAAGGCAAGAGGCGCTTCAGCGTAAGATACCTTGCCTTTTTTGATCTTCACGCGACAAGAACCACAATAACCTGAACGACATTGATATTCATGGTGAATTTGATGTTGTTCTAAAAAGTTAAGCAGAGAAGTTTGGTTATCGAAATCTAAGGTGATTTGTCGCTGAATAAGATGGATTTTCATGAAACAAAATAAAACAAAATTTTGCTCATTATAGAAGAAAGAGAAGTAAAACTCACGGCTCTTTTGTTGTAATATAGCGAGCTAATATTCATCATAAGAGAAGAGCATGCGAACCTTTTTAAAATTAACGTGGATTTCAACCGCACTTTTATTAACGGCTTGTAGCACCATTTCAAAAGAGCCGGTTAAGCATATTGATATGTATGTAAAGCCTTATTACGATGCCAGAGATGGGCGACTTGAACAGATTAATGTGAACAAAGATATTGATGCGTTATTACTGAAAAATACACAAAAAGATTTTGAAAGTGCGGTCAATATTATTGAGAAAAAAGTGGATTTTGTTTCTCCGATGACAATGTTTGCACTTTCTGCTCGTGCTTATGATTTTGGCTTGCGTGATGAAGCGGTAAAATGGTTTTATCGTGGACAAAACCGTTTAATCACCGCGTTATATGTGTTGGATTTAGATAAATTAACAGTATCGAATAACACAGCATTTGGGCAATTAGTGGGACAGCATGTTAATCCATATGCGTTCTGTGATTTGAACAAGCAACACAAAGCGGCGCAAGATGCGATTGACTGGGCTAAAAATCATCCGTATCAGGCGGTGTTTTTACCTCAATTACCAAGCAAGCATCCAGATAGAAAACAAGCGTTAAAAGAAGCAGAAGCAAAACTTGATGCACGTTTAGTTGAGCAAGACCGTTATTTTGCTAATCCTGAAAATAAAGCGAAATGGGAAAAAGAACGCCAAGATAACTTAGTTAATGAACGATTTTGTTGGTAATTTTAAAAATCTTAAGGTTGCTTAAGATTTCATTAAGATTTGTTGTGTTTAATAAGCATCAACAAGGCGGCAATGAGGATAATCCTTCGCTTTGAAACATGATTAATTTATGCTTAATTCTATTTAGGAGAACATGATGAAAAAATTTGCTTTAGCAACCCTTTTAGCTTTATCTACTTCAGCAGCATTTGCTGGTTTTAATGGCAACACTGCACAAGGTGGCTTCCAAGGTGGTGATCAAGGTCAACAACTTACTGTTAAACAAGCATTATCTGCGAAAGATAATTCTATGATTACCTTAGTAGGTAACATCACTCAACAAATTGACGGTGATGAATACGTTTTCACTGATGGCACAGACCAAATCAAATTGGAAATTAAAAAGCGCGTTTGGAATGGTTTAAATGTGGGACCTCAGGATAAAATCCGCGTTTACGGTAAATTAGATAATGAAGCTTTTGAAAAAGCAGAGCTTGAAGTCATTAGCGTTGAAAAAGCGCAATAATTCATATAATTTGAAGTGGTGGGCAAAAGCCCGCCATTTTTTCGTTTTGAAAAAGAGAAAAGTGCGGTCAATATTATGCGAGTTTTATTAGTAGAAGATGATGCTCTCATCGGCAATGGTCTGCAAATTGGTTTAACGAAATCAGGCTTTATTGTAGATTGGTTTACCGATGGTCAAAGTGGATTAAATGCCTTAATCGGCGCGCCTTATGATGCGGTGGTATTGGATTTAACCCTGCCTAAACTGGATGGTTTGGATGTATTAAAACAATGGCGTTCAAATAATCAAGATGTGCCTGTATTGATTTTAACTGCGCGTGATACATTGGATGAACGCATTAAAGGCATTCAACAAGGTGCCGATGATTATCTTTGCAAACCCTTTGCCTTGGCTGAAGTGGTGGTGCGATTGCAGGCATTAATTCGTCGTCGTTATGGGCAAGTTAAACCTCAGATTGAGCATGGCAGTGTCAAACTCGATCCTGCTCAGCGTAAGGCTTGGTTGAATGAGGATGAAATTACATTAACTGGACGTGAATATAAATTACTCGAGCTTTTTATGCTGAATAAAGAACGAGTGCTTTCACGTGCGACCATTGAAGAAAAACTATCAAATTGGGATGAAGAATTAAGTAGCGGTGCATTGGACGTACATATTTATAATTTACGTCAAAAACTAGGTAAACAATTTATTCGTACTGTACATGGCGTAGGCTATGCTTTAGGACAAGTTAATGAAAAATAAACGACTGAGTTTTCGTCTCTTAATCGGTTTAATTGTGACCGCACTTTGCGTGTGGTGCATTGCCACGGTTGTCGCATGGACGGTCGTCAAAAAAGAAGCTAAAGATGTGTTTAATGCACAACAAGTGCTTTTTGCTGAGCGTTTAGCGACGTCTGATTTGAAAAATGTCTTATTAGATGAAAATGCTAACTTTCCACGTGGTGGATTTAAACCACAGAAACGTCATTATGATAATGATGCTTTAGCCTTTGCTATATTTTCTAACAAAGGCGAAAGGCTATTAACCGATGGCGATAATGGCGACAAATTTATTTTTCAAAATAAGACGGGTTTTAGTAAAGAACATATTTTAGATGATGACGACGAATGGCTGATTTATTGGCAACCTGTCGGTAACGGTGAACTTGTCATTGCGGTGGGACAAGAATTGGAATACCGCGAAGAGTTGGTCAATAAAATGGTCTTCAGCCAAACAGGGATTTGGTTTGCTGGATTACCAATACTATTATTGGTCGCTTTTATTGTGATTTATCGTGCATTAAAACCAATTAATCGATTGAGTCGAAACGTACAAGCTCGACGACCAGGTGATGTATCATTATTAGAAACCAATGATGTGCCAACAGAGATTCTACCGTTAGTCCAAAACTTAAATCAATTTTTCACACGTACCAGTGAGCAGTTGGAACGGGAGCGCCGTTTTGTTTCTGATGCAGCACATGAATTACGTAGCCCATTGGCCGCATTGCGCATTCAAACGGAAGTCGCACAGTTGGCAGGCGATGATGCACAAACTCGTGAAATGGCCTTAGCGCATTTAACCCAAGGTATCGACCGAGCAACCCAATTAATTGAACAGCTTCTTATGCTTTCTCGATTAGATAATCTTAAAGAATTAAATCATCAGGAGCCTATTCATTGGTCAGAAATTATAACTTCACTTATCGGTGAGTTATATTTCACTGCACAGCAACGCCAAATCGAATTGCAGTTTGAGCATCAGGGAGATCCTACAGTTAAGCAAGGGCAGCCATTATTACTTGCGCAAATGTTGAGAAACTTGTTGGATAATGCGATTAAATATTGTCCTCAAGGCACTCAGGTTCGAGTAATTTTACAGTCTCGTAAAATTCTTATTGAAGATAATGGCGGTGGTGTTGCGCCAGAAGAATTAGCAAAATTAGGGCAGCGTTTTTATCGTCCTGCAGGACAAAATGAAAAGGGAAGTGGGCTTGGATTGTCTATTGTGGCAAGAATAGCGGAATTGCATCACTATCGTTTCCGATTAGAAAACATTGAATCTAACGGGCAAATTCAAGGTTTACGAGCTATCATTGAGTTATAAAAAAGGGCGTTTAATACGCCCTTATTTTTAAAACACTCCACCAATTAGTTCTAATCGACCTTTCTCAACTTTAATTTCTTTGGCAAATTTCTTAATCAGCATTTGTTTCATGTCACTTTCATCCAAGGTGTAAACTGGCATACGACTTAATAAGGCTGCTACACCATCGCTTAATAGCGGCATAACATCTTGGAGTTGATCCATCACACTATTAGGTTCGCCAGACCAGCGTAAAATTCGCAGATTTTTTAAATAGAGTGCACCTTCCTGTGCGTTATATTCTGGAACGGCATCAAAGGTTAAATGCAATTTAGCCGGATAGGTTTTACCGGATAAACGAATAAGCGTATCAGCCAAACCACTCATTTCAACACGATTACTTTCAGTTTGCCCGATTTGAGTTACTAAATCTTTCAGTGCGTAATCCACAGAAAATAATCCTGGAATACCGAGTTTGTCATTAATCGTGCCTTTTTCACTTAAATATTGGTTAATTTGTTGCTCGCTGATACTGAAGGGAGAGGCTTGTACAGATAGCGTACAGAAACCTAAGGTCAGTATGGTAAGCACTTTTTTCAAAAAATGCATATTTTTCTCCTTGATTGAAAAAGAATAAAAATTTTGTAGAATGTATCGCTTATCTTTTCAATACACAATAAAAATTTAAGTAGAGATTATGACTTTGTCACTTAAAGACCATGTGCAAAAGCTTCTTGAAGAACATCGTGGAGAACGCGTTTTCCGCTTTGAATATTTAGGAAAATATTATTGGTTAAAACAGCCTGAGCAATTAAAAGGGATATGGTTATTATTAAAACCACATCCAAAACAACATTTTAAAGAAGAGTGTGAAATACTACAGCATTTAAATAATATTGGTGCACCAGTACCTAAATTATGCGGTTTCGGTGATGATTATTTAGTATTGGAAGATGCAGGGCCAACATTAAACATCTGGCTGAATGATGAAACATTGTCTTGGGCAGAAAAATCACATATTTTGCATTCAGCGATAGAAATATTGATTAATCTTCATCAACAAGGCATTATTCACGGTCGTCCAGCTATACGAGATATCGCATGGAAAGATGGTAAAATTAGTTTTATGGACTTTGAATCTCATTCAAAAAGCCATAATGAACATTGGTTGATTACACGTGATATGCTAGCATTTTTAGACAGTTTATGTCGTGTGAAAGGCTTAGATGATGAAAAGCTTAATGAATTATTTGATTATTATAAATCTCACTGTCCGACAACTTATTGGGTTGATATGTTGTCATATGTGAGAAGATTTCGTTGGCTTTATTATCTTTTACTTCCGTTCAAACCGATTGCACGAACGGACTTATTGGCCGTTTATCGGTTATTTGAACATTTAACAAAGGAAAATCTATGAAAAAATTATTTTTAGTGGCTGTATTAAGTGCTTTGGTAAGCGCTTGTTCTGTTGGTGTTGGCGCCGGTGGCGGCAGTAATGGTGTAGGCGTTGGTGTAGGCCTTGGTACTGGCTTTGGATTCTAACTATCACTTTAGATAAAGCAAAGTGCGGTCAAAAATCTTAGGTTTTCAAGAAAATTAGTAGAAATCGCTTGATCTTTTGATTTAGATCACTATAATACACCCCATATTTCGGACGCGGGGTGGAGCAGCTTGGTAGCTCGTCGGGCTCATAACCCGAAGGCCGTCGGTTCAAATCCGGCCCCCGCAACCAATAACAAGTTCAGTAAAAAGAACCCCAAATTTGGGGTTTTTTTGTACGAGAAATTTAGAAACTGGGCTTAGGTTCATTGACGAACCTAACCCTTTTTTTATGTCTGAATTTTAAGATTAGGAGCAAAAATTGGCAACATTAGAACAAAAATTGCAAGAGATGCTTCAAGGTGCAGTAGAAGACTTAGGCTGCGAACTTTGGGGGATTGAATGCCAACGTGCAGGTCGTTTTATGACCGTGCGTTTATTCATTGATAAAGACGGTGGCGTAGGCGTTGATGATTGTGCTGATGTAAGTCGTCAAGTGAGCGCGATTTTAGATGTGGAAGATCCAATTGCGGATAAATATAACCTAGAAGTATCATCACCAGGTCTCGATCGTCCATTATTTACGCTTGAACAATTCCAACGTTATGTAGGCGAGGATATCGCCGTACATTTACGTATTCCCGTTTTAGATCGTCGTAAATGGCAAGGTAAATTGGAAAAAATTGAAAATGACATGTTGACACTTATTGTTGATGGTCAGGAACAAGTTCTTATTTTTGGCAACATTCAAAAAGCCAATGTAATCGCAAAATTTTAAAGGAGAAAAAGGAAAATGAGTAAAGAGATTTTGTTAGCTGCTGAAGCAGTATCTAACGAGAAGTTATTACCACGTGAAAAGATTTTTGAAGCGTTAGAGAGTGCAATTGCGCTTTCAACGAAGAAAAAATATGACTATGAAACCGATATTCGTGTGTCTATCAACACCAAAACAGGGGAGTTTGATACATTCCGTCGCTGGTTGGTTGTGGATGAAGTTAAAGTGCCAACAAAAGAAATGACATTAGAAGCGGCACAATTTGAAGATCCTAATATTCAACTTGGTGATTATGTTGAAGACCAAATTGAGTCTATCGCATTTGACCGCATTGCAATGCAAACCGCTCGCCAAGTAATCAGCACTAAAATCCGTGAAGCAGAGCGTGCAAAAGTGGTTGAGCAATTCCGTTCTGAAGAAGGTAAGATTGTTACTGGTACAGTGAAAAAAGTAAATCGTGAAAGCATTATTTTAGATTTAGGAAATAAAGCTGAAGCCGTGATTATGCGTGAAGATATGCTTCCACGTGAAAATTTCCGTCCAGGCGATCGTGTACGTGGTGTGCTTTATAAAGTGAATCCAGAAAGCAAAACCGCACAATTATTTGTGACTCGTGCAAAACCTGAAATGTTAATCGAGTTATTCCGTATTGAAGTACCAGAAATCGGCGAAGAAATGCTTGAAATCCGTGGTGCAGCTCGTGATCCTGGTTCTCGCGCGAAAATTGCGGTGAAATCTAACGATAAACGTATTGACCCAGTTGGTGCATGTGTGGGTATGCGTGGTGCACGCGTTCAAGCGATTACCAATGAATTAGGTGGGGAACGTGTGGATATCGTACTTTGGGATGATAATCCAGCACAGTATGTAATCAATGCGATGGCGCCAGCTGATGTGACATCAATCATTGTGGATGAAGATAACCACTCAATGGATATCGCAGTTAATGCTGATAACCTAGCACAAGCAATTGGTCGTAACGGTCAAAATGTACGTTTAGCGACACAATTAACCGGTTGGACATTAAACGTAATGACCACTGAACAATTAAATGAAAAACATCAAGCGGAAGATATTAAGGTATTGAATTTATTTATGGATAAATTAGGTCTTGATGAAGAGTTTGCTCAAATCTTAGTGGATGAAGGTTTTACTTCATTAGAAGAAGTGGCTTATGTTCCTGTGAGTGAACTGACTGCAATTGATGGTTTAGAAGATGAAGATCTTATCGAAGAGTTACAAGGCCGTGCAAAAGATGCGATTACTGCAGCCGCTGCGGCAGAAGAAGAAGCCTTGAAAAAAGCGAATATCGAAGATCGCTTATTAAATCTTGAAGGCATGAATCGTCACATTGCCTTTAAATTAGCTGAAAAACAAATTACTACACTTGAAGAACTTGCGGAGCAAGGTGTAGATGATTTAGCTGATATCGAAGAATTAACCGCAGAGCAAGCCGCTGATTTCATTATGGCTGCTCGTAATATTTGCTGGTTTAGCGAAGAGTAAGGAGTTTAATAATGACTGAAGATGTAAAAAATGCGGATGCAAATGCTCCGAAAAAACTAAGTATTCAACGCAGAACAAAAACAACTGTAAGCAGTGCTACTGCTGGCGGTAAAGCAAAAGCGGTACAAGTTGAAGTACGTAAAAAACGTACTGTACCAACAGATGCTGCTAAAAAAGCGGAAGAAGCAGCAAAATTAAAAGCCCAGCAAGAAGCTGAAGCAGCTGAAAAGAAAGCAGCAGAAGAAAAAGCACGTTTAGCTGCTGAAAAAGCGAAAGCCGAAAAAGCTAAGGCTGAAGCAGAAAAAGTTGCGAAACCAGCACCAAGTGCGGTTGAAAATAAACCTAAATCTGTTGATCCTGAAAAAGAAAAACGTAAAGCAGAAGAAGCAGAACTTCGTCGTAAAGCGGAAGAACTTGCTCGCCAAAAAGCAGAAGAGCAAGCGCGTAAAGCAGCTGAAGAAGCTAAACGTTATGCTGAGTCTGACTCTTCAAGTAATGATAGTTCATCAGAAGATTACACGGATTATAATTTAAGCTCTCGTTATGCTTTAGAAGCAGAAGACGAAGAAGAACGTCGTAACGAAAATCGTGGTCGTGGCAAAAATAAAGTCGCTAAAGCGAAAAAAGAACGTGATGACGTGAAGAGCGGCAATAAAAATGAGCGCGAATCGAATCGTAAAAATCAAAAAGACGGTAAATTCGGTAAAGGTAAAAATGGTAAAAAAGGTGCCGCATTACAACAAGCCTTCACAAAACCTGTTCAAGTTGTAAAACAAGATGTTGTTATTGGCGAAACCATTACTGTTGCAGAATTAGCAAATAAAATGGCAACCAAAGCGACTGAAATCATCAAAGCAATGATGAAAATGGGCGAAATGGTAACCATTAACCAAGTACTTGACCAAGAGACGGCACAATTAGTGGCAGAAGAATTAGGTCACAAAGTGATTCTTCGCAATGAAAATGAGCTCGAAGAAGAAGTATTAGGCGATCGCGATGTTAATGCAGAAAAAGTGACTCGTGCACCGGTTGTAACGATTATGGGTCACGTTGACCATGGTAAAACCTCATTACTTGACTACATTCGTAAAGCGAAAGTCGCAGCAGGTGAGGCGGGTGGTATTACTCAGCACATCGGTGCGTACCATGTAGAAATGGATGACGGCAAAATGATCACCTTCTTAGATACCCCGGGACACGCCGCATTTACCTCAATGCGTGCACGTGGTGCGAAAGCAACGGATATCGTCGTTCTTGTCGTTGCTGCAGATGATGGTGTGATGCCTCAAACCATTGAAGCGATTCAACACGCGAAAGCAGCGGGTGCGCCTTTAGTAGTTGCGGTGAACAAAATTGATAAGCCAGAAGCAAACCCAGATCGCGTAGAGCAAGAATTACTTCAACACGAAGTGATTTCTGAGAAATTCGGTGGTGATGTACAATTCGTGCCGGTTTCTGCGAAGAAAGGTATGGGTATCGATGATTTATTAGATGCTATCTTACTTCAATCAGAAGTACTTGAATTAACGGCTGTAAAAGACGGTATGGCAAGCGGTGTTGTGATTGAATCTTACCTTGATAAAGGTCGTGGTCCAGTTGCAACCATTCTTGTTCAATCTGGTACATTACGTAAAGGTGATATCGTACTTTGTGGTTTTGAATATGGCCGTGTTCGTGCAATGCGCGATGAAAACGGTAAAGAAATCGATGAAGCTGGTCCATCTATTCCTGTTGAGGTGTTAGGTCTTTCTGGCGTACCAGCAGCAGGTGATGAAGCAACCGTAGTGCGTGATGAGAAAAAAGCACGTGAAGTAGCATTACACCGTCAAGGTAAGTTCCGTGAAGTGAAACTTGCTCGTCAGCAAAAAGCTAAACTTGAAAATATGTTTAGTAATATGACTGAAGGTGATGTGGCTGAACTGAACATCATCGTGAAAGCAGACGTACAGGGTTCTGTGGAAGCGATTATTCAATCGTTACAAGATCTTTCTACTGATGAAGTGAAAGTGAAAGTTGTCGGTTCTGGTGTAGGTGGTATTTCTGAAACTGATGCAACCTTAGCTGCGGCTTCTAATGCGATTATGGTCGGCTTTAACGTACGTGCGGACGCTTCTGCTCGCCGTATTATCGAAGCAGAAAATATTGACCTTCGTTATTATTCTATCATTTATGAACTATTAAATGATGTGAAAGCTGCAATGAGCGGTATGCTACAACCTGAATTCAAACAAGAAATCATCGGCTTGGCTGAAGTACGTGATGTGTTCAAACATCCGAAATTTGGTGCAATCGCAGGTTGTATGGTGACCGAAGGTGTAGTAAAACGTAACAATCCAATCCGTGTATTACGTGATAATGTGGTAATCTTTGAAGGTGAATTGGAATCTCTCCGTCGCTTTAAAGATGACGTAGCTGAAGTCCGTAATGGTATGGAATGTGGTATCGGCGTTAAAAACTACAATGATGTAAAAGTCGGCGACCAAATCGAAGTATTTGAAGTTGTTGAAATTAAACGTTCAATCTAATCGATAAAAAGAGCGGTCAAAATTCAACGTATTTTTGACCGCTTTTGTCATTGGAGCTAAAAATGGAATCAATGTTTGGTTGGGCGGCTATCAATGCTATTTTGGTTGCTTATGGGTTTGGGCAGAAGAAATGGAAATTTTTAATTATCCCAATCGCTGTAAAACTTTGTTTTTGGATTGCAAGCATTTATCATGCCCAGTCATCCTATGAAGAACATGGTGCAGACTGGAGTCTAGTTGTTGTAGTGATGGATGTCATAATGAATGTTATCGCACTACTCATTGGCGTGGGGATAGGTTTTTTTCTTCGCCGAAATAAAACCAAATCAGAGAAATAATTTGTAACCTAATCAATGTAGGTAATATTTACTTAGTAAGGGAAATATTATGGCAAGAGAATTTAAACGTAGCGATCGTGTTGCACAAGAATTACAAAAAGAAATCGCCATCATTTTGCAACGGGAAGTAAAAGATCCCCGTATTGGCATGGTAACCGTGTCAGATGTGGAAGTATCAAGCGATTTAGCTTATGCAAAAGTGTTTGTCACATTTTTGTTTGATCATGATGAAGTGGCGATTGCACAAGGCATGAAAGGGTTAGAAAAAGCGGCACCTTATATTCGTTCATTAGTGGGTAAAGCAATGCGTTTACGCATTGTGCCAGAAATTCGTTTCTTCTACGATCAATCCTTAGTTGAAGGGATGCGTATGTCTAATTTAGTAACAAACGTAGTACGTGAAGACGAAAAAAAACACGTTGAGGAAAATGACTAATGTCGAGACCTCGCAAGCGTGGGCGTGATATTGATGGTGTATTTTTATTAGATAAGCCACAAGGCATGTCGTCTAATGACATTATGCAAAAAGTTAAACGCGTATTCCAAGCGAATAAAGCTGGGCATACTGGTGCGCTCGATCCATTAGCAACCGGTATGCTGCCTATTTGTTTAGGTGAAGCCACAAAGTTTTCCCAATTCTTATTAGATGCAGATAAACGCTATGTGGTCACAGCAAAATTAGGTGAACGCACGGATACCTCTGATGCTGAAGGACAAGTGGTCGAAAAGCGTCCTGTTAATGTGGAAATATCACAAATTTTGACCGCACTTGAACAATTCCGTGGTGATATTTTGCAAGTGCCAACCATGTTTTCTGCATTAAAGCACAATGGAAAACCGTTATATGAGTATGCTCGCGCAGGCATTACAGTGGAACGTGAAGCACGTCCTATCACGATTTTTGAGCTAAACTTTATTGAGTATCAAACACCTTTTCTAACCTTAGAAGTGCATTGTTCGAAAGGAACCTATATCCGTACGTTAGTGGATGATTTAGGTGAAATGTTAGGTTGTGGTGCTCATGTGACAGTGTTACGTCGAACTGTGGTTGCGGATTATCCAACAGAAAAGATGATGACATGGGATGCTTTGCAGGCGCTTGCAGAGCAAGGTGATCTTGCACAACTTGATCGACATCTTTTACCGACAGATACAGCAGTCAGTAAATTACCCGCATTACAGCTAAATACCGAGCAAAGTAAAGGTATCGGCTTTGGACAACGAGTTAAATTTGCTAATGAAGCCAAATTGCACGGTCAAGTGCGGTTGTTTTCTGACGAGAATATCTTTTTAGGCGTAGCAGTTGTAGATGATAACAATGTGATTCGTCCGCAGCGCTTGATTACGCAATCTCTCTAACTATTTGCCTTTCTTTTTTAATTCCAGTAATCTCACCTGTAACCTTTTAATTGCAATCTATGTAAATAAGATATTACAGGTGAATTATGGATGCTCTTAACCATTTACGTCAGGAAATTGATGCACTCGATCGTGAACTGATTCAACTTTTTGCTAAACGCCTCGAACTGGTAACCCAAGTAGGCGAAGTAAAGCATGAAAAAGGTTTACCGATTTATGCACCAGATCGTGAATTAGCGATGTTACAAGCTCGCCGAGAAGAAGCGGCTAAAGCAGGAATCTCTCCACAACTTATTGAAGATGTGCTGCGTCGTTTCATGCGTGAATCTTATTCCAATGAAAATCAATTTGGTTTTAAAACCCTGAATCCAGCCATTAACAAAATTGTTATTGTCGGTGGTTACGGAAAAATGGGGCAGTTATTTGCCCGTTATTTGCGTGCTTCTGGTTATCCTATTTCTATTTTAGACCGAGATGATTGGGATGTGGCAGAACGCATTTTAACGAATGCGGATGTTGTTATTGTCTCAGTACCGATTGATCACACGTTAGAAACAATAGAACGTTTAAAACCCTATTTAACGGAAAATATGCTGCTCGCGGATCTCACCTCCGTGAAACGTGCACCCTTGGCTAAAATGTTAGATGTGCATAAAGGGGCAGTGGTTGGGCTGCATCCAATGTTTGGTCCCGATATTGCGAGCATGGCAAAACAAGTGGTTGTGCGTTGTGATGGGCGCTTTAGTGAGCGTTATGAATGGTTGTTAGAGCAAATTCAAATCTGGGGTGCAAAAATTTACCAAATTGATGCAGCTGAGCATGATCATAATATGACGTACATTCAAGCATTACGTCACTTTTCTACTTTTGCGAATGGTCTGCATCTTTCCAAACAACCTGTCAATTTAAGCAATTTATTGGCGCTATCTTCCCCGATTTATCGCTTGGAATTAGCCATGATTGGTCGTCTATTTGCCCAAGATGCGGCACTTTATGCCGATATTATTATGGATAAGCCAGAAAATTTAGACGTGATTGAAAGCTTGAAGCAAACGTATGAAGAAGCGTTACAATTTTTTGAAAAAGGCGATCGCCAAGGGTTTATTGATGCTTTCCATCAGGTGAGAGAATGGTTTGGGGAGTATTCAGATCAATTCTTGCAGGAAAGTCGTCAGTTATTGCAACAAGCTCATGATTTACGACATGTATAAAATAAAAGTGCGGTTGATTTTCACCGCACTTTTGTTTTGTGATTTATTGTCTTGCTAAGCGTAAATTTTGCGGAATTTCCTCAAAGTTAGAACGGAATGGATTAATATCCAATCCACCACGGCGCGTATAACGCGCATAGACGGTGAGTTTTTCTGGTTTGGCGTAATGCATCAAGTCACAGAAAATACGCTCGACACATTGCTCGTGAAACTCATTATGCTGACGGAAAGACACAATGTAGCGGAGAAGTTTTTCGCGATCGATTTGTTTACCCACATAATGAATTTGCACGGTTCCCCAATCCGGCTGACTGGTGATCAGACAGTTAGATTTCAATAAATGGCTTACTAAGGTTTCTTCCACCACGTTATCGGACGTACAATTTTGCAAAATGTCTGCATCAAATTCGTAGCTGTGGATTTCGATATCCTGCTCGTCAATGCAATCGCCCGTTAACGTATCAATACGTTGTCCTTGATAGTGGGATAATGGATGTAAACGTACTTTGACCTCGCCTTGGGCACAAGCACTTAAATCTTCTCGCATAGTGCGTTCTACGCTAGCAAAATCAGCAAATTGACTTTGGTTAAAGCTGTTTAAATAGAGTTTAAAACTTTTCGATTCAATTAAATTTTCACTGCGATAATCAATTTCCACATCAGCAATGGCGACTTGCGGCAAACCTTTTTGATTTAACCAGGAAATTTCATAGGCTGTCCAAATATCCGCCCCTTGGGTAAATGGCTGTTGTTCGGTTATACCTAAGCCATCACGATTGAGTTTGCGTGGTACGGGTTGTAACAAAGTGCGGTCATAATTTGCTGCATATTCTGTTGCTTGACCGAGTTTTAAAGATTGAAGACTTTTATCTTGATAGTTCATTTGTTTTCCTAAATGACGAAAGCATTATAAAAAATTCCACGACACATTCGAGACTAATCGACATTGGTCGCATTTAAAGTAAATTACATCAAATAGTGGCGCGTCTAATGCCCAATTACCACCACATTGCGGGCAACTGCGTTGTTGTTCAGATTCTAAAGAATGGCCTCCGACACGGTATAAATAATAATAGGTCGGTATGCCGCTTTCTTTTTCAATTTCTGCAGCAAGGTAGCGTCCATGTTTGCTGAGCGTGCTATTAACCTCGGCGATTTCGTTTAACGATTCTTTTTCTAAAACAGAACCATTCATTTGCAACTGATCGCAAGCTTGCCAATTTTCCTGCCATTTAATCAAATCTTGGCTTAAGTGTGGTTGATTTTTTAGCTGTTTATAGAGCGGAATTGGAGAAAAATCTTCTCCGCTATGTAACGGTGAGCAAGATTGTAAATGTGTGGTGTAGAGCATTTGCCATGTTGGTCGGCTACATTCTGCGGTGCTGTCCGCATTTAAATCATCGGCAATAATTTGAAAACCTTGAAAATTTAAACCGTTTTTTTCAGCATTTTCCATCGCCTGATTCACAGATTGATTATTGTTTTCGGGTAAAAGGCTATCTTGCTCAGGGCAAATAACGCGCATCGCAAAACCTTGTTTGCCATCTTCTTCCATTAAATAAAGCGGGATTTCACGGCCGATAATTTGTCCGTTATAACGCCATTGGTCGATGACTGCATTGAGCAAACGGCTTTGTTGGCCAATGTCGTTTTCTAAGGCGGTCAATTTAAAAAAGGGTTCGATCAGATACATAATTATAGATTGTGCAAGATTTCTTCAATTTGTTTTAAACCGTTTAAGCGGGTTTCACTTAAGCGAGAAGCAATACCGAGCTCATCAAAAAATTGACGAATATTAAATTGTTGTAATTGGTTGCGGGTTTGGCCATTGATATTTTGCAACAATAACCATAACAAACCATTCATAATGCGTGCTTCGCTGTAAGCTTGAAATTGAAACGTACTGTCATTTTGTTGAATAGTCTTAAACCAAAGTCCTGCTTCGCAGCCTTGAATCGATTGCATTTGAGCCAATTCATCTGGAGAAGGTTGAGGAAGATGTTTACCAGCTTGAATAATGAAACGGTAACGTTCTTCCCAATTTTTTGCCTGTTTAATGTTTTCTAGCATGTTAATAACTCTAAGGATTTATCTAGTGCCGCAAAAAAAGCGTCCACATCTTGTGGGCTGTTATAAGGCGCAAAAGAAAGTCGTAGTGTAGTGCGCTCACCAAGGCGGGCTAAATAAGGTTGTGCACAATGTTCACCAACACGCAACGCAATTTTTTGTTCGCTCAGGAGCGTAGCAAGATCGGATGCCGCAATCCCATCAAAAACAAAACAAACCACTGAACTTGGCTGCGGTGAATTGAATAAACGACAATTCGGATAGTTTTTTAACCGCACTTTACTTTGTTCAGCAAGAGCTACTGCATGCGACTCGGCTGCTTGAAAATCCCATTTTTTGAGCCAATCTAACACCGCACCAAAGCCAATCACGCCCGCAATATTTGGTGTGCCGGCTTCTAATCGATAAGGCAAATCGGCAAAAGTAATGCATTCATGGGATACGCGCTCAATCATTTTTCCACCGTAAAAAAGCGGTTGCAATAGGGAAAGCGAGCTTAATTTTCCGCTTAATACGCCAATGCCGTTTGGTCCATAGATTTTGTGTGCAGAAAAGGCAATAAAATCCGCATCTAATGCCTGTAAATCAATCTGTATATGACTAACAGCCTGAGCGGCATCTACTAAAATGAGCGCATTGCTATGTTGGCGGATTAGTCGAATTAAATGTTGGATATGTTGTTCCGTTCCCGTTACGTTGGAAACAAAATTGAGTGCCACTAATTTGGTTTTCTCATTTAAGGCTTTAATTAAGGCATTTTCATCAATTAGCCAATTATCCAAAATGGGCAGCACTTTAATTTTCGCGCCGCATTTTTTCGCTGTTTCGTGCCAAGTAACAAAATTAGCATGATGGTCCGCTTGGCTAATTAAAATCTCGTCATCTGCATGCAATGAGGGGAGTAAACCGTTAGCAACCAAATTAATGCTATGAGTTGTTCCAGAAGTCCAAATTACCGCTTTTTCATCTTCCGCATTAATTAAGGTTTTAACTAGGTGACGAGCATTTTCATATTGTGCTGTTTGCGCCGCTTCATACTGACTACGATGCACAGAACCTGCCGATTGATAAAAAGTAGTCGTTGCATCAATGAGTGCTTGAGGTTTTAATGCCGTCGCTGCATTATCCAAATAGACCACGGCATTTGGCGATGTAAAATAAGGGAATTCATTTTTAAATGATTGATAATCAAAAGCCATGGTTATCTCCGTGTTTGAGTGTTTTTTTCTGTTTACGCCATTCATAAGGGGCAACAGGGTTGGGATCTCGCCATAAGCCGATTTTTTGTTGTTGGGCAAAATCTTGTGCCTGGAAGTAGATTGGATTTTTAGCATATTGCGGATAAACCCAAGCCATGCCGTTTTTCACCATTTCTAAGTTGATGTTTTGTTCTTGTAGATAAACCGTTGCCAAAATACGTTGGTAGCGATCATAACCGGAAACTGACAACGTCATATTTTGTTTGAAAACAAGCTGTGAAAGATATTGTTTGGCTTTCTTTCCAAATGGTTGGCCTTTTTCTGGAGCATCAATTTCTTGTAATCGCACTTTGAATTGTTTTTTAGTGGGTAAGAGGCAAGTCAGGGTGTCGCCATCACTTACGCCTACTACCCAGCATTCTACTTGGCGTTCTGCTGAGATTGAAAATTGCGTCCAAAGTGCGGTTAAAATTATGGTTAAAAATAAGAAGAATTTTTTAATCATTTGGAATTTCTTTGATCTGCATCGCAAAATTTAGCTAAAATGAATGGGTAATTTTAACAAAAAAGCGTAAAATAAATTTTAATTATTATTAAAAAAATTGATAGAGGAAATATGTTACTCCAAAAAGGCGTTCAACTCGCTCGTTCGCTCATCATTTTATACATTATGTTACTACTCGGCAATTTGATTTCTCACTATATCCCAGTGGGGATCCCAGGCAGCATTTGGGGATTGTTATTACTTTTTTTAGGTTTAACGACTCATATAATTCACTTGGAGTGGATTTATTTCGGTTCGAGCTTACTGATCCGATACATGGCGGTCCTTTTTGTGCCTGTGAGCGTGGGGATTATCAAATATTATGATTTACTCGTGGCCCAGTGGAAAGTTTTACTTATTCCAAATATTCTCAGTACCGTTCTGACACTTTTAGTTATTGCATTTATAGGAAACTATTTATTTTATAAACAATCCTTTACCCATAAGCGTAAAAAAGTATTAGAAAGACGCAATCTTCAAGCTGACTAAGGTTTTATTATGCAGTATGCAATTTATCTTTATACCATTTTAACGATTTTTGGATTTTGGCTCGCATTACAAATCAGTAAACGTTGGAAATCCATGATTTTCAATACGTTCGTGCTCACAGTATCAATTCTTGTGCTGATTTTAGTAGTTGGCGATATTCCTTATGATGATTACATGGCGGGTAATGCGCCGATTAATAATTTATTAGGCGTGAGTATTGTTGCGCTGGCGTTACCGTTGTATGAACAACTTCGTCAAATTGCGAAACAATGGAAAATTATTCTTTCTGTGGTGACATTGGCTTCTCTGTTTTCCATGTTTACCGGTGCCATTTTTGCGATTATTTTAGGAGCGAGTCCTGAAATGGTGGCGACCGTATTGCCAAAATCAATTACCACGCCAATTGCGATGGAAGTGTCTTCTCATTTAGGCGGTATTCCAGCCGTTACAGCCGTAGGCGTGATTGTTGCAGGTTTACAAGGTTCGGTTTTTGGTTATCTCATCTTGAAAAAACTCGGTATCAAACAACAAGAAGCGGTGGGGTTATCTGTTGGTGCAGTTTCTCACGCACTCGGCACAGTAAGCTGTATGGAAGCTGATCCGAAAGCGGGGAGTTATAGTTCGATTTCTTTGGTACTTTGCGGTATTATGAGCTCAATTTTAGCCCCCTTAGTATTCCATATTATTCGTCTATTTTTATGAGAACCCAATTAGCTGATTTTTGGACTGAACGTTTCCTTCCTGATCCGCCTCGAGAAAAAGATCACCGACCACCATTTCGTCGTGATCGCGGGCGGATTTTACATTCCGCCGCTTTTCGTTGTTTACAAGCCAAAACACAGATTCACGCGGTGGGCGAAAATGATTTTTATCGCACGCGCCTAACTCATTCTCTAGAAGTGGCACAAATCGGTAGCAGCCTGGTTTCCCAATTAAAATTTGCGGAAAGTTATGTTGCTATTTCAGACCAGCTTCATATTGAAAAAAGTGAATTGCAGAAACAACTCAAGCCTTTATTACCAACTAATGATTTAATTGAAAGTTTATGCTTTGCGCATGATATTGGTCACCCACCGTTTGGTCATGGTGGGGAAGTAGCACTCAATTATATGATGCGTAATCATGGCGGCTTTGAAGGCAATGCGCAGACATTTCGTATTATTACTAAACTTGAGCCTTATACTGAAACAGCAGGGATGAATTTAACGCGTCGTGCTATTTTAGGTGTGGTGAAATATCCGAATATTTTAGACTTATCTTCCCCGAAATATGCCCAGTTGACGCATACTGAAAACGCTGATCCGCGTTATGTCAAAATTAGCGATTGGAAGCCTGGAAAAGGGTTATTCCGTGATGACGTCACAATGTTTAATTGGCTATTGCAAAACCTTTCTGAAAATGACCGCACTTTGTTTGGTTCATTTCAAAAAGTGCGGTCAAATCCTGCTGAGTTTTTAAAAACACAATTTAAATCATTAGATTGTAGCATTATGGAATTGGCGGATGATATTGCGTATGGGGTACATGATTTAGAAGATGCGATTGTGACCGGTGTAGTAAATCAACATCAGTGGCAAGAAGCATTGGATGAACTTAAAACAATTCCTTCAGATTGGTTGGCAAAAAATATAGAGCAAGTTAGCCAACGATTGTTCTCCAATCATCATTTTGAGCGTAAAAATGCCATTGGTGCATTAGTGAATTTCTTTATCACCCATGTTCGCTGGAAAGTCACCGGCAATTTTGATGAGCCTTTGTTACGTTATAACGCGGAATTACCACAAGATGTTATTGCGGCATTAAATGTATTCAAAAAATTTGTATGGAAGTACGTGATTCGCCATGTTGAAACGCAACGTATTGAATATAAAGGCCAACGTATTCTCACGGAAATGTTCCAGATTTTTGAGTCTGACCCAGAACGTTTATTGCCAACGAATACGGCTAATCGTTGGAGAAATGCACCGGAGCAGGGCAAAAAACGTATTATTTGTGATTATATCGCGGGCATGTCAGATGCCTATGCCTTAAAGGTTTATTATCAGCTCTAAAATGCGGTTATTTTTATTGATATTTTGAATTTATAGGACAATTTTGTGGCATTAATTAGTTTAACTAACGCTTATCTTTCTTTTAGTGATCACCCCTTACTTGATCATGCTGAACTTCATATTGAACCCAATGAGCGCGTGTGTTTGGTAGGGCGTAACGGTGCAGGTAAATCGACTTTATTAAAAATTATTGCACAGCAAGTCACGATGGATGACGGCAAAGTGCAGTATGAAAAAGATTTAGTGGTTTCACGTTTAGAACAAGATCCGCCTCGCCATGCTGAAGGGAATGTATTTGATTATGTGGCGGAAGGGATTGAACATTTAGCAGATTTGTTAAAGGAATATCACCATATTTCGCAAGAGTTGACACAAAATTATAGTGAACAAACTCTTAACCAACTGGCACAAGTGCAAGCAAAATTAGAGCATACCAACGGCTGGCAGTTTGAAAATAAAATCAATGAAGTATTGCAAAAACTCGAGTTAAATCCTGATACTAAATTAGCCGATTTATCGGGTGGTTGGTTGCGTAAAGCCGCTCTTGCTCGTGCGTTGGTCTGTAATCCTGATGTCTTGTTATTAGATGAACCGACCAACCATCTGGACGTAGATGCAATAGAATGGTTAGAAAACTTCTTATTAGAATTCACCGGAAGTATTGTGTTTATTTCTCATGACCGTTCTTTTATCCGCAAAATGGCAACTCGTATTGTGGATTTAGACCGCGGTAAATTAGTGTCTTATCCTGGTGATTATGATTTATACCTCACCACGAAAGAAGAAAACTTACGTGTCGAAGCGTTACAGAACGAGCTTTTTGATAAGCGTTTAGCGCAAGAAGAGGTTTGGATTCGTCAAGGGATTAAAGCTCGCCGTACGCGTAATGAAGGCCGTGTGCGTGCTTTAAAAGCCATGCGTGAAGAACGTCGCCAACGTCGTGAGGTGATGGGGACTGCTAAGTTACAATTAGATAACTCAAGTCGTTCAGGCAAAATCGTGTTTGAAATGGAAAATGTGTCTTATGAGATTGAAGGCAAACAGCTGCTCAAAGATTTCAGCACGACTATTCTACGAGGCGATAAAATGGCATTGGTTGGCCCAAATGGTTGCGGAAAAACCACGTTTATTAAACTTTTATTAGGTGAAATCAAGCCAACCAGCGGTCGCATTCATTGCGGTACAAAATTAGATATTGCTTATTTTGATCAATATCGTGCTGATCTTGATCCAGAAAAAACGGTGATGGATAACGTTGCCGATGGCAAGCAGGATATTGAGGTCAATGGTGTAAAACGTCATGTGTTGGGCTATTTGCAGGATTTCTTATTTCCACCCAAACGAGCGATGACACCTGTAAAAGCGCTTTCAGGTGGTGAACGTAACCGTTTGTTATTGGCTAAATTATTACTGAAACCTAATAATCTATTGATTCTCGATGAACCAACCAATGACTTGGATGTAGAAACCTTAGAATTATTGGAAGAAATCCTCACGGATTATCAAGGCACCTTATTGATTGTCAGCCATGATCGTCAGTTTATTGATAATGTCGCGACTGAGTGTTATTTCTTTGAAGGAGATGGCGTATTGAATAAATACGTAGGCGGTTTCTTTGATGCGAAAGGACAACAAGCTAATTACTTTGCGATGAAAGCAGAGCAAGAGACCCCAAAATCTAAAAAAGATGCACTAAAAGTACAGGAAAGTGCGGTCAAAAATGACGCTGTTTCTCAAAAGCCAAAATCCGTTAAACTTTCTTACAAAGAACAACGTGAGTTAGAACAGCTACCGCAATTGTTGGAACAATTGGAAGAGAAAATCACCGCACTTCAAGCTGAAATTGGTGATCCTCACTTTTTCCAACAAGCCCATGATGTAACAGATGCTAAGCTTAAGGAATTATCAGACACCGAAGCTGAACTTGAAACAGCTTTCCTTCGTTGGGAAGAACTTGAAGAGAAAAAAACTCAAGCTGAAGCAAAATAGAGGATAGATAAAAAAGAAACCGAGCGAAATAGCTCGGTTTTTTTATTAAATATTACTGATAAAAATCACCAAAATAATCACTGGAACCACAAATTTAACATAGTTAAACCAAATTGTGGTGAAGAGCGAATTTGGTGTTGGTGATAATTCTTTTTTTGCATCATCTTTTAATACGAAACCAACGAAAATGGCACAACCAAGTGCGGTTAACATAAAGAGAATATTTCCGCTAACGAAATCGAAGGCATCGAAAATGCTTTTACCGAAAATAGTGAAATCTTTCCAAAGGTTATCACCCAGAATAGATGGCACGTTACCTAATAAGAAAATCCCCATTAAGGTAACAAAAATCGCTTTACCACGGCGCATTCTGAGTTTTTCTTGTAATGCGGTGATGATGACTTCGTAAATCGTGATTGATGTGGTTAATGCCGCAATAAGCAATAAACCGAAGAACACGATAGCAAAGAATTTACCCGCCCATAAATGTGAGAATACAATTGGTAAACTTTGGAAAACCAAGGTTGGCCCGGCGTTAGGTTCAATGCCGAATGTGAATAATGATGGAAAGATCATAAAACCACATAACACAGCGATAATAGTATTGGTGAAACCTGTAATAACGGCTGTGTGAATAAGGTTTTCTTCTTTATTTAAATAGCTTGAGAGAGTAATTAATACACCGAAACCAAGGCTTAATGCGAAGAACACTTGCCCTAATACGAAGATGAATAATTTAGGTGTGATTTTGCTGAAATCAGGTTTTAAGTAGAAAGTCACACCTTCCATTGCGCCAGGTAAGGTGAGGTTACGAATCACCATACCAATTAGGAAGATAAAGAGTAATGGCATTAAGTATTTAACAGAACGTTCAATCCCACCAATGATACCTTTCGCTAAAATAATGTAATTCACCGCCACGAACAGGAAGGTGTAAAGCATGATTTCCCATGGGTTGTTGCTGATGTGTAAATCGTAGAAATCTTTGGCCACTTCTTTTGTAATTGGGGCGCTAATATCAAGGGTGTTATTCATCAGACTAATGATATAAGACATCACCCAACCACCAAGCACCATATAATAGGCCATGATACCAAATGCGCCAAGAAGCCCCATGTAACCGATAATTTTCCAATATTTGGAGATGTTTTTACCTTTATCTTGGATTTTATCGCCAAAGGCATCAATGGAATTCACACGTAAACGGCGACCGATGACGTTTTCTACTAAAATCATTGGGATACCAATCACAATCATTGCAATACAAAAGAGGAGTACGTAGGCACCACCGCCATTTTCACCCACTAAATAAGGAAAGCGCCATGTCGCCCCGAAGCCAACTGTCGCTCCCGCAACGGTGAGCACATAAGTTAGTCGGCTAGACCACGTTTGGCGAGATTGATTGTTTGTTGTCATAATATATTCCGTTTAATTGTATTCGTTTAATAATCTGTTTTTTCTTTGTATTCGCAGAGATCTTCAATTAAGCAAGCTCCGCAACGAGGTTTGCGGGCAATACATGTATAACGCCCGTGCAAAATAAGCCAGTGATGCACATCGACTTTAAATTCTTTAGGCACAACTTTGAGCAGTTTTTCTTCTACTTTTACCACATCTTTACCAGGGGCAAAATTTGTGCGGTTGCATACGCGAAAAATATGGGTATCCACAGCAATAGTCGGGTGACCGAAAGCAGTATTTAATACCACATTCGCTGTTTTTCTGCCAACACCCGCAAGGGCTTCTAAGGCTTCACGGCTTTCAGGTACTTCGCCGTTGTGTTTCTCAACTAAATCACGACAGGTTTTAATAATATTTTCTGCTTTGCTGTTATAAAGCCCGATGGTTTTAATGTATCCTTTTAAACCCTCTAAGCCAAGATCTAAAATGGCTTGTGGTGTATTCGCCACAGGGAATAATTTTGCCGTCGCTTTATTGACACCTTTATCGGTGGCTTGGGCCGATAAGATCACGGCGATGAGTAATTCGAAAGGCGAATTATACTCTAATTCAGTGGTTGGATGCGGGTTTTGCTCCCGAAGTCGAGTGAGGATTTCAATTCGTTTAGCTTGGTTCATTTTTTCATATCAATTCGGTTTTTAATCGCCAGTAGGATGCCTAATCCAATAAATGCACCTGGCGGAAGAATAAAGAGTAAAAAGCTACTATCCGTTTGGTAAATATGTAAAGTGAGGAATTTTGCCCACGGACCAAATAAGTTTTCAATGCCTTCGAAAAGCGTGCCTTGACCTAAGATTTCACGTAACGCACCTAATACGGTGATACTTAATGCCATGCCTAATCCCATTGAAAAACCATCCCAGGCAGCATGTGCTATGCTATTTTTAGAGGCAAAGGCTTCTGCACGACCGATGACGATACAGTTAGTCACGATTAAAGGAATAAAAATTCCAAGTGCTTGATAGAGTGTATAGGTATAAGCATTCATCAATAATTGCACCACGGTTACGGTGGTGGCAATAATCATCACATAAATTGGAATACGGATTTCGTGAGGGATTTGCTTACGAAAGAGCGAAACAACGGTGTTTGTACAGGTTAAAACCAACATAGTCGCCAAACCTAAACCTAATGCATTTGTTGCAGTACTTGAAACAGCCAACAGCGGACAAAGCCCCAATAATTGCACGAGGGTTGAGTTATTTTTCCATACGCCTTGAATAAAGATTTCTTTCCAAACAGAAGGCGTTTGCGTTATTTCTTCTGAATTTTCAATCGCACTTTGCTCATCAAGTGCGGTCGTTTTTTCGGTTAAATCAGTCATAATAAATATCCTATTGTGCGTATTTTTTTGCCATCTCGTTGAGTAATGCTTCATTTTCAAGCATCACGAGAGCAGAGCGTTTTACTTGATTCACAATCGCGCGTGGCGTAATGGTTGCGCCAGAAAATTGGTCGAATTTACCGCCATCTTTTTTGACCGCCCAATCTTTTAGGCTTTCAGGTACGATAACTTGGTTTGTAAAACTTAAAATCCAGTCAGAAATGCGAAGTTCGATTTTATCGCCTAATCCAGGGGTTTCATGATGTTCGATGACACGCACACCTAAAACTTCACCTTTTGGTGTAATCCCCACTAATAAACGAATATTCCCTGAATAACCATCTGGTGCTGTCGTTTCATAAGCATAGGCAGTTGGTACATGATCTTTGATCGCAAAATAGAGTTTTTGAATGCCTTTGAGTTTATCTTGCTCAGGCGTTTCTACGCTTTCAAGCAAGTTATTATTAAAATAATCTTGAGGGATGACTTGGAGTAATAACGCTTTTTGTTGTTCAGCCATGGCTTCATCAATTTTATCTTTTGTCAGCATATAAATGCCTGCAGAAACAGCGGTACATACAAGCGCAATAAAACCTAATAACAAACCAAAACGGGAGGTGACTTTAAAAATACCCATTATTTTCTCCCTTTTGCAAAGTGTCCCGCTACGCGAGGACGGGTGTAGTAGTCGATAAGTGGCACACAAATATTACTTAACAAAATCGCAAATGCTACGCCGTCAGGATAGTTTCCAAAGTAACGAATGAGGTAAACCAATAGTCCAACCAAAGTACCAAATACAAGCTTACCACGAGGTGTGATAGACGCTGTGACAGGGTCTGTCGCAATAAAGAACGCGCCAAACATCATGGCACCGCTAAAGAGCTGGCTAATCATACTTAAATGATGATGACCTGACATCGCAGTGATTGTTGCTAAGGTCACAAAGGTCACGAGCATTGAAACGGGAATTTGCCAGTGAATTTTTTTCTTTAAGATTAATATAATTCCACCAAGCATGAATGCCAGATTTACTTGCCACCAACCTTCAGCAAAGTCAGTCCCGTTTTGTAATAAAATCGGTAATTTTACAAAATCATGGAATACGCTTTCATCGCCTTGATGCAAGTTATAGAAGATTTTTGCGCTGTCTAATGGTGTCGCTTGTGTAATTCCATCAATGGAATGAACAAGTTGACTTAAACTAAATCCATCAGTGGTTAAGCCGGTGAAAACTAAAGAAATGGAGTCTGCAAATGTTGGAGGTTCATTCAATAATGAAATAGGCGGCATCCAACTTGTCATTTGTAGTGGGAAAGAAATCAATAGTACCACATAACCCACCATAGCTGGATTGAAAGGGTTTTGTCCCAAACCGCCATAAACATGTTTACCTAGAATAACAGCGGAAAGCGTACCGATTAAAATCACCCAATAAGGTGCATAAGGCGGAATCGCCATCGCTAAAATTAAGGCAGTAAGCACCACACTAAAATCTGAAATATAGACCAGGTTTGGCTTATTACGCAATTTAGTCACAATAAACTCAAGTAATAATGCGAAAGAAATAGCCAAAGCGGATTGCACCAAAACACCCATTCCAAAATAATAAATCTGCGTGAGTAGGGCAGGCAGCATGGCTGCAATCACCCATAACATAATACGGGCGGTTAATTTGCCTGAATGGGTATGAGGCGAACTCTCCATTTTCTTAAACATAATTTTTTCCTGCGTTATTCTGTTTCTTTGGCCGCTTCAGCAGCCGCTTTTTTTGCTTTAGCTCTTGCTATGGCTGCTGCGATAGCGGCTTTTTTCGGATCAAGTGCGGTTGGATTTTCATCTGTTTTTTCTACCGAACTTTCAGTTTCATTTGTTGTAACTGCTTCACTTTGAGCTGCAGCTTTCTTCGCTTTGGCTCTCGCAATGGCTGCAGCTACCGCGGCTTTTTTCGGGTCAGGTGCGGTTGAATTTTCATCCGTTTTTTTGACCTCGTTTTCAGTTGCATGTGTTGTAACAGTTTCACTATTAGCGGCGGCTTTCTTCGCTTTGGCTCTCGCAATAGCTGCAGCTACTGCGGCTTTTTTCGGATCAAGTGCGGTTGGATTTTCATCTGTTTTTTCGACCGCACTTTCAGTTACATGCGTTGTAACAGTTTCACTATTAGCGGCAGCTTTCTTAGCCTTCGCTCTTGCTAGAGCAGCTGCAACAGCCGCTTTTTTCGCATCTTTTTCGTCAGTTTGTGACGTTGTTGCATCCGTCATAGCGCCAGTATCTGCTTGTGCTTGTTGTTTAGCTAGGCGACGGGCTTTACGCTGCTCCATGAGCTCATGGTTATCCGGTAAGATTTCGCCTTTCTCAGATACGATAGTTTTTGTTTCTTTATTTGCGGCTGAACCCGCTTGTTTTGCTTTCAGTCGTTCTAACGCTGCTTTAACGGGGTCTTCACCTTTTTGTTTTGCAAGTTCTTCACGGCGAGCTTCTGCAGCACGTTGTGAACGAGCTTTACGCTCTTGTTCTTCACGCTCCATACGAGCTTGTTTGGCTTCAAAACGGATTTTGGCTTCTTCAGCTTTTTTCGCTTTTTCTTTAATTTCCCAAATTTTGGCTTTTTCTTGTCGGAAATATTGAATAAGCGGAATATGGCTTGGGCAAACATAAGCACACACGCCACATTCAATACAATCTTTTAAGCAATATTCTTCTGATTTTTGGTGATCCTCACTGCGAGCATACCAATAAAGTTGCTGTGGCATTAAATTGACAGGGCAAGCATCAGAACAAGCAGAACAGCGGATGCAAGATTGCTCCGGTTCAGGTTCACCATATTCAAAATGATCAGGTGCTAATAAACAGTTAATTAATTTAGTGACGGGCGCATTGAGATCTGAAAGTTGCAATCCCATCATCGGTCCACCTGCGAAAACAGGGAAACGTTCGTCATATTGGTAACCAACTTGCGCTAATAAGTGGTCAACTGGTGTACCTAAGCGAACCCAGTAGTTGCCTTTCTCTGAAATTTTATCACCCGTAAGCGTAACGACACGCTCAATTAAAGGCTCATCATTAATGACCGCTCTTTTCACCGCAAAAGCTGTACCGACATTATGCATCAATACGCCAATATCGTAAGAACGTCCGCCACTTGGCACTTCCATGCCGGTAAGCAAATAAATCAGCTGTTTGGCTGCACCGGATGGATATTTAGTCGGAATAACGCGCAATTCAATGTCATTTGCACCATGTAGTGATTGTTGAATAGCTTGAATCGCTTCAGGTTTATTGTCTTCAACTGCAATCACCACTTTTTCAGGGCGTAGGATATAACGTAAGATGCGAATCCCTTCGATCATTTCATCGGTGTAATCACGCATTAAGCGGTCATCACAGGTAATATAGGGTTCACATTCTGCGCCGTTAATAATTAAGAGTTTAACTTTCTTTTCAGCTGATTGGATTTTGGCGGCAGTTGGGAATACCGCACCACCTAAGCCGGCAACGCCAGCTTGATAAATACGATCAATAAGTTGTTCGACAGATAATGTGAAGAATTCTTCAAGTGGAAATTGCTCACGCCATTTATCCAAGCCATCCGCTTGAATATGAATCATGTCCTCGGTTAAACCAGAAGGATGCGGTGCGACGTGTTTTCCGATAAATTTTACCGTACCAGAAGTTGGTGCATGAACAGGCAAGATTCTTAAGCCATTACATTGTGTCAAAGGTTGGCCTTTTAGGACATAATCGCCTTCTTTAACTAATACATTTCCTGCAGTGCCGGCATGTTGTTTAATCGGCACATAAAAATCATGAGCAAGTTCTGATTGCTGAATAGGGGATTGGTTTGATTGAGATTTCATTTCAGGTGGATGAATACCACCTTTAAAATCCCAAATTTTGCCGGAGTTAAATCTTGTTAATACATCAGCCATGTGACTCCGACTCCCCAACCACTAATTTTTTCTCAATTTCTGTGGTATTTACGACTGGAATGACTAATTTAGGATCAAACTTCCAGTCCCAATTATCAATATCTTTTTTCACTTTAATCATGGAAATACAATCTGTTGGACAAGGTGCTACGCAAAGTTCACAGCCAGTACAGAGATCGGGAATAATTGTATGCATGGCTTTGTTTGTACCGATAATGGCATCAACAGGGCAGGCTTGAATACATTTAGTACAGCCGATACACATATTTTCATTAATAAAGGCAACCATTTCTTCTGGTTCAGCGACATCATCCATTGCAGGTACATCAACACCCATGATTTCGGCAATTTTTACTACCGTAGGACGACCGCCAGGCACGCATTTTGTGATAACGTCACCATTGGCAATCGCTTCGGCATAAGGCTTGCAACCAGGATAGCCGCATTGCCCACATTGGCTTTGCGGTAAGATGGCATCAATTTTTTCGACGATAGGATCAGCTTTGACTTTTAATTTAATCGAAGCAACACCTAAAATCGCACCAAAAATTAAAGCGAGAACGGTTACTGAAATTAAGATAAACATTATTTTTTAGTGTTATTCCAAAATAAGCCGAGAAAAATCACTGTTACAGTAATAAACATTAAGAGATAAATCATTTCACTAATCCGGCGAAGCCCATAAAGGCGAGAGACATCAAACCGGCCGTAATTAATGCGATAGACGAGCCACGAAACGTAATAGGGACATCTGCGGCAACAAGGCGTTCACGCAATGCTGCAAATAAAACTAAAACTAGCGCAAAACCTAAAGAGGCGCCAAAACCATAAATGACGGATTCAGTTAAATTGTGTGCCAAATTGACGTTTAATAATGCCACACCGAGTACCGCGCAGTTTGTGGTAATCAGTGGTAAGAAAATCCCTAATAATCGATAAAGTGATGGGCTTGTTTTATTGATTACCATTTCAGTAAATTGAACCACAACGGCAATCACTAAAATAAAAACTAAAGTGCGCAAAAATGTGGCATTTAGCGGCATTAAAATATAATTATCGACTAAATAAGAACACAATGATGCTACGGTTAATACGAATGTCGTCGCAAGCCCCATACCAATTGCCGTTTCAATCTTTTTGGACACGCCCATAAATGGACAAAGTCCTAAGAATTTGACCAAAACAAAGTTATTGATTAATGCGGTGCTGATAATGAGTAGAATGTAATGTGTCATTGCGTCTAAATTTATTTTACATAAGTGGCGTATTATCTCTATTTATCGCCTTGAGAACAATAAAAAATTTGGGTTAGTGCGGTCAGTTTTTCCTTTGTTTTTATTTGATCATTGGTTCTACCTGGCTATGTTGGAAATAGCGATATAGCTGAGGTAGCAATTGAGAAATCAAGTTAAGTTGCTGGTATGGCAACGCAAAGACCGAATTGTTTTTGGCTTGGGTTTCATCCCACTGAATTTTTTTAAGGCTTTGTTCAATACTATTTTGGAGCTTTTCAAAAACTTCAGGACGAAGTTTTTCGATATTTTCCAGTGCATATAAAACCTTTTTCGCAACAGGATAAAAGTCTGACAAAAACTCGGTAGTTTGTTGTAATTGAGCCATTTTATTGCGATATGCCCCTAAAGCAGAAATATAGCTCAATAGGGAATAATTCATTTTTAACAAGTCAAAACCTTCCTGTAAATAGGCCTGATATTTCTTCGGCTCATTATTCATATTGGAAAGCGTTGTGCTTAATGCTGCCGCATATTGATGAGCGTTACGGCGTGCAATACGGTATTTTAAATTATCGCTTTTACCAAATTGTAGTTGGCTAATAATGTGTAAGAAATATTGTGCATCACTTTGAATCGCTTGACGGCTCACTTTATCAAGTTGGAGATATTTCCAGTCCGGCCATAGATAAGAAACCGCAAACCATGCAATGGCTGAACCTAATACGGTATCGATGAGGCGAGGAAAGAGCGCCGCCTGAGTATCAAATCCCATCACATCAAAGCTGATCAACACTTGCAGCGTAATGAAGAACGTGGAGAAACTGTAATTATTACTTCGGAAGAAGAAAAAGAGCGTACTGGTCACCACCATTAAGCCAAGTTTCATCTCTAATGTAGGATTGAGGTAAGGCAATAAGGAGCCAATAATCACCCCTAAAATCGTACCAATAATACGCTGGCGTAACCGCACTTTGGTTGCGGAATAGTTTGGTTGACACACAAAGACCGCGGTAAGCAAAATCCAGTAACCCAAATTAAATTGGAAAAATTCAACAATTGCGCAACACAAAAACACCACGATAGACAAACGTACAGCATGGCGGAAAAGTGGTGATTCAAAAGTGAAATTACTTCCAATAACAGAAAGAATATTTTTTAATCCCGTAATTTGTTCGGTATGGATTTGTGCAGTTTGCTCATTTTCACTAGTTTCTTGCTCAAGTTGACGTAATTGCCAGTTAATGCTTTGCAGGTTATCAATCAGTGTTTGAAGGGCAAGCAAAACATTGTTTTGATTGGTATGTTCTTTGCTATAAAGCTCAAGAGATTGAATTGTGCCCATCAATGCTTTTTCTACACGAATATTATAGTGATAAGGCGTATTCTGACGCAGACAAGCGGTAATATCATGACAAGCTTGTGCTTGTAATTCGAGCAAGCGTTGAATACGGAAAATTAAATCTGTATTTTTGAGTTGTTCCGCAATTTGTCGATAATCAAAATGTGTGGAATTCGCACGCTCATGAATGTCTTGTGCGGCAAAATAATAGCGAATCATACGTTGTGTGCGAGCATGGCGATGTTGTCCACGAATACGATAAAAAAGCGCTGTTCTTGCTTGGTTAAAGGCATCCACCATATTGGTGTTTTTCATTGCAAAATTAAGATGTTTTTTCTCGATTTCATCAATTTCATCAGGATCAAAAAACTCTGATTTGGCATCTAAATAATTACCTAAGGCACAAAACGCTTTTGCCACACTTTCTTGGACAGGACGGTTTGGGAAAAATAGATAGACAATGATGGTCACAATACTGTAGAGCAAAGTGCCTAATAAAATCATTACAGGATTGATAAACCAGCTCGCAGAATTATCCGGTGTATAAGTGAGGGTGGTATAAATGGCTACCACCAGCGTACCAAATGCAATAGTGCGATAACGTTCACCTACAGCGCCAACCATCGTAAATAAAAAGGTGATGATGGTCATCAACAATACATATTGAATCGGTTTACCAATATTGAGTTGAACGATGAAGGTTGAAATAGAAAAGGCAATTAATGTGTAAAAGATATTTTTTAATCGTCCAGTGAGGCGATTATCTAAATCTACTAAACCGCCTGCAATAATCCCTAAAATTAACGGCATGGATTGCGTGGAAATATCAAAAAACCAGACACCGAACGCTGCAATATTCACTGCAATAAAAATAGGTATTGAAGCGATTACTTTTGCATTAAGCCATTGGTTCATATTGATATCCTTGCTTATTGTGTGACTAAAAATTGGATGACAAAAAAGTGAGCGGGAAAGCTCACTTCTTTATCAAAGTGCGGTTAAAAAACGATTATTTTTGTTTTTTCGCCCAGTTTAAGAAACGAGTTTGAGTTTCTTTATCGGCTTGTTGGAACCAGTATTGTAATTGTTGTTCAGCAACATTTTCACCTTGTACAACGACTTTGCCTTTCGCTGCTTTTCCTGACGCTGCAGGCATCATACCTACTGTCGGTGCCGCTAAAGCTGAAACCGCTGCTGGTGCATTAGATGCATTATACTCAGCAAGATCGTTAACAATATTTGCTGATGGGAATAAACCTTCTTGTTTTAAGGTATCCACTTTAGCATCAATCACATTACCTGATTTTGTTTTAACGGTAATTTGTGGTTGTGCATTAAATTTTTCGCCATCTTCTTGAGAACGAATTTTTTCTGCAGATACCACAACATCATCAGCCGTACCTTTGAAGGTTACAATAATAGGATTAGATTCAAAAAGTCCTTGGCTAGAACCAGTACCCACGATCTCACCTAAACGTACCACAACTTGTTGTGTTTGGTCAGCTTCTGCATTGAATGATTTTTTTTCTTTTAGAAGGGATTTACTGGCTTTTTGGCCGTTGATTGCAAGAAACTCAAGGTTTGATGAAGTGGTTACCGTGCCGGCAAAACTGCTCGCACTGACAGCAAGGGCGACAACACCTAATGCAAACTTACATAATTTCATAATTACTCCTTTTATTTTTTGAATGAAATTAGATGGTTGTAATGCTATGCTAAATTTTAAAAAATGGGAATAGGAAAGTGCGGTTAATTTTTAAAAAGTTTTTGTAATAAAGGAGCAAATCATGGCAAAACGATTTGTCGTATATGGTCGAGTTCAAGGGGTAGGATTTCGCTATTTTACTTGGAAAGAAGCGGAGAGAATTGGCATTAAAGGCACCGTCAGAAATTGTGTCGATGGCAGCGTGGAAATTGTTGCCGAAGGTAATGACGAACAACTACAGGATTTTTATAATTGGTTAAAAGTCGGCCCTAGAACTGCAAGTGTTGAACGAGTTTTAGAGGATAATATTGAAAATAAACGCTATCCTGACTTTTCTATTATTCACCGTTAAAACTGACCGCACTTTACAGCGTTAATTGATGTTCGTAGAATACGCCGCTTATTTATAAATAGGAAAAATTATGCGTAATCAAACAAAACTTCATCTTCATCAATTACAACTTGCTATGCAAAAACTTGATTTATGGCAAGCGGTTCCGCCTTCACAAGACGCTTTTTTAAGTGAAGAGCCTTTTGCTATTGATACCATGTCACCAGAAGAATGGTTGCAATGGATTTTCATTCCAAGAATGTTCGCATTACTTGAAAGTGGAGCAGCGTTACCCTCAAAAATTGCGGTATCCCCTTATTTAGAGGAAGCATTTAAAGAAGCAGAAGAAGATTTTTTAGTTGAATTATTAACACCATTACGTGAATTAGAAGCCTTATTACAAAATCAATAAATGTTAGAAATTTTATATCAAGATGAATATCTTGTAGCAGTCAATAAACCAGCAGGCATGTTGGTGCATCGTAGTTGGCTTGATACTCATGAAACGCAATTTGTGATGCAAACCTTGCGCGATCAAATCGGGCAGCATGTTTTTCCTATTCATCGATTAGATCGCCCAACATCAGGTGTATTGCTATTTGCTTTAAATAGTGAAATAGCAAATTTAATGTGTCAGCAATTTGAACAGAAAACGGTGCAAAAATCTTATTTAGCGATTGTGCGAGGTTATTTGCATGGCGAAGGACGGATTGATTATCCCCTTAAAATCCAATTAGATAAGATCGCCGATAAATTTGCGCAAGAAGATAAAGCGCCTCAAGAGGCGGTGACGGATTATGAAGGCTTAAAAATTGTGGAAATGCCTTATGCGGTTGGGCGTTATCAAACCACGAGATATTCATTAGTGAAGCTAGTTCCCCAAACAGGTAGGAAACATCAGTTACGACGTCACATGAAACATATTTTTCATCCTATTTTAGGTGATACACAATATGGTGATTTACATCAAAATCGTGCTTTAACAGAATATTCTGGCTGTCAGCGTTTATTTTTACACGCAGATACACTTATTTTTGAGCATCCTATTCATTTAATCAAAATAGAAATTAAGGCTGGTTTAGATGAACAATGGGAGCACGTGATGGAATTATTTAATTGGTCAATTTAACGAGAAGAAATAATGTTAGATATTAATTTAACCCATGAACAACAACAAAAAGCAGTAGAACAAATTCAGGAATTAATGGCACAAGGAATTAGTAGCGGTGAAGCAATTCAAATTGTGGCAAAAGCATTACGTGAAATTCATCAAAAAGATGAGAAAGAGACTTCTGATAATAAATAAGTAAAAATTTTGTGATCAATGTATCATTTTTAAAGTTTCGTTGTTGCATAAAAAAATAAAATGTTTGAATATATTTCCAATTGAGGTGATAAGGCGTGAGTCTTATTGTTTTTAAGTATTAAGGGCGAAGCCTATAGAGGTCTACTATGGAAATTGGTGTAGTAAAATGGTTTAACAACGCAAAAGGATTTGGGTTTATTTCTGCAGAAGGCGTGGATACAGACATTTTTGCACATTATTCAGCGATTGAAATGGATGGTTACCGTTCATTAAAAGCAGGTCAACGCGTGCAATTTGAAGTGATTCACGGCGACAAAGGATCTCACGCCACAAAAATTATTCCGATTGCGGAATAGGCGAAACGCTAAAAACGTTTCAAAATCTTCTCTATTTAGCATAATCAAAAGCCAAGGTTTCGACCTTGGCTTTTTTTCATCTTATTTATTGAGTAAATTTTTCAAACCGGCTTTCATTGCTGTCATTTGGCTTTCATATAATGCTTTGCTTTCACGTTCATCAATCATATAAGTGATGGTTTCAGAAAGTGTCATTTTCATTTTTCGCGAATATTTAGATAAACGAAGCCAAACACCATATTCTAAATCAATAGATTTTTTCTTCGTTGATTGTTTTTCTGCATTAAAAAAACGTTTACGTCTTGCTCGAATAGCCTGATCAAGCTTAATAGGTAAATCAAGAGAAAGGTGATTTTTAATCCATTCCTCGATTTTTTCAGGATAATTCTGACATTCTATTAATTCTTGAACTTTGCTTTCTTCTAAGCTTTTTTCTTCGTAACGGGTAATTTTTTCCCCTTCGCGATGTTTGCGAATGAGATAAATCCATTTCCAGTTTGCTTCTTGGTTTTCTAATTTCTGATATTTCATCGTTTTATTATACTTTTTAGTGACGTGGTAACCTCATAAATATACGCGCTTTAAACAAAATTTTCCAGTAGATTTTTATAACGGATTTTCACTCAGTGTGAAGTGTGCGATAATACCGCCAATTTAATTAAAGCGAGATATGTCGTGACTTCAACATCTTCGGAACAAGCCTTAAATTGGCAAGCCTTACAACCAGAATTATCGATTACTGAACTTTCAGCTGAAAAGGCTGATTTTTGGTCATTACAAAAACATGCTACAAAAGCGATTTCTTTATTTTTAAAACAGCCTCGTCGCTCTCTCTTGGTTTTAAAAGCCGATG
This sequence comes from Haemophilus parainfluenzae, assembly GCF_003252725.1. GTDB lineage: Bacteria > Pseudomonadota > Gammaproteobacteria > Enterobacterales > Pasteurellaceae > Haemophilus_D > Haemophilus_D parainfluenzae_L. The sequence goes on from NZ_QEPO01000002.1 coordinate 370,620, forward strand.
ATCAAGCAGAATATGCAGATTTATTAGCAGAACTTATTCGCCAAGAACAGCCAAAAGAGCGGTCAATTTTTGGGGTAAATTACGTAGTTGAGCAGGGAGATTCTTTTTCTTTCCCTCGTATTTATACTGAACCAGCTCAATCACCAGCAGATAATTTTGCCGCACAAGGTGATGTGCTGAAGGCATTACATGCCGATCAATTTAGTCTTTTTGGTAGTGTGCGTGTTCACCCAAGTTCGCAAGATATTTTGCTTACACCAGGTTTAGTACATCAAGCCAATGGGGGCATTTTGATTTTAAGTGCCGCAACGATGCTAAGCCAATTTGATTTATGGCAACGCTTAAAACATATTTTGCAAACGCAAACTTTTGATTGGTATTCAGCCCATCCATTTAAAACCTTGCCTTGTGATATTCCAAGTTATCCACTTAATTTAAAAGTGGTGATTTTAGGTAATCGCACTGAAATTGCGACCTTAGGAGAGTTAGAAGAAGATCTTTACAGCTTGGCTGATTATGCTGAAATTGAAAGTTATTATTCTGTTGCACAACCTAAAGCACAAGAAAATTGGGCTAATTATGTGTTGGCATTAGCCTCAAAATATGAACTTGATTTAGATTTAACTGCATTGAATAAACTCTATCAGTTATTGGTGCGTGAGAGTGAAGACCGCTTTTTAATTAACATTTCACCATTAAAAACAACGGAAATGTTGCTTAATGCCGCGACGTTGTCACAAAAACAAACTTTAAGTGCGGTTGATTTTGAGCAAGCTTTTAAACAAAAAAATGAACAGCACGGTTTTTTACGTGAACGTACTTATGCAGATATTCTCAACGAGCAAATTTATGTGGAAACCAATGGTGAAATTGTTGGGCAGATTAATGGCTTGTCTGTGATTGAATATCCAGGCACACCGGTTTGTTTCGGTGAACCTTCTCGCATCAGCTGTTTAGTGCAGTTTGGTGATGGTGAAGTCGTGGATGTGGAGCGTAAAAACGAATTAGCGGGCAACCTCCACGGGAAAGGTATGATGATTTCTGAAGCATGCTTGGCCAGTATCTTAGAGTTGCCATCACAGTTACCATTTTCTGCTTCTTTAGTATTTGAGCAGTCTTATGGGGAAATTGATGGTGACAGTGCGTCTCTAGCTATTTTCTCCGTATTAGTCAGCGCGTTATCTGATTTGCCATTGCCACAAAATATTGCGATTACGGGTACCATTGACCAATTTGGTTTGGTGCACGCAGTAGGCGGAGTGAATGACAAAATTGAAGGCTTTTTCACTATTTGCCAACGTCGTGGTTTAACGGGTAAACAAGGTGTGATTATTCCAGCAACAACAATTCAGCAATTAAGTTTATCTGACGAAGTGGTTGAGGCGGTAAAAAATGAGCAGTTCTTTATCTATCAAGTCGAGGATATTTATCAAACAGCCAAAATCCTATTTGACCGCGATTTATTGGAAGAGAAAGAAGAATATGCGAAGGGCAAAGAGCCTATTGCGCGTCTAATTCAAAATCGAATTGCTTTCCGTTCGGAAACGCCGAAAAAAAACTGGTTAGATTTCTTTAAATCTTAATTTCTTAAAAGCGAACCTTGTGTTCGCTTTTCTTTTATCTTAATTTCACTGACTGATCCGACAAGTTGAGCTAACGAGTGTTCGCTGTTTACATTTCTTATAAATCCTCATAGAATCCTTACTTATTGGTTGCAACCAAGCAAAACTATATATACAAGGAAATAAAAATGGAAAACACCTGTACACCAAACATTAAAAGCAGCTACACCTATGAAGATTTATTAGCTTCTGGTCGTGGTGAATTATTTGGTAAAGAAGGCCCGCAACTTCCAGCACCAACAATGTTGATGATGGATCGCATTGTAAAAATGACCGAAGACGGCGGTGCGTTTGGTAAAGGGTATATTGAAGCAGAATTAGATATTCATCCAGATTTACCGTTTTTCGGCTGCCACTTTATTGGTGACCCAGTTATGCCAGGCTGCTTAGGCTTAGATGCGATGTGGCAATTAGTGGGTTTCTTCCTTGGCTGGGTAGGCGGTAAAGGTAAAGGCCGTGCATTAGGCGTAGGTGAAGTGAAATTTACCGGACAAATCTTACCAACCGCGAAAAAAGTGATTTATCGCATTAATATGAAACGTGTGATTAATCGAAAATTAGTAATGGGAATGGCCGACGGTGAAGTGGAAGTAGATGGTCGCGTTATCTACACCGCAACCGATTTAAAAGTTGGCTTATTCCAAGATACATCAAGTTTCTAATTTAAATAAACACAACATCATAAAAAAAGATAGCCCGATTCATTCGGGCTTTTCTTTTTCTATTCTTCTTCTATTCTTCGTCAATAATATCGACAAATTCGGCATTCAGTAATTTAGCTAAATCTTGTGGGGCCAATTCGACGCTTAATCCGCGTTTACCACCTGAAACAAAAATCGTATCAAACTCAAGTGCGGTCGAATTTATCACTGTTTTTACACGTTTCTTTTGACCTAATGGACTAATGCCACCGACTAAATACCCCGTACTTTTTTGTGCCGCATCTTTATCAGCCATTTCCACTTTTTTTACACCAATTGATTTTGCCGCTTTCTTTAAACTCAACATATTTGCCGTGGAAAGCACAAAACACGCTAATTTTTTCTGATCACCATTTTCAGCAACTAAAAGTGTTTTAAAGGATTGGTGTGGATCAAGCCCAAGTTTTTCAGCGGCCTCATCGCCAAAATGCGTATTGTTAGGGTCATGATCATAGGTATGGAGAGTAAAAGGAATTTTATTTTTCTTGAGTAAATCAATTGCCGGTGTCATCTGATTTCCTTATGTATTTATCAGTCTTTTTTCTGTAAAATGAATCGGTTCAGAACATTTTACAGCGGAGAGAAAAATGGACGCAAGCCTAAATATTGCTATTGTAGCAGAATTTGATCTATGTGAAAAAATTGCCGAGGCACTTGAACAAAGTGAGCTAGATGTAGGCAAGGTTTCAATTGTAGAAATTTATCCTTTTGAAGAAGAGCAAGCGGTACGTTTTCGTAATAAAGCGGTTGCTCAATTAACCACTGATGAGATTGAGTGGGATAGTGTTAATTATCTTTTCTTCGCAGGCCAAATTGACCAAGCGCCTTTATTAGCACAAGCCGCAGAAAGTGGCTGTGTGGTGATTGATTTAAAAGGGATTTGCTCTGCATTGTCTGATGTTCCTGTTGTTGTCCCAACAATCAATGAAGAAAATCTGACTGAGTTAAGACAACGTAACATTGTGAGTTTACCCGATCCACAAGTGAGTCAATTAGCTTTATCTCTATTACCAATCGTTCAACAAATAAATTTGACTCAAGTCTTTGTAACGTCACTTTTACCGGCTTCTTATACCGATGGTGAAACCGTGAATAAACTTGCTGGACAAACTGCTCGTTTACTGAATGGTATGCCATTAGAAGAAGGTGAAACCCGTTTTGCCTTTGATGTGTTTCCACAACAAGCGGATAATTTAAATCTGCAATTGCAAAAAATCTTCTCGCAGTTAGACAATGTGATTTTCCATCAAATTCAGGTGCCCGTATTCTATGGAATGGCACAAAAAGTGACCGCACTTTCAGATTATCAATTTGATTACCAGCCACAACAAAGCGAATTGGTTGAATTACATGATAGCCTTATTACGCCTGTGATTAACGGTGAAAATGGTGAAGACAGCGTAAAATTGCATATCAGCCAACAAAGTGCGGTTGAAAATGGTATCGAATTTTGGACGGTAGCTGATGAGCAACGTTTCAATATTGCCTTGTTAGGTGTGAAATTACTTGAGTCGATTTATCACCAAGGTTATTAATTTAAGTTAAGGGGAAGACAATGCAACAATCTTTACTTGAACGCCTTTTTTCCATTAAAGAAAAGGGCAGTACGACCAAAACCGAAATTATTGCTGGTATCACCACCTTCTTTACCATGGTGTATATCGTGTTTGTAAACCCATCCGTATTAGGTGATGCGGGAATGGATAAACAAGTTGTTTTCGTGACCACTTGTTTAATTGCTGCGCTCGGCACCATTGCGATGGGATTATTCAGTAATTTACCTATCGCCCTTGCACCTGCTATGGGACTTAATGCATTCTTTGCTTATGTAGTCGTTGGCAAGCTTGGTTATTCTTGGGAAGTGGGTATGGGTACCATTTTCTGGGGTTCGATTGGTTTATTTGTTCTCACCCTATTCCAAATCCGTTATTGGTTAATGGCTTCGATTCCACTTTCACTACGCGTGGGAATCGGTGCAGGCATCGGCTTCTTTATTGCCTTAATTGGTTTTAAAAATATGGGGTTGGTTGTAGCAAATCCTGCAACCTTAGTGGCATTAGGCAATTTACATGATCCGAAAATTCTGCTGGGTGTATTAGGTTTCTTTATTATCGTAGTTTTAGCGGCTCGTAATATTTTCTCTGGCGTTTTAATTTCTATCGCGGTAGTCACTGGTTTAGCGCTTTTAATTGATGACCAAGTTACCTTCCACGGCATTGTTTCTATGCCACCAAGTTTAGGTGCGGTAGTGGGGAAAGTGGATATTGTGGGTGCTTTAGATACGGCTTTGCTTGGCATCATTTTCTCATTCTTATTAGTAAACTTATTTGACTCATCAGGCACCTTATTAGGCGTGACCGATAAAGCAGGTTTCAGTGATGAAAAAGGTCGTTTCCCGAAAATGAAACAAGCTCTTTATGTAGATAGCGTCAGTGCGGTAGTGGGTTCTTATATCGGCACATCCGCTATCAGTACCTATATCGAAAGTGGCGCTGGGGTTTCTGTCGGCGGTAGAACAGGTTTAACGGCGGTGACAGTCGGTGTTTTATTCTTACTCACTATTTTCTTCTCGCCACTAGCTAGTGTGGTACCAGCTTATGCAACCGCAGGGGCATTAGTTTATGTGGGGATTTTAATGGCATCCAGTCTTATTCGTGTACACTGGGATGATTTAACTGAAGCAACACCTGCTTTTATCACTGCAGCGATGATGCCATTTACTTATTCAATTACTGAAGGTATCGCATTCGGCTTTATTAGTTATTGCGTCATGAAGGCTTGTACAGGTAGAATACGCGAGGTTAATGCCCCTGTGTGGGTGGTGTCTTTATTATTTGTGGCCAAGTTCGTTTGGGTTGGCTGATTTCATAAAGGCGTAATTTATTACGCCTTCATTTTTATAGCATTGCAACAAGGAGTGCGTCATGCAAAATATTCTTTTTATCGTCAATGATTCCACATATAGTGGAGAAAAAACCTTCAACGCTGTTCGTTTCGCCATCAATATGAAAGAAGAGCACAGCAAGGATGTGAATATTAAATTATTCTGCTTTTCTGATGCGATTTTATGCGGTATTGCGGGACAAAATCCAAATGAAGGCTTCAATATCCAACAACTTATCGATATTTTAGCGGCACAAGGTGCTGAAATTAAATTATGTACCAGCTGCGTAAAAGCACGTGGTTTATTAGATGCTAAATTAATTGACGGCGTGACCCTTGGTACTCTAGATGATGTATCCGAGTGGACATTATGGGCGGATAAAGTTTTAACGTTCTAAAATAATAAGATAAAGATTAAAGTGCGGTGAAATTTCACCGCATTTTTTATGGAAATCCCTCAGCTAAATCCCTACAATAGGGGCACTCTAATGTTTACAGAAAAATAAAAAATGAGCCAAAAATCAACCGCACTTAATGCCATTTCATTACCCTTAAATCAAGTCAATTTAATTGAAGCCTCTGCAGGTACAGGGAAAACCTATACCATCGGTTCTATCTATCTTCGTTTACTTTTACAGGCGGGTGAGAATTGTTTTTCTCGTCCATTAAATGTGGAAGAAATTTTAGTGGTAACCTTTACTGAAATGGCGACGGAAGATTTAAAACGCAAAATTCGGGAACGTTTAACGGCGGCAATTTCGGTTTTTTCTGAATATTATGAGACAAAAAATAAGGCGATTTTTACTGGGGAACATCAATTTTTAGCGGAATTATTGCCTTATTTAGAGGATATTCCGACCGCACTTCGTCGCTTAAAGTTAGCCGAACAAAATTTAGATTTAGCCTCCATTTATACCATTCACGGTTTTTGTCGCCGAATGCTGATGCAACATGCTTTCAATTCAGGCGTGCATTTCAATTTAAAACTTCTCAAAGATCAGTCTGATTTACTCAAACAATTTGCAAATGAATTTTGGCGGGAGCATTTTTATGATTTGTCTTTTCATTTGGCTGCATTTATCTCAAAAGAATTAAAGTCGCCAGAAGATGTATTGAATGATTTAGGTTCAAACATTGGGAATGATTTTTCTATACAACTGGATAAACCAGAACTATTAGAACTGTCATTAAAAGAATTTTTGCAAAAAGATATCACTAAAAATGCGGAAATTATTGAAAAGATTAAAGACACTTGGTTAGAAAGTGCGGTTGAAATCCGAAACCTTTTTGATGAAGAAATCGTGAAAAAAGAGAAATCTTGTTTAAATGGAAAAACACATTCAAGTAAAACAATTTTATCTCTTGTCGATGAAGTCACCTCATGGGCAAAAAATAGAGCAGATATCACCTTAAATGAAACGCTAGTAAAAAAATTTACGCAATCGGCTTTAGATAACGCTGTCAAAGCAGATTTTAAGAAAAAAGGTGTAAGAATAACACATTCAGCCTTTGAAGAGATTGAAGCTTTAATTGAAGAAATTCAACCAAGTGATTTATTTAAAAAAATCATTCTCTATCACTATCGTCAAGGTATTCAAAAGAAACTCCTTGAATACAAAGCGAATCATCCTGAAAAATCTTTTGATGATTTATTACGCTTATTGAAAGAAGCACTCTACGGTGAGGGCGGAGAACAGTTAGCGGAGTTAATTCGTTTTCAATATCCTTTTGCCATGATTGACGAATTCCAAGATACGGATGCCTTGCAGTATCAAATTTTCTCGAAAATTTATCGTAATGAAAGCGCATCTGGCAATGTTGGCTTTATGATGATCGGGGACCCAAAACAGGCGATTTATCGTTTCCGTGGTGCCGATATTTTCACTTATTTAAAAGCAGCAGACGAAGCGAGCGAGCGTTTTAATTTAGGCACAAACTACCGTTCATCCCAACCTTTAGTTGAAGGGGTAAATCGATTATTTGATTTTAAAAATGAGCCTTTTATTTATAAAAACATCGAATTTTTAAACGTCGGCGCAGCCAAGAAAAATCTTCTTTTTCAGTTGAATAATCAACCTGAGCCCGCCTTCCGTTTTTACATTAACGATAAAGACAAATCCACCCAGCAAGATTATGCGAAAGCTTGTGCAACATCGATTCAGCAATGGTTAAAAAGTGCGGCTGAAAATCCGGTTGTTTTTCCGAATGAAAGCAAATCAGAAAATCAAACATTGCGAGCAGAGAATATTGCCGTTTTAGTGCGTGGTTATACCGAAGCCGAGCTGGTGAAAAAAGAATTGCAAGCACTCGGTATTGCGTCGGTTTACCTTTCGGATAGGGGAAATGTCTTTGAGAGTAACACAGCAAAAGAACTGACCTTGATTTTGCAAGCTTGTTTGAGTGTGACGGAACGTCCAATTTTGAATGCCATTGCGACCGCACTTTTCGGCTTAAATGCCGCTGAAATTCACCAAATTCATCATGATGAAATTCAGTGGCAACGTTGGGCTGAAAAATTCGCAGAGTATCAACAAATTTGGCAACGCCAAGGCGTATTACCGATGTTGCACCATTTACTTTTAGCTGAAAATATCACAGAAAAACTCTTATCTCGGACTGATGGCGAACGAAAACTGACGGATTTATTACATTTAGCTGAAATTTTACAGCAAGCAGCTGCGTTAAATGAAAGTGAAGCGGCATTATTGCGCTGGTTTGAAAAGCAAATTCAAGATAATGGCCGTCAAGAAGCACAAATTCGTTTAGAAAGCGAACGTCAGTTAGTGAAGATTGTGACTATCCATAAATCGAAAGGGTTGGAATATGATTTAGTTTGGTTGCCATTTTTAGGAAATGCAGCAAAAGACCCAACTAAAAAGAAACTGTTTAATTTATATTACGACAGTGATGAAGATAAAACCTTGTGGGACATGCAAGATCAACACTTGGATGATTTAACAGAAGAAGTTTTTGCGGAAGAATTGCGCTTGCTTTATGTGGCATTAACCCGAGCAAAATACCAAATGGCCTTTGTGTTACCGAAAGCCTTTGATAAAAAATGGAATGCTTTATTGTATGTTTTAACACAAGGTGAAATTGGTCGAAAACTCGATTTGCCAAATCATTGGGATACTCAACCGTTATTGGAAAAATTTAAGCAACTTTTACCTAATGATGTAGCGATTGAATCAACCGATGAGTTACAAGCCAGTGAACCACTTACCTTAAATGTTTCTCAAGAAAATTTAAGTGCAGAAGTTTTCCAAGGTGAAATTGAACAAGATTGGCGAGTGACGAGCTTTAGTGGCATTGAACAAACCCATCAACGCAAAGTTTATTTGAATGAAAGTGCGGTAAAAAAATCGCTCATTTTTGATGATGCGAAAGATTATGATGCGTCGATTTCAATAGAAAATATCACTGAAAATCTGACCGCACTTGCTCATAATAACGATGAAATGGTTTTAGATTTCCCACGTGGAACACAAATCGGTACTGTGTTGCATCGTTATTTTGAAAAGGTGCCTTTTGCTCAATTGGCAGAGAAAGAAAACATTGAAAAATTATGTCAGGATTTGAATCTTGCGGAAGAGCAGTTTGCTGCAGTCCAACAGTGGTTTGAACAAATACTCAGTACGCCAATTTTGCCAAATAATGATCTTACCCTTGCTCAGATTAACGAAAAACAATGCTTAAAAGAGTTGGCGTTTTATCTCAATATTTCAAGCCATTTTGATGTCGCAGGTTTTAATCGAGCGTTAGCAACCTTGCATCATTTGCCATCAGAGCCGTTACAGTTTGAGGATATTCAAGGCATGGTGCGAGGCACAATGGACTTAGTTTTCTGTCATCAAGATAAATATTATTTGCTTGATTACAAATCGAATTTCTTGGGTGAGGTATTAAAGGATTACGATCAAGCTGCATTGAAAAAAGCCATGTTAGAGCATCATTATGATTGGCAATATTTGTTGTATGTGGTGGCATTGCACCGTTATTTAAAAACACGTTTGCCTCACTACGATTACAACCGAGATTTTGGTGGTGTAGTCTATGCATTTTTACGAGGAATGAATGGTTCGCCGCAGTCGGGCATCTTTTTTGATAAACCAGATTGGCAATTAATCCAACAATTAGAGGAATTATTTTAATGTTAAGCCTATTAAAATCCTTGCAAGAACAAGGTGTGATTACTCAAGGTGATTATTATTTTGCTCAATTAATTGCTGATAAACAAAAAGATAAAGGCTATGCCGAACCCGTCCAAAATTTAGCGATTTTGTTAGCCGCACTTTGTAACTGGAGCTATACGCAAGGTAATACTTGTTGTGTGTTAGATCGTTTCTTAGAACGTAATTTATTCGGCTTAGCTTATCGTCATACTGAAACGGATTTTTTGTCGCTTATCAATGAAAAGATCGGTTTGCTTCCTGTATCAAAATGGCAATCAGCCTTAGCGGGGCATATTGCTTTTACACAAGATCCTGAAAATCAGATTGCACCTCTCGCGTTTCAATTTGGGGCGATTTATTTCTATCGAGCTTGGCAAGATGAATTTCGTGTTGCGCAATATATTAAAAACGCATTGAAAAATGACCGCACTTTATCGGTGGAACCGCAACAAATTCGGGCATTATTAGATCGTTATTTCCCTCAACAACAAGCACAAGTTGATTGGCAAAAAGTAGCAGTCGCAACGGCGGTAAAAAGTCCATTTTCGGTGATTACAGGTGGACCAGGAACAGGGAAAACCACGACAGTTACTCGCTTGTTATGTGTATTACAGGAATTATTTGGCGGCAAGCTTCATATTAAATTGGTCGCACCAACAGGAAAAGCGGCGGCTCGTTTAACGGAATCCATCGAAAACGCTTTGGCACAAATGCCGATTTCAGATGAGTTACGTGCATCCATTCCTAAAACCGCTGAAACGTTGCATCGTTTACTAGGCGTTCGACCTTTTACCGATAGCGTGAAATATCATGCACATAATCCACTGCAAATTGATGTATTAGTGGTGGATGAAACCTCAATGATTGATTTGCCTATGATGGCGAAACTGGTGCAAGCGTTGAAATCCGAAACACGTTTGATTTTATTGGGAGACCAGGCTCAATTAGCTTCAGTAGAAGCGGGGGCAGTATTAGGTGAAATTGCACAATTTTTAACGCAAGATTATAGTCCTGCTCAAGCTGATTATATTCATACAACAACAGGCTATACTGTTCCAACTTCGGATGAACATAGTCCGTTGCGTGATGCCATTTGTCATTTAACCTTTAGTCGTCGTTTCCGAGATGATTCGGGCATTAAACAACTTGCTGAGCAAATTCAACAAGGAAAAGGTGAGGGCAGTGTAACAACCTTTTCAGAATATCCACAAGAGTTGCATTTTCATCATTTTGATGAAGAACAAGACGTTAAAGAATCGGTGCGCCAAGTGGTGAAAAGTGCGGTTGAAAATTACCGTATTTATTTAACCCAACTTCAAACTTATTTTGCTCAGAAGAAAGATCTCAATGCAAAATTTATAGATGAAAAGGGCAACGAAAAAACTTATGCGGAAGCAATTTTAGATCGCTTTAATTCAGTGAGATTTTTGACCGCACTTCGAGCTTCGGCATTAGGTGTAGAAGAATTAAATCGTGAAATTGCTTTAGCATTACGAACTGAGAAATTACTTTGGTTCCGTCAAGAAGACGATTGGTATATTGGTAAGCCAATTATGATTACCGAAAATGATCATAATGTGAAACTGTATAACGGTGATATTGGCTTGTGTTTAGCTAAAGGCAAAGTATGGTTTGGCAATCGAGAAGTATCAACCAGTCGTATTCCCGCTCACGAGCCTGCGTTTATGATGACGATTCATAAATCCCAAGGTTCGGAGTTTGAACACACCGTCATGGTGTTACCAACAGAACCTAATCCAGTGCTTTCACGAGAACTGGTCTTTACTGGTGTTACCCGTGCGAAAAATCAGCTTTCCATATTTGCCAATGAAAAAATCTGGCAAAGTGCGGTCAGAAATACCGTAAAACGACAAAGTGGATTAGGAAAATTATTACAGGAAAAAGAGGAGTAAAAAATGAAATTATATGTTTACGATCATTGCCCGTTTTGTGTACGTGCCCGCATGATCTTCGGTTTAAAAAATTTGCCGGTAGAACTTGTAGTGCTGGCAAATGATGATGAAGCAACGCCAATCGGTTTAGTGGGGAAAAAGGTTGTACCCATTCTTATCAAAGAAGATGGTACCGCGATGCCGGAAAGTTTGGATATCGTGCATTATGTGGATGAGCATTTTGGTGAAAAAATCTTATCTGAACATGTTCGTCCAGAAATTGAAGCATGGTTAAAAGAAGTCGGCAGTTATTATGGTCATCTTACGACTGCACGCTTTACGCAAATTGGTTTAGCCGAATTTGAAACCCAGAGTGCGGTTGATTATTTCACAAAAAAGAAAACAGAATTTATCGGTGATTTTGCTGAAAATATTGCGAAGACTGAAACCTATCTTACTCGTTTAAAAGGGGATTTAGAGAAATTAGCAGTATTAATTCAATCTGAAAATGCCTTAAACGGCCAACTTTCTCTTGAAGATATTATCGTTTTCCCGGTATTACGAAATCTTACTTGTGTGAAAGGCATCGAATTCCCACCAGCGGTTTTAGCTTATATCACGAATATGGCTAAGTTAAGCGATGTGCCATTGTATTTTGATAAAGCTATTTAATCTCAGTTTAACCATAGGCTTTGGGAATACTGAAGTTTTGATTTGGATCATAGGTGCGGTCATTTTTTCAGTATTTTTTATTCATCGATCTATAATCTCTAAGGTTTACTTTAATAAGAGCGTAGAGATATGGATCAGGAATACCAACGAGCGGTTACCCGTATTTGTGTGGAAACCGCTTTGTTATTGTTACAGCATGGGGCAGAAAGTGCTGTCGTCGTACAAATGGCACAGCGATTAGGTGTAGCTTTAGGCATTGAAAGCGTGGAGTGTGCTTTGACGGCAAATGCCGTCTTATTAACCACACTTTCTAAGCAACATTGTATTACTACTGTGCGGAAGAATGTCGATAAAGGCATTAATATGCAAATCGTTACGGATGTTCAGCACATTGTAGTTGCCGTAGAGCATCGCTTGTATGATTTGTCTATGGCACAAAAGAAATTGGATAAGTTAAAACCACTAAAATATAACCGTTATTTGGTGGTGTTTATGATTGGTTTATCTTGTGCCTCTTTTGCTCACCTTTCTGGCGGAGATATGACAATTTGTGCAATTACCTTTATTGCCTCTGCCATTGCCATGTTTGTTCGACAAGAAATCTCTAAACGTCATTACAATCCACTCATCGTTTTTGCCATTACCGCTTTTGTCGCCTCACTGATTTCCGGTATAAGTTTGAAATATAGTTTAGGCAATGATCCTCATATCGCATTAGCTTCTAGCGTTTTATTACTCGTTCCAGGATTCCCATTAATTAATTCACTTGCGGATATTTTAAAAGGGTATGTCAATATGGGAATAGGACGATGGACTATCGCGACGGTTCTCACTTTTGGTGCTTGTTTAGGTATTGTCTTTGCATTAAATCTTTTAAATATTGTTTCTTGGGTGGGGTAATAGGATGTTTTTACTGAATTTACTCGACGATATGCTTTTTGCGGCGATTCCTGCAGTAGGGTTTGCATTAGTATTTAATGTTCCACCTAAGGCCTTAAAGTATTGTGCTATTTTAGGTGCACTTGGGCATGTCACACGAACTTTATTATTACACTTCGGTGTCCCGATTGTTTTTGCCACTTTTTTCGCCACTTGTGTGATCGGTTTTATTGGTGTGCATTTGTCTCATCGTTATTTAGCTCATCCGAAAGTCTTTACTGTTGCGGCAATTATTCCAATGATTCCGGGGGTTCATGCTTATAAAGCCATGATTGCTATCGTACAAATTCATCATTATGGCTTTTCCGATAAATTATTTGAGCAAATGATCAGCTCTTTTATCAATACCAGTTTTATTTTGGGCGCGCTTGTTTTGGGCTTAGCCTTGCCAGGACTATTGTTCTATCGACAAAAACCAGTCGTGTAAAATAAAAAAGCCGACATCAGTCGGCTTTCGTATTGAATCAATATTTAATTAAGCATGGCAAGTTTGACAAGCAGCCTGGAACATCCAAACAAGTTTTTCTTGTTCTTTGATGTAGTCGCTCATTTGAGAAGCCGTACCTTCATCATCAGACTCACCCGCTAATTCAAGGATTTCACGTTGTTGTTCAAGTAATACTTTTAATCCTTCTAATGTGCCTTTTAAGCAAGATTGCGCATCACTTACCCCTAACTCTTCTTTAATACGTGAGTGTTGGAAGTATTGTGAATAACCGTTATGCGGTGTGTAACCTAAAGTTAAGATACGTTCTGCCACTTCATCTACTTTTACTACTAAATCAGTGTAGATTTCTTCAAATTTTGCGTGTAGTTCAAAAAAGTTTACACCTTTGATGTTCCAGTGGTAACCACGCACGTTAGTATAGAAGACTTGATAGGTTGCTAATAATTCGTTTAATTTTGCTGCTAATTTTTCAGATGCTTTTTTATCTAAACCGATTGATGTTTTTGACATAGTATTTTCCTCTTTATTGTTGATTAAAATGTTGTTCCCTTGCTTGGGAAGTGCGGTCATTATAAGCATCATTTTTTATGATAGCTATTTCATATTATCTAGTGATTCAATAGTTAAAATCTATTCATAATAAATTATACATAGTTAAAAACTTTTATTTTGAGTTGCGAAAAAAACTCTGTGAAGTAGATCACACATTCAATATTTCCCCTTTGACAGAATGAAGCGAAGATGATTATGATTGATGCAAATCATTTTATTCTAAGATTTGATTGCTTTACTTCATTTTCGAATGAAATGTTTGGCTAGGTTTAAAAACCCAAAATATGATTTTATTACTCATCAGGAGTTTAGTATGACAAAGCATTTTTCCTTTGAAACTAATGAATCTCGTCGTCATTTTATGAAACTTATGGCTGGCGTGGGGGCAGGTCTTGCATTTAGTGGTACGTTAGGCACATTTGCACCAAAAGCCTTTGCTGCAGAAATTAAAGGTAAAACTATTGAAGCGGGGATTGCTTATCCGCTTTCTACCGGTTTTGACCCAATGACATCAAGTGGTGCTTCACCTTATGCAGCAAACTTGCACATTTTTGAAGGTTTAGTGGATTTGCATCCTGCAACTCGTGAACCTTATCTTGCTTTAGCTGGAAAAGAGCCAGAACAAGTTGATGAAACAACATGGCGTATTACTTTACGTGAAGGCGCAACTTTCCATGATGGCGCACCAGTCACCACTGAAGACGTTGTGTATTCTTTCAATCGTATTATTGATCCAGCCAATAAATCATTATTCGTGATGTTTATTGATTTCATTGAAAGTGTGAAAGCTGTAGACGATAAAGTGGTGGAATTCAAATTGAAATATCCATTTGCTTTATTTGCTAACCGTTTAACTTGCGTGAAAATTGTACCGAAACACGTGATCGACAAAGTCGGTCAGTCTGCATTTGATGCACACCCAGTTGGTTCTGGTCCATTCAAATTTGTTTCAGCTGTGAAAGATGACAAAATCGTCTTTGAAGCGTATGAACCTTACAACGGTAAATATCCAGCGCAAGTTGAAAAAATGTCTTGGTTATTACTTTCTGATGCCGCAGCTCGTGTGACTGCACAAGAGTCTAAACGTACTCAAGCAATGGAAAGCGTGCCTTATTTAGACATTAGTCGCTTGAAAAATAAAAAACAACAAGTGCAATCCGTTCAATCTTTCGGCTTGTTATTCTTAATGTTTAACTGTGAGAAAGCTCCGTTTAACAATCCAAAAGTACGTCAAGCGTTACACTATGGTTTAAACACTGACAAACTTGTTGATATTGTATTTGATGGTAATGCAGAAGCTGCAACATCATACTTACAAACCACTCACCCTGATTACATTAAGGCATCAACTCAATACCATTATGATCCGGAAAAAGCTGCTGCATTATTAAAAGAAGCCGGTGTAACTGAGCTTAAATTTGAATTGCTCGCAACCGACCATGACTGGGTGAAAGAATCTGCACCATTAATTTTAGAGTCTTGGAATAAGATTCCAGGTGTGAAAGTAACTTTACAACACTTACAATCTGGTGCGTTATACAGCAACAACGTAGATCCAGGTGTATATGAAGTGGCAATCGCTCCAGGTGACCCATCAGTGTTCGGTAATGACTTAGACTTGCTTTTAAGCTGGTGGTATCGTGGTGATGTATGGCCGAAACGTCGTTTCCGCTGGAGCAACACCCCTGAATTTGCGAAGGTGACTGAATTACTCAATGCAGCAGTGAGAGCAAAAGATCACGCTGAAGCGAAAAAATCATGGGAAGAAGCGATTAACATTATTGCGGCTGAAGTACCACTTTATCCGATTGTTCATCGTAAACTTCCTTCCGCATGGGATGATAGCAGTCTTGAAGGCTATCAACCATTGGCGACAACCGGTTTATCTTTTCTCGGTGTGGGCCGTAAATAAAAGTACATTTTAATGTTTGGGCTGTTGAGCAATCAACAGCCTTTTTTCTTTCCTTTTTATCTCAAAGTGCGGTCATTTTTTCCTCTGTTTTCCAATCATTTTTGCTCTCTATTTTATTTCAAAAAAATCTTTGTGAAGCCGATCACAGATTTGAACTTTGCCCTAGGCACTTGGATTGACAGGGTATAGTGCGGACATTATGATTTGTATAAATCATTTTGTTTTTTAATTTGATTATTTCACTTCATTTTTAATTTAATGAATTTCTCAAAATAGAATAGGAGAGGTCAGATGGAAATGATACTTCGATTATTGTTACGCCGATTGATGGCTTTGCCAGTCATGATACTAGGTGTAACCGCACTCGTCTTTGTAGTGCTTCAATTCACGCCAGGTGATCCTGCAACGGTAGCATTGGGCGAAAGTGCTAGTGAAGCGGCAAAACAACTTTACCGCGAATCACACGGCTTAAATGATCCACTCTTTGTTCAATATTTTCGATTCTTAGGTAATTTACTTGTATTGGATTTTGGTGTGACTATGCCACCAGAATTACCAATCAGTAGCATGCTAGCGAAATCTTTCCCAATCACGTTACAACTTACCTTAATTGGTGTGGTATTTGCGGCGGTAGTCTCTTTCTCATTAGGTGTACTAGCCGCGCTTTATCGTGATAGCTGGGTAGACCAAGTGATTCGTTTAATCTCTGTTGCAGCGGTTGCGACGCCATCATTCTGGTTAGGTATCTTACTTATTCAATGGTTCTCTTTGGAATTAGATTGGTTACCTTCTGGTGGTTTTGTGCCATTCAGCGAAAGCCCAATGGGGTATATCAATTCCATGATTTTGCCATCTCTTGCACTTGCTGTGCCGGTATGTGCGTCATTAATTCGTGTTGTGCGTACAACCATGGTAGAAGAAATGGACAAAGACTATGTGAGAACAGCGATTGGTAACGGGGTGCCTTATGCAACTGTTATTCGTCACAACGTATTACGTAATGCATTAATCACACCAGTAACAGTATTAGGTTTACGCGTAGGCTACTTACTTGGTGGTGCCGTCGTTATCGAACAAATCTTTGACTTACCGGGCATGGGTAAATTGATTTTTAACGGCATCGTCAACCATGACTTACACTTAGTACAAGGTGTGGTTCTGACAATCGCTTTTACCTTCGTTTTAGTGAATATTATCGTTGATATTCTCTATGTGTTGATTAACCCTAAAATTCGGAGTCTATAATGTTTCGTCAAGGTTTAGCAGATCGATTAGCTGCAAGCGGTGCGAGATTCCGAGCACTTTCCACCGCATCAAAAATTTCATTATTATTCTTAGTTTTCGTTGCTTTAGTGGCGGTGTTTGCCCCTTGGGTGGCAACACATGACCCATTAGAAGTAATTGCGCGTATGCGTGCTCCAAGTGCGGAATATTGGTTTGGGACTGATCGACTTGGTCGTGATATTTTCTCTCGTATTGTGTACGGTGCCCAAACCTCCTTATTTATTGGTTTAGGTGCAGTAGCTTGTGCCATCCTTTTCGGTAGTGTTTTAGGTGCAACTGCAGCGACATCCGAGAAATGGGGCAATGAAATTATCATGCGCTTAATGGATATTTTAATGGCCTTCCCAGGTATCGCATTAGCGGCAGTGTTATTAGCAACATTTGGTAACTCAGTGCCGGTTATTATTATCACCATTGCCGTGGTTTATACCCCGCAACTTGCTCGAGTGGTTCGTGCGAACGTGGTATCACAATGGGATGAGGACTACGTGCGTGCTGAACGCGTTATTGGTGGTAGCCGTACTTATATTCTTCTCAAACACGTTGTGCGTAATACTGCCGCACCGGTTTTAGTCTTTGCAACCGTAATGGTGGCTGATGCTATTGTATTCGAAGCCTCGCTTTCTTTCTTAGGCGCTGGTGTACAACCACCACATCCTTCATGGGGTAACATTCTTTCTGAAGGTCGTAACATCGTATTAAACGGTGCATGGTGGGCGACAACCTTTGCGGGTGTCATGATTCTTTTAACTGTATTAGCCTTAAATATCTTAGCGGAAGGTCTTACTGATGCCTTGGTTAACCCGCGCTTAAAAGGCGGTAAAAAACCAGAAGGCAAATCAGATGAACGTCTTTCTACTGACGTACAAGAAGCGCTTTCTGAAGGTCTTGCGTTAAAACGTTACCTACTCAAATTACATGAAAAAGAAATCACACGTACGAATCGTATGCAATTAGATCCAAATGCAAAACCGATTTTACAAGTGAAAAACTTATCAATCCGTTTCCCGAATCGTTATGGTGAAATTCCATTGGTTGATAACATCAGCTTCACCGTAAATGAAGGTGAAACCATGGGATTAGTTGGTGAGTCTGGTTGTGGTAAATCCATTACAGCATTCTCTATCATGGGCTTGTTACCAAAAACAGCTAAAATTACTGGGGAAGTGCTTTTCACAGACCGTAGCGGAAAACAACACAGTTTACTTAACGCTAACAATCTAAGTGAATTGCGTGGTTCTGAAATTGCGATGATTTACCAAGACTCTTTAAGTGCATTAAACCCATCAATGCGTATCAAAGATCAAATGGCACAGCTCATTAAACGTGGCAGCCACCATACCGCAGAAAAATTGCTGGAATGGGTACACCTCGATCCTGAAAAAGTGTTGAATCGTTATCCGCATGAACTTTCTGGTGGTCAACGTCAACGTGTGGTGATTGCAATGGCATTAACTCGTGAACCGAAATTATTAATCGCCGATGAACCAACAACCGCATTAGACGTAACCGTTCAAGCTGAAGTAGTCAAATTATTGAATGAATTACGTGAAAAACTGGGGTTTGCGATGGTGTTTGTCAGCCACGATTTAGCATTGGTTGCACAGTTAGCTCACCACATTACGGTAATGTATGCAGGTCAAGTGGTTGAAATGGCGCCAACATCCTTATTGCTTGCCAATCCAACTCACGAATATACACGTGGCTTATTGGGCTCTGTACTTTCAACCGAAGTACGTGCGAAACGTTTATATCAAATTCCGGGCAGCGTACCATCACCTTACGATTTTGCTATAGGTGACCGTTTTGCAAGTCGTTCATTACGACCAGATGCAAATCCGGAACAAAAATTGGTATTAACCGCTGTGGAAGGCGAGCCGTCTCACTTGTGGGCTTCTCATCTAGCTAAGCCTGTAACGGAAGCGAAAGGAGCATAATATGAGCAGTAGTATTAAAGTCATTAAAGAACAAAACATCATTGATTTAGAAAATATCGTGGTGCAATTTCCTTCTCGCGACGGTTCATTGTTTGGACGTAAAAAATTCACTGCGGTGAACAATGTGAGTCTTGGTATTAAAGCGGGGGAAACCATTGGTTTAGTTGGGGAGTCTGGCTGCGGAAAATCTACCTTAGCCAACGTAATCATTGGGCTTCTTAAACCGACATCAGGTTTAGTGAAGTTCAACGGTTTACAAATGCAATATGGCAGCTCAGAAGCGAGAAAACAATTCGGTCGCCAAGTGTCGGTCATTTTCCAAGACCCAGCAACGGCACTGAATCCTCGTATGAAAGTGTTGGATATTTTGCGTGACCCAATGGATATTCACAATGTGTTACAACCACACGAACGGGAAAAACGTGTATATGACTTACTTTCTCGCGTCGGTTTACCACGTTCTGCAGCACAAGTTGAGCCAACTCGTTTATCCGGTGGGCAAAAACAACGTGTGGCGATTGCACGTGCTTTAGCGCTGAATCCAAAACTGATTGTTGCGGATGAACCGACTTCTGCATTAGACGTATCCGTTCGTGCTCAAGTGTTAAACTTATTGGCGGATTTGAAAAAAGAACTCAATCTTGCCATGGTGTTTATCTCTCACGATATCCAAACTGTACGCCAAGTATCTGACCGTATTGTCGTGATGTACGGCGGTCAAATTTTGGAAACGGGTAGCACTGAAGATATTTTCAACCACCCAACCGTGGATTACACCCGAAAATTACTTGGTGTTGCGCCGTCATTGTTATAAAACGAGTGAATAAAACATCTTAATTTATGACCGCACTTTAAAAGTGCGGTTATTTTTTTATGATTTTTCTTGCATAGACTTGAAAACTTAGATAAAAGATTACTTATCTTTACAGATGGATCGTAATTGTGGAGTAATTATGCAAACTAAATTTAATTTATATCCTAAAGAACAATTACCTGAAAATTTTAAGTTTCCTCAGTCTTATATTGATTTATCAAGTAATATGGAAAAGATAAATGAATTGGAATATTTTCCTTGGTGGTTTGAGAGTCATCGAGACAGCATTATTCAACATTCAGCTATTTTAGAAGAAATAACAGGTGTTCCTAATTTACTTTCTTTTGCTAGAAATGGTGATTTAGCAGCTTGCTTTGATCTAGCTGATTGTTCAGGAAATCCTAGAGTATACGTATATGATTTAGGAGCTAATGATCCACCTTATGAAAAAGATTCTTTTGATGAATGGTTGTCTGAAGAAATAAAAGATGTCACGGATGATTAAAATGAATCCTTCTAGTTTGTAAAAGATAATTAATTATTAAGCATATTTGCATTATGTGATCATTTTTGCGGTGAAGTTTCTCCAAATATCGTAGAATAGGCATATAAAAATAAGGAGATTTAACATGCAACAAAAAATTCAACAAGCATTAGCAAACTCGCCACTTTCAAATGCAATTCTTTCTGCATTAGAAGAACAAGAATGGAAAGGTTTTTTACCAGCTGAAAAAGTGCGGTCAATTTGTGATGAATTTAAGCTTACGCCTGTTCAATTAGGTTTGGTACTTTTGCCAGTAGCAGCTTGTTATAGCCACACGCCCATTTCAGAATTTCATGTTGGAGCAATTGCGATTGGTGAAAGTGGTGATTTTTACTTTGGTGCAAATCAAGAATTTCAGGGTAGTAGCATGGCTCAAACCATCCATGCTGAACAAAGTGCGATTAGCCATGCATGGTTATGTAATGAACCTCGCATCACGGATATCGTGGTGAATTACACGCCTTGCGGTCACTGCCGTCAATTTATGAATGAGCTTTATCAAGCGGATGATTTGAAAATCCATTTACCACACAGTCAAAATAATCCACTTCCTCAATATTTACCCGATAGCTTTGGCCCGAAAGATTTAGGCGTTGATTTGCTTCTATTAAACAAAGAGGAACAAGGTTTCACTTTGACGACGGAAGATGAAGTGGCAAATAAAGCAATTTTAGGGGCAAACCGAGCACATTCACCTTATTCTAAAAGCCCTCATGGTGTAGGTATTTTATTTAAAAATGGTGAAATGATTTGTGGTCGATACGCAGAAAATGCAGCATTTAACCCAAGCTTACCGGCTATGCAAACAGCCATTAATTTTGCTTATTTAAATCAATTGGATGTAGCGAAAATTGAGCGAGTGGTATTTGCAGAGAAACCATTGCGTTTAAGTCACCGCAAGATGGCAGAGCAGTTATTGAAGAGTCTCTGCAAGGTGAAAATGGAATATATTAGCCTGTAAGTGCGGTCAAAATGAATTAGTTTTTTAACTAAAAGAAAAGGCGAACAGAGATAATCTCTCATGTTCGCCTTTCTTTTTACTGATTTTATGCTAATTCAGCACGTAATTTTTTCGTGACATCAACCATCACTTTTAATGCCGCAATTGTTTCTGGCCAACCGCGCGTTTTTAATCCACAGTCTGGGTTTACCCATAAACGTTCTTTCGGCACCACTTGTAATGCTTTACGAAGAAGATGTTCAATTTCTTCTGCTGCAGGCACGCGTGGACTATGAATGTCATATACGCCAGGACCAATATCATTCGGGTATTTGAAATCACCAAATGCGGTGAGTAATTCCATGTCAGAACGTGAGGTTTCGATAGTAATGACATCGGCATCTAAGGCTGCAATAGCCGGTAGAATGTCGTTAAATTCGGAATAACACATGTGCGTATGAATTTGGGTATCATCTTGGCAACCCATTGAACTTAAACGGAAGGCTTCGCCTGCCCATTTCAAATAAGCATCCCAATCTACACGTTTTAACGGTAAACCTTCACGAATAGCCGGCTCATCAATTTGAATCACTTTGATGCCTGCCTTTTCTAAATCTAATACTTCATCAGAAAGTGCTACCGCAATTTGTTTACAGACCGTTTCACGAGAAATATCGTTACGCACGAAAGACCATTGTAAGATCGTCACCGGACCTGTCAGCATGCCTTTCATCACTTTATTGGTAAGGCTTTGAGCATATTGCGACCAACGTACCGTCATGGGTTCTGGGCGAGTGACATCACCATAAATCACTGGAGGTTTCACGCAACGTGAACCATAACTTTGTACCCAACCAAATTTGGTGAAAGCAAAACCATCGAGTAGTTCGCCGAAATATTCCACCATGTCGTTACGTTCTGCTTCGCCATGTACCAATACATCTAAGTCTAATTTTTCTTGCTCACGTACAACAAATTCAATTTCTTTTTTCATAGCAGCTTCATAATCAGATAAGCTGAGTTCACCTTTTTTGAAGGCTGCACGAGCATGACGAATGGCTGTCGTTTGTGGGAAAGAACCAATATTCGTGGTTGGCAGAAGTGGTAAATTTAACCATGCATTTTGTAATTTAATGCGTTCCGCAAATGGCGATTTACGTTGGTCGGCATTTTTCGGTAGATTTGCTAAGCGTTCTGCCACGCAAGTGCGGTGAATTTCACGCGAGTTTTTACGTGCATCCGCAGCTGCTTGAGATGCAGCTAATTCGGCTTGAACGGCTTCACGACCTTGTTCTAGTGCGGTCTTAATAATACGTAATTCTTGAATTTTTTGTAACGTGAAAGCCAACCATTGATAAAGCTCAGGCTTATTGGCTTGGAGTTGCGTTTCAACTTCTAAATCATAAGGCGAGTGGAGAAGTGAGCAGCTTGGGGCAATCCATAAACGATCATCTAATTTCGCTTTTAATGGTTCAACCACATCTAACACTTGATTTAAGTTTGCCCGCCAAATATTACGGCCATCAATGATGCCCACAGATAAGATTTTGTCATAATCCGCAAAGGCAGCAAGTTGTTCAGGTGCACGCACCAAATCAATATGTAAACCTGCTACAGGTAAGCCTTTTAACAAATCAGCATGTTCTCCCACAGAACCAAAATAAGTCGCAAGCAATAATTTTGCTTTCACTTGTTCAGCAAAAGTGGCGTAAACCGCTTTATACGCCGCAATCCATTCTGCCGGTAAATCTAAGGTGAGAGCAGGTTCATCAATTTGAATGTATTCCACACCTTCCGCAGCTAACGTATTTAAGATTTCAACATAAACCGGCACGAGTTGTGCTAATAAATCAAAGCGATTAAATGTCGCACCTTTTTCTTTACCTAACCAAAGGAAGGTGAGTGGACCAACGATTGTTGGTTTAACTTGATACCCAAGCGCTTTAGCTTCACGAATTTGTGTCACATAATGTGTTGGATTTGCTTTAAATTGTGTTTCTTTATGGAATTCAGGGACGAGATAATGGTAGTTGGTATCGAACCATTTTGTCATTTCAATCGCAAATTGGGTTTTATTACCACGCGCTAATTGGAAATATTGATCGAGTGTTAAATTTTGACTATCGAAACCAAAACGAGCAGGAATCG
The DNA here is from genome assembly GCF_003252725.1 of Haemophilus parainfluenzae. GTDB lineage: Bacteria > Pseudomonadota > Gammaproteobacteria > Enterobacterales > Pasteurellaceae > Haemophilus_D > Haemophilus_D parainfluenzae_L. Next base: position 394,080 of record NZ_QEPO01000002.1, read on the forward strand.
CACCTGTTGCTACTTGTAAATCTAAAATGTGATCGTAAAGTGTGAAATCAGCCACCGCGACAAAATCGGCATTTGCCTTGGCTTGGTGTTGCCAGTTAAGTTCACGTAATCTTTTTGCAATATCTAATAAATCTGCTTCCGCAATTTCGCCACGCCAGTAACGCTCTTGAGCAAATTTAAGTTCACGCTTTGCGCCTACACGCGGAAATCCAGCCAAATGAAATGTTGTCATAATTAATCCTTCTATTGTTTTATTGGTTTAGACGTCTAAACGTCTGTTCGTTTATAGAATGCAACAGAAAAGGAGATTACACAACTTCATAATTTTCAGGTTTTAAATGAATTAAATTAATAAACAAAAAGACCGCACTTTAAGATTTCTAAAAAGTGCGGTCTTTTTTGTATGAGGTTTTATAGTGTTATAAGGCGGTAACGAAAGTAATCAAACCAAGTACGACACCAGGCGCATTTGCTAATGAAATAGGCAGATCGCGTTTTTCTTTCAATAAGCCATAAGCTACCCATAAACTACAGTTGATTGTCGTAGCAAAAGGCTGTAACCAGCCACCTTTTTGACCAGATAAATTTAGACCAATTTGTTGCAAGTAAGAAACATACATACAAACTGAAGTAAATGTTGCGACATAGCCTAAAATAGTAATAAAACGTTGGTTTGTCATTTGCTCTCCTAAGTTTAACAAAATAATTCTAAATTAGATTATTAGCTAAAATTGATAATACATGTATATTTTATAATATATTTAATTAAAAGTCAACAAATGAAGAAATTGCATAAATATTATTTCATTTTAGTTAAGTATAAAATGCATTTTGAGGAGAGTATGAAGAGAATTGGGAGAAAAAAGACAAAAAAATAACCGCACTTTAAAGCGCGGTTATAGAGAATTCTGAACAGTTCAGTTGAGATTATTCAACACCAACCATTACAGAAGTTGCTTTGATAATCGCATATGCTTCTTTACCAACTGCTAAACCTAATTCTTTTACTGCATCGATAGAGATGGTAGAAGAAATTACGTTACCGTTACCGATATCAATGTGTACGATTGCGTTCACAGAACCAGTTTCGATTGATTTTACAGTACCTTTAAGTTGGTTTCTTGCACTAATTTTCATCAAGTATTTCCTTATGTTTGAGTTAAAAAATAATGTACATTATAACGATAAATGCTTCAAATGAAAATACTACTTAAGAGGTGCTAAGCCTTTCAAGATTTGCTCGGCATTTTCTTTGCTTAACGCGTAAGCGTAATTAATCCATTTGATTAGAATTCAAGTAAAAAAATAACCGCACTTTATCGTGCGGTTACGTTATTTTATAAGCATTTAGCTGGTTTGGGCAGACCCGCCAGTTTGGTTGCTTGTTTAGCTGGTCCCTCAGGGAAGAGCCGTTGCAAATAGCGACTATTACCTTTGTCAGCACCTAATTTTTCTGACATTGCTTTTACCAGCATTCTAATCGCAGGGGAGGTGTTATATTCTTGATAGAAATCACGCACAAAATAAATCACTTCCCAGTGAGCTTCGGTCAGTTCTACACCTTCTAGCTGAGCGATGTGTTTTGCTACCTCTTCATTCCAATCAGCAATATTAAGTAAATAGCCAAAGGTGTCGGTTTCGATTTGTTTTCCTTGTACGGTAATCATATTAATTCACTTCTTTAAAGCTGATCATTTCGTTATCGGCGTAGTCAGACGTATCTTCATCATCAAATCTCATTGGTTCGATGCGTTCTTCATCAAATGCGGTATCCCCTTCAATGCCATCAAGTAATTGACCATGTTTAATGCCTTTGAAATCGAAGAGTTTAGGGTCACATAAGTGTGACAACGTAATGTTTTGCATCGCACTAAACATGGTTTCTAAACGTCCAGGATATTGACGGTCCCAAGTATTCAACATTTCTTTCACGACTTGACGTTGTAAATTAGGTTGAGAACCACATAAATTACAAGGGATAATTGGGAATTCTTTGGCTACAGCATACTTTTCAATATCTTTTTCTTTACAATAAGCCAATGGACGAATCACAATTTGCTTGCCATCATCTGAAATTAATTTCGGTGGCATAGATTTTAATTTTCCACCGTAGAACATATTCAGAAACAGGGTAGCCAACATATCATCACGGTGATGACCAAGTGCAATTTTTGTTGCGCCAAGTTCGGTTGCTGTACGGTATAAAATACCACGGCGTAGGCGAGAGCAGAGAGAGCACGTTGTTTTGCCTTCTGGGATTTTCTCTTTTACGATGCCATAAGTATTTTCTTCAACAATTTTATAATCCACACCGATACTTTGCAGATATTCAGGTAAAACATGCTCAGGGAAACCTGGCTGTTTTTGGTCTAAATTGACGGCTACAATATCAAATTTAATCGGTGCGCTTTGTTGTAAATTCAACAAAATATCAAGTAGTGTATAGCTGTCTTTGCCACCAGAAAGACAAACCATCACTTTATCGCCATCTTCAATCATACCGAAATCAGCAATTGCATTGCCTACATTACGGCGAAGACGTTTTTGCAATTTATTGAAATTATAAGTCTGTTTTTTATCTTGGTTTTGTTCTGTCATATTGATTTACTTTAGCTAATAAAAAAGCCCTGAATCAACTTCAGAGCTTATAAATTCTGTGGTGCCTGAGGTCGGACTCGAACCGACACAGTTATTCACCGGCGGATTTTGAATCCGCTGCGTCTACCAATTTCGCCACTCAGGCATTTGAGCTGTTCTGAATTATACGTTTATCTTACTTCGTTGCAAGTAAAATTTCATTAAAAACGTGTGGTTGTTTTAAATTTCATCAACTTGTATTCAAAGATAAAAGGGAAGTTTAAAATAATTTGATACGTTGTCACAATTTATGAGTAAAATAAAAGCTTAGTATTTCTACTAAGCTTTATGATTATCTAATTAAGCAGTTTGACCAGCAAGGTTACCTAAATCTTTATCGATTAAGAATAAGCCTTTGCCATCTTCGCCAAGAAGATTTAATTTGTCTAAAATACCGCTGAATAATTTCTCTTCTTCGTGTTGTTCTGCAACATACCATTGTAAGAAATTGAATGCAGAGTAGTCTTTTTCTTCAAAAGTTTTACCCACTAATTCATTGATTTTACTTGTGATCAGTTTTTCGTGTTCATAAGTTAATTCAATGATTTCTTTTAATGATTTGTACTCATGCGCAGGCGCTTCAATTGCTGTGATTACCGCTAATGCACCTGTTTCATTTAAATAAGTAAATAATTTACGCATGTGTTGCATTTCTTCTGCAGCATGAGCTGATAAGAATTTAGCTGCACCTTCAAAACCGTTTTGTTCGCACCATGCGCTCATTTGTAAGTAAAGGTTTGAAGAGTAGAACTCAAGGTTCATTTGATCATTTAATAATTTGATTACGTTTGATGATAACATTTTGTATTCTCCTTTTAAAATTATAATGTTGCTAAATCACGATCGATAAAGTAAAGCGAACGACCGTCTTCACCCACCAAGTTAAATTTATCAATAATGCTATTGAATAATTTTTCTTCTTCGTGTTGTTCTGCAACGTACCATTGTAAGAAGTTAAAAGTAGAATAGTCTTTGTTTGCAAATGTTACTTCAACTAATTCATTAATTTTAGAAGTAATGAATTTTTCGTGTTCAAGTGTGGTTTCAAACACTTCTTTAAGTGATTTGTAGTCATTTTTAGGTGCATCAATTTTACCTAAAAGTGGCATACCACTTGTTTCACTCACATATTTGAATAATTTTTGCATGTGTTCTAATTCTTCATCAGCATGACGAAGTAAAAATGCTGCAGCACCTTCATAACCGTGTTTGCTACACCAAGAACTCATTTGTAAATAAACATTAGAAGAGTAGAACTCTAAATTGATTTGTTCATTTAACTTATCTGCGATTGCTTTATTAAGCATAAACCAACTCCTTTCCTTATTAAGTAGAGATTAAAAATAAAAACAAGACTGCTTAACTTGTCATCGGTGTGCATTCTAATCTCGCAAATGAGAATGGTCAAGTGTTTTTTTAAATATTTTTTTATAAGCCACTAATAATAAAGGAGAAATCAATGTTAATTATTCTCATTTATGTAACATATGTAAAATAAATTCTCATTATCAGATCAAGAATGATGAAATCTGCAGAATTTGAAGTACGCAATTGTATTCAGAATTCACGTAGCGTTATCTCAAAATTTCATTCCAATTTAATTATTCCATCACAAAGACATACATTTATTTCTTTTATATCCATAATCCCAAAATCACCTTATTTTGAGTAATGCATGAAATAGGATAGTCACCTATATTGATTTGTGACATATTTATATATTTAATTTAACATAATATACATTATGCGAAATAAATTACAAGGTTAGTAAAGGCTACGTATTAATAAGATCACAGAGTTATGCACAGGTCACGGATACCATTCAAACGATGCGAAATCTAGTCTCGCAACACTTTGCAATAAGATTAAATAATGATTTACACACTCTAAAGTTGTTATGTAAGGAAAAAATAAAGACGTTTATATGTATCAAATAATGACAACGCTACGTGAATTCTGCGTTATTTTATGAGGTGAATATCATCAGATTTAAAAAAGAAAAACGTAAATCTCAGGGATTAAGATTTACGTTTTTGATGAATGGTATTTGTGTGACTATGTCACGATATGTATAAGGTTAAGATAACAGTTTTGCTCCGTATTCATAAACCTGTTGCAGTAAATTCAGTTTGGTTGGATTATCCGAATATTCCTCTGCTAACTGCTGTAAACTTTCTTCAAATTTAACCGCACTTTGTTCTAATTTACGTTGGCGATATTTTTGCCATTTGATTTGCTCAGCACGATTTAGGGTTTTGTAGAAATGTCTTGCACGATAATGGAATAACAATTCAGGAATTCGTTTATCTTCAAACGCTAAACCATGCTCAGCTAATTTTTCAGGTGGTAAATCGCGTAAAATAGCCATGTTGTTTTTATCGGCGTTGCTAAAGAAACCGTTATAAAGTTCTGTTTCTACATTATCACCCGGCTCAAATTCGCGCTCTTCTGAGAATATTTCAATAACTTTCTCGCGAATATCTAAGGATTGGCGCAATTTTGCTAAATTACCTAAGCATTGTTGTCTGTCTATCCCTAAACGAGCTGCATTTTCTGGCAGTAACGTTTTTGCAGGAGCTAAAATTGGGCATTTATTAATATGAACCAATTTCAATGGAACTGATGAAACTCCCCTTTCTTCTAGCTCGCTTTTCTTGGTATATAAATCTTGTAGCAAATCAACCGCGCTTTTACTGAGTAAATTATCAATATCACCTGATAAATCACAGATGATTACAGCATTTTGATTAGTTGGATGCCATGCTAATGGTGCTACCCAAGCACAATTGCCGCGATAATTCCCTAGCATACCTGAAACGTGCACTAATGGTGTCATTTCCGCGGTATCAATTAGCTTCTCAATTTCCCTCTTACCTCTATGCTCAAAGAAGAATTGAAATAATTTAGGCTGCTTTTCTTTGATTAATTTAGCCATAGCGATGGTTGCATACACATCCGCCATTGCATCATGGGCGTTTTCATGCTCAATACCATTTGCTTTGGTTAGCTTTTCTAAGCGAAAGCTTGGCATACCATCATCGTCATAAGCCCAATTTATCCCTTCTGGACGCAGTGCATAGCAAGCCCGGACTAAATCCAGTAAATCCCAACGAGAATTGCCATTTTTCCAACTATATTCATAGGGATCAATAAAATTGCGGTAAAAGGTGTAACGAGTCATTTCATCGTCATAACGAATGTTGTTGTAACCCATCACACAAGTATTAGGTTGTGAAAACTCAGCTAGAATTTTTGCGGCAAATTCAGGTTCAGGAATCCCCTTTTCATTACATTCTTGTGGCGTGATTCCTGTGACCATTACGGCCTCTGGAGCAGGCAAATAATCATTGGTTTGCTTGCAATACAACATAATAGGCTCACCAATGATATTGAAATCTGCATCGGTACGAATACCAGCAAATTGAGCAGGACGATCACTTGCCGGATTGATACCAAAACTTTCGTAATCGTAGATAAAAAAACTAAAATTGTTTGCCATAATTAAGCCAAAATTTTATCTAAATAATATAAACAGAAAATTGCTGAAAGGCTGATAATAATACCAAACCAGTTGATTTTGGTGATTTTTTCTTTGAAGAAAAATGCGCCGGTGATGGTGCCTAAACAAATAACACCAATATTCATTCCCGCAAAAACTAAGGTTGGGTTTTGTCCGAAGCTTTGGTGCGCTTTAATGTAAAACAGGATGTTAAAGAAATTCAATACACCTAAAATGATCCCCCCAATAAAGCTTGGCACTGTCCACTGAGTGCGTTTTAGGAATAAATACAGGAACATGACACAAGCGGCTAATGAGAAAGCAATGAATAATGTGGTTGGGAATGCTCCCCCGCTTTTGGCCACTTGTTTGAATAAGATATCAATCGTGCCATAACCAAACCAAACACCGATTAAGCTTAAAATCCCCTTAAAAGTGACCGCACTTTGTTCATTCGATTTGTTCAAAATACAGAATAAACCGATGAATGCCAAAATAATACCAACAATTTTAGGCTGACTTAATGTTTCATGGAAAATAATAAAAGAGGCAACAATCGGTAGAAATAACGATAAGCGTTGTGCTGCATCCGAACGCACGATGCCAGCAAATTCAACCGCTTTAGACATAATGATAAATACGGTTGGTAATAAAATACCTAATGCTAGGAAAATAGGTGTGCTATCACTTTGTGCCAAATATTCGGTAAATTCCAATCCTTTAAAATCAGGTTTGAGCAAGAAATAGCTTAATGAAATGGCGATAATATAGTTGAACGCAATTGCTTGTTCAATAATGATATTTTTCTTGCGAGCAACTTTGAGTAAAACCGACACGGCGACACTACATAGAATGGCAAAAATAAGGTTATGCATAATTCGTCCTAAATTCTCATAAAAATAACAATGAAAAAAGCGGCCAATTGCTTTGACCGCTTTAAAAAACTACTCTGTTGCGCCAAAGCCACGCAAACCAACCACATGAACTTGTTCTTGGTTGCCGGCAATTTTACGCACCAGTTTATAGGTTGTCCCTTTTTCAGGGCTGATATTCTCCGGTGCTGCGATAAGTAATTGCATATCCAAACGTTCGCAAAGTTCGAACAAGGTGGAAATGGACTTACCATCCAAACGCGCCGCTTCATCTAAGAATAGTAAACGACATGGCACGATGTCTTTACCGCGAATACGGCGGCTTTCCTCTTCCCAGCTTTGTACTACCATTAGTAGGATTGACATACCCGTACCGATCGCTTCACCTGTCGATAATGCGCCACTTTCAGCACGTAACCAGCCATCTGCACCACGGAATACTTCAACTTCTAGCTCGAGATAATTACGGTAATCCAATAATTCTTCACCGATAGTTTGTGCTGTGCGTTGGCCCATATCAATATGCGGGTTAATGCGTTGATAAAGTTTCGCAATGGCTTCAGAGAAGGTAATACGATTATCACTGAATAAATCCTGATATTCTTCTTGTTTACCAGACAGAGCATCAAGCAACATCGCATGTGTATCGCGAATATTGACCACTAAACGTACCGATTTCACCTGACCGAAGGCAATATTTTGTAGACCTTGGTTCAACATGCGAATACGATTTTGTTCACGTTGAATGGTTTTACGCATAATATTTGCCACACTTTCAGAACTGATCGCCAATTTTTTCTCACGGCCAGTCAATTCTTCTGTTAAGCGATTAAGCTCAATTTCCATTTGCTCAATTGCATCAATCGGATCATCCGTTTTAATAATATCCTGACGAATACGTTCACGAAGATGTTGATATACCGCAATGAAGAAGCGAACTTTGTTTTCCGGTTTACGGCTGTCTTCAGAAATACGCAATGCATCGCGGAGATATTCATTATCAGCCACCGCAGTACGTAACGCACCTAAGGCTTTATCCGACATTGAACGTAAATCATCAGCAGATAAATAAGCCAACTCACGGCGATTGAGTCGTTTTTCCACATCGGAATTACGAGATAAACGCAGAACCACGCACCAGCTGACTTTCGCTGCCACAACTAATTCACGTTGCGTTTTATAATCACGTTCTGCTTTGCGAATACGTTTATTTAAGTTCTCCGCTTCACTTTCAATAAGTGTTAATTGTTTTTCGACATAAGAACGACGTTGACGGCTGGTTGAAAGTTGTTGATACAACTCATCACGGCGATTTCTTGCACGTTCCTCAGCCCCTTCATCAGCACGCACGCCCAATTCCCCAATCTCAGCAATTAATTCTTTCAACAATTGATTTTTACTGTCGTAAGAACTTTGCAATTGAATAAATACTTGGTTGTATTGTGCGAATTGGCTTTGTTTTTGACGTAACTGTTCACGTTGAGCATCACGTTGAGTCTGTAATTGCTCCAAACGTTGACGAAGTTGCTCATTAAGCTCTGATGTTTCCGCTTGCCCTGCATCTTCATAACTGAAGTGATTTTTACGTTGCACCACATCCGCTAAAGCAAATACACGTTGTTGTACTTGTTTTTGACGTTCAATCGCTTGGGTTAAATCAGCTTTTAAGCGTTCATAGTTTTCCGGATCGCTTTGTAAGGTATTGGCTATCGGTTCTAATTGTGACAACGCAACGCCATGTTGACGAATAAAGCTTTCATCTTGCTCTGCGATGTCTAATTGTTCGCGGCACTCTTCAATGCGATCAAGTAATTCTTCATCAGCAAGCAAGTTAAGCTGTGGCATTAACTTATTCAACAATTGCATTTTTTCTTTGGCATTATCCAATTTAATGCGAATTTGTTGTTCGGTGCTTGAGAATTGATTGAGCTCGCGATCAATTTCATTGCGTTCTTGATTGATTTCCGCCATCACCTCTTCAGGGTTTGGTTGGAACGCAAGCGCTAGATGTAAGCCAACAAATTGACTAAAGTGTTCGTGTAAACGTTGACATTTTTGTACATCAAAGGCGATTTGTGCGTATTCTTCCGCAATTTCATCACGTTTAGCTTGTAATTCTTCTAAATGTTTTTCTCGTGCTGCACGGCCGAATAATGGAATTTGCGGGAATTTTGAATAACGCAATTCACGATCAGACACTTGCACCACAACGCCCATTTCAAGTTCTTGGGCTGAAAGTACGCTGTCATCAAAGGCATTTGGGTCACCTTCGATTAAATATAAATCATCTGGACAATCTTCTAAATTAGCTAATTGTTCGCGTACCGTGTTGAGATCACGCACAACAATAGCATGACGGGCAGGACCATAAAGTGCCGAGAAATAAGGTGCATCTTCAATTGGTACATCATCATATAATTCAGAAAGCAATACCCCACCAAAACGTTCTGCAAGCACGTTCAGACGAGCATCTTCAGAACCATCTGGTTGGCTTAAACGAGAGATTTGCTCGTCTAATTGTTGACGTTGTTTTTCTAAATTGTCACGTTGAATAGTCAGTTCACGTTCTTTTACCAATTGTGATTGCATAAAATGCATTACATCTTGGCTATGCTCGAAGGTTTCACCACTTTGCTCTTGTAAGCGTTCTAAAGCGGCTTGAGCAGTTAACCAAGCAGGTGCTTTACGAGCATTTTCTTCGTAAAGTGCGGTCAAACTTTCACGTTTTTGACGCAAGGTTGAACGGTTTTCTACTTGCTCAGCAAGTTCTTCATTTAAACTTTCAATGAGTTCTTCTTGTTCAGCGTGGTATGCTTCGAGTTCATCAGCGGTTTCTAAAGATAAATCAGCACGTTGATTAAAATCAGCCAATAATTTAACCGCACTTTGTTGTTGAGCATAGCGCTGCTCTAACTCATGTAATTTCGCGCGTAATTGTGGGGTTTGTTGTGCTTGAATTTTTTGTGTTGGATATTCACGCAATAATTCTTTAGCGCTTTCCCAAGCACTTGAACGTGGCATATCGCCAGCAATTTTGCACACCAACTGATAGGCTTTATCAAATTGTGATTTAGCCGCTTCAGAAATTGACATCTTATGCTCTAACTCAAGCACTTGCTCGGTAAGACTTTCTGCATGGGCCGCAAATTCCGCATGGTAATCTTCCGCATTTTTCACGCTTAAATCCGCTAAACCACATAAGGTTTTCGCTTTTTCAAGCGCAGCAATCGCTTGTTGATATTGCAATGCACGGGTTTGTTGAGCATCTAATGCTTGTTGATAATCCGCAAGTTGCGCACGTACTTGGTCAATTTCAAGTTCCGTTTGCTCAAATTGTGCTTGGCTTTCTTCAAGCTGTTCGGTTGCAGTTTCTACAACCATTTTTTGTTCTTCTAATTTTTCTGTAAGCTCAGCCACATCTTCTTGGTAACGCGATACCTTTTCTTGATGACGTAATGCATTTAATACCAAGTTTAAGTGGTCAGCCGCACTTTGGTGATCTACTTCTAAAGTACGTTCATTTTCTGCCAACTCTGCAGCTTCACGGCTTAAGTCAATTAAGCGATGTTGTGATAATTCTTGCTCAGCTTTTGCTTTATACCAATCACGGCGGAAACCTAGAGCGGCTTCGATATTGCCGCGGCGTTCATTGGCATTACGCATATAATCTGATGCCACATAATTCGTGGTTTCGGTGATTAAATGTTTGAATAAATCACGGTCAGATTGGGTAACTTTAATTGCTTCAAGGGTCATACGGTTTTCACGTAACGCACTTTCCATATCTTGGAAGGCTTTACGCACACCAAGATTTTCTGGCAATAAGTAATCACGTAAAGAACGGGTAATGGCGCTGGAAATACCACCGTATAAAGAAGCTTCGATTAATTTATAGAATTTGCTACGGTCTGAGGCACTACGTAAGCGTTTTGGAATAATACCCAAATCAAACATCATACCGTGATAATCGGTGATGGAATGATATTGCTTGAATTGCGCACCAAGATTTTCAATTTTGTCTTTTAATTCATTTAAATTGAGTACGCGCGCTTGACGTTCACCGACAGCTTCGGTGAAAAGTGCGGTCGGATTTAAGGATAATTCTACCCCTTGAATCGAGAAGGTTTTTAAATCCACTTTCTTATCACGACCCGCAATTTGTTGCAGACGCACCCCCACGAGAATTCGTTGGTGACGAGAATTGATGGTATCCAATACCGCATAACACACACCTGGACGCAATTTACCGTGTAACCCTTTATCACGCGAACCGCCTGTCGAGCCGGCTTCTGTGGTATTACGGAAATGTAATAAGGTTAAGTCTGGAATCAACGCTGTCACAAAACCAGCCATGGTTGTGGATTTACCAGCACCGTTACCACCGGAAAGTGTAGTTACTAATTCATCTAAATCAAAAGTACGGGCAAAGAAACCATTCCAGTTAATTAAGGTCAGTGAACGGAATTTACCTCGTTCTACCCCATTATGTTGGTTTAATACAGGAGCAATAAATTCTTCTTCAACCTGTTCGGTTGATTGCTCAGGCTCGTCTTGATAGATTTCGTTTTCAAGTTCTAATACATCAGACATTACTCTTGTTCTCCTGCATCATCAAATTCTTCATCAATTTCAACCGCACTTTCTTCATCATCGATATCATCAGCATGACTTGCCGCTTTTGCTTGTTTTTCCAATTCGAGAGATTGCGGTGTTGCCGCTTCCCCATCACGAATTAAGCGTGCTTGTGCTTCTAACGGGTCATCCCCGGAACGCACTTCAGCCCCAAAACGGAAAACTGATTCTGAAATCGTAAATTTACCGCTATGTTGTTCACCCACGGTATGAATCATACCTAAACGGCGTAAACGACCGATCGCCGCACGGACTTTTTCTGCTAGTTTTTGTTTATCCAAATCCGAACCGCTGGAACGTTGATTGACGGCTTTCAATAATTTACCTTCGTCCGCTAAATTCAGTAATTCATCATAAACTTCTTGTGTACTAAAGATGCCTTGCTGTGCCAAACGTTCTGGGCTTAAATACAAATAGCAAAGTACTTTTCCTACCAACATCTCTAATTCAGAAAGCACTGAACGGGCAATTAACGTCGTCGCTTTCGGACGTAAATAGAAAAAGCCTTCAGGAGCACGAATCAATTCCACATTGTAACGACGATAAAAACCATCCAACTCATTTTGGAAATCCATCAAAAAAGCATGATTATCTAATTGATCTGTGCTGATATGGCGACCTGAACGCAATAAGCTGTCCACTGTCGGGAAAATAGGATTTGCAATGGCATTTGCCAATTTCGGGGAAATTACATCTTGAATATCTGTCATGGTTAATTTCTCATTTTATGAATTCGTTTTTGGGTAAGCCACGAAATTAATATTTATCAATCACATGCGCTTGTACTTCTGCGCCGTAATCGTTAATTTCCTGCCATTGCGGATAAAGACCGGCTAAATCATCATTTGCCATACCTAAACGCACTGCTTGATCCACAATAATACGTGCCACATCAAAATGACGTGAAAGCGGATAAGCCTCTAATTGTTCTTTTAAGACTAAACTTAAATCAATCGGACGATTATTTTCACGGTATTGAATGAGTAAGCCTTGCATATGCTCGACGATTTGATCATGTAAATCAGCCAAAGATTCATATTGCAACTCTTCAGGTAATTCACCCAATGCATCATCTTCACGTAATACCATTTCCTCATCTCGCAGATCGATCAAACGTTCCGCTTGAGCGGTCCACAAGAACCAAGGATGATCGAAATAGCTGTGGATAGAGTTACGCAAGCGTTGTGAGAATACACGGTTTTTATCCATATCAATGGCGGTACGGATAAATTTATGCACGTGACGGTCATAACCAATCCATAAATCGATGGCTTGTTGTCCCCAGCTAATAATGCGGTCAAGTTTGGATTGTAAATCGGTAATTAATTGTTCAATAAAATACAGCTCATCATGGCCAATTACACAATCTTGAATACGTAATAATTGAGCCTGTAACTTATCACCCGCTGCATTTAAGGTGTCTTGTAACTCACGTAAATTGCCTGAGGTTTCATCTAATAAACGTTCACAGCTAGAAATTGCAGCCTGCCAGTCTTTGGTAAGCAAATTGGCAATTTCTTCTTTAATGCTTTGCTGATTTTCATCCATCACGCGTTGTGATAAATCGATACTATCGAAAATCTCTGCTACAGAATATTTTAACGGAGCGAAAACATTCCGACGCCAAAAGTGCTCATTCTCTCCTTTTGCAGTCCCTTCCTCTGCAGCATCAGATGCACGCTGAATTTCATCAGCCACAATAGAGAGTTGTACAGAAAGACGTAATGCAGAAAATTCACGCTGACGAATATAATAATCTGATACGCCAACACCTAGTGGGGTGAGACGATAAATGGAAAGGCCTTCAGTAAATTCACTGCTGAAACGGTTAAGAAAACGCTGTTTCACCAATTCATTGATAGCATTATTGGCACGGGTGGCAATCGCATCCGTTGATTGGTCAAAAGCATTGGATGTATGGCGGAAAATATCCACTAAATCGGCTTCTAGCATCTCACCGTCCAAACGTTCGTTGTTATAGATGGCGATTGCCAGCAAAAACACCAAGCGCTCTGTCGGCAGATTTAACGAAAATTCCCGCTCTTTCGCCCATGAGACGAGTTCAGGAATAGTTTGTGAGGTTTCGATCATTCGGTTACAAAAGCTTAAAATTGAACAAAAAATTTCTGAGATTATACAGGATTTTTTATCGTTCTTGAAATCTTCTTGCAAATTGAACGAACTTTTTATCTTTCAAGATTATATGTGGCTAATCTGCGATATAAACAGATTATAAATAGACGTTATCTTCAAAACAAAGAGCCACAAACTTGTGGCTCTTTCTTCTAAAAACTATCAAAAATTTGACCGCACTTATTACAATAGATATCGCCAAACGAATGCGCTAACTAAAATAATTAGCATGATAATAATTTGTATTAAACGTTTTTTGGTTAATTTTTCTGCAGCCATATTGATTTGCTCTTTGATAACTTCTGAAATTGACTATTTAGTGGTAGAATAATTGCGTTAGATCAATTTTACACTATATTTATCGATTTGAGGAATAAATGAAGAATTTCGTTTCAGAAACCAAATCAGGACGCAGAGTTCAATCAGGTGGTTGTGCAATTCATTGTCAGGATTGCAGTATTAGTCAACTTTGTATCCCTTTCACATTGAACGAATATGAACTCGATCAGCTTGATAATATCATTGAGCGTAAAAAGCCTATCCAAAAATCTCAAGTCCTTTTTAAAGCCGGAGATACACTGAATTCTATTTATGCGATTCGCTCTGGCACCATCAAAACTTATACCATTAGTGAAGCCGGTGAAGAACAAATTACCTCTTTCCACTTACCAGGCGATTTAGTGGGCTTTGATGCGATCACAAATATGCAACATCCAAGTTTTGCACAGGCTTTGGAAACCGCCATGGTATGTGAAATTCCATTTGATATCTTAGATGACTTATCTGGCAAAATGCCTAAGCTTCGTCAGCAAATTATGCGTTTGATGAGTAGTGAAATCAAAAGCGATCAAGAAATGATTTTATTACTTTCTAAAATGAACGCTGAAGAACGTTTAGCGGCATTTATTCACAATCTCTCAAAACGTTATTCTGCTCGTGGTTTCTCTGCGAAAGAATTCCGCTTAACCATGACCCGTAGCGATATTGGCAACTATCTTGGTTTAACCGTTGAAACCATCAGTCGTTTACTTGGCCGTTTCCAAAAACTGGGTGTACTCTCTGTTCAAGGTAAATACATTACTATTAATGATATTAATGCATTGATTGATTTAACCGGTGTACATAAAACCAAAATCCAATTAGCAGAATAAATTAAAAGCGTGAGTTTTCACGCTTTTTTAACATTTGAAACAAAAAAACTTGCACGAGATCACTTTTTTGATAATCGGTTCTTGTCATAACTTAAAATCTTTTCTATCCTATTGATATCTCATATCTTGGAGGCTTTATGAAATTTAATAATATTCTTGTTGTACTCAACCCTGATAACGAAAAACAATATGCTCTAGCTCGTGCCGTTCGTCTTGTTAAAGAACAGCAAAATGAAACAAAGGTAAAAATCACCACCCTTTTGAGTGTTTATGACTTATCGTATGAGATGTCAGCGCTTCTTTCTTCTGAAGAACGCAGCGAAATGCATAAAACAGCCGTTGAACAACAGCGTCAAGCCGTACAATTTTATTTAGATAAATATGCAGATCCAGAAATTGAATTTGAATCACACATTGTATGGAGCAGCAATGAAGCAGATGCAATTCGTGAAGAAGTTGAAAAAAATCAATACGACCTCGTGGTGAAATACACTAAAGATGAAGAAAGTTTCACTTCATTGATTTTCACACCAGTAGATTGGCAATTGTTACGTAAATGTCCAATCCCGGTATTAATGGTACGTGATGGCGACTGGAAACACCAACGCCGTATTTTAGTCGCTGTTAATGTATCCGGTGAGCAAGAATATCAAGATGAATTCAATCAAGAATTAGTTTCAACAGGCATGAATTTAGCGGAAAACTTAAACCGTGGTAACGTACATTTAGTCGCAGCCTACCCTGTTGCGCCAATTAATATGGCGATTGATTTGCCTGAATTTAATACTTCAGGTTATGAAAATGGTATTCGTGGTCAACACCTTATCAATATGAAAGCCTTACGTCAAAAATTTGGTATTGATGAAGATCATACCCATGTACGCGAAGGTTTCCCTGAAGAGGTGATTCCTGAAGTGGCGAAAGAAATTGAAGCTGAATTAGTGATTTTAGGTACAGTGGGAAGAACGGGTTTATCTGCAGCGTTATTAGGTAATACGGCTGAACATGTAATTAGTAAATTAAGCTGCAATTTATTAGCTATTAAACCATCTAAAAAATAAGCCTATTTAGCTTTTTATTTAAAACAAGTGCGGTCAGAAAAACAATCGTTTTATTGACTGCACTTTTTTGTTAAAAAAATGTGAAGTTCCTCACGAAATCAACTTTTTTCATTCGTCTCATCATTTCTTTTTCGTTATACTCGTCCGCCCTATCGAAGACTTTCTATAAATTGATTTATTATTAAAAAGGAAAGACAATGAAAAAAACATTAATTGCAGCACTACTTGGCTTCTCTGCGCTTGCGCAAGCACATGAAGTTTGGGTTGCAACACCAGCACAACTTGCTTCTAATAGCGTTTTAAAAGCTGATTTAGCTTATGGTGACTACCCCTACGTTGAAAAAATTCCTGAAAAACGTCTCGCGATTTTTCCACCGATGGAACTCATCAATCAAGATGGTGAAATACAAACATTAGTACAAAAAGGTGAAAACTACCAATATCAATCAGAAAAACCGTTAAAAGACGGTTCATATTGGGTAACAGCTACTTATAAACCAACTTTCTGGTCACAAAATAATGAAGGTTGGAAAATGGATAACTTACAAGGCACACCAAATGCATTCTATTGCGAACAAACTCAAATGTTTGGTAAAGCCTTTACTGTAGTGGGCAAAAAACCATTAAATGCAGATATGGCAATGACACGCCTCGGCTTACCACTTGAAATCGTGCCACTTAAAGATCCGAAAACAATTAAAGCAGGTGAAGCTTTCCCTGTTCAGATTTTCTATAAAGACCAACCACTTGCAGGCGAAACAATTATCGCAACCTCTGATACATTTGTTGTGAAAGATATGGAAGCGGCGACATCTCACCGTGAGCCGCAAGCCTTTTCTGGTAAAACAGACAAAGAAGGTAAAGTTAACTTTATTCCATTAATTGAAGGTGTTTGGAAACTTAAAGTGATTCATAAAGAACCATTTGAAGATCAAAAAGTTTGTCAACATTCAGCGAATTATGCGACGTTAATTCTCCCTGTTGGTAAAGCTAGAGCTAAACTCCCACCAAAACCAGAACATCATCATTAATCATAAAAAAGTGCGGTCAAATTTAACCGCACTTTTTTAATATGTTCTTAACGCTGGAGGTTGGTAATGTTCAATAAAGGTTTCGATTTCTTGAAGATTATTCGAGAATAAAATTTTCTCAAAATCACCTTGAGTAAAGAAGCCCTCTTTCACCATATGGCTAAAAAAGGACTTTAATGAATCAAAATACCCCTTTTCATTAAATAGAATACAAGGATTGTTATTTTTTCCAATTCGCGCCCAAGAAATCACTTCAGCAATCTCTTCTAAAGTGCCAGGTCCACCAGGCAAAGCAATATAAGCATCGCCAAGCTCAATCATTTTATTTTTTCGCTCAGACATGTTTTCAACAATCACGGTCTTGGTCAAATTAGGATGTGCAACTTCTCTGTCTTGTAAAAATTGAGGAATAATGCCAATTACCTTGCCTTGATGAGCAAGTACAGTATCTGCAATCACGCCCATTAATCCCAATTTTCCGCCACCATAGACTAAAGTATGTTGACCATCAGCAATCCATTTTCCTAATTTTTTTGCGGCAGCCTGATAGGCAGAATCATTACCTAAACTGGCACCGCAATAAACAGTGATGTTCATCCTACTTTTTCCGTTCTACCCATTTTCCATCAATATAATCCACAATCCATTTTGTGGCTTTGCCATTCTTTTCAGAAGTCACGTATTGATGTTTTTCTTTACGGCTAAAGCGGATAATGGCTTCATTACCCTCAGGGTCTTTTTGTGGCGCATCGGCTAAATAACGTAATTTTTCTGGTAAACGATCACGATAAAGCGCTAATTCAGCCACTTTTGCCGGTCGAGTTTCACGTGATTTCGGGAAGTTATGTGCTGACATGAACACGCCACTTGCCCCATCTCGTAATACAAAATACGCATCAGATTTTTCACATTTCAATTCAGGGAAATGAACCGGTTCTTCTTTTGGCGGTGCAACCTCGCCGTTTTTCAAAATCTTACGGGTGTTATCACAGCTGGTACAGCCCATATATTTACCAAAACGACCGAGTTTTAAATGCATATCTGAACCGCACTTATCACATTCTACAATCGGACCATCATAGCCTTTAATTTTGAATTGACCTTGTTCAACCAAATAACCATCACAATTCGGATTGTTACCACAAATATGTAATTTACGATGTGGGTCGATGATATAGCTATCCATCGCCGTGTCACATTTCGGACAACGTTTACGATCCATTAAGGCTTTGGTCTCAGAAGCCTCATCCAATACATTGAGTAATTCTGCTTCTGGAATGAGATTAATCGTCGTTTTACAACGCTCTTTCGGCGGTAAAGCATAACCAGAACAACCAAGGAATACACCTGTACTTGCTGTACGAATCGCCATTTTGCGGCCACAAGTTGGGCAATCAATATCGGTGAGCACAAGGCTATTCGGCTTCATTCCACCTTCTAACTCATCTAATTCAGCCGTAGAAAGTTGGGTAGAAAAATCTTTGAAGAATTGATTTAACTCAGCCTTCCAATTTTTCTCACCAGATGCAATTTGGTCTAGTACGTTTTCCATGTTGGCAGTGAAATCATAGCTCATCAAATCAGTAAAAGATTGATTTAAGCGATCAGTAACGATTTCACCCATTTTCTCGGCATAGAAACGGCGATTTTCAATGCGTACATAACCACGTTCTTGAATAGTTGAAATAATCGCCGCATAAGTCGAAGGTCGACCAATACCACGTTTCTCCAATTCTTTAACCAAGGCAGCTTCAGTAAAACGAGCGGGCGGTTTAGTGAAGTGTTGGCTTGGCGAAACTGTTTTTAGTGCTAATGTTTCGTTTAAACTCACAGCCGGTAAAATTTGGTCTTCTGGATTTTTACCTAATTGTGGCAAGACTTTTGTCCAACCATCAAAGCGTAAAATACGGCCTTTGGCTTTCAATTCATAATCACCAGCCATTACAGTGACGGTTGTGCTGTCATATTGTGCAGCCGGCATTTGGCAGGCTACAAATTGACGCCAGATTAAATCATACAAGCGCACGGCATCTTTATCCATACCACTTAAATGATCCGCGAGCATTTTCACATCAGAAGGACGAATCGCTTCGTGTGCTTCTTGCGCATTTTCTTTGCTCGAATAGAAATTCGGTTTAGCTGGCAAATAATCTTTGCCGAAATGGCTTTCGATATAAGAGCGTGCCATATTTAATGCATCTTGACTCAAGTTGGTAGAGTCAGTACGCATATAAGTGATGTAACCAGCTTCGTATAAACGTTGTGCCAACATCATGGTTTTCTTCACTCCAAAACCTAAACGCGTGCTTGCTGTTTGTTGTAAGGTTGAAGTAATAAATGGGGCTCTTGGTTTAGAACCTGTTGGTTTTGTTTCTAAATCTGTGACAACGTAATGTGACTTATTTAAGAAATCGACCGCACTTTGTGCTTCTTTTTCAGTTTTCGGCTCAAATTTCTTGCCTTTATATTGCACCACATCCAAACGTAAGTCTTCTTTCTTGCTCGTTTGGGTTAGCGCTTCAATTTCCCAGAACTCTTCTGGTTGGAATGCTTTGATTTCACGTTCACGCTCTACCACCAATTTCACGGCGACAGATTGCACACGTCCAGCTGATAGACCTCGCGCCACTTTCTTCCATAATAATGGCGACACCATAAAGCCTACCACGCGGTCTAAGAAACGACGGGTTTGCTGAGCATTAACCTGGTCCATATTAATGTGAGCAGGATGCTGGAATGCTTTTTCGATTGCTTTCTTCGTAATCTCATTAAATACAACTCGGCTAAAACGACTATCATCGCCACCAATGACTTCACGTAAATGCCACGCGATAGCCTCTCCTTCTCTATCCAAGTCGGTTGCGAGATAAACATGGTCAGATTTTTTAGCGAGAGACTTTAATTCGGCTACTACTTTCTCTTTGCCTGGTAGAATTTGGTAATTGGCTTTCCAATCATGATAAGGGTCAATTCCCATACGTTTCACTAAGGCCGCACGGTCTTTTTCTGCTTTAATTTTGTTTTTTTCTTCCGCACTTAATCCTTTAGTGGAAACGGGTTTAGCCTTCTCGCCGGTGCTACTCCCTGCAGTAGGCAAATCACAAATATGCCCTACGCTGGATTTCACCACATACTGGCTACCTAAATATTTATTGATGGTTTTCGCTTTGGCTGGCGACTCCACAATCACTAAAGATTTGCTCATTTGCTTACCTAAAATATAACTAGAATTCTGTAAAATTGGCGATATACTGCAAACTTACGCCGATAAAATCAAGCTTTTTTTCAAAAAGGATTTATAAATGGATAAACTCAATGCAATTTCGGTTTTCTGTAAAGTGATCGAAACGCAAAGTTTTACACAAGCCGCAAACCAACAGAATATTTCTGTGGCGATGGCGAGTAAATTAGTTTCACAATTAGAAGAACATTTAAAAACGCGATTATTACAACGTACAACACGAAAAATTGTGCCAACTGAAGCCGGCATGCTTTATTACCAACGTTGCCAAGCCATTCTATTAGATTTAAGCGAGGCTGACTCTAGCATCAGTAATATGGCAACGAGCTTACAAGGTAATTTATTAATCTCTGTGCCGCGTGATTTTGGCTTACTTTATATTTCACCTAACTTGCCTAAATTTATTGAGCTTCATCCCAATTTACACGTAGAAATTGAATTTGAAGACAAGCGTGTTGATCTCGTTGCGGAAGGCTATGACTTAGCATTACGTATCGGCTATATGCAAGACAGCTCACTTGTTGCGCGTAAAATTAGCAGCTCCCCTATGCATTTTGTTGCTTCGCCAAGTTATTTAGAGTCGCGAGGCACACCGCTTACACCTGATGATTTAGAATATCACCAAGGTTTACTTTATAAATCATCGTTAAATCAAGTGCATTGGCAATCAACAAAAGCCAATCAAATTCAACGTTATAAAATTCAATCTAAAGTGGTTTCTAATAATGGTATGGCATTGTTAGAAATGACAAAAGCAGGCTTGGGTATCAGTAATTCACCGAGCTTCTTTGTCAAAGATGCGCTTGCTTCAGGTGAATTAGTTGAAATTTTGTCTGAATATAAACAAAAACCTTTAGATATTTATGTGGTTTATCCAAACCGTCGTCATTTGCCTGCAAAAGTTCGTGCATTTATTGAATTTCTCGCCAGTCTCGGTTTGTGTGAGAACAGTCAAATATAAAAAATAAGGGCGGATTTAACCGCCCTTTATTATTCAAATAATGTCCAAATCGGTTTTACCTCTTCAGGTAAAAACAAATTTTTTCCTAATTCAATCCATCCGCAAGGAAAATGAAAGTCTGAACCTAAAGAGGCGGCTAAGTCATATTCATTGGCTAATCGCGCAAGATATTGACGCTGATCTTTAGTTTGTCCACTATCCGCTACTTCCATGCCATCACCACCCCATTGTTTGAAATCAACAATTAATCGACGAATCCATTTTCCTGTCATGTTATAACGCATAGGATGAGCAATAACTGCGGCACCACCAGCTGCATGAAGAGTATCAATCGCCGTTGGAATATCCACCCATTCAGCTTTGACAAAACAAGATTTACCACTGCCTAGATAACGCTTAAAGGCTTGCCCATCATTTGAAACCTTTCCAATTTGCACCAAATAACGCGCATAATGAGCACGAGTTACTTCCCCATTGGCTAACGCTTTTGCGCCTTCATAGGCATTGGGAACGCCTGCTTTTTCTAATTTATGACCAATTTCGACCGCTCTTTTTTCTCTCAGTGATTTTTGTTCGGCTAAAAGTGCGGTCATTTTAGGATGTGTTTTATCAAAATTTAATCCAACAATATGGATACCACGACCTTCCCAATTCGTTGAAATTTCCACGCCATTAATTAGCTCAATACCTAATTTATCTGCTTCAATTTTAGCTTCATCAATGCCCATTACCGTGTCGTGATCACATAAAGCGAGCACATTGACATCTTGTTCATGAGCTCGTTGCACAAGCTCTGTAGGTGTTAAAACACCATCTGAAGCCGTACTATGGCAATGTAAATCATATTTGATCATCGGCTTTCCTATAAATTAGTTTGAATAGTGTAATTATCTTCATCAACAATTACAGCTTGGCTATTTGTTAAAGGGAGTAAATTCAATTTGGATTGATAGATCTGAACAGTTTTCTGTGAGCTCTCTTCAAAAGGAAACTCACCATAATGTGGAACAATTGCAAAATCGACTAAATTTAAAGCTGAATAATTGGTCAAATCGATAGCTATATTTTTGTCATCCATAATTTGATTATACTCGATGTCGCTGGCGGTAATAATAGCTCCGGCAGATTCACCAAGATAAAGCATACCTTCATCAATTCGTTTTTTTATATGTGGTAATAAGTGCTTTCTTTTCAACTCTTGTAATAGATAAAACGTATTACCACCAGAAATGTAAAGGATCGGTGTATGATTTAATTTCTCTTTAATAACCTCTTCTGTTTCTTGGGCTATATCCAAAACATCGACTTCAAAACCTAATTTATGAAAAATATTTTTTGCCTCATCAATGTATTCAACATAGCTTTCGACATTACCTGCAGTAGGTATAAACAGCACTTTATGCAATAAAAAATGCTGTTTTAAAAATCGTTTGAAAAGATTTTCTACGGCTGCAAAATAAGAGGCTAGAAATAATGTTTTCATATTATTTCTCTCTTACTTAATCGCCTGAACCAAGCCTTTAACTAAGCTTGGGCCGTGGTAAATCAAGCCAGAATAAACTTGTAACAACTCTGCACCTGCTTCAATCTTCTCTTGTGCATTTTGTACACCATCAATGCCACCACTCCCAATAATCGGAATTTGCCCTTTCAGCTCTTGATGCAATCTTCGAATAATTTCTGTACTTTTTTGCTGTAACGGTTTTCCACTTAAGCCGCCTTGTTGTTCCGCATTTTTCAAACCTGTGACGTTGTCGCGTGAAATCGTTGTATTAGTGGCAATTACCCCATCCATTTGATGACGAAGTAACGTATCAGCAATTTGAACGAGCTCAGTCTCGGATAAATCAGGTGCAATTTTTACTGCAATCGGCACATATTTATTATATTGCTCAGCTAATACTTTTTGGCGCTGTTTTACACTTTGCAGTAAATCATCAAAATAATCACCATACTGCAATTGGCGCAAATCTGGAGTGTTCGGTGATGAAATATTTACCGTAATATAATCTGCATAGTTATAGGCTTTATTTAAGCAAAATAAGTAATCATCTTTCCCCTTTTCAAGTGGCGTGACTTTATTTTTGCCAATATTAATCCCAATTACACCATCAAATTTTGCTTTTTTAACATTCTCGACCACGTAATCAATGCCATAATTATTGAATCCATTACGGTTAATAATCCCTTCCGCTTCCACTAAACGGAATTGACGAGGTTTAGCATTTCCCTCTTGTGCCAAAGGCGTAACCGTACCGACTTCAATAAAACCAAATCCCATCGCACCAAAGCCATCAATCGCTTCGGCATTTTTATCTGAGCCCGCTGCTAACCCAATAGGATTTTTAAACGTAATGCCCATTACTTGCTTAGGCGAACCTTGTGGACAAGCCAAAAGCTGCTTTAATAAAAATTGGCAAGGTGATTTACCCGCTACGTGCAATGATTTAATCACTAAATCATGAGCGGTTTCAGGATCAAGGGAAAAGATGGCTTTACGGATCAAAGAATACATACTCGTTTATCTCTCAGGATAGTTCACTGTAAATGGAAAGTGCGGTCAAAATTAACCGCACTTTTTATTTTATTGCAAGGCTTTTTCAATCTTCTCAAATAAATCTTTTGAGAGATCTTCAACAGCACTTAAGCGCTCTAAAGCACGTTTCATTAACGTTTGACGTTGTGCATCAAAACGTGAGAAACGAATTAATGGCTCAATCAAACGTGCAGCCACTTGTGGATTTGTTTCATTTAAACGAATTAAGACGTCTGTTAAGAAACGATAGCCAGAACCACTGATATGATGGAATGCTTTTAAGTTGTGATTTGCAAAACTACCCACTAATGAACGTAAACGGTTTGGATTGTTGAAGTTAAAACTTGGGTGATCCATTAATACTTGTACAATTTCCAATACGTTTTCATCTGGGCGAGTGGCTTGTAAAGCAAACCATTTATCCATGACTAAGCCATCATGTTGCCATTTTTGTTCAAAATCCGCTAACAAGGCATCACGACAAGGTAATGCCGCTTTAGTTGCCATATTTAATGCGGCCAACGTATCTGTCATATTATTGGCATTATTGTAATGTTTTTGCACCACATTATTGCCTAAATTGGTGTAAGCCAAATAACTTAAACAAAGATTACGCATTGCTCGTAAAGCAATATCTTCTTGAGTCACTCGATAATCTTCAAGACGAATATGGGTGTAAATACGCAATAAATCTTCTTTCAAGTATTCTGCAATTTGCACCAACATAAATTCTCTTGCGGCTGCAATGCCATCTGGATCAATCGTTTTAAAGCTTTCTGCAAACTCAATGTCTTTTGGCAAGGTTAGAATTAATGTCGCTAATTCGATATCCTGTTCGTAATTTTCCAATACATGCGCAAGTGCGGTCAAAACATCAGGTGAAATGTCAAAGGCTTCACCTTGTTGGAAATGCGCCACATTACGACGTAATTCTTGAGTAAACAACATTTGTGCTGCATCCCAACGAGCAAATTGGTTATCTGCAAATTTAAGCAAACCTAATAACTGCTCTGTGGTGTAATCATAATCCAGTTTCACCGGTGCAGAGAAATCACATAATAACGCAGGAATTGGGCGACCATAAATGCCATGGAATTCAAAGACTTGATCTTTTTCTGTCACATTTAACACATCGCTTAGCAACTCACCGTTATGCTGTAACATTTGTTTCGTGCCTTTGGCATCATAAAGCGCAATTTTCAATGGAATATGTAAGTTTACTTTTTCCATTTGGTCCGCTGTTGGTGGCGTAGATTGCGAAACCGTTAAACGATAAGTATGAGTTTGTTCATCATAGGCATCGCTAATCAATAATTCTGGTGTACCTGATTGACTATACCAACGACGGAATTGTGCTAAATCAACGTCATTTGCACGTTCCATTGCAGAAACAAAATCTTCACAGGTTGCCGCTTTACCATCGTTTTCAGCAATATAGAGTTGCATCCCTTTTTGGAAACCTTGTTCACCTAATAAGGTGTGCAACATACGAATCACTTCTGCCCCTTTTTCATATACAGTCACTGTATAGAAGTTATTCATTTCAATGACTTTTTCAGGGCGAATTGGGTGTGACATTGGGCTTGCATCTTCGGCAAATTGCACCGTACGCAAGAATTTCACGTTATTAATGCGATTAACAGCACGAGAACCTGTGTCAGATGAAAACTCTTGATCACGGAAAACCGTTAAACCTTCTTTCAAACTTAGTTGGAACCAATCACGACAGGTTACACGGTTTCCTGTCCAGTTATGGAAATATTCGTGTGCAATCACGCTTTCAATAGCGAGATAATCATCATCGGTTGCTGTTTGTGGGTTTGCCAACACAAATTTAGAGTTAAAAATATTCAACCCTTTATTTTCCATGGCGCCCATATTGAAGAAGTCCACAGCAACAATCATGTAAATATCTAAGTCGTATTCTAAATTGAAACGCTCTTCATCCCATTTCATCGCTTTTTTCAGACTTTCCATTGCCCAAGAAGCACGATCAAGATTGCCACGGTCTACATAAAGCTCTAAGGCTACTTCACGACCACTTTTTGTCGTAAAGGTATCTTGTAATAAATCAAAATCACCAGCCACTAAAGCGAATAAATAGCTTGGTTTCGGGAATGGGTCATTCCACTCAACCCAATGACGACCATCCTCTAATTCACCACTTGCAATGCGGTTACCATTAGAAAGCAAGTAAGGATATTTAGTTTTATCAGCGGTAATTTTGGTTGTATAGCGAGCTAATACATCAGGACGATCAAGCATATAGGTAATTTGACGGAAACCTTCTGCTTCGCATTGAGTACAAATGCCTTCACCTGATTGATAAAGCCCTTGTAAAGAGGTGTTTTGTGCAGGCTCTAAATTCGTCACAATTTCAAGTTCAAAATTGACCGCACTTTGATTGGTTAAATCTAACGTTAAACTTTCGTGGTCTTGATGATAATGTTTAAAATCTTCGCCATTAAATTTGATGGAAGCAAATTGGAAACCATGACCATCTAATCGTAGGTGTGTTGCTTCGTCGTTTAAACGTTGGAAGGTTGTTTTTGCAGTGACAACGGTATGGTTAGGATCTAATTGAAAATCAAGGAAAATATCCGTAACTGTAAAATCAGGTTGTTTGTAATCTTTTCTATATTTCGCTTTAGCTAACATAATCTGCTCTATTTCTAAGAAAAAAACTCATATTAGGATAAGATTTTATGACAAAACTTGCAATGGAATTTTCAGTTTTTACCACATGGCAAACGTTTGCTTAAAAGTAGGCAAGTATGCTATTCTACGCATCGTTTTTTATCAGATAAATTTTTAAAAATATGTCAAATACCGCACAAATTGCTATTGTTATGGGCTCAAAAAGCGATTGGGCAACCATGCAAGAAGCCACTCAAATTTTAGATGGACTCAATGTGGCATATCATGTTGAAGTCGTTTCCGCACATCGAACCCCCGACAAGCTGTTTGAATTTGCCGAAAATGCACAAAAAAATGGTTACAAAGTGATTATTGCGGGTGCAGGTGGTGCAGCTCATTTACCCGGTATGATTGCGGCTAAAACGCTTGTGCCTGTATTGGGTGTCCCTGTTAAAAGCTCTATGTTAAGCGGTGTTGATAGCCTCTATTCTATCGTGCAAATGCCGAAAGGCATTCCTGTCGGTACGTTGGCAATTGGCCCTGCTGGTGCAGCGAATGCGGGATTGCTTGCCGCACAAATTCTTGCTGGTTGGGATGATGCGTTATTCGCTCGCCTACAAGCATTCCGCGAAAATCAAACTAATGTGGTATTGGATAATCCTGATCCACGTAAATAAAACACCTTTCATTTTGACCGCACTTTTTAAAGTGCGGTTGTTTTTTTAGCTAGATTTGATGAGAAATTTTATGCAAAACTCTACCCTCTATCCTACCGTTTATGTGCTTGGTAATGGTCAACTCGGCAGAATGTTACGTTACGCCGGCGCACCATTAGACATTCATGTTCAACCGCTTGAGTTTAATGCGCCCGTATTTGATTTACCCAAAGATGCCATCATCACCGCGGAAATTGAACGTTGGGAAAAAACACCTTTAACTGAATTACTGGGCTATCATAAGAATTTCGTTAATCAGAATGTTTTTGGCTTATTGGCTGATCGTTTTACCCAAAAATCTTTACTGGATGAACTTAATCTCTCTACCTCACCATGGTGTTTATTAAAAGATAAAACGCAATGGCCTGAAGTATTTAAAAACGTGGGCGAAAAAGTCGTGGTAAAACGTCGTACCGGTGGTTATGACGGCCGTGGTCAATGGATTATCACTGAAAATAATCAAAGCGACATTACGGACGATTTATTCGGTGAAGTTATCGCAGAAAAGTTCATTCCTTTTGATTACGAAGTGTCTATTGTAGGCGCAAGATTTAAAAATGGTGAAAAACGCTTCTACCCAGTGACACATAACCTACAGCAAAATGGCATTTTACGTTACAGTGTGACAGATATTTCATTCCCTCAACAACAAAGCCAACAAACTCAGGCAGAATCTATGCTTGGAAAAATCATGGATAAGCTTGAATATATCGGCGTAATGGCAATGGAATGCTTTGTGGTGGGTGATAAATTATTAATTAATGAACTTGCCCCTCGTGTGCATAACAGTGGACATTGGACACAATTAGGTTGTGCTATCAGTCAATTTGAATTGCATCTACGAGCCTTGTTGGATTTACCTACACCGTCATTACAGCCCATTGCACCAAGTGTCATGGTCAATTTGATTGGTACAGAACATAATCCACAATGGTTGAACACGCCGTTCTCTCAGTTACATTGGTATGGTAAAGAAGTTCGTCCAGGTAGAAAGTTGGGTCATATCAATATTACGCATCCTGATAAAACGGTCATTATTCAACAGCTTGAAAAACTTCGTCACGAACTCCCTGAAGACTATCAATCTGGTTTAAATTGGGCGATTGAAAAATTAAAATAATTAAAAAAACAACCGCACTTTTTGATGAATATCTAAAAACATCAAAGTGCGGTTGATTTTTATTAGGTTCTTCTTGATAAAATCTATCGACTGAAGTATAAGATTATTTATCTCACAACACATACATAAGGAAAAGCTATGTTTGAACATATCAAAGCGGCTCCGGCCGATCCTATCTTAGGCTTAGGCGAAGCATTCAAATCTGAAACACGTGAAAATAAAATCAACTTAGGTATTGGCGTTTATAAAGATGCACAAGGTACAACGCCAATTATGCGTGCGGTAAAAGAAGCCGAAAAACGCTTATTTGATCACGAAAAAACGAAAAACTACCTGACTATCGATGGTATTGCCGATTATAACGAACGCACAAAAGAACTCCTTTTCGGTAAAGATTCAGAGGTCATTAAAGCGAATCGAGCAAGAACGGTACAAAGCTTAGGTGGTACAGGTGCATTACGTATTGCTGCGGAATTCATCAAACGCCAAACCAAAGCTCAAAATGTGTGGATTAGTACGCCAACATGGCCAAACCACAATGCCATTTTCAATGCGGTAGGTATGACAATTCGTGAATATCGTTATTATGATGCTGAACGCAAAGCCCTTGACTGGGAACATTTACTTGAAGATTTAAGCCAAGCAAGCGAAGGTGATGTGGTGCTGTTACACGGTTGCTGCCATAACCCAACCGGTATTGACCCAACCCCTGAACAATGGCAAGAATTAGCTGCGCTTTCAGCAAAAAATGGCTGGTTACCACTCTTTGACTTTGCTTATCAAGGTTTAGCAAATGGCTTAGACCAAGATGCTTATGGTTTACGTGCTTTTGCTGCAAATCATAAAGAATTATTAGTGGCGAGTTCATTCTCAAAAAACTTTGGTTTATACAATGAGCGCGTAGGTGCCTTTACCCTTGTGGCTGAAAATGCAGAAATTGCTTCCACCGCTTTAACACAGGTGAAATCAATTATTCGTACACTCTACTCTAACCCTGCATCTCACGGCGGGGCGACCGTAGCAACGGTGTTAAATGACCCGCAACTTCGTCAAGAATGGGAAAATGAATTGACTGAAATGCGTGAACGCATCAAAAAAATGCGTCATTTATTCGTTCAGTTATTAAAAGAATATGGTGCAGAACAAGATTTCAGCTTTATCATGGAACAAAACGGTATGTTCTCTTTCAGCGGCTTATCACCTGAACAAGTTGATCGCTTAAAAGAAGAATTTGCGATTTATGCCGTTCGTTCTGGTCGTATCAATGTGGCTGGTATCACTGAAGACAATATTCGTTATTTGTGTGAAAGCATTGTAAAAGTGCTTTAATCAATAAAAACAAAAAGTGCGGTTAAATTTGACCGCACTTTTTTATTACCACTTCTCTAACGCTTCTTTATCGCTCTCTCTTGCTTCAATCCAACGTTCCCCTTGATTGGTCTGTTCTTTTTTCCAGAACGGTGCTTTGGATTTTAAGAAGTCCATAATGAATTCATTAGCGTGGTAAGCATCGCCTCGGTGAGCGGAACTAATACCAACCAAAACAATTTCATCGCCGGTATGCAAAAGGCCCACGCGATGAATCACAGACACTCGTTGGATATCCCAACGGGCTTTCGCCTGTTCTACAATTTCACGTAAGGCTTTTTCTGTCATGGCGGGATAATGTTCTAAATATAAGCTGGATACCTCATCACCTAAATTAAGATCGCGTACTTTACCCACAAAAATAACTGTTGCGCCAACCGAATGTTGCTCAGAAAGCCATTGGTAAACGGCATTTTGATCGAAGGGCTGTTCTTGTACTGAAATTTGAATATCCGTCATTTAGCCCCCTGTTACCGGTGGGAAAAACGCAATTTCATCGCCATTTTTGACCGCACTTTCTAATGGCATCAAAGTTTGATTGATAGCGACTAAAAGCTTCCCTTTTTCTAACGCTAACGCCCATCTATCACCTTTTTGAGCAAGATGTTCACGCACCGCTTCCGCTGTCGCAAAATCGCCTTCAAGCTGAATAGAATCTTCCCCAATTAATTCGCGAGTTTGAGCAAAAAATAAAATATTTAACATCTTATTTTTCCTCCGCAATAAAATGACCAGATTTTCCACCACGCTTTTCTAACAGGCGAACATGCTCAATCACCATGTCTTTTTGTACGGCTTTACACATATCGTAAATGGTTAAAGCTGCCACACTTGCAGCGGTTAATGCTTCCATTTCTACGCCGGTTTTTCCGGTTAATTTACAAAGGGATTGAATACGAACTTGATTGGTTTCAAGTAACGGTTCTAAATTCACTTCCACTTTAGAAAGTAATAAGGGATGACAAAGCGGGATAAGTTCCCAAGTACGTTTCGCGGCCTGAATGCCAGCAATACGAGCAGTAGCAAATACATCGCCTTTGTGATGTTTGCCTTCCACGATCATGGAAAGCGTTTCTTTTGACATAGTCACAATGGCTTCAGCTCGAGCTTCACGAACAGTTTCTGCCTTTGCAGAAACATCCACCATATTGGCTTCGCCTTGAGAATTAATATGCGTAAATGTAGTCATAATAAAATAAAGTGCGGTTAAAATATTGAATGTTTTACATATGTGACAAAAGCAAAATAAGTGAATCGTTTATTCACTTATTTACTTTTAGCCACCGATAGAAGCTAAATGGTTTCTTACGCCACTATCACCGATATGTAAATAATGATGTTCACGTTTACCTTGAAGTGCGGCAAAAATACGGGCTTGCAAAATATCTTGCTGTTCATGGGATTGCAATAAATCACGTAATTCAATGCCTTCTTCGCCGAACAAGCAAAGATGAAGTTTGCCCTTCGCTGACACTCTGAGACGATTGCAGCTTGCGCAGAAATTCTTCTCGTAAGGCATGATTAAACCAATTTCACCTGCATAATCAGGATGTGTGAATACTTTAGCTGGACCATCAGTATGGGATTTATGTTGTAATTGCCAACCATTTTGTAGCAATTTCTCCGCCAATACTTGTCCTGAAAGATGGTGTTTTTTAAAGAAACTATCCATTTCACCGGTTTGCATCAGCTCGATAAAACGCATTTGAATTGGGCGATCTTTTACCCAAACAAGGAATTGCTCAAACTCTTTGTCATTCAAATTTTTCATTAAAACTGAATTGACTTTAACTTTGTTGTAGCCCACTTCAAATGCACGATCGATACCACGCATCACGTCATCAAATTTATTGATACCCGTAATTTGATGGAACATTTTTGGATCTAAGCTATCAACACTGACGTTAATAGATGTAATTCCTGCTTTCTTCCAATCAGCCACATCTTTTGCCATGCGATAGCCATTTGTCGTAACGGCTAATTGACGAATACCATCAATGTTAGCGATGCTTTCAGCAATAGAAATAAAATCTTTGCGTAAAGTCGGTTCGCCACCCGTTAAACGGATTTTTTCAGTGCCCATTTCAGCAAATGCTTGAGCAAGATGGGTAATTTCTTTTAATGTTAAGAAACTTGGCTTGTTAGCTTCGGGTTGATAGCCATCCGGCAAACAATAAGTACAACGAAAATTACACTGGTCGGTAATCGACAGTCGTAGATAGTAATATTGACGTTGGAAAGGATCGACCAAGCGAGACTCTCCCACGTTTTTAATAGGAATGGATTGCATTTTACACCTTTCTAAATATGGAGAGGATAAACCGTTTCCAGCGTATCCCTGAATAACATACCGCGTTATTGGCTTGCCGCCGTATTTCTTCTGAAACTTAGGCTAAACAAGCTCGGAGTTATGCGTTAAAAATAAATTGTGTTGGTATTGTAATAAAAGCAAGCGGTTAATAGCAATAATTTGGTAGAATAACCCGACTATATTGATAAAAATAACAGCATTAACTTATATAAAAAAATATATAACATTATTTTTTATAATTATTTATAGGTAAAAAAGGAAGAAAAATGTCTGATTTATCTCGTCACAGCCGTCATGAACATTTAGACGAAATCAAACATATTGTTGCCATTGGTGGTGGCCATGGATTAGGGCGTGTATTATCGGCGCTTAGTTTTATGAAAGAGCGTTTAACCGGTATTGTCACCACCACAGATAACGGCGGTTCAACTGGCCGAATTCGCCAAGAACAAGGTGGTATTGCGTGGGGTGATCTACGTAATTGCTTAAACCAAATCATCATTGAGCCAAGCACGGCATCTGCATTATTTGAATACCGCTTTACTGGCGAAGGTGAACTTTCTGGACATAATTTAGGCAATTTAATGCTCAAAGCCTTAGAAGATATGCATATTCGCCCCATTGAAGCCATTAACTTAATTCGTGAATTACTCAAAGTAAAATCTCACATAATTCCCATGTCAGAAGAACCTGTTCATCTTGCCGCGAGTTTAGGTTCAGGCTCCAGTATTGTGGGTGAAGTGAGCATTGATAATTTAACCCAATTACCTCAATCACTTTTCTTAGTGCCTATGGTTAAAGCCGCACAAGAAGCTATCCAAGCATTAGAGCAAGCGGAAGTCATTTTACTTGGTCCAGGTAGTTTCATGACGAGCATTATGCCACCATTATTATTACCTGAATTAGCTACTGCCCTGCGTAATAGCAAAGCGAAAGTGATTTTTATTGATAATTTAGGGGTAGAAATTGGCGCGGCCTCTCAGCTTTCACTGGCCGATCGTATTCAGAAAATTAATGAAATCGTCGGCGAATCCGTTATTGATGGTGCTATAATCCCTTATCGTGAACAAAGTGCAGTCGATTTGTCTGCCATTTCTTCCGTTAAAATCTTGGCTAAACGCTTGAATGCAGATGATATCAGCTATCGTCATGATCGGACATTACTTGCCCAAGCTATCGATGAATTAGTGGGTGAATTAGATTACGAATAAAAAAACCGCACGTTAAAGTGCGGTCATTTTTTGCTTATTTTTTCCCGAATACTCTTACATTCGTAAAACCATTTTCTTTTAAATAAAGCGCTTGAAGTTTACTCATCACGCCTCGTTCACAATAAAGCACATAATTTTTACTTTGATCTAATGAACCGAATTGTGAAGATAATTTGTAAAACGGCAATTGCATTACTTGGTGCTCGTCTGATTCAAATGGATTTTCATCTGTCTCTTCTGGGCTACGAATATCTAAAATAATATCATTTTCGCCAAGCACCGAAATGGTATCTACTTCCACTACTTCTTTTTCTGTTTCTTCTGCAATTTGGCGGATATCTAAATATTGTGCATTTTCAACCGCACTTTCCAACACGCCAAAATCAAAGTGATTTTCTTCTTCAAGAATTTTTTCACGTACCGCTTTAATCGTTGGATTTTTAGAAATCACTCCACAGAATTCCGGCATGGACTTAGCAATATCATCTGTGCCGATCTCTTTCGCCATCGCGATAATCTGTTCTTTATCATGAGTAATGAGTGGACGTAATACTAACGCATCAGATGCTTCATCAATTAAACGTAAATTGGTTAAAGTTTGGCTCGAAACTTGTCCGAGCGCCTCACCAGTAACGATCGCTTGAATATCAAAACGTTGTGCAACTTTACTTGCAGCTCGCACCATCATTCGTTTTAATACTACGCCCATTTGTCCGTTATCGACTTTCTCTAAAATCTCGCCCACTACACCTTCAAAAGGAATGGCAATAAAACGGACTTTATGTGATGAACTATAACGATTCCAAATATGGTAAGCCATTTGTTTCACGCCAATTTCATGGGCAGCACCACCTAAATTGAAGAAACAATAATGCACACGTGAACCACGGCGAATAAGCATATAACTAGATACACCTGAATCAAATCCACCTGAAATCAATGAAAGCACATCTTCTTGTGTCCCAATTGGATAACCACCAAGACCAACATGACGAGCTCTCACCAGCATCATTTTGTCATCTTCAATATCAATACGCACCGTCACATCAGGATTTTTTAAGCGTACTTTTGCACTTTCAATATGCTGATTTAAACCACCACCGATATAACGTTCTGCTTCAATGGAACTAAAATCATGTTTCCCTTTACGTTTTACGCGTACACAAAAGGTTTTGTTTTCTAGTTGAGCAGCGACATCCGCTAAGGTCAACTCAAAGATATGATGTAAATCGGTAAACGGTTTTTCTTCCACTTCTAAAAAATGATGAATCCCTGGAATGCGTTGTAAAAGCGCAATCAACTCTTCACGATTGGCTTCATTTTTTGACCGCACTTCGATGTAATCCCAATGACGAACAACCGCTGTTTCTTCATCATATTTCTGTAAAATATTGCGGATATTTGAAGTCAAAATTTTTGCGAAACGCTTACGCACGGTTTCGCTTTTAATCATAATTTCAGGAAAAAGTTTAACGATAAATTTCATAATAATCTGTGAATAATAAAAAATGGCCGTATTGTACGCTAAATTCCAGATCCCACAAAGTTCAAATTCTCACGAAAAACTGACCGCACTTTGAAATAAGTTTTTAACATCCCTATAAAAATCAAGTACAATACGGAGCAATTTATTCATCTGAAAAGGATAATTTAATGGCGCGTAAACCAGCAAATGCTGAACCTGATTTTGAAACAACACTTGCACAATTAGAAACAATTGTGACAAAACTTGAAAGCGGTGAATTACCATTGGAAGATGCGCTGAAAGAATTTGAGAACGGTATTAAATTGGCTCAACTTGGTCAAGAGCGCTTGCAACAAGCAGAACAACGTATTCAAATTTTGTTACAAAAAAGCGAAACCGCCCCATTAAGTGATTATCAAGGGGACGAGTAATCCATGAGTTATCAATTCGGCACTGAACTCAAACAAGTTCAAGATCGTATTAATCAGTTTTTAGCCAATCAATTTGAAGAAATTGACTCTTATAATGCCCCTTTGCGTGATGCCATGAAATATGGCTTATTACTAGGCGGCAAACGTGTTCGCCCTTTCCTTGTCTATGCAACGGGTAAAATGCTGGGTGCAGAAACAACAGCTTTAGATTACGCGGCAGCAGCCATTGAAGCTATCCATGCTTATTCTTTAATCCATGATGATTTGCCTGCCATGGACAACGATGAACTTCGTCGTGGTCAACCAACTTGTCATATTGCTTTTGATGAAGCTACTGCCATTTTAGCTGGCGATGCGTTACAAACTTTTGCCTTTGAAATTCTTACTGAAGCCCCTTCTCTTTCTGCAGAACAAAAATTGCAATTAGTGAAAGCCTTAGCTCAAGCATCTGGCGTACAAGGCATGTGTTTAGGGCAAAGTTTAGATTTAATTTCAGAACACAAACAAGTTAATTTAGCCGAATTAGAACTTATTCATCGCAACAAAACGGGTGCGTTGCTAACGGCCGCATTAAAACTGGGTTTTATCTGCTCTCCTCACTTTGAAAACAAAGAATTAGAGCAACAACTAGAACGTTATTCACAAGCTATTGGTTTAGCTTTCCAAGTACAAGATGACATTTTAGATATTGAAGGTGATAGTGCCGAAATCGGTAAACCGGTGGGATCTGATTTAGATTTAGATAAAAGCACTTATCCAAAGCTGTTAGGATTAGAGGGTGCGAAACAAAAAGCCCAAGAACTCTATCAAACTGCCTTACATGAATTAGACAATTTACCTTTTGATACCACTGCATTGCGTGCATTAGCTGAATTTATTGTCAATCGTAAAAGTTAATGGTGACAACACTGACTTTGATTTTTCAAAGTGCGGTCACTTTTTTCACATTTTAGGACTAACGAATATATGAACAACTATCCTCTTTTATCCTTAATTAATTCGCCGGAAGATTTGCGTCTTTTAAATAAAGATCAGCTTCCGCAACTTTGTCAGGAGTTACGGAGTTATCTGTTGGAATCCGTTAGTCAAACCAGTGGTCATTTAGCATCTGGTCTTGGTACCGTTGAATTGACTGTTGCATTACACTACATTTTTAAAACCCCTTTTGATCAATTAATTTGGGATGTGGGCCATCAAGCTTACCCACACAAAATTTTGACGGGGCGTCGTGATCAAATGTCCACCATTCGCCAAAAAGGCGGTATTCATCCTTTCCCTTGGCGTGAAGAAAGTGAGTTTGATGTATTAAGTGTTGGACACTCTTCCACTTCAATCAGTGCAGGACTAGGTATTGCTGTTGCGGCAGAACGTGAAAATGCAGGTCGAAAAACCGTTTGTGTGATTGGTGACGGTGCTATCACTGCGGGGATGGCATTTGAAGCCTTAAACCATGCGGGTTCTTTGCATACTGATATGTTGGTCATTTTAAATGACAATGAAATGTCTATTTCTGAAAATGTGGGGGCATTGAATAATCACCTTGCTCGCATTTTCTCTGGTTCATTATATTCAACGGTTCGTGATGGCAGTAAAAAAATCTTAGATAAAGTACCGACCGTTAAAAACTTTATGAAGAAAACCGAAGAGCACATGAAAGGCGTAATGTTCTCGCCAGAAAGTACGCTTTTTGAAGAGCTCGGTTTTAACTATATTGGACCAATTGATGGGCATAATATTGATGAATTAATTGCCACCTTAAGCAATATGCGCGATCTCAAAGGGCCGCAATTCTTACACATCAAAACTAAAAAAGGAAAAGGTTACGAGCCTGCAGAAAAAGACCCGATCGGTTTCCATGGCGTACCCAAATTTGACCCAACAAGCGGCCAACTTCCTAAATCAAATGCAAAACCAACCTATTCAAAAATCTTTGGCGATTGGTTATGTGAAATGGCAGAACAAGACGATAAATTAGTGGGCATCACACCTGCAATGCGTGAAGGTTCTGGCATGGTTGAATTTTCAGAACGATTCCCACAACAATATTTTGATGTAGCCATCGCTGAGCAACATGCTGTTACCTTTGCAGCCGGTCTTGCAATTGGCGGTTATAAACCTGTTGTGGCAATTTATTCTACCTTCTTACAACGTGCTTACGATCAACTTATTCATGATGTCGCCATTCAAAACTTACCTGTTCTCTTTGCAATCGATCGTGCAGGTATCGTAGGTGCCGATGGTCAAACTCACCAAGGTGCTTTTGATTTAAGTTTTATGCGCTGCATTCCGAATATAATCATTATGACACCAAGTGATGAAAATGAATGCCGCCAAATGCTTTATACCGGTTATAAATGTGGTAAACCGGCTGCGGTACGTTATCCGCGTGGAAATGCAATCGGCGTAGAATTAACCCCACTTGCTGAATTAGAAATTGGTCGTTCAAAAATGGTTCGTCAAGGTGAAAAAATCGCTATTCTGAATTTTGGTACACTCTTACCAGCTGCTTTATCTGTGGCAGAAAAACTCAATGCGACTGTTGTCGATATGCGCTTTGTGAAACCAATTGATGAAGCTCGTATTCTAGAAGTGGCAAATACCCATGATGTCATTGTGACATTAGAAGAAAATGCAATTCAAGGTGGTGCAGGTTCTGCTGTTTCAGAAGTGCTAAATTCTCATGGAAAAACAACCGCACTTTTACAATTAGGTTTACCTGATATCTTTATTCCGCAAGGCACACAACAAGAAGCGCTTGCTGAAATTAAATTAGATGAAAAAGGGATTGAAGAGCAAATTATTGCCTTTATAAAGGGCTAAATTCGTTCACTTTGGTTTAATTTTGATATTTTTTAAATATTTTTTCAAAAATATCGAACTATTTCAAAAACACACAGTCTGATACATTGCTAGTGCACTGCATATTGCAGTTATCTTTTTGAAGTTTCTTATAAATTAAGACCTCCCCGCTATTCAAGTTTTGAGTAGCGGTTTTTTCTTTTTTATAGGCAAGAAAAGTATATATCTTAAATACCCTTACGGTTGTATTTAAAAAATAGCTTTAGTTCCAAAACGTTTTTCTATTTCTTGTAGCACTTGAATAGGATCTAATTCTAGTCCTTTACAGTACTCTATAAATTCAAAAATATCTAGACGACGATCTCCTGTCTCTACTTTTCCGATGAAGGATGCTAACACGCCCATTTTTTGACCTAATGCGCGCTGAGATAAACCAAGCTGATTTCTTTGTTGAGTAAATAACTCTCTCAACCAAGTGTGCTCTAACGAATGAATAGATAATCTTAAATTTCTCATTGCACCTATTTTAGGTGCTGTTTAATTTGAACCTATTTTAGGTTTAATATATAATCATTTTTGAACCTAAAATAGGTTTGTTTTATATTTATAAGTAAGGATTTTATATGAAAAATTTCAAAAGTTTATTTGTTTTTATCTCAATGATAAGCATCTCTTCTACCTGTTTTGCTGATTGGGAAAGAGCAACCTTAACAGAACAAGAACCTACTGGAACTCGCTATATTCGTTGCTTTTATAGCACTTTCGATGGTATGCAATTTTCAATAGTTAAGAAAGGAAATTACTGTGCCCCAAGAGTTGAATATGATCCTGTAACAAATAAAGTAAGAAAGGAATAATTAATATGAAAGTTGAATTTCCAAGCAGTGAAGCAGAAAATATTTTTAACACATTTAGTCAATGCCCAAATTGCCAAGCCAACTCATTAGAAATTGTCTCTGGTGAATTTCCAAATGTTGATTTAATTTGTAAAAGTTGTGGACAAGTAAATGATTTATTTGAAGTATTACAGAACATATTGCCAGATGAAGAAATAGAATGTCCAGAATGTGGTGCATTTGATGTAATTGAAGGGGTATGTTTTGATTGTGGTTATGAACTTGAAGAAGGACGTGACTACGAAAGAGAAAAAGAACTAGAAAGATTAATGGAAAAAAATGATTAAAAAAAGGACGCTTTTCAGCGTCCTAATTTTTGAATCTAAACTTTAAAAAATTAAAGTGCAGATTTTGCTTTTTCAACTAATGCAGCGAACGCTACTTTGTCGAATACAGCGATATCAGCAAGGATCTTACGGTCGATTTCAACAGACGCTTTTTTCAAGCCGTTGATAAATTTGCTGTAAGATAAACCATTTTGACGAGCCGCAGCGTTGATACGTGCAATCCATAATTGACGGAATTGACGTTTACGTTGACGACGGTCACGATATGCGTATTGACCAGCTTTGATCACCGCTTGGAAAGCAACGCGATACACGCGTGAACGTGCACCATAATAACCTTTAGCAGCCTTAAGAACTTTCTTATGGCGTGCTCTTGCAATAACACCACGTTTTACACGAGCCATTATTTAATCTCCTATGTAATATTTTTAACTAATTTAACTAATCGTACGTTTTGCTTAAATAACGGCTTATGCGTATGGTAAGCAAGCTACTACTAAAACTTGGTCTGCTTTCGCAACCATTGATTTATGACGTAAATGACGTTTACGTTTAGTTGTCTTTTTAGTCAAAATATGACGTAAGTGAGATTGTTTACGTTTGAAACCGCCAGAAGCTGTTTTTTTGAAACGCTTAGCAGCACCACGTACTGTTTTAATTTTAGGCATTGTTAAAATAACTCCGCATTTTAAGTTAAACACATAATTAGGCGAATCCGAAGATTACTTGTAGGCACTAATTATTCCAATATGGCAAATTGAATTGCCCTTCTCCAAAAGCAATTAGGCTGCGTAGTTTGCCCAATATGCAGTTGTATTCTCACCGAAGTGAAAATTCGATTATCTAGATCAAATCTAAATAAAAAATTATTTTTTCTTAGGTGCTAACACCATTACCGCTTGGCGACCTTCTAATTTACCCGGTGCAGATTCCACTACTGAAATATCAGCCAAATCGTTTTTAACACGTTCTAATACGTCTAAACCGATATCTTGGTGAGCCATTTCACGACCACGGAAACGTACAGTAATTTTCGCTTTATCGCCATCTTCTAAGAAACGAATTAAGCTACGTAATTTAACTTGGTAGTCACCTTCGTCAGTACCTGGACGGAATTTAATTTCCTTCACTTGTACAACTTTTTGCTTTTTCTTCTGTTCTTTTGCGGTTTTGCTCTTTTCATAGAGGAATTTGCCGTAGTTCATAATACGACAAACCGGTGGTTCGGCATTCGGACTGATCTCAACTAAATCAAGCGCTGCTTGTTCTGCCATATCTAAGGCCTGTTGGATTGATACAATCCCCGCTTGTTCACCATCTTGGTCAATCAAACGAACTTCTTTTACTCGAATTTCATCGTTAATGCGATTCGGGCGGTTAGCTGCCGGAGCTTTTTTTACGGTTTTGATAATGTTATTCCTTCTATTTATTTAAGATAAAACCCACTGCATTTAAAACAGAAGATTTCTTCAATCATTTGCTATAAAAACAAACAAAAAACGGGCAAAATTTTATAGTATTTGCCTCGTTTATGCAACAAGGATTTCTATTCCTTTAAATATCAGCGGGTAAAGCACTTATTTCAGCAGAAATACTTTCACCAAATTGAAGTAATTTTTCTAATCTTGCGGTTTCAATACACACCATTGTTCTATACCCTTCAGGCTGCATCGCACTTGGCGTTTTCTCCCAAGGATTCCATAGCACAATTGAATCTGCATGATGATGGGTAATTTGAATACGTCGATTAAATGCTTTATCCACCAACAATGTTTTATTTTCTTCTAATGAATAAATACAATCGACGCCCTGTTCAATTCTGCGTGTTGCAGGTACTTCTGTATGTTTACCTTGTAATGAGTCATAACAACGACTTGGTAAATTTTGGACTTCAATTTGTGAAATATCACCAATATTAAAATAACTGTGTAATGCAGCTTGAGCAGGTTCTTGCCCTAAATGCGTTAAAGTCATTGTGCATTTATCGGTAAATTCCATTTTCATTTTGGCTTCAATCACACCATATTCAGAAAAGAGCGAAAATTCTAACCGCACTTTATTCGCTTGCAGATCATAGTCACTTAATTGCCACAAACGTAAACGCGCTGTGCCGTGTGAAGGTTGTTTTACACCACCAAACCAAGGGTAACAAAGCGGTACACCACCACGAATCGCGACACCTCGTGTAAAAGGTTCAATCTCACTTAACCAAAAGACATCCTGCTCTGACCCTTTAGGCTGCCAATTTAATAGCTGTGCCCCTTGTAGTGCAATTCGAGCTGCTCCTACTGGGTGATTTAAAGTTAAAACAGGAATTTCATTGATACGTTCTAAAGTTAATTCTGGTGTTAATTGTTGAATTTGTGCTGTCATATTCGCCTCCTTGTGATAAGGCTATTATATAGAAGAAAGAGAGACTTGAGTTTATTTTTATACTGTGAATATAAAAAAACCGCACATCAAAGTGCGGTCATTTTTAATTAAGATTTTAAAGAATTAATTACTCTTCACCCAATAATTTCAACTCACGTTGTCTTACTTGGGATTTTAAGATTTCAGCAAATTCTTCAATCGTGAAAGTGCCTAAATCAGCACCTTTACGAGTACGTACTGCCACTTTGCCTTCTGCGATTTCTTTATCACCGCAAACGAGCATATAAGGCACGCGACGTAAGGTATGTTCGCGGATCTTGAAGCCAACTTTTTCATTACGTAAATCTGCTTTAACACGTAATCCCGCATCAGAAAGTTGTTTCACTACTTTTTGCACGTAATCCGCTTGGCTATCTGTAATATTCATGACAATCGCTTGAACTGGTGCTAACCATGCAGGGAAGAAACCCGCATATTCTTCAGTAATGATACCGATAAAACGTTCAATCGAACCTAAAATCGCACGGTGAATCATAACGGGTGTACGACGGTCATTGTCTTCTGCAACATAAGATGCGTTTAAACGGCCTGGTAATGCAAAGTCTAATTGGATAGTACCGCATTGCCATTCACGATCTAAGCAGTCACGTAATGCAAACTCAATTTTCGGACCATAGAACGCACCTTCACCCTCTTGAATTTCATATTCAAGACCGTTATGTGCTAATGCTGCGGCAAGACCTGCTTCTGCGCGATCCCACATATCATCAGCACCGATACGTTTCTCAGGACGAGTGGATAATTTCACCTGAATATTTTGGAAACCGAACGTGCTGTAAATGTCATAAACCATTTTGATACAGCTGGTTACTTCACTTTCAATTTGGTCTTCAGTACAGAAAATGTGTGCATCATCTTGAGTAAAGCCACGTACACGCATTAACCCGTGTAAAGAACCCGATGGTTCATTACGGTGACAAGAACCAAATTCCGCCATACGGATTGGTAAATCACGATAAGATTTTAAACCTTGGTTAAAGATTTGAACGTGTCCTGGGCAGTTCATTGGTTTAATCGCATATTCACGGTTTTCTGATTGTGTAGTAAACATCAAATCGCCGTAGTTTTGCCAGTGACCTGTTTTTTCCCATAACACACGGTCCATCATTAACGGACCTTTCACTTCTTGATAATCGTATTCTTTTAATTTTGTACGAACGAAGGTTTCCAATTCACGGAAAATTGTCCAACCATCGTTATGCCAGAACACCATACCCGGTGCTTCTTCTTGCATATGATATAAATCTAACGCTTTACCGATTTTACGGTGGTCACGTTTTGCCGCTTCTTCTAAGCGAGTTAAGTATTCCGCTAATTGTTTTTTATCAGCCCACGCCGTACCGTAGATACGTTGTAACATTTTATTTTTGCTATCACCACGCCAGTACGCACCTGCAACCTTCATTAATTTAAAGTTGTGGCAGAAACGCATATTTGGCACATGTGGCCCACGACACATATCAATATATTCTTCGTGATGATAAAGCGCAGGCGTTGCGGTACGTTCGATATTTTCATCTAAAATAGCCATTTTGTATGGCTCGCCTCGTTTTTCAAAAGTATCTCTTGCTTCTTGCCAGCTTACCGGAGTTTTGATCACGTCATAATTGGTTTTAGCCAATTCCAGCATACGTTTTTCGATAGCATCAATGTCTTCTTGCGTTAAAGAACGGTCTAAATCCACGTCATAATAGAAGCCATTTTCAATCGTTGGACCGATTGCCATTTTGACATCTGGGAATAATTGTTTGATTGCGTGACCTAGCAAGTGTGCGCAAGAGTGACGAATAATTTCTAAACCGTCTTCATCTTTTGCCGTAATAATTTCAAGGTTGGCATCTTCATTGATGATGTCACAGGCATCACGACGTTCACCGTTTACACGGCCAGCAATGGTTGCTTTGGCAAGACCGGCTCCGATATCTTGAGCCACTTCTAACACAGAAACTGGACGATCAAATTCACGTTTAGAACCGTCCGGTAAAGTAATAATAGGCATAATTTTTCCTTATACAGTGGTCGCCCATACGAAAGGCAACATGCAAATAATGATTAAAAACAAACCGCACTTTCATTCACTCCCACTATCGAGCAAACCAAGTGCGGCGGAGAATTTTAGCACTTTCCACCACACTTGTTAATATCTCGCTGAATTCTTTCCAATGAGTAAACAATGATTTTCCTAATAGCTACTTTATCTATTCAAAATTTCCGATAAAATGACCGCACTTTTGACAAACACAAATTAAAGGAAACTCTATGAACGTATTAGTATTGAAATCAAGCATCCTTGCAGATCACTCTCAAAGTAATAAATTAGCCGATTACACCATTGAAAAATTAAAAGAACACAACATTGTGGTACGTGATTTAGCGGCGCAACAACTTCCCCATTTTGATGCAACGGCAGCAACTGCGGTACGTGGCGAACCTAAAACTGCAGAAGAAAATGCACTTTTAGCCTTATCTGATGAGTTAGTGGCTGAATTAAAAGCCGCTGATATTATTGTAATTGGTGCACCTATGTATAACTTAGGCATCCCAACACAACTTAAATCTTATTTTGATTTTATCGCTCGCCCTCGCGTGACTTTCCAATACACAGCAAATGGCCCTGAAGGTTTACTTCAAGGTAAAAAAGCGATTGTATTAGCAAGTTTTGGTGGCATGTATGATGAAAACAACAATGTGACAAATTACTTAAAAGCCATTTTAGGTTTTGTTGGTATTACCGATGTTCAGTTTGCTTATGCAAAAGGTATTGGATTAGGTGCAGAGGCAATTGAAAAAGCACAACGTTCAGCAAGAAATAAAATTGATGAGATCGTTGCTTCTCTCTAATCACTGGATCTACTTCTTCTATTAAGCCATTTTGAGATATGCCTCGAAATGGCTTTTTTCTAATCA
Organism: Haemophilus parainfluenzae; assembly: GCF_003252725.1. Lineage (GTDB taxonomy): Bacteria > Pseudomonadota > Gammaproteobacteria > Enterobacterales > Pasteurellaceae > Haemophilus_D > Haemophilus_D parainfluenzae_L. The sequence continues at coordinate 438,415 of NZ_QEPO01000002.1, forward strand.
ATGTCCTCTATTTTTAATATCTTTGGTTAAAAATTAAAAAAATATTGTAAAATCACGCCAATTTTTTGATTATTTTCTTGACTTATGTATCATGCACTAGTTTAATAGTGCAAAAGTTCAGAATACAGGATTGATTATGAAAAATACCCCTTTTATTGCGGTGACCTCTCAACCGGTTCCCTATCACGCCGACACCACCGCAATTTTTAATACGCTTTGCAAACAGAACTCAAATTCTCTTCTCCTCGACTCTGCCGAAATTGGCAGTAAAAATAGCTTACAGAGCCTTATTCTAATTAATGCTGCCGTTAAAATTACTTGTTTAGGCAATCAGGTGACCTTTAGAGCACTGAATGCGAACGGAAAACAAGTATTAAACGAAATTCATCCTGTATTAAGCCAACTCGGTACCGTAAGTGCGGTTAATTTTGAGAATGAATTTTCTGTACAATTCGCGCCGCTCGACAATCAATTAGATGAAGACAGTAAATTACAAGCTGCAACCATTTTTGATGGACTTCGTGTAATTTCTAACCATTATCAACATAGCAGCACACCCGTTTTTTTAGGTGGTTTATTTGCTTATGATTTGGTAGCAAATTTTATTCCAATGCAAGGTGTTGAATTAAAAGATGATGGCATTAACTGCCCGGATTACAGTTTTTATCTCGCAGAAAATTTAATCACCATCGATCATCAAAGCCAACAAGCCACATTAAAAAGCTTTTGTTTTAGTCAAGAAGAACAAGTGGAAGTCGCGAAAACGGCACTTTCTATTGCCCAAAAATTAAAAAATATTGATGGCGTATTTTCCATTAAAGCAGCAAGTGATGAGGTCAGCACCAACTTTGAAGATCCTGAATTTATCGGTATTGTCAAAGCATTAAAACATCATATTAATATTGGTGATGTGTTCCAAATCGTGCCATCTCGCCGTTTTTCATTAGCATGCCCGAATACCCTTGCGAGCTATGCGCAATTAAAACATAACAATCCAAGCCCTTACATGTTCTACATGAACGATGAGGATTTCATTTTATTCGGTGCGTCACCAGAAAGTGCGCTGAAATATGCGCCAGATAATCGTCAATTAGAAATCTATCCAATTGCAGGTTCTCGCCCGCGTGGTTTTGATGCGCATGGCAATATTGACCCTGAATTGGATGCGCGTTTGGAATTAGAATTACGTCTTGATCATAAAGAGCAAGCTGAACATTTAATGTTAGTGGATTTAGCCCGTAATGACATTGCTCGCGTGTGTCAAAGCGGTACACGTAAAGTTGCCGAATTAATGCAAGTGGATCGCTATTCTCATATTATGCATTTAGTTTCTCGCGTAGTGGGTAAACTTCGTCCTGAACTTGATGCCTTACATGCTTATCAAGCTTGCATGAATATGGGAACGTTAACTGGTGCGCCTAAAATCAAAGCGATGCAGTTAATTTATCAATTTGAACAGCAAAAACGTCACAGCTACGGTGGTGCTGTCGGCTATCTCACCTCTGATGGTCATTTTGATACCTGTATCGTGATTCGTTCTGCTTTTGTACAAAATGGCATTGCCCATATTCAAGCGGGTTGTGGTGAAGTGTTGGATTCTGATCCTCAAATGGAAGCGGATGAAACTCGCCATAAAGCGGCTGCAGTGCTTAAAGCAATCAAACAAATCAATACCCAAGCAAAATAAGGACGATAAATTATGGCTAATATTCTCTTTTTAGATAATTTTGATTCATTCACTTATAACTTAGTGGATCAATTCCGTGTGCTTGGGCATAACGTAAAAATTTATCGCAATGACACTAATTTAGAACAAGTGGTACAAGAGGCATCAAATACACCGGATACGATTCTTGCGCTCTCACCGGGACCAGGTACTCCGGCTGAAGCAGGTATCTTGCTCCCGCTCATTGAACGTTTAAAAAATGATGTGCCAATTATTGGTATTTGCTTAGGCCATCAAGCGCTTATTCAAGCCTTTGGTGGAGAGGTTGTACATGCAGGCGAAGTATTACATGGTAAAGTATCGCGCATTCAACACGATAACCAAGCTATGTTTAAAGATATTGCCAACCCAATGCCTGTGGCACGTTATCACTCTTTAATGGGTAAAAATCTGCCTGACGAATTTATTGTCAATGCCGATTACAATGGTATCGTGATGGCAATTCGTCATAAAACCTTGCCAATTTGTGCTTTCCAATTCCACCCAGAAAGTATCCTTACTGTGCAAGGTTCCAAATTATTACAACAATCTGTGGAATGGTTATTAAACAGAGATTAAGGAAGAAAAATGATTACCGTATATGGATTAAAAGAAGTGCTTGCACCTCGTCGTCAAGATATTGCTGAAGTAATTTATAACTGTTTAAACCTTGGTTTAGACATTCCTCGCGGAAAGCATGCGATTCGTTTTTTATGTTTAGATAAAGAGGATTTTCTTTATCCTATCGATCGTAACGATGATTACACCGTTATTGAGATTAACCTTATGCAAGGTCGTATGGAAGGTACGAAAAAACGTTTAATCAAAATGCTCTTCAGCGAACTCGAATACAAAATTGGTATTAAATCTCACAACGTTGAAATTACGATTAAAGAACAACCTGCACACTGCTGGGGCTTCCGTGGCATGACTGGTGATGAAGCACGCGATTTAGATTACGATATTTACGTATAAGGGATGAGATTATGCAAACGGCTCAATTATTAGAACAACTTTACAGCGGAAAAACACTTAATAAAGAAGAAAGTGCGGTCATTTTTAATGCGATTATGCAAGGCGAACTGAATAACGAACAAATCGCTGCCATGCTGATTGCGTTAAAAGTACGTGGTGCTACTATCGATGAATTAAGTGGTGCGGTATCGGCATCCTTGCAAAATGCTAAATCATTCCCTCGTCCTGATTACCCTTTTGCGGATATTGTAGGAACGGGTGGCGATGGTCAAAATACCATTAATATTTCTACTGCTAGCGCCATTGTTGCAGCCTCTATGGGTGCAAAAGTAGCCAAACACGGTAACCGTAGCGTATCAAGTAAATCTGGTGCCAGTGATGTATTAACCGCACTCGGTGTAAATGTGAATGTTACACCAGAACAAGCTCGTCAAGCACTTGACGATATTGGCGTATGTTTCTTATTTGCTCAACAATATCATAGTGGATTTAAACATGTCGCCCCTGTTCGTGCGGCATTAAAAACGCGTACGCTTTTTAATATTTTAGGTCCATTAATTAACCCTGCTCGACCAACTTATCATTTGCTTGGCGTGTATGCCCCTGAATTAGTGAAAACCTATGCTGAAACCACTGTCGCATTAGGTCATCAACATACTTTTGTGGTTCATGGTGCGGGTCTAGATGAAGTCGCCGTACATGGTGAAACGCAAGTGGCAGAAATTAAAAACGGCAAAATTGACTACTTCACCTTAACACCAGAAGATTTTGGTTTAAAAACACAATCTTTAGAAAGTTTACGTGGTGGCGAACCACAAGAAAATGCCCAATATCTGACCGCACTTTTACAAGGTAAAGGTAAAACTGAACATGCTAATGCGGTAGCCGCAAATGTGGCATTATTACTGAAATTATTTGGTCATGATGACTTAAAACAAAATGTTCAAAATGTATTGGCTCATCTTGCATCAGGCAAAGCGTTTGAGACACTACAACATTTAACAAAATATTAAGATAAAGGCTGATTTGATAAGCTACAATAAGAAGAAAGATTATGATCACGCAAGATTTCACTAAACCAATTGACTCTGCGACGGTACTGCAAAAAATCGTCTTAGACAAAGCACAATGGGTTAAGGCAAAGGAAGCTGAATTTCCGCTTTCACAATTTAAAGAAAACATTCAAAAATCTGACCGCTCTTTTTATGATGCGTTGGCTAAAAGCCTCTATCAAAAACCGGCTTATATTTTAGAATGCAAGAAAGCTTCACCTTCTAAAGGATTAATTCGTGATGAATTTAATTTAGACGAAATCGCCAATGTGTATAAACATTATGCGTCAGCTGTTTCTGTGCTAACAGATGAGAAATACTTCCAAGGTAAATTTGACTATTTGCCGCAAGTACGTGACGTTGTCTCACAACCTGTATTGTGCAAAGATTTTATGATTAGCGAATATCAGGTTTATCTCGCACGCTACTATCAAGCTGATGCTATTTTATTAATGCTTTCGGTAGTAAATGACGAAACCTATCGCGTATTGGCTGATCTGGCGCATTCTCTCGGTATGGGCGTATTGACAGAAACCAGCAATGACGCAGAGTTTGAGCGTGCCCTTGCATTAGGTGCAAAAATTATCGGCGTCAACAATCGTAATCTTCACGATCTCACCGTTGATTTAAACCGCGTGGTAGAACTCACACAAAAATATGCCGAGCGTATCCCCGCTGATGCACGTATTATCAGCGAATCGGGTATTTATAATCACAGCCAAATTCGTGATTTGCAAAAAGTGGCACATGGCTTTTTAATCGGCAGCAGCCTAATGGGAAGTGCAGATTTAAATAATGCTGTGCGTGAAGTGATTTTTGGCGAAAATAAAGTATGCGGTTTAACTCGCACGCAAGATGTCAAAGAGGTTTACGCAAACGGGGCATTATACGGCGGCTTAATTTTCGTCGAACATTCAAAACGTTGTGTGAGCCTACGTCAAGCTCAAGAATTAGTGACAGCATCACCACTTCGTTTTGTGGGCGTATTCCAGAATCAAGAAATTGATTTTATTGTAAAAATCGCTAAACAATTGCAGCTTTATGCGGTTCAGCTACACGGTTCAGAAACTGCTGAATTTATTACCGCACTTCGTCACCAACTGCCTGAGAAAACTCAAATTTGGAAAGCCATTTCAATAGATACTGAAGCACAAAGTGCGGTTGATTTTACTGATGATTTAAATATTGCTCGCTATATTTTCGATAGCCAATCCGCCAATCAGCAAGGTGGCACAGGAAAAACCTTTAATTGGTCCGTCATTCCTGAAAACTTGAAACACAAAATTATTTTGGCTGGTGGTATTTCACCCGACAATATTGAACAAGCCATTAAGCAAGGTTGCCTAGGGGTTGATCTCAATTCTGGTGTAGAAACTGCCGCAGGCGTAAAAGACAGCGAAAAAGTGCGGTCAGTTTTTAAAACGATTTTATCAAATTAATCTGATTGCTAAGGGGAAGCATTATGCAAAGAACAGCTTTAGTAACCGGCGCAACTGCCGGATTTGGTGCGGCAATTTGTCGCACCCTCATTGAAAATGGTTATCGTGTAATTGGCACAGGTCGCCGCGTAGCTCGTTTAGAACAATTACAACAAGAATTAGGTAAAAACTTCCACTTTCTTGCCTTTGATATTTCAGATCGCCAAGCAACAGAAGATGCTTTCCATTCCCTTCCCGCTACTTGGCAATCCATTGATTTATTGGTGAATAATGCCGGTTTAGGATTAGGTTTAGAAAATGCAGATGAAGCGAGTTTAGACGATTGGATGCAAATGATTGATACCAATATTAAAGGTCTCGTCACCATCACTCGTCTTGTGTTACCGCAAATGGTTGAACGCAATTCAGGTCATATTATTAATTTAGGCTCAATTGCAGGTACTTATCCTTATCCAGGTGGCAATGTATACGGTGGCACTAAAGCTTTTATAAAACAATTTAGTTTAAATCTTCGAGCCGATCTTGCTGGTACACAAATTCGCGTGTCCAATATTGAACCCGGTCTTTGTGGTGGAACTGAATTTTCTAATATCCGCTTTAAAGGTGATGATGCCCGAGCAAAAAAACTCTATGAAAATGTGGAATATGTCAGTCCACAAGATATTGCTAATATTGTGTTATGGCTCAATCAACAACCAGAACATGTCAATATTAATCGCATTGAAGTGATGCCTACCGCACAAACCTTTGCACCACTTAATGTCGCAAGAATTCAAAAATAACAAGGAAATATTATGTCAGAAACCCTTTTAAATCCTTATTTCGGTGAATTTGGCGGAATGTATGTACCGGAAATTCTCGTACCGGTACTACAACAGCTAGAAAAAGCCTTTGTTGAAGCAAAAGACGATCCTGAATTCCAACGTGAATTTCAAGATTTACTTAAAAATTATGCAGGCAGACCAACCGCCCTTACCCTTTGCCGTAATTTAACCAAAGGGACAAAAGCAAAAATTTATTTAAAACGTGAAGATTTACTTCACGGTGGTGCCCATAAAACCAACCAAGTGTTAGGTCAAATTTTATTAGCAAAACGCATGGGTAAAACACGTATTATCGCCGAAACCGGTGCAGGCCAACATGGCGTAGCTACAGCTCTTGCTTGTGCAATGTTAGATATGCCTTGTCGTGTTTATATGGGTGCAAAAGACGTAGAACGTCAATCACCAAACGTATTCCGTATGCGTTTGATGGGTGCAGAAGTGATTCCTGTACAAAAAGGTTCTTGCTCATTGAAAGATGCATGCTGTGAAGCAATGCGTGATTGGTCAGCCAACTATGAAAACACCCATTATTTATTGGGTACAGCTGCAGGCCCTCATCCATTCCCAACCATTGTACGTGAATTCCAAAAAATGATTGGTGAAGAAACTAAACGTCAAATTTTAGAAAAAGAAGGCCGTTTACCGGATGCTGTCATCGCGGCAGTTGGTGGTGGTTCCAATGCGATTGGTATGTTTACTGATTTTATTGATGAAAAAGGCGTACGCTTAATTGGTGTGGAACCTGCTGGTCATGGTATCGAAAGTGGTGAACATGGTGCACCATTAGGCCATGCAAAAGTGGGTATTTATTTCGGTATGAAATCACCTTTAATGCAAACTGAAGATGGTCAAGTGGAAGAATCCTACTCTATTTCTGCTGGATTAGACTTCCCTTCTGTTGGGCCTCAACATGCTTACTTGCAAAGTATTGGTCGTGCAGAATACCCAAGTATTACAGATGATGAAGCATTAAACGCTTTCCAAGAATTAGCAAAACATGAAGGAATTATTCCTGCATTGGAAAGTTCTCATGCATTAGCACATGCGCTAAAAATGATTCATCAAGAACCGAATAAAGAACAAATTTTAGTGGTGAATCTCTCTGGTCGTGGTGATAAAGATATTTTCACCGTTGATAAAGTTTTAAAAGAAAAAGGAATGCAATAATGAGCCGTTTTGAAACTAAATTTGCAGAACTTGCAGCGAAAAAAGAAGGGGCTTTTGTACCTTTCGTGACATTATGCGATCCAACATTTGATCGCTCTTTTGAGATTATTTGCACGTTAGTCGAAAATGGCGCAGATGCTTTGGAATTAGGCTTTCCATTTTCTGATCCATTATTAGACGGCCCTGTTATTCAAGCGGCTAATAACCGTGCGCTCAATGCGGGTCATAGCACTGAAGACAGCTTTAAATTACTCGCTAAAGTGCGGTCAAAATATCCTGAGATTCCGATTAGTTTACTTCTTTGTGCGAATTTAATTTTTGCGAAAGGCTTAGATAATTTCTATCAACGCTGTGCAGAAGTCGGCGTAGATGCGGTTTTAGTGGCAGATATTCCACTATTGGCAAAAGAAGACTATGTTCAAGCTGCTAAAAAGCATGACATTCAACCTGTCTTTATTTGCCCACCAAATGCTGATGCAAAAACCGTACAAGGTGTTGCTGAAAACAGCGAAGGCTATACCTATTTAGTTTCTCGTGCAGGTGTGACAAGTGCAGATAATCAAGCTCATGCTGCAAACTTAGATACACTTGTAGAACAACTTAAAGCCCATAAGGCGCCACCAATTCTACAAGGTTTTGGTATTGCTCAATCATCTCAAGTGAAAGAAGCCCTTCAACTAGGGGCAGCAGGTGCAATTTCAGGATCCGCGACCGTAAAAATTATTGAGCGAAACTTAGACAATCAAGCTCAATGCTTGTCTGAACTCGCCGAGTTTGTTCGCAATATGAAAGCAGCAACCAAATAATAAATAAAAAAAGTGCGGTTAAAATTAACCGCACTTTTATTTTTCTTTCATTAATCCACAATTCGTAAATGAGATGCTGATTTCTGTGGTTTCTTTTCAGCCTTAGGCTTATCTACCGCTTCTGCAAAACTTAATGGCTGTTCTGATGTTGGCTCACGATTTAATTCATCGTAAATTTCTTCTGGCTCAAACATTACGCCATCACCATTTTCACGCGCATAAATAGCTAAAGCGGCGCCCATTGGAATATATAACTCACGAGCCACACCTTGGAAACGTGCATTAAACTGAATAAAGTCATTCGTTAATTGTAAATTCCCAGTCGCCCCAGCAGAAAGATTTAAAACTATTTGTCCATCTTTCACATATTCCACAGGCACATTGGTACCATAATAATTAGCATCCACCACTAAATATGGGGTGAAATCGTTATCCACTAGCCAATCATAATAGGCTCTTAGTAAATAAGGGCGTTTTGGAGAAGGTGTGTGGGCCATTATTTATCATCCATTAAATTTTTAGGTGCAGCTTCACCTACAGATTGTAAGAATGAATCACGGCTAAATACACGATCCATATAGCCTTTGATTGCTTTGCTTCCTGTACCGCTGAATTCAACGCCCATATTACGTAGTTTCCATAATAACGGTGCAACATAGCAATCAACCAAGCCAAACTCTTCGCTCATAAAATAAGGGGTTTGTTGGAAGATAACAGATACCGCTAGCAATTCTTCTTTTAACTGTTTTAACGCCTCTTCACGTTCAACTTCCGTGCCTTTTTCAGCAATTTCTAATGTCGGATACCAATCTTGTTCGATACGTAACATTAAAAGACGGCTTTTCGCACGAGAAACGGGATAAACTGGCATAAGTGGAGGATGTGGAAAACGCTCATCAAGATATTCCATAATAATGCGTGAGCTGAATAATACTAAATCACGATCCACCAATGTTGGTAATGTGCCGTAAGGATTTAATTCCATTAAATCTTCTGATAATGCTTGCAAATCAACTTCTTCGTTTTCGTAAGCAACACCTTTTTCAGCTAAGACAATTTTTACCTGATGGCAGTAAATGTCATTTTTATTTGAAAAAAGAGTCATTACTGAACGTTTACTTGATGCATTGGACATTTATTCCTCCGAAGATCCAAAATAATTTATATACTTCTACTAAAAGTGGGCGATTATTTTAACATAACCGAGAGCTAAATTGCCAATATTTTCTTATTTTCTTTTTAAAATCAATCAATTACAAATAAGAAACAAGAAATCAAAGAGCGGTAATTTTAAATTAATTTGTTTTTACAGATATAAAAAAAGCAGAGATTGCTCTCTGCTTTCTTGAAACGATAATAAAAAATTAACGTTTGGAGTATTGTGGACGACGACGTGCTTTGTGTAAACCAACTTTTTTGCGTTCAACGCGACGTGCGTCACGAGTAACGAAGCCAGCTGCACGAAGAGCAGGACGTAAAGTCTCATCATATTCCATTAATGCACGAGTGATACCGTGACGGATTGCACCCGCTTGACCAGAAATACCACCACCTTTAACAGTGATATATAGGTCTAATTTATCAGTTAATTCCACTAATTCTAACGGTTGACGTACGATCATACGAGCTGTTTCGCGACCGAAATATACGTCTAATTCACGTTGGTTGATAGTGATTTTACCACTGCCCGGTTTGATAAATACACGAGCTGAAGAGCTTTTGCGGCGACCAGTGCCGTAGTTTTGATTCTCTGCCATTTCCTAAACCTCGTGATTAAATGTCTAATACTTGTGGTTGTTGTGCTGCATGTTGGTGTTCTGCACCCGCATACACTTTTAATTTACGGAACATTGCACGGCCTAATGGACCTTTTGGCAACATACCTTTAACCGCAATTTCAATCACCGCTTCAGGACGGCGAGCGATCATTTCTTTGAAAGTCGCTTGTTTGATACCACCTACATAGCCAGTGTGCCAGTAGTAAAGTTTATCTGTTTCTTTACGACCAGTTACTGCCACTTTGTCTGCGTTGATAACGATGATGTAATCACCAGTATCTACGTGTGGAGTGTACTCAGCCTTGTGTTTACCACGAAGACGGCGTGCTAATTCAGTAGCTAAACGACCTAAAGTTTTACCTGTCGCATCTACCACATACCAGTCACGTTTTACTGTTTCCGGTTTTGCTACAAAAGTTTTCATTAATTAATTACCAAAATATAAGTTTGATACCCAGTGTTCCATATTATTTGAAACACAACCATTAATCTTAATCTCCACCCCTTCGAGTGTGATCTCGATAAAATAATGCACGGTGGGAATCCGTGCATTTACAGGGTCGGCGTATTATACCTATTTTTAGCCAAAATGCTAACTTTTTGTGCAAATAAATTGATTTTCTTTTAAAATACAACGCGTAATAAATAATCATTAATTTCATTCATCATTTTGATGAAATCATTGAAATTGACGCATATTAGTTCTTGTCTTATGATAAGTGCATTCTAATGAAAACGTAAAAAGGTATGCTATGAGCTACGCAAAAGAAATTAACACATTAAATCAACATCTTGCCGACATTAACAAAAAAATTAATGTCTCCTTTGAGTTCTTTCCGCCTAAAAATGAAAAAATGGAAAGTATGCTTTGGGATTCCATTCATCGCTTAAAAGTGTTAAACCCTAAATTTGTTTCCGTGACTTACGGCGCAAATTCTGGTGAACGTGATCGTACACATAGCATCGTAAAAGCCATTAAAGCAGAAACAGGCTTAGAAGCCGCACCACATTTAACGGGTATTGATGCGACACCTGAAGAATTAAAAGAAATTGCAAAAGATTATTGGGATAGCGGAATTCGTCACATCGTCGCATTGCGTGGTGATGAACCAAAAGGTTATGCGAAGAAACCATTCTATGCAGCTGACTTAGTTGAACTACTCCGCTCCGTGGCTGATTTTGATATTTCAGTTGCGGCATACCCTGAAGTTCACCCTGAAGCAAAATCGGCACAAGCAGATTTAATCAATTTGAAACGTAAAATTGATGCGGGGGCTAATCATGTCATTACTCAATTCTTCTTTGATATTGACAATTACCTTCGCTTCCGTGATCGCTGTGCTTCCATTGGCATTGATGCTGAAATTGTTCCAGGTATTCTCCCTGTCACCAACTTTAAACAACTTCAAAAAATGGCATCATTTACGAATGTAAAAATTCCAGCATGGTTGGCTAAGGCTTATGAAGGATTAGATGACGATCCAACGACTCGTAATCTTGTAGCCGCGAGCGTCGCAATGGATATGGTAAAAATTCTTTCTAGTGAAGGCGTGAATGACTTCCATTTCTATACGTTAAATCGTAGCGAACTCACTTATGCAATTTGTCATACATTAGGCATTCGACCTACAGTAAATCCATAAAAGAAAAAGTGCGGTTAAAATTAACCGCACTTTTTTACTTTCACTATACTCGTCTAACTTGCCAAAAAGCTTTTTTCCAATAAGGGCTATTCATCGAAGAATAAATCACCCCACCTTTGGTTGAAGCATGTAAAAACTTATCTTCTTTTACATAAATCCCAACATGGTAGCCATTTGGTCCTCGCCCTGTCTTAAAGAAAATTAAATCGCCCGTTTGGATATCTTCTTTGCGAACAAGTTTTCCATAACCCGCTTGATCTTTCGTTGTACGAGGAAGGCGAATGTTAAAACGGTCAATAAAGGTCTTTTGCACAAAACCCGAACAATCGATACCACCACGAGATTGCCCGCCTAAAACATATGGTGTACCCGCCCATTCATATTGTTGTTCACTTAACATAGCAATGGCCATAATAGGATCACCAATCTGACCTTTATAGTTCATTGCATAATCTTCACGAATACCACTTGAACAAGCAAAAAGTAAAAAACTTCCCGCGACTAAAAAAGCACATTTAATCTTATTCATGTTCAATCCTGACAAAAGTGCGGTCAAAAACGACCGCACTTTTCTTACTATTGTTTTGGCTTGGTGTTTTCCACACGAGCACGTAATTTTTGCCCTGGCTTGAATGCCACTACTCGGCGAGCAGAAACAGGAATGCTTTCACCTGTTTTTGGATTACGCCCCGGACGGGAAGCTTTATTACGAAGTTCAAAATTACCAAAACCTGATAATTTTACTTCACCACCAGATTCTAACGATAAACGAATTTCCTCAAAAAAGTCTTCCACTAATGCTTTAGCTTCAGCTTTTTGTAATTGATACTTATCTAATAAGTATTCAGTAATATCAATTTTTGTAATCGTTGCCATGTTAGTCTCCTGTTTAGTCTCTAAGCTCCGCATTAAAGCGTTGTTTAACTTCGTTTAATACAGCAGAGATTACCGCATTAATCTCATCATCTTCAAGCGTTTTTTCATTATCTTGAATAGTTAAACTGATTGCTAAGCTCTTATGTCCGCTAGCAACGCCAATGCCTTGATATACGTCGAATAAATTGACTTGTGTTAATTTTTCTCCGCCGGCTTGCTTACATGCATCGATAATATCGCCTGCTGGTACATTATCTGCAACGACTAAAGCTAAGTCACGACGGTTTGCTGGGAATTTTGAAATCTCTTTAGCTTGAACCACTCGACGATTTGCAATGGCATCCCATAAAATTTCAAAAACAACTGCTTTGCCATTTAATCCTAATTTTTGAGCGATAAGTGGATGAATAGTTCCAATAAAACCAATTTCTTTTCCATCTAATTCAATTGAAGCAGATTGCCCTGGGTGTAAGGCACTGTATGCTTTTGCCACAAATTTAACTCGATTACCCACTTCGGTAAGAGAAAGAATGCTTTCTAAATCACCTTTAAGATCAAAGAAATCTACATTTTCTGCTTTACCCGTCCAAGATTCAGATTTAGCTGTACCTGTAATTACACCAGCAAGAACAAACTCTTGGCGAATGCCAAATTCCGCATTTTCATCCGGAATAAAACGTAATCCTGTTTCAAATAAACGTACACGGTTTTGTTGACGGTTTTGGTTGTATAGTACTGCACCAAGTAATCCACTTAATAATGAAACACGCATTGCTGACATTTCAACTGAAATTGGGTTTGGCAATACAAGCGCTTCAATTTCTGGATGAAGTAAAGTCTGTACTTTTGGATCAACGAAGCTATACGTAATCGCTTCTTGATAATCTGCATCAACAAGTGCGGTCTTAATTCGGCTTAATTCTAAATCGGCTTCTTTATGCTCACGCATACGAAGATGTGCTAATGGCGCATTATTTGGAATGCTGTTATAACCATAAATACGCGCTACTTCTTCAATTAAATCTTCTTCGATTTCAATATCAAAACGCCAGCTTGCAGAAGTCACAGTCCAAACATCATTAGCATATTTCACGGCAAAACCTAAACGCTCAAAAATCTCGGTCACGGTTTCAGTTTCGATATGATGACCTAATAAGCTATCTAATTTTTCACGATGTAAAGTCACTTCATTGACTTTTGGTAAATATTGCTCGCTCACGACTTCACAAATTTCGCCAGCTTCACCGCCACAAATTTCAAGTAACAATGCTGTTGCTCTTTCCATTGCGTGACGTTGTAGCGTAAAATCAACACCACGTTCAAAGCGGTGTGAGGAATCTGTGTGTAAACCATATTGTCTTGCACGTCCCGCAATCGCTAATGGTGCGAAGAATGCCGCTTCTAAAATCACATCTTTTGTTGTTTCAGCATCAACACCGCTAGCTTGACCACCAAAGATACCCGCCATTGCTAATGGACCAGTTTGATCTGCAATCACTAAAGTATTCGGTTGTAATTTTGCGGTTGTACCATCTAATAAAACAAGCTCTTCGCCGTTATTGGCTAAACGCACTTGAACAGGTTGAGCTACTTTTGATGCATCAAAAGCATGCATTGGTTGACCTAATTCAAGTAAAACATAGTTAGTAATATCTACAATTGGGTCGATAGAACGAATACCGCAACGACGTAATTTTTCTTGTAACCAAATTGGTGATTGTGCTTTAACATTCACATTTTTCACCACGCGCAATAAATAACGCGGACATGCTTCTGGCGCATTTAATTCAATTTGAACTTTATCTGAAATTGTTGCCGGTACAGCATCAAAGTGCGGTTGATTAACAACTTGTTTATTAACCACGCCAACTTCACGTGCAACACCTGCAATGCTTAAACAATCTGCACGGTTTGGCGTTAAACTAATTTCAATAGCTTTATCATCTAAATCTAAATATTCACGTAGATTTGTGCCTACTGGTGCATCTAACGGTAATTCAATAATACCATCTGCATCTACATCAATGCCTAATTCAGAGAATGAGCAAAGCATCCCTTCTGAAGGTTGGCCACGTAATTTAGTCTTCTTAATTTTAAAATCACCAGGTAATACCGCACCTTCAGTTGCACATGCTACTTTTAAACCTTGACGGCAATTTGGTGCACCACAAACGATATCTAATAAGCGCTTGCCACCAACATTTACTTTAGTGACACGTAATTTATCTGCATCTGGGTGTTGCGCACATTCAACAACTTCACCTACAACAACACCTGTAAAGTCGCCAGCTACTTTTTCAACACCATCAACTTCTAAACCAAGCATCGTGATTTGATCACATAACTGCTCTGTTGAAATTGATGGATTAACCCATTCTCTCACCCAATTTTCACTAAATTTCATTATCTCTGTATCCTTTATTGATGAACGTGTTACGTTCTAAATTAATCATTATCGTCAATTTAACCAAACGGTTAATTACTTAAATTGTTTTAAAAAACGTAAGTCGTTTTCAAAGAATGAACGCAAATCTGTGACGTTGTAGCGTAACATAGTTAAACGCTCAACCCCCATGCCTACTGCGAAGCCAGAATATTCATTTGGATCAATACCTACGTTACGTAACACATTAGGATGCACCATACCACAACCTAAAACTTCTAACCATTTACCGTTTTTGCCCATTACATCCACTTCAGCAGAAGGCTCAGTAAATGGGAAATAGGATGGACGGAAACGAACTTGTAAATCTTCTTCAAAAAATGCACGTAAGAAATCGTGTAATAAGCCTTTTAACTCAGTGAAGTTTGCTTTTTTATCTACATAAAGCAATTCAATTTGATGGAACATTGGTGTGTGTGTTTGATCGTAGTCGTTACGATATACACGACCTGGCGCTATAATACGAATAGGCGGCTGCATTTTTTCCATGGTACGAATTTGCACACCTGAGGTTTGTGTACGGAGTAATAATTCAGGATTAAACCAAAAAGTATCATGATCAGCACGTGCTGGGTGATGTTTAGGGATATTTAATGCATCGAAATTATAATAATCACTTTCAATTTCGGGACCGGTTTCCACAGAAAAACCTAACTCTGAAAAGAATTTTGTTACGCGATTAATGGTAATAGTCACTGGGTGTAAACCACCTGTTTCTGTTTTACGACCTGGAAGACTCACATCAATACGCTCTTTTTCCAATTTCGCATTGAGTTCTGCTTGCTCCCATTCTGCTTTTTTAGCATTTAAAAAATCTAATGCCGCTTGTTTTGCTTCATTGATTTTAGCTCCCATTGCTGGACGCTCTTCTGCAGCAACATTACGCAATTCTTGCATAAGTTGGGTGAAATGCCCTTTTTTACCAAAATATTCCACACGAATTTCATCTAATGTAGCTAAACTTTTATTTTCGATTTGTTCAATCGCTGATTTTGCTTTCTCAACAAGATCTTTCAGATGTTGCATAGTTTCCCCTGATTATCTTTTCTAACTAAAAATACACTTAATGATAATACTAACTCATTAAAAAATCACGCGTTTTGTATCCAACCACTAAATATGAGAAACATAAAAACAAATAGGGATTGGGCGGGAATTTTCGGGAATAAGTGGGATGGATATAGATAAAACGGGGCTTGGCGGCGTGCTAGCCCCTTTTTTATTAGTTAAAAAATAGAAATAATGAAATGAGAAAATTTTTCTAAATATTGGCAGTTTAACCGCTAAAAATGGGAAACGTTAAACGCGGTTTAAATGGCTTTAAATTTAGGTTTAAATCTTTAAATTAAGTCGTGGCCGATGAAAACAACCTGGCCCAACACTTCAAAGTTTAAATTATCTTCAAACATCAGCTCTATCGGGGCGTAAATTTCCTTATTGTCACTAATCAAACGAATGCCGCCAGGAATCCCCTGCACGCGTTTAACCCAAAGCTGATCGCCTGAACGAATTACATAAATCTGCCCATCACGTGGCATAGTCATAGCCCGGTTGATTAGCAACATATCACCATGATGTATTGTCGGGGTCATGCTATCGCCGGAGGTTAGAATAAATGCCAGCTTATTCTTTTGAAGGCCGCGTTGCTGCAACCAGCGCGCGCTTAGCCCCACAAAATCATCCGGTTCATACACGTCATCATTAAACGCCCCAAAGCCGGCAGAAGCGAACGTCTTATAAAAAGGCACGCTAACAAGCTCAGTGGCTTTATTTAAGGCTTCTTTAATGTAACGCCCCGCCGTTTCTTCAATATTCGGGACTTGTATTTCAGTTGGGTAAAAGCCCAACTCCCTTTGTACCGCGGGTGGAAGCGATGACACATGGTATTCTAGCGCACCACCTTGCACCCCGTCCCTTTCTCGTCTTTTCCAATTCTGCGTCCTTGCCCTTTTGTTTATACCCTGTGGTGAATTTGGCAATCCGGCAATGTCTTTCAATTCATTTGCTGAAAACCATTCTTTAGAGTTTCTCATAATGGCACCTTTCAGAAACTTTGGTTTCTGCTTAGTTTCTAAAACATAAACATTTGATTATTAAAGGACTTTAAAAGCCGCTTTAAAAATGTTTGATTATTTTTCAGAAACCACTTGAGTTTCTGAAAACTCAGGTGTATAGTTTCCATAGTTTCCAAAGAATAACACCTGGGAATTAATCTAAAGAGTAAGGATAACACATTATGAGAAAGAACAAAAAAAATATGCACCGAGCATACATCATAGCAATGATACAAGAGAAAGGAAAAACTCTGTCTCAGTTATCAGTTGAAGCTGGTTTACATCCTAGAACATTAGGAAACGCGCTCGACCGAAAATATCCAAAGGGCGAGAAAATCATCGCTGATTTTATTGGTAAAACTCCCGAGGAAATATGGCCAACTCGCTACGAGTAGGAGGATTTATGAGCATGTGGATTTCAGCCCAACAACTAGCAACTTTAGAAACAATGCCAAGCTCTCCGCAAGGAGTTAATAAAAAAGCGCGTACTGGAAATTGGGAAAAAAGACAGGTTCAAGGTATTCGTGGGGTTGGCTATGAATATGCCTTTACTTCACTACCGCAAGAAACCCAAGCTGAGATCTTATTAAAGCAAAACGCGACTCCAGTTATGGCAGAAGCGCCGAAAGCTAAAAAAGAACTCAACTACCTACCGGAAGTTATTTGGAAGCCTTATGAAAAAGCGACCGATAAACAAAAGGAAGAAGCAAAAGCGAAACTCGCCCCACTGCACAAGCTAGACGATTTAGTGAAAAACAACGTGGCATTAATGATGGCACTTGATGCGGTTTCTACCGAGTATGAAATTGCGAAAGGATCACTCAAACGTTGGTATTACAAAGTGCGGTCTTTTGAACGCCCGGATTGGTTACCTTTATTGTTGGATAAACACAGCAACAAAAAAGCTGGCAAAGAAGCAGACTTCACAGAAGAAGCCTGGGAGACATTTAAGGCCGACTATTTTAGACCTGAATGCCCGCAATTTGGCA
This sequence comes from Haemophilus parainfluenzae, assembly GCF_003252725.1. Lineage (GTDB taxonomy): Bacteria > Pseudomonadota > Gammaproteobacteria > Enterobacterales > Pasteurellaceae > Haemophilus_D > Haemophilus_D parainfluenzae_L. Next base: position 456,166 of record NZ_QEPO01000002.1, read on the forward strand.
GTTGTTACGAGCGTTTAAAACGCGCCGCACGAGAAAACGGCTGGTCAATTCCATCAGCGAGCAGCATTAAGCGCAAAATCGCGCGAGAAGTGCCGAAATTAGTGCAAGTGCAATTACGCGAAGGTGACCATGCAGTCATGCAATATTACCCATCAATGCGCCGCACAGTGGCTGAAATTGAAGCCCTTGAGTGGATTAACGGCGACGGTTATCAACACAACGTATTTGTGCGTTGGCATAACGGCGAAATTGTCCGCCCTAAAACCTGGATTTGGCAAGACATTCGCACCCGCAAAATACTCGCCTACCGCGTAGATTTAAGCGAAAACAGCGACACCATCCGATTAAGTTTGATGGATCTTATTTGGAAATACGGCATCCCGAAAAAATGCACCATTGATAACACCCGCGCAGCGGCAAATAAATGGATGACCGGGGGCGTTAAGAACCGCTACCGCTTCAAAGTAAAAGAAGATGATGTGACCGGGATTATTCCGATGCTTGGCATCGAATTGTTGTGGACATCGGTGCAATTTGGCAAAGGTCACGGGCAAGCAAAACCAATCGAACGTGCGTTTTCACACGGTGGTTTAGGCGAGTTAGTTGATAAACACCCAAGCCTGGCGGGCTTTTACGCCGGGGAAAATGTTTACAGCAAGCCTGATAACTATAACGGCGGGAAAGACGGCGTAGATTACGACACATTTATTTTAGCCATAGAAGATGGCATCCGCACTTTCAACGAACGCGAAGGCAGACAAACCGAAATATGCCAAGGCATTTACAGTTTCAGCCAAGTGTTTGAGCGCGATTACGCCAAGGCGCAAATTCGCAAGGCAAGCGCAGAACAAATGCGGTTTTTAATGTTAATGAGCGAAGCCGTTACATTGAGAAAAGACGGCACATTTGAGTTAGAAGCTGGTGGCAAGGTCAATAATCGCAAAAACCGCTATTTAGCGAGCGAGCTTATTGCCACAGCGCACCGCAAGGTGGTGGTGAAATTCGACCCGCAAGACTTGCACAACAAAGTGTGGGTTTACGGTTTGGATGGCGTGTTCTTAGCCGAAGCGAAATGTACAGATGCGGTGGCGTTTGGTGATAAAACGAAAGGCCGCGAACACGATAAAGCACGCAAACAAATGGTGAAAGCGGTGAAAGCCCAAGCGAAAGCCACACTCACTATGAATGCACAAGAAGCAGCGCGTTATCAGCCTCAATTCGAGGAAGAAGAACCGCTAGAACCGAAAATCATCGAGCTATTCCGACAAGAAGGTAACGCAGTGCGTAAACACGAAGCGGTATTAGATGACGATGAAGATACCAACGATTTTGAACAAGGCTGGCGTAAAGGATTAGCCATGCTGAAAGAAGAAAAAGGGCTTTAAGCCGCATTTAAGGAGCGTTAAACATGACTTTAATTGAACAAATCAAACAACTTTTAGACAACCAAGTCCACACGCAGCGCGAAATTGCCGCGCAAGCTGGGATTTCAGCTGGGGCGTTGAGTGCATATTTAAAAGGCACTTACACCGGGAACGTTGAAAACGTAGAAGTCGCATTAAAAAACTGGCTTTCAACCCGCGAGAAAAAAGAAAAAGTGTTTGTGGAAGCACCGCACTTTATCGAAATTCCGACCGCCAAGAAAGTTTTTTCAGCGTTAGATATGGCCAAGATTTTGCCAACCATGGTGACCGTTTACGGCGCGAGCGGTGTAGGTAAAACAAAAGCATGCCAAGAATACAAAAAAGCCAACCAAAACGTGTGGATGATTACGGCAAGCCCAGCGCGCGCAACATTAAGTAGTATTTTGTATGAGTTAGCTCTTGAGTTAGGTATTAACGATGCGCCACGCCGTAAAGACCGCCTATCACGCCTAATTACTAAAAAACTCAAAGGCACACAGGGTTTGGTCATCATTGATGAAAGCGACCACCTTCCTTATGACGCGTTAGAAGAGATCCGAATTATCCAAGAAGAAGCCGAAGTAGGCTTTGCATTAATTGGTAACGATAAAGTTTACACCCGCATCCAAGGCGGCGTGAACCAGGCGCATGAATACGCGCGTCTTTGGTCACGAATTGGTAACAACTGCGGCGTTAAAGCTAGCACAAAAGGCGATATTAAAGCCATCGCGCAAGCCTGGGGGCTTGATATAGCCGACAAGGATTTAATGACCGTCCTTTATGACATCGGCGGCAAGGCGGGCGGCTTACGCGCTTTAACGCAATATTTACGCCTAGCCGGCATGACAGCGAAAGGACAAGGCACTGTAATCACACTCGACCTCATTTTAACCGCCCAAGCACAAATGAAAGGAGCGAACTAATGGAAAATTCAGCAAAAATCAACCGCACTTTAAGCGAACAAGCCAAACCTCACCCTGTGTTTGGTGGCTGCAACAAAATCGCCCTAGGTTACTTATCACAAACCCAAAAATGCGTGTTTGAGTTAAACAAAATGGGCTTGCATGTATTAAGCATTGAGTTTGACAAAATCAAACCTCGCGTGCGCATTGAGCCGAACGCATTAACGAAGAAATTAGAGAAAACAGGCCAGGCGCTTGCTTATATCCAAGGCAACGATGGCGTGCATTTTGCCGAATATCAAATGATGGTCGAAGGCATCAAGGTAATTTGGCGCAGTTATTTACACTAAAAACCAGGAGGAAAAAATGGCAAAAAAACCAACCCGAATTAAAACCGACACCTTTGCAGTGCGTTATCAAACGCGCGATGAAGTGGAAGTGGCAATTAAAGAGATCGGCGATTTAAACCGCGAATTAGAACGCCTAGCGATTGAACAAAACGACCGTTTGGCCGCAATCACCGAAGAATACGCGCCTTTAATGAACGCAATCAAAGAAAAGCTCGCGCCAAAACAAGATGCGGTGCAAGCCTGGTGTGAAAGCCGCCGCGATGAATTGACATTAAACGGCAAAACCAAAACAGGCACTTTCAACACCGGTGAAGTGCAATGGCGACAACGCCCACCGTCAGTCGGTATTCGCGGCACAGAGAGCGTGATTGAAAGTTTGCACACGTTAGGCCTGGTTCGTTTTATTCGCACCAAGGAAGAAATCAACAAAGAGGCCATGTTAAATGAGCCTGACTTAGCCGCAACGGTGGCTGGTGTAACGATTAAAACCGGTGTGGAAGATTTTGTGATCACCCCTTTTGAACAGGAGGCGAAATAATGCCAGCCTGGGCATTGAACCCGGTGTCATATTTGATTGCCGGGGTAATTCTAAGCCTAATCGTGGGCTTATTAGACCAGGAATAAAGCCTATTTAAACGCTCTTTAAACCCTAATTTAAGGGGCGTTCATAATAAGTTTTAACCAACCATAAAAGGAAACAAAAAATGGGAAACATCCACAAGTTTAACCGCTTCAAATATTACAGTGAAAAAGCGGCAAAAAGTGAACGCCAAGGCGACTTACAAGACGCCAAGGAACAATGGGCAATCGCAGAGCTAAATGCGAGCGGCCAAAAAAATAAAGAATGGTGCAAATGGCGTGGCGCATTTTGTGACCGAGTAATTAGAAAACCTTTCTAGGAGGAAATTATGGCGAAATATATAGCACGTTTTTACTGTTTAGTAGAAGCCGTTGTTGAAGCAGAAAGCAACGAACAAGTTTTAGATATGTGCGACCTAAATGTATGCGATGTAAATAAACTGCCGCACACCATTACAGAAATTGACGATGTGGTTGAAGTGGAGGAAGTATGACTGAGCTAACAAAAGATGATTTACGGGTTGGGCATATTTACTCCGCGAAAAGTCCTAAAGAACACGGTTTCCCACCATTATTAGGGGATAGACAAATAATGTGGATTGGGCTTATTTATGACAATAAAGAGGGGTTTGTTGATGGTGTGCAATATGACAGCCCATCAGTGAGAAGAGGACGCCGCTATCCAAAAATCAGCATAACCAAGTTTTTAAAATGGGCAGAGGCTGACATTACAGACAAAATGCCGAAAGGTGAATGGAGATATGCAAGATGACTGAGCAAGAAAAAATGCGCTTAGACGAGCAATTAGAACAAGCGGCAAAACAGCTCACACACGCGCTTCGCGCGTTACGCACAGGGCAAAATCAACACGCGGCGGTTTATGTTGGCAACGTACAAAACTTACTGCCAGGTTTAAGAATGAGATTGGTGAGATGAGTGAAATGGAAGAAAAAAAATATTCAGTAACGTTTGAGCTTAAAGTGGGAGTCGGTGATGACGATTTAACCTTTAATGTAAACACAGAATACCATCAAGCCCCAGCTTTATATGTGAAGGACGCGATGACTTGTTTGATGTTTAAGTTGCCTGAAATTGTGAGAGCGGGTTGGATTGTGATTGAGGGTATGGACGATAACGTCAAAAGTGGTTTCGAACACAAAATAAAATTAGATTTTTGCACCCAAGATAATGACGAATGGGAAGTTAGTGCGAAAGTCGAAAATCCCAATGAAACTGGTCGTATGTTGATTGGCTTTATTGAGAGAATTATTTTGAATGATCCAGTTATTGACGAGATCCTTCAGCGAGAAAAATAAACCCATTTACAGCCCATTTAAGCCACGTTTAAGTGGGCTGAATAATGTGTTTTAAAAAGGAATAAACAATGCATAAAACTAAACCAAAGCTGATCCAGCTAATTCATATAGCCAAGCAAAAACTGGCA